>JBJHBT010000003.1:0-193040 GCA_050485645.1 Gammaproteobacteria bacterium | reverse complement strand
ACCTTGAGGCCCGCCTTGCGCAGATCGTGCCGCTCCACAGTCCACTCGCTCCAGACAATCAGGTAAGATGCGGCCGTGATTATGAACCAGACAGACCGACACCTCCACCGTGCAGACTGACGACGCCCTCAAATCCGCCCGGAATCCGATTCGGGCAGTGAAGCCGGCCGCAAACGGCACCCGCCTGCTGTTGCGAACGCTGTTGATTGTCGTGCTCACGCTGACCCTGTGCGTCGGCTGCGTCTATCGCATGAACATTCAGCAGGGCAACCTGCTGGAGGAATCGGCGGTGGACCAGGTCGAAGTCGGCATGACGCGCAGTCAGGTGCAGTTCCTGCTCGGCACGCCGATGGTGTCCGACGCCTTCCGTCGCGACCGCTGGGACTATCCGTACTATCTTCAGCGCGGACGCGAGCGCAACGTGACGCAGCGCTGGATCGTCGTGCATTTCGAGAACGACCGGGTGGTGCGCCTGGAGCGCCGCACCCCGGGCCAGGCCTCCTGAGTCGGGCCACCGCGCCTGCCGGCCTCCGCGGCTGACCTGGCGGGACCCCTGCTGACTGACGACCCTCGCGACTCTCGCAGACACTGGCGGCCCTCGAAGACCCTCGCCACCAGTGCGGGCGTCACCGATCCCGGACCGCGGTGACCTCGCCTCCATCACCCATCACCAGCCCGCGTGCCGCCAGCGTCCGACGCGCGGCGCGCGGATCAGCGACCAGCGGCCGACAGATTTCCACCCGATCGCCTGGCGCCAGAAGCTGATCGCCGTGGATACGCCGTCCAAAACGGCCCAGCATCGGCTCACCACCCGCGTCTTCCGCCGCGCCCCGGAGCCCGGACAGGCTGACAGCATCGGCGGCCGTCATTCCTTCATGCCAGTCGACACTGCGCACGGTCTGCCTGTCGGGCAGTGCGAACACGACGTCGACCTTGGCCGGCGACATGGGCATCGGCGTCACCCCCGCGTGCCGCCGTACAGCGCATCGGCACGGTGCAGGAATGCGTTCACCTGCGCCCGCACCAGTTCCTCGAACACCAGCGAAAACAGCCGGTTCAGCGGTGAGGAGCTGACCTCGAATTCGAGCGTCACGGCAACCCGGCAGCCGCCCTGCGCCAGCTCGATGAACTGCCAGTGCCCCTGCAGTTTCCTGAAAGGACCGGAAACCAGCTCCAGACGGATGCTGTGTGGCCGATCAGCGGTGTTGCGGGTGCGAAAGCTCTTGTGAATGCCGCGGACTCCCACGTCGAGACTGGCCTCCGTCACCCGGTCGCTGACGGCTGTGACCGACGCGCTGCGGCACCAGTGCAGAAACTTCGGATAGCTCTTCACGTCGTGCACCAGATCAAACATCTGCTCCGCGGAATAGCGTGTTTCCGCGCTTCGCTCCACCCTGCGCATGACGGTCAGCCGCGCAGGGCCGCTATCAGCACCACCAGCAATGCCGCCGGCGCGACGTAACGAGCCATCAATCGCCACATGCGGTACGCACTGCCGGCTGCCGGATCCAGTTCATCCGAAGTCGAATTGCGCGTCATCACCCAGCCGGCAAACACGACCATGGCTAACCCACCAAGCGGCAGCATCACGTTGTTGGTGAGGAAATCGATGTTGTCGAAGAAGGTACCCCTGAGGAAGGTGACACTGGACCAGGCACCGAATGACAGCACGGTGAGAAAGCCCAGCAGCCAGATGATGATGCCGACCGTCGCCGTCGCCTGCAGGCGGGACACGCCGCTGCGCTCCATCAGCCAGCACACCGGCGGTTCCATCAGGCTGATGGCCGATGTCCATGCAGCGAAGGTGAGCAGCACGAAGAACAGCGCCGCGATGAGAGTGCCGGCCGGCATCTGACCAAAGGCGATCGGCAGCGTCTGGAATACCAGCCCTACGCTCTGGGCAGGATCCAGGCCGTGCGCGAACACGATGGGGAAGATCACCAGTGCTGCCAGAATCGCAATGGATGTATCGGCCAGCACGACGGCGATGGACGTCCTGCCGATGGACGCCTCCGATGGCAGATAGGCGCCGTAGGCCATGATCGCGCCCATGCCAATGCTGAGCGTGAAAAACGCCTGACCGAGCGCGATCAGCACACTCTGCCCGGTGAGGTCGTCGAAGCGCGGTTCGAACACGAATGCCAGGCCGGCCGCGAAATCACCGGCCACCATGCTATAGCCAAGCAGTACCAGCAGCAGCAGCACCAGTGCCGGCATCAGCACCCGTACCGCCTTCTCGATTCCCCGCTCCACACCGCGGGCCACCACGAAAACAGTGCCGATCATAAACACCGTGTGCCAGAAACCGGTCGCCACCGTATTGGAACTCAGCGCACCGAACACCGCGGCAATCGCGTCGGACCCGGCGCCACGAAACGTACCGGATGCGCTCTCGAACACATAGGCCACCGTCCACCCGGCGACCACGCTGTAGAAGGACAGAATCAGGAAGGCCGCCACCACGCCGGACGCACCGATCAGCTGCCAGTGGCGTGTGCCGCCCTCCTCCTCGCCGAGGATGCGCATTGTGGTGACCGGATTGCGACGGCCGCGCCGGCCGATCATGATTTCCGACACCATGACGGGCAGACCGACCAGCAGCACGCACACCAGGTACACCAGTACGAACGCGCCGCCACCGTTCTCACCTACCACATACGGGAAGCGCCAGATGTTACCCAGACCAACCGCGGATCCCGCGACGGCAAGAACGAAAGCAAGCCGCGATGTCCACTGGCCATGCAGGGATTCGCGACGCGGGGGGTGAGTATTCGGCACTGAGGGGCTGCTCCCAACCGTTTTTTGGCAGCCATTCTATGGGCAATACCCAGGCTTGGCCAGAAACGACCAATGACCAGGGCGCCGCCGCCGGCGCTCAGGCTCTCGTTCGCAGCGCCAACGTCCTGCGTGCCGTACTGACGACTCCGACACCAAACACCACAAGGCCGACCACGATCATGAGTTTCATCCATATCCGCATGCTGACCACGAAGGCCCAGAGCTCATACTCCACCGCCACCAGGAGCATTCCCAGCGCCAGACCGATCACACCGCACAGCACCCCGATGATCAGCCACGACACCACCAGCCACGAAACGGCGTGTTCGTCAGACACATCCAGTTGATTCAACGCGTTTTCTCCTTCACAAAGCCGCGGGGAGTGGGCACTGCGCCGCTCCCCGCGGTGGCGGCCCACCGTGGTATCAGACGATCACCGCGGCCCCGCCTGAGACCGCTCGCTACCGGACGTTGCGACTGGCGTACGCCGCCAGTCCCAGCACCAGGCCGTTGAGGGCCAGATCAATTGCAATGATAGCCAGAGGAGCGATGCCCCCGCTGACCGACTGCACTTCATTCACGGTAAGTTCACGCATGATTCACTCCCTGTGATCCGGTGACATTGATTCGGCGTCAGATCCGTTGACGTCTGGGACACAGTAGCGCCCGGGAGGCGACATGCCGACCTTCCAAAGTGCATCTTTCGGCTGGAAATCGATTCCCGAAATCGAGCGGCACGCCCCCCCGGCCCGGCTTGTGGCATCCCGGTATCCGTTTTGATCGTGCGTTTTCGCCACGAATGCGGGATCATTGCGCGCCTCATGGCCACCAAATCCGACAAGAAGTCACCGTCCACCATCGCCCAGAACCGCAAGGCGCGCTTCGACTATTTCATCGAAGAACGCTTCGAGGCCGGTCTTGCGTTGCAGGGATGGGAAGTGAAAAGCATGCGTGCCGGCAAGGCACAGCTCAGCGAGGCCTATGTGACGCTGCGCAATGGCGAGGGCGTGCTGCTGGGTTCGCACATCACGCCGCTGATGTCGGCCTCCACCCACGTACAGGCCGACCCATCGCGAACGCGCAAACTGCTGCTGCATCGCCGTGAACTGGACCGGCTCACCGGACTGATCGAGCGCCGCGGCTACACACTGGTGCCTCTGGAACTGTACTGGAAGGCCGGCAAGGCCAAGCTCGCGGTGGGCCTTGCGCGCGGCAAGAAACAGCATGACAAGCGCGCCACGGAGAAGGATCGCGACTGGCAGATGCAGAAGTCCCGCACCATGAAAGCCCACAATCGGCCCGGCTGACGGCCGGCGCCCGACAACACAACCGCTGCCGGGTTCCGGACGATTTCCGGCCCCCGCCCTTGCAAATCCGTCGGCCCGGCCTTACTTTGGTACCGACACTGGGGGCGATCGGTTTCGACGTGGGTCGCGAAACCCCGAGTGCATGCCGAGGTGCAGAGTACCTCGTAAAACCATCTGCAAACTGTTAGTTGCGAACGACGACAACTACGCTCTGGCCGCTTAAATCCGGCTAGCGCTCGAATGGGTACTTGCTTGTGGGTCTCATGCGGGCGTCATATCACACAGGATCGCGTGACGGCTCGCTCAGGGCTGGATCGTTAAAAACCAAATCTGAGCTGGCCACGGATCTTCCCTGCCTGTCGGGTAGTCCGTGGTAAGAACAAAGACCAGGCTAAGCATGTAGATCTCGTGGCGTAGGGCTTGCGGACGCGGGTTCGATTCCCGCCGCCTCCACCATCTACCTACCCTAAGCCGCTGATTTTATTAGTGGCTTATTTTTTGGATTAGGCTCCAGAAGCCTGGATTCTGTCAGTCTCCAATCTGGAGCAATGCGTTGTGATGACGTAGCGTAAAAGATGACGTAGCGTAAAAGGATGCTTTAACAAATAATGTTTTACTAAAGACATCTTTACCATGAAGAGTAAAAGACCTCCTATTGTAAACAGACGTCCTGGATGATCAGCGAGCGAACGGTGAAGACTCCCGGTTCTTATAGGCGTGCCAGGAAACGATCGCGAACAATGTGACGGCACCGATCAAAGCGGCGACCACGATTTCGTCGTGCGTCTGCCATTGCCGCACAGCGATGGCAATCAATGCCCAGATGCCCACGAGCGCGGCTTCCCGCATGTTGCGGAACCAGACCAGAGCGACGTAGATCATCGTGGCGGTGGCGATCAACAGGATGGTCCAGTTCGACGCCCCCATGAAGCCGCCGTTCCAGCCCATGCTGACCAGCCAGGCGGCCACATTGGCCACCGTAGCCACAACGATCCAGCCGAGATAAATGACGATCGGCCACCATACAAAAGCGATAATCCGCAGCGGGGCATCCCAGATTTCCAGCCGAAGCCGTACCATCAGTACCAGCATAGAAAGCAGCAGAACAAGCATAAGCAGGACGGAGATCCCAATGGATTCGGTCAACCAGGCCACGATCCAGAAACCATTGGCCAGGTTGGCCAGGGTCAGCCAGAGCCCCGTTGGTTGCAGTTCCCGGTCGTCGTTACGTTTCAGCCACGCGAACCATTGATAGCCGACGAATAGAATCAGCAGCAGATAGATCAGCCCCCAGATCGCGAACGCGTATCCGGCGGGCGCGAACAGCGTGTCATAAGTTCTGCTCACATCGCCCACTGTTTTTCCGCTGAAAACGGCGCTGCCGGCCAGGGCATTCATGGCCAAAGCAAAAAGCAGGGAGATGGTGTTGGCAAGAAGCACGCTTGTCCGATTAACTGTTGGGTTGCTTCTCTGCATGCTCGAATTGTAGAACAGGGCGCAGGGCGCCAGAATCCGGCCATCTTCCCGATCGGGAAATATACAGCAGAATTCGACCTCAACACACACGATGTTCCCGATCGGGAAATATCGCTTGCATGCCCAGCCAATCCTGGCTGATACTTTCCCGACCGGGAAATTTAAAGCCATGACAGCCATACGATCACCTCAACAACTGGGCGATGCACTTCGTGCCGCACGCAAGCACCTCGGGCTGACACAGCCCCAGTTAGCCCTCGCGGCAGGGGTTGGTGTGCGCTTCATTGTCGACCTTGAGGCAGGCAAGCCTACCTTGCGACTTGAAAATGTGCTGCGGGTCATTGATGCCTTGGGCGGAGAGATTCAGCTGAGTGGACTGTCACCTGTTGCTGCCGACAGTCAATGCGAGCGCGGCAATCATGGCTCGTGAGTTGGACGTCTGGTTATTCTCCGACCGCATCGGCACCCTTGCGATGGCCGATGGCCGACTGGGTTTCCGCTATGCCTCCGACTGGCTATCGTGGCCAGACGCCGTTGCCTTGTCCGCCTCCCTGCCCCTGCAAGCCGAACCGTTCGACGATCGCGACGCTCGCCCCTTCTTTGCCGGCCTGCTGCCAGAGGGGCAGATGCGCCGCCTGGTCGCGCAGCAAGGCCAGGTTTCTGCCCAGAACGATTTTGCGCTACTGGACTATATCGGTGGCGAATGCGCAGGAGCGGTGACGTTCTTGAAACCCGGACAGGCGTTGCCCACACACGGTGACGAGGTTGAGTGGCTGAGCGACCAGGAAGTCGTTGCCCTCCTGGATGAACTGCCGCGTCGCCCGATGCTGGCCGGCAGGGACGGCTTGCGCCTTTCCCTGGCTGGTGCCCAAGACAAGTTACCGGTGGTTTTCGATGGTGCCCGCATTGGGTTGCCACTCAATGGCTCGCCCAGCTCCCACATCTTGAAGCCCGCCATCCACGCCGTTGAGGACAGCGTAATCAACGAGGGCTTTTGCATGGCCCTGGCTGAGGCCATGGACCTCAAACCGGCAAAGTCACATATTCGAGTCGTCCTGGATCGTCCATTCCTGCTGGTTGAGCGCTACGACCGACTTGTCGATGCTCACGGGCACCGGCAACGCCTTCATCAAGAAGATTTCTGCCAGGCACTGGGTGTGGTGCCCGAAATGAAGTACCAGAACGAAGGCGGACCGGATCTGGCTAAATGCTTCAATCTGGTGCGCCGGGCGACACGGCCCAATGCGCCGCAGGTGCTGCGCTTGTTCGACTACGTGATCTTCAATGCGCTGATTGGCAATCACGATGCGCACGCCAAGAATTTCTCGCTCCTTTACGCAGGCAAGGCCCCCGTTCTGGCGCCCCTCTACGACACACTCTCGACAGCGGTGTATCCGACACTGACGCCCAAGATGGCGATGAAAATTGGCAGCAAGTACAAGTTCAGTGAAGTCCAGGCGAAGCACTGGGAGAGATTCGCGGAAGGAGCAGGCCTTGCCAAGGCACAGGCCAAAAGGCGCATCCTGGAACTGGCAAAGTCACTGCCACCGACTGCGCGCGAACTCCAATCGGCCCCTGGACTCGGCTTTGACGTAAATGCGGTGGTTGAAGAAATCCTCGTCTTGATTGAACAGCGCTGTGCGTTGACGATTAAGCGACTTGCCGACCCCGCTGCAGAAATCAAAGAGGCCCTCGAACCATCTGCCTGAGCAAAAGCCGTCGAACACCGCGCACGCGCTCTGATTTTTCACGCCGTCCTTGTTGGCCGCCCTCTTTTTCGCGGATGAGGACTCCGTTCGACCCGGACCGGGCGAGGAATCGCACCGAAAACCAGAATTGCAACTTGGGGCTACTTTGGGGGCAACAATATCCGGCGGGCACTTTTAATCTGTTTTTTACAGGTCATTACAACGATTCGATTCCCGCCGCCTCCACCACCTTTCGACAAAAGCCATTGAAATACAGGGCTTTTTATTGCTGCGGCTGGTGCGTCATGCACGGCTCGCGACTGTATCAATGGTCATTGAGCTACATCTTGGCTCACCTGCCGCATGGGAGTGCGGCAAGAGCGGGCGGCGCTGCGCCAACGGCGGGGAGCTTGCTCGTGACGGACTCACCCACTGAACAGCCCGAATCCCAGCAGAATCTGTACCAGCGTCGCATTGGCAATATCGATGAAGAACGCGCCCAGCAGCGGTATGACGAGGTAGGCCTTGGGGCTGGGCCCGAAGCGGCTGGTCAGCGCGTTCATGTTGGCGATGCCCACCGGAGTTGCACCCAGACCCATGCCGATGAAGCCTGAGCTGATGCAGGCCGCGTCGTAGCTGCGGCCCAGCAGCGGGAACACCAGCCACACCGTGAAGATCGTGATCACCAGTGCCTGCATCAGCATCACCAGGCTGATCAACCCCACCGCGCCCTGCAGCGACAGCAGCGGCAGGCTGATCAGACTCATCCCCAGGAACAGCTGCAGGCTCAGGTCACCTGCCAGCTGAATGGGCCGGTGGTCCACGTCCACCTTGAACAGCTCCAGCGCGTTGGTAATCAGGATGCCCAGGAACATCGCCGTCAGAAACGCTGGCAGACGCAGCCCGAAGCCGGTCACCCAGTCATAAACGGCCGCGCCCAGTGCGAAGCACAGCGTGATCAGCAGCACCGCGGTCAGCAGGCTGTTGATCTCGATCAGATAGGTGACCCGCGTGCCTGTCTCGACATGGGGCAACTGCGGGTCGCGTTCTTCCGACGACAGTCCGTGGCGTCGAATCAGGTACGCGCCCACCGGGCCGCCGATCAGCCCGCCGGTGATCAGGCCCGCCGTGGCGAACGTCATGCCCATGGCGCTGGCGTTCTCCAATCCGAAGTGCTCTTCGAACAGCTGCCCCCAGGTGATAGCGGTGCCGTGGCCGCCGGCCAGCGAGATGCTGCCCCCGACCAGGCCATACAGCGGGCTTTGCCCGGTCAGCATTGCGAGCAGCGTGCCGGTGAGGTTCTGAAACAGCAGGAACACCACCGCCAGCCCCAGCATGATCGCCAGCATTCGCCCGCCATCCAGCATCTGGCGCAGCTTGGCCGATAGTCCGATGGTGCTGAAGAACGCGATCAGCAGCAGGTCACGCAACTGCAGATCGAAGCGGATCTCCCAGCCGGTGCCCAACTCGGCCATGGCCACCAGCGCACTGATCGGCAGCCCGCCCGACACCGCCGGCGGGATGTTGTACTCATGCAGGAAGCGCACGTGCTGGTTGATGAAATAGCCCAGCCACAGGGCAAGGATCGCCAGCGCCAGGGTGACGGGCGTATTGATCAGCAGGGTGGCTTCGTTCTCCATTCCAGTGTTCCGTAGACGATTTCGTAACGCGCTGGATACAGCGCGACCTGAACACTACCGGTGACGGCTTGCGGAGGGAACCGTACCGCTCCCTATACGTGCGCTGGCGTACTGACGACGTCCTCGCAGGGACATAGCTTCGGGACAGGACGGCCGCGCGCGCGTCAAACCACGGGTTCGCCGCCAGTTCCTACCCCATCAAGTCAGCGAGGAGCATTTTCATGGCACAACACGATAAGAACCAGGGCGAAGGCGATCGCGAATCGGCACGCCGCTTCAACCGCAACGCCCGGGATTTCGTCGAGTCGGGCAAGGTCGAAGACGCAGCCCGCCGCGCGGGTGAAAGCGACAAAGAGGAAGGCGAACAGGCCGAGAAGGTCGGTCGGGAACGGGCGAAGGAGTTTGATCCGGCGGTCACGCGGGATCACTCGAAGCCGTCGAAGTAGTCGGACGTCCGCTGCTCACACTTGCATCCAGGTGCCTGACATTTCCGGCGTCCTGCGAGGAGATCGCGTTCTACGGCGCGCTGGCGGATCGCCTCGTGTGCGCCACCTGAATTACCGCCTTCTCTGCCGGCATGCCACAACGTCCATGCCGCCGTGGTCAACGAGCGTGATGCCGCTGAACGTGCTGGATGCCGTGCCCGATAAGCCCTCACTCATGAGTGACATCGACAAATCGCCGATGGGACCGGATTCCGCGCGAAGTCTATAGCCCGGACGAAGAGATCGCCGAGCGGCAGAAGATCTATGCGCCGTTCGACTTCCCGTCGTGCATATCCAGACAATCGATAAATACCGAAGTAGTGCCGGAATCAACGTTGCCGCGGTCTGCGCACCACAGCCAGCCCACCCAGCACAAACAGCATCCACAGCGGGAAGGCGCTGCCGCCACCACGCCGCTGAGGGGCCGGTGATGTTCCCGGCTGTGCCGGAGACGTGGGCGGAGTAACCGGCGGCGCTGCCGCGGGTGCGGTCACTGCGAACTGCTCCACCAATCCCGGCCACGTCGACCCCATGGTGACCTCTTCAATCGGCGTGCCGTCATGGTCGTAAGTCACCAGTGTCAATTCATAGGTGCCTTCCGCGATGATGACAAGCTCCACGGGACTCGCGGTGGCCACGACCACGGCGTCGGGCGCGAACGGGCAGGCCATTCCATCCAGCGGACCCGGCTCGGGGGATGGTGGCGTGCCACCACCGACCATGAACTCGCCGCCATTCGAAAGCTCCCCGGTGTTTGCGACCCATCGGTCGCACGCCGGATCGACCGGGTCGGCCACACCACGACGTTACTGCCGGGCGAGAACCTGCCCGAAGCATGGCCCGACAGGTAGTCGCTTTCGGCCGGACAGGCGCCGTGCCACTGGCCTTCCACGAAGGTACATGGCGGCAGGGGCATGTCCGGCGCCGGTGACGGTCCTGGTTGGGCGTAGGCGGAACTGATCTGCGCAGCATCACCTTGCGAAAACGCCGCCGCCGCGGACACCGCTTGAGCTTCTTGCAAGGCTGTCCGCAGGCCTTTACTATCGTTATTCGACGATGAACGATACATAGGTGAACTCCATGGCTGGACAGTCAGTGGCAGGCACTGAGCCGACCTCATCGCAGGCTGCCTGGCAATTCAAAGACGAGGAATTGGCCGCGCTGGCGAAAGCGCTTGCGCATCCGGCTCGAATCCGAATCATTCAAATGCTGTTTGAAAAACAATCCTGCATCGGCTGCGACATCGTCGACGAGATCGGGCTCGCCCAGTCCACGGTCTCTGAACACCTGCGCATTCTGAAAGCCGCAGGAGTCATCACCGGCGAAGTCGAGCATCCCAGGATCTGCTACTCGCTCAACCCGGTACGTTTAATCCCGCTGGCAGGCTTCCTGAATACCATGTTCGAAAAAGACCGCCGTGGAGAGCTCCAAGGTTCCATCTGCTGCCCTCCGAACGCCTGTTAGTCGGCTACTCGGCAACCGGATTCCCGAAGGAATCCAAAAAAAGAAATAGTGAAACACTGTGTCCGTATTTGATCGTTATCTGTCGCTGTGGATCGTCCTGTGCATCGTTGTCGGCGTGACGCTCGGCAGCCTGTTCCCCGATCTGTTCCAGACCGTCGCATCCTGGGAATACGCCTCCGTCAATCTGGTTGTCGCGGTGCTCATCTGGGCCATGGTCTACCCGATGATGGTCGCGGTGGATTTCGCGAGCCTGCGCCACGTCCATAAGCGTCCGAAGGGGCTGATCATCACGGTGGTCGTAAACTGGTTGGTCAAGCCGTTCACGATGGCCGCGCTTGGCGTGCTGTTCTTCGAAGTCGTCTTCGCCGACCTGATCGACCCGGCCGATGCCGGCCAATACATTGCCGGCCTCATTCTCCTGGGCGCTGCACCGTGCACGGCCATGGTGTTCATCTGGTCGCACCTGACCCGGGGCGATGCCAACTACACGCTGGTTCAGGTCTCCCTGAACGACATCATCATGGTCTTCGCCTTTGCGCCCATCGTTGCGCTGCTGTTGGGCGTAACCGATATCGAGGTTCCGTGGGAGACGCTCCTTCTCTCGGTGGTTCTGTACGTGGTCATTCCGCTCGCGGCCGGCGCTGCAACGCGAATGGCACTGGTGAGGAAGGCTCGTGACGACACGCCGGGCGAAGTTCGGGTCGCGCACTTCACGGCCGCGATCAAACCGTTCTCGATTATTGGATTGCTCGCGACGGTCGTACTGCTGTTCGGGTTCCAGGGGCATGTGATTCTCGATCGCCCGCTGCTGATCGGGCTGATTGCCGTCCCCCTGCTGATCCAGTCCTACGGGATCTTTGCGATCGCCTATTTCGCCGCCTGGATCTGGCGCGTGCCGCACAACGTCGCGGCTCCATGCGCCCTGATCGGGACATCGAACTTCTTTGAACTGGCGGTCGCCGTCGCCATCGGACTGTTCGGCCTGAATTCCGGTGCCGCCCTGGTAACAGTGGTGGGCGTTCTCGTGGAAGTGCCCGTCATGCTGTCGCTGGTGGCATTCGCGAACCGGACGCGAAACCGCTTTCCGGCAGCCGTGGACGATTCCGCGGAATCCGCGCGTCGATCTTCCCCGGCCGAGGAGCCTTCACCATGAACATCCTTTTTCTCTGTGTGGCCAACTCCGCGCGCAGCCAGATGGCCGAAGGTCTGGCGCGCCAGCTTTTCGGCAACGACACCACCGTCAGCAGCGCAGGCTCCGCGCCGTCGCATCTGAACCCCTACGCCACGGAGGCGATGGCGGAAGTCGGTATCGACATCTCTGGCCAGCACTCGAAGTCGGTGGATGACATAGACACGGGCAGCATCGATCTTGTGGTCACGCTGTGCGCGGAAGAAGTCTGCCCTGTGCTCCCTGGCCGGGTGCGCCGCCTGCACTGGCCGATAGCCGATCCGGCCTCGAGCGACCCTGCGATTACGCCCGACGAGCTGCGACAGAGATTTCGCACGGCACGGGATCAGATCAGCGCGCGGCTCGAAACACTCAGTTCATTGATGCATCGTGCGCCGGGGACCGGATCCGGCAGCAGCGACGACGGCTCGGCACATTAACGAACGACGATGTTGAGGCGGGAGAAACAGCTGAAGTATCCCGTTCGCGCCCGGCCACAAACGATGCGATCCGGCGGCGGTTCCTGGGACGCGTCCCTGTCACCACAGGCGGGCCACAGCATGTCGGCGCCCTGTGCCGGTCTCCGTTCGTATACCCTTCACCATGAACTGGAGACCGGAGTCCCTGCACATGCCTCTGCCACTGCCCTTCGACGGTGCGGTCAGCCGCTATCTGACCAAAGACGCGCCACAGGCGATCCGCGTGGCGGTAGAAGAAGGCGGCAAGCGCGACATACTCGATCCCAGCTACCCCTACGACCGCTGGATGAAGAAGCGCGACTACCAGACCGAGCTCGATCCGTTGCAGATCGAACTGGTCAAGTGCCAGCACTGGATCGAACGCAGCGGCACGCGGCTGCTGGTCGTGTTCGAAGGCCGCGACGGTGCCGGCAAGGGTGGCGCGATCAGTCGCGTGACCATGAACCTCAATCCGCGAATTGCCCGCATCGTTGCGTTGTCGAAACCGACCGGGCGCGAGCGGACCCAGTGGTACTTCCAGCGTTACGTCGCCCACCTGCCGGCGGCCGGCGAAACAGCCCTGTTCGACCGGAGCTGGTACAACCGGGGCGTCATCGAAAAGGTCTTCGAGTTCTGTTCCGCTGAAGAACGCGCGCGCTTTTTTTCCCAGCTCCCCGAATTCGAGAAGATGCTGGTCAACGAGGGCATCATACTGGTCAAGCTCTGGCTCAATGTGGGTCGCGCCGAGCAGCTGCGCCGCCTGCTGCGGCGCGAGACCGACCCGCTGCGCCACTGGAAACTCAGCCGTATCGATATCGAGGGTCTGGCGCTCTGGGACGCTTACTCCGAAGCCATTGCCGAAACATTCCGGGCCAGCCATACGAACATTGCGCCGTGGACGGTGATCCGCAGCGACGACAAGTACCGCGCCCGACTCACCGCGATAAGGGCCATCCTCGGGGCCGTCGACTACGAGGGCAAGGACACCGACATCGTAGGCAGAACAGACCCGAAGATCTGCGGCGGGCCGGAGATCTGGGCGCTTGGCTGACGGTGAATTGCCGTAGCGACGCCGGGCCGGTATGATGGGCGGCTTCCCGCGCCCAACCGGACAGACGCCAATGTAGCTCTGCGCGTACAACAGTCGGCGAACAATGCCGCCTCCTGACCCGTTCGCTGGCCTATCGCCTCGCGAGTCGCCAGGTGCCATAGCATGGATCTGCTGCGCCTGAAGTCGTGCTTCAAAGGATTGGAGCATGGCGTTCCTTTACTCTCCACGGACACTGCCATTCAGAGCTTCCGGAAGCCGCCTTCGCGTCTGCGCCTTCCCGTTGTTACGCCACAGGGATGGTCGGCGTCGATCACACGACTCAATACCGAATGAACTCAATCAGACAGGACTGGTTCTCCAACGTCCGAAACGACCTGCTCGCGGGTCTGGTCGTCGCGCTGGCACTGATCCCCGAAGCCATTGCCTTCTCCATCATCGCCGGTGTCGACCCGAGGGTCGGGCTGTACGCCTCGTTCTGCATTGCGGTGGTCATCGCCTTCGTGGGTGGACGGCCGGGCATGATTTCGGCGGCCACCGGTGCCATGGCCCTGCTGATGGTGACGCTGGTGCGGGATCACGGCCTTGAGTACCTGCTGGCCGCCACCGTACTGACCGGTGTGCTGCAGATCATTGCCGGCTGGATACGCCTTGGCGCGTTGATGCGTTTCGTGTCGCGCTCGGTGATCACGGGCTTTGTGAATGCGCTGGCGATTCTGATCTTCCTGGCCCAGCTGCCCGAACTCACTCATGTGACATGGCATGTCTACGCAATGACGGCGGCGGGTCTTGCCATCATCTACGGCTTTCCCTACATCACCAAAGCCATTCCCTCACCACTCGTGACCATTGTGGTGCTGACCGGATTGGCCATGGTCATGGACATTGATATCAGGACCGTCGGCGATATGGGCGCCCTGCCCGACTCGCTGCCGGTGTTCCTGATCCCGGATATTCCGTGGAATTTCGAAACGCTGGCGATCATCTTCCCGTACTCGCTCACGCTGATGGCGGTCGGCCTGCTCGAATCCCTGCTGACCGCCACGATCGTCGACGATCTCACCGACACGAAAAGCAACAAGAACCGTGAATGTGTCGGCCAGGGCGTTGCCAATATCGCTTCCGGCTTCGTCGGCGGCATGGCCGGTTGCGCGATGATCGGGCAGTCCGTCATCAACGTGAAGTCCGGCGGCCGCGGCCGTCTGTCGACACTGTCAGCCGGTGTGTTTCTGCTGCTGATGGTGGTATTTCTCGGGGACTGGGTCAGTCAGATCCCGATGGCGGCACTCGTCGCGGTGATGATCATGGTGGCGATCGGCACGTTCAACTGGGGATCGGTCAGAAACCTTCGCAATCACCCGAAGAGCTCCAGTGTCGTCATGGTCGGCACTGTCGTGGTCACCGTGTTCACCCACAATCTGGCCATGGGCGTGTTGACCGGCGTACTGCTCTCCGGATTCTTCTTTGCGCACAAGGTCGGGCATATTCTGCGCATCCGCTCGCTGATGGAAGACGATGGTCGCGCCCGCACCTACACCGTACTCGGGCAGGTGTTCTACGCCAGCGCCGACCGGTTCACGAATGCTTTCGACTACAAGGAAGTCCTCGAGAAGGTCCGCATCGATGTGAGCCGGGCGCATTTCTGGGACATCACGGCGGTGAGCGCGCTGGACAAGGTTGTCCTGAAGTTTCGTCGGGAAGGCACGGAGGTCGCGGTGATCGGCCTGAACGAGGCCAGTGCCACGATGGTGGACCGCTTCGCCGTTCACGACAAGGACGGCGCTGAAGATCTTATAACGGGCCACTGACCGATTGCCCGACAAGGAACGCACATGACCAACGAGAACAAGGTCCTGGCCTGTGTCGATCAATCCCGCTTCGCGGACTATGTCGCCGATTACGCGGCCTGGGCGGCGAAGCGAATGAGCGCACCGCTGGAACTGCTGCATGTTATCGAGCGCCACCCGGAGACGACCAGCCGCCGGGATCTCAGTGGTGCCATCGGGATCGACGCCCAGCAGCAACTGCTCAGCGCACTGTCGGACGAGGACGAATCGCGCAGCAGGGCGGCACGTGAGCACGGGCGGCTGTTCCTGAACCGCCTGCGTGAACGCGCAGTGGTTGCGGGCGTGACGACAACCGACATCCGACAGCGCCACGGCAACCTGCAGGAAACGCTGGCGGAACAGGAGGATCAGGTGCGCCTGTTCGTGCTCGGGCGGCGCGGCGAATCGGCCGAGCACACGCAGCGCGACCTGGGTCGCAACGTCGAGAACGTCGTGCGCAGCCTGAACAAGCCGATTCTGACCATCACCGAGGGCTTCACGGAACCAGCTCGCGCGATGATCGCGTTCGACGGCGGCGTCGTCACGCGCCGGGGCGTGGAAATGGTCGCGGGTAGTCCGCTGTTCAGAGGCCTTCCAGTGCATCTGTTGATGTCGGGCAAAGCCAGCCGCGAGGCACCCAGGAAACTCGAATGGGCCAGAAAGACGCTGGAATCCGCCGGTTTCGATGCTCCTGCCTCGCTGGTGCCTGGTGATGCCGAAAGAGTCATCGCCCGCGCGGTGCGGGACAACGACATCGACATTCTCATCATGGGGGCATACAGCCACTCACCGCTGCGCAGTCTGCTGATGGGCAGCAAGACGTCGGATCTGTTGCGATCGGCGACGGTCCCGACGCTGCTGTTGCGGTGACCGGACTATCTCAGGTCAAACCGGTCCAGGTTCATCACCTTGGCCCAGACCTTCACGAAATCCCTGACGAATTTCGTCTGGTTGCCATCGCTCGCGTAAACCTCAGCCAACGCGCGCAGCTCGGAGTTCGAACCAAAGATCAGATCCGCGCGCGTACCGGTCCACTTCACGTGACCGGACGCGCGATCCGCGCCTTCGTAAACCCCTTCGTCTGACGTGGACCGCCACTCGGTCTTCATGTCCAGCAGGTTGACGAAGAAGTCGTTCGTCAGCGTGCCGGGTCTGTCGGTCAGTACCCCGTGGCGGGAACCGCCGGCATTAGCGGCCAGCGCGCGCATGCCTCCGACCAGCGCCGTCATCTCCGGCGCCGTCAATGTCAGCAGCTGCGCGCGATCGAGCAGATGATGCTCGGCCAGCGTGGCCGCCTCTGGGCGCTGGTAGTTACGAAAGCCGTCCGCCACCGGATCCATCACGTCGAACGACTCCACATCGGTCTGCTGCTGGGACGCATCGGTGCGGCCGGGCGCAAACGGCACGGCGACGTCGTGCCCCGCCTTCTTCGCAGCCGCCTCCACCGCCGCGCAACCACCCAGCACGATCAGGTCGGCCAGCGACACGCGCTTGTTGCCGGGCTGCGCATCGTTGAACACCTTCCGCACGCCTTCCAGCGTCCTCAGCACCTTCGCAAGCTCCGCCGGCTGGTTCACTTCCCAGTCCTTCTGCGGGGTGAGGCGCAGACGCGCGCCGTTGGCGCCACCGCGATAATCCGAGCCGCGGAATGTTGAAGCGGATGCCCAGGCCGTGGTCACCAGTTGCGATACAGACAGGCCGGAATCCAGCACCTGCTGCTTCAGCGCCGCAATGTCCTGCGCATTGATCAGTTCGTGATCGACTTCGGGCACCGGATCCTGCCAGATGAACACT
The DNA here is from genome assembly GCA_050485645.1 of Gammaproteobacteria bacterium. Lineage (GTDB taxonomy): Bacteria > Pseudomonadota > Gammaproteobacteria > Steroidobacterales > Rariloculaceae > JBJHBP01. The sequence continues at coordinate 175,908 of JBJHBT010000003.1, read as the reverse complement.
TCTTCCGGCACCTCAGGCCCCAGATAGCGGTCACGCGGCCCCATGTCGCGATGAGTGAGTTTGAACCAGGCACGGGCGAAGGCATCAGCAAACTTTTCGGGGTTCTTGTGATAATCGCGCGAGATCTTCTCGTACACCGGATCCATACGCATGGACATGTCAGCGGTGGTCATCATCGGCGCATGTTTCTTCGACGGATCGTGCGCATCGGGAATCATGTGTTCCTCTTTCACATTTTTCGCACGCCACTGATGTGCGCCCGCCGGACTCTTCACGAGTTCCCACTCGTGGCCGAACAGCGTATCGAAATAGCCCATGTCCCATTTCGTGGGATTGGGTTTCCAGGCACCTTCGATACCGCTGGTCGTCGTGTGCACACCCTTGCCGCTGCCGAGCGCGTTCTTCCAGCCAAGGCCGAGCTGCTCGATCGGTGAGCCTTCCGGTTCACGGCCGACGAGTTCAGGGTCTCCGGCACCATGCGCCTTGCCAAAGGTGTGGCCACCGGCCGTCAACGCCACGGTCTCTTCGTCGTTCATCGCCATGCGCTTGAACGTCTCGCGCACATCGCGCCCGGAAGCGTGTGGGTCCGGGTTGCCGTTGGGGCCTTCCGGATTCACATAGATCAGACCCATCTGCACAGCGCCCAGCGGATTTTCCAGCTGACGCTCGCCGGTGTAGCGTTCGTCACCGAGCCAGGTGGTCTCATTGCCCCAGTAGATGTCCTCCTCCGGCTCCCAGATGTCGGCACGGCCGCCGCCGAAACCCAGGGTCCTGAATCCCATCGATTCCAGCGCCACATTGCCGGTGAGGATCAACAGGTCGGCCCACGAAATCCTGTTGCCGTACTTCTGCTTGATCGGCCACAACAGGCGGTGCGCCTTGTCCAGATTGCCGTTGTCGGGCCAGCTGTTAACCGGGGCGAAACGCTGATTGCCGGTGCCACCGCCACCGCGGCCATCCTGAACACGGTAGGTGCCGGCACTGTGCCAGGCCATGCGTATGAACAGGCCGCCGTAATGGCCGTAATCCGCCGGCCACCAGTCCTGCGAGTCCGTCATCAGGGCATGCAGGTCTCTTTTCAGCGCTTGGTAATCGAGCTTCCTGAATTCTTCGGCGTAATCGAAATCTTCACCCATCGGATTGGACTTCGTCGAATGCTGATGAAGCATCCTGAGGTTCAGCTGATCGGGCCACCAGTCGCGGTTGGACTGCGCGCCTACGCTGGTCCTGGCACCGTGTGCGGTGGTGAAGGGGCACTTCGTTTCGCTGGACATGGCCTGATCCTTGTTCGTCTTCGGGCGGATTTTTCAGGGTAACGCCGGCGCGAGGAACGGGCAAATCGTGGATGCCGCAACCTGCCGCCAGTCCTGACGGCGACCAACGGCCGGTGGGATCGAGGGATCGCTGCGCCGGCCCGCCCCTTGTCGTGAACCGGATCTTCAGGCGGAATCCGCGCTACCGTGACGGGTCTGCCGATAGCGGCACCGATGCCACGGAACGAATCGGGGTGCAGAGGAATCAATTACACTGATGCAAGGAACTATGCGACGCCCAACGCAAGGACAACAGACATGAACGCGAAACCACTACTGCTGCTTGCAACACTGGCTTCCACCACATGGCTCGCCGCCTGCGCCGTCGGTACGGGCAGCACGCAACGTCCGGCTTCCGAGCGGCCTGTGGTTGCCGATTCGCCCCCTGGCGGTCAATGCCTGTCCGTGTCCCAGGCCAGGGACTTCCGCTTTCTGGATGAACAGAATCTGGTGGTGTTCTCGCCCGGCAACCAGCCCTGGCATGTACAGCTCAGGGGCGGCTGTCCGGAACTCGACGGACAGGTGCGCATCGCCCTGCGGGCGCGATCGGACCAGATGTGCGGATACGCCGGCGATGAAGTGATCGTACGCGGCGCTTTTTCGGACCGATGTCCGGTGGCAAACGTCACCCGGCTTGATTCGGCTGCGCTGGAGGTACTCACCGAAGCCTTCACCGTACGCGGCCGGTCCGCGGGTGAGTTCGAAGTGGAGATTCCGCGTCGTCAACAGTAGCGGTCCTGCGAGGCGGACCCTGAAGCCTCGTCGCAATCCGCGCATACAAGCACGTTCAACACCAGGAAACTGATGGAGCTGTCCATGACCGCCAATGCCCATGACCGCCGAAACCCGTCGCCACCTCACCGCCTGGTGCTGGCCGCGATACTGCTATGTCTCACACTGACGGCCGGGCACTCGATTACCCACGGCCAGACTCCATCGCTGACAGGCCAGGTTGCACTGGTCACCGGCTCCACCGACGGTCTGGGCCGCCACGTGGCGCAGGAACTGGCGGCACTGGGCGCCACGGTCATCATCCACGGCCGCAATGAACAGCGCGGCGCCGAAGTCGTGAGCGAGATCGAAGCCGCGGGCGGAAGCGCGGTGTTCTACCGTGCGGACTTTGCATCGCTGAGCGAAGTCGAATCGCTGGCCGCGGCGGTTCTGGATAACCACGATCGTCTCGACCTGCTGATCAACAATGCCGGCATCTGGTCACGCGCCGGAGATGACACCCGCTACACCAGCAACGACGGTCATGAGCTGACGTTCGCGGTGAACTATCTGTCCGGCTTTCTGCTCACACACCGCCTGCTGCCACTGATGCGTGAAAGTTCGCCCGCACGGATCGTCAATGTCGCCTCGATTGCCCAGCAGCCGATCGACTTTGACGATGTGATGCTCAACGACGACTTCAGCCCCGGTCGGGCCTACGGCCAGAGCAAGCTCGCACAGATCCTGTTCACAATGGACCTTGCGCGACAGCTTCCGGCTGACGAGATCACAGTCAACGCATTACATCCGGCCACGCTGATGGACACCACAATGGTGCGCGAGGCCGGCGCCCGGCCAATGGCCACCGTGGAACAGGGAGCGGCCGCCGTGATGCAGCTTGCCGTCTCACCGGAACTGGCCGGTCGCACCGGCCTGTACTTCAACTCACTTCAGGAGGCGCGCGCCAATGCGCAGGCCTACGACGACGAGGCGCTGCTGCGGTTGCGGGAAATCAGCCTGCAGCTGACAGGCCTGGAAACGGTGGAAACACATCAGCATCAGCACTGATCCGCAAGGATTCTGAGCACGTGGCGACTGAGCGGAACGACACGACTGAGCGGAACTACGGCGTGGCTGTCCATAGCCGGGCGAATGCCCATTCGATCAGCCGCCGTTGCTCGGTGCCGACGCGCACCTCCACACGCATGCCCGGCTTCAGCTCGACCTCCCGGCCACGCAGCGTGAAGGTCTGCGCATCCAGTGCCACGACGACGCGATAGACAGGTAATCCCGCATCACTCCGTTCGGGATAGGGCCCGTCGGACACGTTGACAACACGCCCGGTCTGGTGCCCGAACCGTTGATAGGGAAACGCCGCGTAGCGCAGGCGCAGACTGTCGTCGGGACGCAGGTGTCCGATCACGTGCTCGGGGGCCAGCAGATGCGCCTGCAGGGCCGCACCCGACGGGCGCAGCGTCATCAGCGGCACCTGCGGATCGACGACCTGCCCTGTCTCACCGACCACCAGCGACACCTCGCCGTCAACTGGCGCCACAATGACGAACCGTCGCTGCCAGTCGTTCTCCGCCCGCTCCTGTTCCAGTGTCGCCAGGGCCGACTCAACATCGGCGCGCTGCGCCAGGAACCGCAGGGGTGTCGCGGCCAGGTCCAGCTCCGTCTGCGCACGCTGCGTGTTCAGCGACAGCAGCTCACGCTCCAGTGCCTGCATCCTCAACTGCTGCTCCAGGTAGCCGTCGCGATAGCTGCGCAGCTGTTCCGCTGTGGCGAACCCCTGCTCGCGCAGTCGACGTGTATCCGATTCAACGCCAGCGGCTTCCGCCAATCGTTCACTTTGCAACGCGATGGCGTCCTCGAGGTGTTTCACCTCGGCGCTCAGCATCTCAAGCCGCTGCTGTGAACCGCGAAGCTCGGCATGTTCCAGCGCAGTCAGACGCGAGAGCTGTGCCTGCAAGGACGCCTGGCGCGAGCCGATGAGCTCGTCGACATAGCCATGCGTAGCGCCCAGCGCATGGCTGAAACGTTCGCCGGACAACACCATCAGCACCTCGCCACGACGCACCTGATCGCCCAGCGTCACCAGCCGCTCCACGATCACGCCGGCATGCGGCGCGTGCACGCTGACCAGCCCTCTATCCGGCACCAGCCGGCCGTTGAGCGTCGCCTGCTGTGAGAACGCACCGCGCCAGAAGAACAGCAGCAACACCAACACCGCCATGACGGTCACGGCACCCAGCACCCGCAACGGCGGCGGCGCACTCAGCAGAATGCCGCCGAGCAGTTGCGCGCGCTGCGCTTCGACAGCGGCGGATCTGAACAGGTCTGCCTGTTTCGGCATATTCGCTCCGGAGGAATCCGCTCAGCAGTAGACCCAACGCCGCGCCGTTGCTCAACGCGCATTCCTGCCGATTCCGGCCTGATTGCGGGACTGCGGTTGTGGAGCGTTCCGACCCAGACTGTATCCATCATGATATCGCTCGACCTGTCGCTTACCGGTGCGCGCAGCCGCATGCCGGGGATACTGCAAACCGAAGCCAGCGAATGCGGACTTGCATGCCTTGCCATGCTGTCCGCCTTCTACGGTCATCACGTGGATCTGGCCGCGCTGCGGCGGCGATTCGCCGTGTCGCTGAAAGGCATGACGCTCAGCTCTCTGATCGATGTGGCCTCACGAATGGAACTGCTGACCAGGCCTCTGCGCCTGGAACTACGCCACATGAAACAGCTGCGCCTGCCCTGCATCCTGCACTGGAATTTCAATCACTTCGTGGTGCTCAAGGCTGTCCACCGCGACGGAGCAACGATCCTTGATCCCGCGGTCGGCGAACGGCGGGTCAGGATCGAGGAGCTGTCACAGGCCTTCACCGGCGTTGCGCTGGAAGTGTGGCCGGGTCCGACTTTCACACCCGGCGACGTGCGGCGCAGACTCACGCTGCGCGCACTCACCGGGCCGGTCAGCGGACTGCGGCGCGCGCTGGCCTGGGTGCTGCTGCTCGCGCTGGCGCTGGAAGTGTTCGCACTGCTGAGTCCACTGTTCATGCAGTGGGTGGTGGATCATGTGCTGGTCGGCGGCGACATGACGCTGCTGACCACGCTGGCGATAGGCTTCGGGCTGCTGGTTCTGCTGCAACAGGGCACCAGTGCACTTCGCGCATGGATGATCATGCACTTCAGCACACAGCTGACGGTGCAGTGGCAGGCGCGGGTGTTCACACACATGCTGCGTCTTCCGGTGCCGTGGTTCGAGAAGCGCCACGTCGGCGACACGATTTCGCGCTTCCGCTCGCTGGATGTGATACGCCGCACCCTGGCCACTTCGTTCATCGAAGCCGTCGCCGATGGATTTATGTCTGTCATCACGCTCATCGTGATCTTCCTCTACAGCCCGATGCTGAGCCTGATCTGCTGCGCGGCAGTGGCCCTGTACGCACTGTGCCGCTGGATATCGTTTCAGCCGCTGCGCAGCGCGACCCACGAGCACATCGTGCACGCCGCCCGCCAGGAAAGTCATTTCCTGGAAACTCTGCGCGGCATACGTTCTGTCCGGCTGCTGCGGCGTGAACCCGAACGCCGCTCGCACTGGCTGACCATGCTCGGCGAGCAGATCAACGCCGGCATACGCGGCGAGCGCCTGCAGATCCTCTGCGGGTTCATCAACGGTCTGGTATTCGGACTGGAGAACGTCGTTGTGATCTGGCTGGGAGCCGTCATGGTATTGGACGCAGACATGACAGCCGGCATGCTCGTGGCCTTCATCGCCTACAAGAATCAGTTCGGCAGTCGCATTGCCGCGCTGGTGGACCGCATCGTCGAGATTCGTACGCTGGGCGTACACACGGCCCGACTGGCCGACATCATCACCGAACCGGTTGAAGACACGCAGGGCACCGAGCAGACGCCAGGGCATGCGCCCGCCGGTACCGCACACAACGACATCATCAGCGTCAGCGACCTGCGCTTTCGTTACGCCGAACACGAGCCGTGGGTGCTGGACGGCATCAGTTTCACCGTGCAGGAAAACGAAACGCTGGCGATCGTCGGTCCATCCGGTTGCGGCAAGAGCACGCTGCTGGCGCTGCTGCTGGGTCTGATCCGGCCCACACACGGCAGCGTGCTGCTGGCGGGTCGTCCGGCCCGGATCACGACCCCGGACAATCGCTGTTCACTGATTGGCGCCGCCCTGCAGGACGATCTGCTTTTCGCCGGATCCGTGGCCGAGAACATCAGCTTCTTCGACCCGTCAGCGGACCAGACCAGGATCCGGCGCGCGGCGGAAATCGCCGCGGTACACGATGAGATAGTCGCCATGCCGATGGGCTACAACACCTTTGTGGGGCACATGGGCTCGGTGCTCTCCAGTGGTCAGAAGCAGCGGATCCTGCTGGCGCGTGCGCTGTATGGGAAACCGCGCATCCTGCTGCTGGACGAAGCTACCAGCCATCTGGACCTGGAGCGCGAAGCGCATGTCAATCGCGCACTGGACGCGATGCGTATCACACGCATCATCGTTGCACATCGTCCGGAATCAATCGCGGCCGCCAACCGTGTGCTGATACTGAATGGCGGGCGCATCGCACAGACACTGCACCGGCTGGCGGAACCCGGCGGAACATGAACGATTCGTCGGTTGCGCACCGCCTTTTTTTTCAGCGTGGTACCGTTCGTCAGCGCGACGTCGCGATCACGTTGCCGTCACGCCGTCGGTCACATGGGGCAGCAGCAGCGACAGCGCCTGCGGAGAGTCCACGTCGCTCGCAAGCAGAGGCAGACGAATCTGCGGCAGTCCGGCGAACTCCCGGTCGATGCGTTGCAGATAGCGGCGCTCGCGAATCAACCGCTGATGGAAGAACGGCTCGGTGACATGCTCGGGAAGCAGTCTGTTCACGACCACGCCGGCGATCGCTACGCCATGGGCGGACAGTTCATCGATGCCGCGACGGGTCTCGACGATCGGCAACGCCTCGGGAATCAGCACGAACGCAACGCCGGCCCTTGCCGGATCCAGCAGCACCTTCCCCGCCTCGCCCAGTCGACGCCGACGCTCATGCAGCAGATCGAACACCGGGTCGTCGGGCACCTCGCCCGCCCCGAGCCACCGCGTCCTGTCGAGATTGCGCTGTTCACGGCGGCGCAGCAGCCCGTCCACCCATGCACCCATCAGCCCCGGCAGCGTCAGCAGGCGGATCGTGTGACCGGTTGGCGCAGTATCGAAGACAATCTGTTCGTAGTCTCGCGCCCGATCCAGCAGCACGGCAATGACACTGTCCAGCATCGCCGCTTCCGCGGCGCCGGGCGCACGACCGGCCAGATCGATCTGACGCTCGGCCTCCTCCAGCATCGTGGATCGCACCAGTCGGCGCATGTTGTCCTTGACGGTGGCGAGGTAGCGCCGCGTCTCGGCATCCGGATCGATCTCCAGCGCATCAAGGCCGGCTTCCACGCGCTGCACGGTGCCACCACCCAGATGAACGCCGAACAGATCGCCGATATTGTGCGCCGGATCGGTCGACACCAGCAGCGTCTGGCGACCCGCGCGCGCCGCGGCCATGGCCGTGGCCGCGGCCACGGTGGTCTTGCCGACACCGCCCTTCCCGGCCAGGAACAGGATGCGGCGGCTCAGCAGCACCTCAGGTGATCCAGGGGTGATCGATCCATGCCCATGCGCCGGTGCCACTCATGAAACTCCTCCAGCAGCAGCGGGTACAGCTCCAGCGTATACCAGCTGGCGGGGTTGGGCAGACCGAAACTCTCCGAGAAACACAACAGCATGAACAGGTCATCGGCCTGCTCCTGCTCACGCAGCGCCGCCGATTCGTGTCCAACGCGCAGTGCCTGCTCCCAGCCGTCCAGCAGCGAACGCACCCAGGCGCGCGGCCCGGCGCCACCGGACACCGGGCCATCCCGGTCAGCCGGCACCGCTCTCCTCCCGATTCACGACACCGCCTTCGTCATCGGTATCGGCCAGCGCCATCAGCTGATCGCGTCTGCAGAACAGGCGCACCGCTTCCAGCAGTATCCACAGCGCAAACCCCAGGATGATCGAACCCAGCGTGAATAGCAGCAGGTCGCCATCGCTGTCGCCCATGCCCGACCAGTTGAACACCACCTGCTGGATCATCGCCCATACCGTCATGAACAGCAGGAATGTCATCGGGATCAGCGTCGGCAGCGGATTGCGGCCGGAGCGGTACAGCCACAGTGAAATCAGCATCAGCGTGATGCCGGCCAGCAGCTGATTGGACGTGCCGAACAGCGGCCACAGCAGATAGCCGCCGGAACCGAAGCCGCGCCCGCCGTCGGGCAGCAGCACCAGCAGTGCGGTGAGACCCACGGCCAGACCGGTGGCGACATGACGACGCGACAGCTGCGGCAGCGAATACTCCACGCCCAGCTCGCCGATGATGTAACGCAGCAGGCGTACCGCCGAATCCAGCGTCGTGGCCGCGAACGATACGATCATCAATGCAACCAGCGTCGCCGCCACATCCGGCGGAATGCCAAGCCCGCCGGCAAGCTGCGCGGCACCGGCAATGAAGTAGCCAAGACCATCGGCGCTGGCCACCGCGAAGCTGGGATAGCTCTGCAGGTAATCCGCCTGGGTCAGGAACACGGTGGACACCGCGATGATCGTGATCAGCGCCAGTGTGCCCTCGCCCACGGCACCCAGGTAGCCCACGGCACGTGCGTCGGTTTCCCTGTCCAACTGTTTTGATGACGTGCCGGACGCCACCAGGCCGTGAAAACCGGATATCGCACCGCAGGCAATCGTGATGAACAACAGCGGGAACCAGGAAACGGTCGCCGCGCTGTTGTATGCCGGCGCGGTCACTTCCGGGCCGATCACGAACAGTCCGCCGTACAGGATCAGCAGCGCGAACAGCAGCTGCTGGGCGTTGATGTAGTCACGCGGCTGCAGCAGTTTCCAGACCGGCAGTGTCGAGGCGATGTACACATAGACCAGCAGAATCATGATCCATGCCAGGAAGGCGCTGCCGACGGCACCCAACCCGAGCAGCCCCGCGCCGGTCTCGCCGCCGAACCACTGCACGAAATCAATCTGCAGGAACTCGACCCGCGTCGTGAGCACCGCGGTGCCGTACATCACCATCAGCGCGACCAGCGAAGGCACCAGCATACGGCCGCCGCGTCGGATGACGTTGTAGCCGAACCAGATTGCAATCGGGATCTGCAGCAGCACCGGCAGCACGGAAGCCGGGTTGCTGATGAACAGATTGGCGATGATCCACGCGAACACCGCGTTCACCATCAGCACCAGAATCAGGATGATGAACAGGAACAGGATTTTGGCGCGCCGGCCGATCAGCCGGTTGGCCAGCGTACCCACGGACTGCCCGCGGTGCCGCACCGACAGTACCAGCGCGCCGAAGTCGTGAACGCCGGCCGCGAACACGGTGCCCAGCACCACCCAGCAGATCGCCGGCCCCCAGCCCCAGTACATCGCGATCGCCGGGCCGACGATGGGCGCGGCCCCGGCCACGGATGTGAAGTGATGCCCCCAAAGAATCCACTTGTTGGTGGGAACGAAATCGATACCGTCGCGAAACCGGTGCGCCGGCGTAACGTAGTTCGGGTCCAGCCGATAGATTCTTTCGGCGATGAAACGCGAGTACCACAGCCACCCGGCCACGAAGATGGTCAGTGCGACCACGGCCATCCAGATTGCATTCATCCCGTACTTCTCCCCTGCGGCCGGTGGTGTCGCCGCCGCCGCACCCGTTATCGTTGTTTATATTTGTCGTTGTGTATCCCGGCACTCAGACCGGCTCGCCCCGGTTTTTGTGAACGGACTGCGCCTGGTGGTGGCCGGGCCGCTACGTTGTCGCCGTTCAGAAAAGTCCGGGCTAGGATAAACCCCGGCCTGGCGCAATGCCATGCGCACGGACCGGTCGGATCAGGCGGGCGGATCGAATTCCCCCTTTTACCCGAGATGCTCGTAGACGATCGTCTCGAACTGCCGCAGCAGCGCTACGCAGTCGTTGTCGGCGAACGGGCTCATCTGGAGGAAGAGCGCGGCGGCGATCCGCGCTTCGGGGTCGACCCAGAAATACGTGTTGCAGATGCCACCCCATGCGTAGCTGCCGGCGCTGCGTCCGGCCGGCGTTGGCCGCGTCTCCACCATGACGCCCAGACCGAACTTCTGGGTACCGTTCATGTAGACGAAATCATTACTGCGTGCGGGCGCAACGGTGCACGGTGGATCAGCCATCATATCGCCGATCGCATTGGTGACGATCCGCGCCACCGACTCCGGCGACAGCAGTTGCCCGGCATCGGCGCGGCCGCGATTGAGCAGCAGGCGCAGCAGCGCAAGGTAGTCGGCGATGGTCATCATCAGACCGCCGCCGCCGCGCGGTTCGGTCATCGGCGCCTCGCGCGGTCGCGCGTGCCACCCCGCAGCCGTGCGTTCCTGTATGGCAACCAGTGTGTCGTTGTCGGGGAACTGGTAGCCGGCCGTGTGCATGGCCAGTGGTCCGAAGATCTCCGCGGCGAAGAAATCCTCAAGCCTTTGCCCGCTGACCGGCGCTATCAGCTGCCCGGCAACGTCCGTGCCGATGCCGTAGGTGAAGCGTTCACCAGGCTCGTGCAGCAGGAACGGCGCCTGCAGATAGGATGCATTCTCACCCGCCACGGCCCGCAGCTGTGCACTCAGGAACCAGTAGCCGTAGCCTGATGTGTGTGCCAGCAGCTGCGCGATGGTGGCCTCTCGAGCGGCCGGGCGGGTCGTATACTCGCCGCTTTCCGGATCGCAGGCGGCGAGCACCGGGGGTTGCCGGTAGCCGGGCAGATGGCGTCCCAGCGGATCCCGCAGAGAGAGTCTGCCGCGCTCCACCAGCCGCATCATGGCCACCGATGTGACCAGCTTGGTCATCGACGCGATGCGGAAGACAGAATCGGTACGCAGTGCCGAGCCGTTGCCGGCGCTGCCGCAGGCAACTTCAAACAGGACGCGCCGTTCATCACTGACGGCCGCCACCGCCCCGGGGATGCGGCCGGCTGCGACCGCCTCACGAAGCAACTCAGCCGACAGGCTACGGCGCACTGCGCGCGGCGACGATCCGGTAGGTGAAGTCGATCTCGTCGGCCACTCTCATCGCGCCCATCATGATGCTGAACGGCGTCAGTCCGAGATCGGAATGGGTGAGGCGGAACTCGCCCTCGGCGGTGATTCGCTGGCCGTCCTCGGTAAGCGTCACGGGCGCGGTGACGGTGACCTGACTGCCGGCGATGTCGATATCCAGATCCATCTGCATGTCGCTGCCGGCCCCGCGCAGATCGCGTCCGGTCAGGCGAATCGTGGGGTGGCGTGCGCCGTTGAGCAGGCTTTCGCTCAACATGTTGGTATGCGTACCGGCGATGTCTTCCGCCGAAGGTGGCGTAGCGAAATCATCGCCGTAGCGGTCGCGGATGTCCTGATCGTCAACCACCAGTGCGGCAACGGGTATCGTAAGCTCCATGCGCGAATCGCCGATGGCATCGGCGCGATAGACGCGACCGTCCGCCTCTTCGATCGAGATCACATGGTTGTGGCCGAAGCGCGCAGCGGCGCCCGCGCGATAGATTCGCCAGTAGATTTCCGACTCGGCCATGTCTACGACATACACGGCGCCATCGAAATCCTGTGCAGCCGACGTGGAAGTACCGGCCGCCGTTCCCTGGGCGGACGTATCGCCGGCCGGGGCCGGACCGGCACCGTCCGAACAGCCGGCAACAACGAAGCCGGCGGCCAGCAGCAGTAAACAGGATCTCGAAACGGAAAAGCGGCTCATCATGTCTCCCTCACGGATACAAGGGGTCGGCCTGTTGCCGACGCTGAATCGCGCTAGTCTACCATCCTGGCTGCATCGGCCCGAAGCACGGCGGGCGAAGCGCCCGCCGGCCGCAGGTGTCGGACCTGTCCGTCAGCTGTCCGTCAGAATTTGAAAACGAAACCGATGGTGACGTAGGGCATCAGTTCGAATCCGTCGACGCTGTCCTGCACGTCACGCCGCTCCGCCTCGAGGTCGCCGGCAAAGGCAGGATCGCCGGCCAGTTCTCCGGAGGCGGTCAGGCTGGCGCGAGGCGAGCCCTGACGCAAAACTCCCAGATCATAGGACATTCCGAAACGCTGATTGAGCCGGGACCGATCCCAGCCGACGCCGAGGAACGGCGCGGTGCGCTGAAAACCGATGCGGCCCCGCAGTTCGCCGACCTGTTCCGGGGTATAGGTCTGGTCGCCGATGGTCACGTCCTGTGTCGGACGCGCGACCAGATCGAGGCGGTTGCTGTTGCGCAGGATGCCGCCCGTCACACGAAAAGCCCGCGCCGTCGGATAGAAGTCCACCGATGCCGACACGGAGTCCCAGTTCAGATCGAACGAGTATTCAATGTCCGTATCATCCAGCTCCGAGCCGACGCGCCCGCCGTTGAGCCCGAATCGCACGCCCAGACGGTCATTGATCGCATACCCGTATTCCGCCCCAAGGCCAAGCATGCCTGCCCTGGCCGCCACCGAGTGGTTCTGAGCCTGCGCCAGGCCGCTGGTCAGTAGCAGGGCCGCCAAGAGAATCAATCTGTTATGCATCACCTGCCTCCGCAGTCTGTGCCGATGCGCGAAGTATCAGTCTGAAAGGCCCACAATGGCAGGGTACGCGTCACAGTCCACCCGGGAACAGCCGGGGGCGCTACGCGGCCCTTTTGATGGCGGTGATTCGGTGGTAAGTTTGCGGGAGTACACATCTCAGCTGCCAGGATGCACTGATGACGCTTCCGCGCTACGCCGCTTCCAGCCGCCGCCTATCGGCAATGGCGGTCGTCGGCCTGCTTCTTGCCGGTTGCGGCTCGTCGTCCGTGACGGTCAGCCCCGACTTCCCCACGCCACTGGTTGAACCTCTGCCCCTGCGCGTCGGTCTGATACTGGACGACGAACTGCGGCAGTTTGAGCATTTCGAGGAACTGCCACGGCAGTCGAGCTGGACCATCAGACTGGGCGACGCGAATGTCGCGTTCCTCACGCCGATCTTCGAAACGATGTTCGCGGAAACCACCAGTGTCACCGAAGCTTCGTTCGCACAGGCGCTGGGAGGTCTGGATGGCGTGATCCGGCCCAAGGTCGATGTGTTCGAGTTCGAGGTTCCGTTCGGACGGGACAGCGCCGAAGAATTCGTCGAGGTCTGGATACAGTACAGCGTCGAGCTTTACGACCGCAGCGGCGAGCTGATCATCGAATGGCCCGTCAGCGGCTACGGCAAGGCCGCGATCAGCCGCGGCCGTGAGCAGACATTGAACCGCGCAGCCACGATCGCAATGCGCGATGCGGGCGCGGCGATCATCACGAGATTCACCCAGCAGCCGCAGGTGAGCGACTGGGTTGTGGAGAGAACGAATGATTCGACCCTGTCAGTCGGTGCTCAGCTGGCCAACTGAGATGCGCCGCACCCTCAGCAGCCATGTCCGGATCCTGATCCTCATCACCGCGCTGGTGCCCATGCTGGCGGCCTGCGGCATCACCTCCCGAATGGAACCTTACAAGACCAGCAGCGCCGTGATCGGCGAGGGCGAGCAGGTGGTCATCCTGGCGCGCCGTCACCACGCCACGCACGAAGCCGAGCAGGAATTCATCCAGTGCATCAGTTCGGCGCTGGCACGGGGCTCCAATGGCCTGAACGTCTACAGTTCCACGCGGTTCGAGGACACCCTCTATCCCTGGTTCGAGCCCTCCATGGCGCCGTTGAGCACGGGCGAACTTGCCCAGCTCCTGCAGCGTCCGGAAGTCATGACCCGGGTGCGCGATACCGGCGTGCGTTTCGTCGTCTGGCTGGACGGCTCCACCGATCGGGTCGCCAGCGGTGGCGGCATCAGCTGCGCCGCCGGTATGGGTGGCGCCATGTGCATGGGCCTTTCCTGGTGGGAGGACGACGCACGCTACGATGCCACCGTCTGGGACATACTCGATATGAGTGATGCCGGCACCATCCACGCGGATGTGAAGGGGCGATCCATCATGCCGGCCATCGTGATTCCGTTTCCGTTTGTCGTCAGACCTCAGGCCTACGCGTGCCGAGGCATGACCGACCAGCTGCGCGAGTTCCTGACCACACCACGTGGTTATGGCGCGGGACCGGAGGATCTGGACTTCAACTAGCGGCCATCGCGATCGGCTGCCCGATCCGACGACCGCCCTGGCATCACCAGCACAACCGCCACAATGAATCCGCGATTCCCGCGGCCTCCGTGCACATCCGCGCCGGAGCGTCGACAGTAACCATATGCCCGACCGACGCGACCTTGAACTGGTACTGAGATCCGGAGCGCCGCTGGTGGTCATCGAGACCACCGACGAAAGCCGCATGCTGGAGATGATCACCGGACTGGCCGTGGAATCGCCGGCGCACGACTATCGTCCGCTGTTCCGCTGGAGCATTACCGACGGTCTGCAGCGCCTCGACCTGGCGCTCGAACCGCAACGTCTGGTCGCCGAACCCGGCGACGTGCTGCGGCACATTCGCGCCGTCGCGAAACCCGGCACCTACGTTCTGCTCGACTTCCATCCCTATATCGGCGATCCGGTACATGTCCGCCTGCTCAAGGACATTGCCATCGCAGCCTCACGCTCCCGCATCACGCTGGTGCTGCTCAGTCATGCCATCGACCTGCCGACAGAACTGCAAAGCCTCAGCGCCCGGTTCAGCCTGCGGCTGCCCGGACCGGACCAGCTCGCGACATTGATCGACGGCATCGTGGCGGCATACGACACAGCCCATCCGGGGCGCAGCGTCAAAGTGGATCCCGCGGCCAGGGAGCTGCTCATCAGGAACCTGGGCGGGCTGACGTACAATGATGCCGAACGTCTGGCACGCCACGCCGTGTACCAGGACGGCGCCATCACCGACAACGACCTGCCGGCAGTCATGCAGGCCAAGTACGCCCTGCTGGACCGTGGCGGGGTACTGAGCTTCGAGTGCGATGCATCCGAGTTCAGTGATATCGCGGGCTTTCGCAACGTCAAGGTGTGGCTGCATCAGCGGCGCCACGCGTTCGCGGGCAACCGGCCGGCGGGGCTGGACGCGCCACGAGGTATTCTGCTGACGGGCGTACAGGGCTGCGGCAAGAGCCTCGCCGCCAAAGCGGCCGCCGGCCTGTTCCGCATACCGCTGCTGAAACTGGATGTCGGCGCGCTGTACAACAAGTATCACGGCGAGACCGAGCGCAATCTGCGCAATACGCTCGCCACCGCCGAGACCATGTCGCCCTGCGTCCTGTGGCTGGACGAAATCGAGAAGGGCCTGGGCACCGGTGACAACGACGGCGGGACATCGCGTCGTGTGCTGGGCTCGTTCCTGACCTGGCTGGCGGAACGGCGCTCGGACGTATTCGTCGTCGCCACCGCCAACAATGTCAACGAGCTGCCTCCTGAACTGGTGCGCAAGGGTCGCTTCGACGAGATTTTTTTCGTCGACCTTCCGTCACCGCAGTACCGGGCAGACATCCTTGCGATCCATCTGCGGCGCAGATCTCTCGAGCCCGGCAGCTTCGACCTGGCACAGTTGGCTACCGTCACCGACGGATTCTCGGGGGCGGAACTGGAACAGGGGGTGGTATCCGCCCTGTACGCGGCGCACGCCATGCAGCAGACCGTCGGCACATCGCATCTGCTCGCGGAATTCAGAAAAACGCGACCGCTGTCGGTTGTGATGAGCGAACGCGTCGCCGCGTTGCGCGAATGGGCACGTAATCGCACCGTGCCCGCAGACTGACTGATTCCGATCAGTTCCACGGTCGCGTCGACTTGGTTCATCGGTACGCGCGGGCTACCATCCCTGTCGACAACAGACACCGACTTTCCGTACCCACGCTCATGGCAACCAATTCGCGCGGCACCAGCCATACTGATGACGATCCGACGTCGGAGTTGCCGGCATTATCGGAATCCGCAACCGTGAAGCAGCCTGCGGATCAGGATGCGATCCCGGTGCTGACGGATGTCACCGAATCCCTCCCCGTTCTGACCGACAT
The DNA here is from genome assembly GCA_050485645.1 of Gammaproteobacteria bacterium. Lineage (GTDB taxonomy): Bacteria > Pseudomonadota > Gammaproteobacteria > Steroidobacterales > Rariloculaceae > JBJHBP01. The sequence goes on along the minus strand of JBJHBT010000003.1, from coordinate 159,853 downwards.
TCTGCATCCGGGGCCCGCATCGGAACCGGGGCCCGCACCGGAAGCCGGACGCCCGCCGCAGGCGCCATCGTCGGACCCGGGCGCAACCACAGACGCGGCCGCATGGACTGTCGTCGGGGACAGGACCGGAAATGAACTGCACCGGCGTGTCGAGGAACAGGAATGCCGCCTCCGCGAAGCCATCGACCAGCTTGATCGCGTCAAGGAACAGGCTGCCTGGGTGCGCGACGCACTGCTCAACGAACAGCGGGACCGCGGCAGGCTGGAAGCGCAGGTCAGTGAGTTGCTCGGACAGCGCGTCGGCGACAGACCGCGGAGCGACGCAACCGGCGCATCCGATCCATCCCCGGTGCCGGCAGCGCGGCGCGTGACGGCAGTGGCTTCCGCAGTCGAACCCGGTCCGGAACCGGAATGGGCACCGGAACCGGCAGCGGCAGCAGGGGCGGAGCCGGAGCCACGTCCGGAACCGGCCCTGGACCCCTCGCTGGCCAGCCAGCTCGCGGCGCTGACCGATTACATCGCCTGCCGTGGGCGGTGGTGGCACGATATGGAACAGCTGGCCGAAGCTAACCGCCTGCGTATCAGGGAGTTGGAACTGGAGGTCGCGCAACGGACGCGCCGGGAGGCCGAGGCGCAGACAGTGGCCGAACGCGAGTCCGGTCGCGCACGCGAACTGCAGGAAGCGCTGATCGGCGCCACCCGCGAGATCGAACGACTGCGGCGATCCCTGTCTGCACGACGGGATGAGAACGGCCGCTTCTCCGAGTATTACGGTACCTACGAATGATCACCACACTCAAACGTGAACTCCTGATCGCACTGGCACTGCTGGCGGTCGGCCTGGTTCTTCTGCCGCCGGCCATTTACGCCGTCGGACAGCAACTGCTCGGTCCCTACGAATCCGACAGCGGCCTCACGGGACTGATGGACGCGATCTGGGTGGATCTGACGACCGGGGCGGCGCATGCCTGGCTGCTGGTGCTGAGCCCCTATGTGGTCATCCAGATCGCACGTCTGGGCCTTTCCGTTGCCCGCGGGCGGCGCACTCGTGACCTGAATCACAATTCCGGCCACTGAGCAGTGTGTTGTCCCGCGGATTTGATAGGCTTATGTCACAAACCCTGTTTGTCTGGGCATGTAAACATGATCAAGCGTCTGCGACGCCTGCTGGGATGGGACAGCGAATCCGCAACCGTCAAGCCGCGCCCGCCACAGCGTAGCGCGGCGACCGGCGCGGCGCGGCCCTCCCCTGCGCCTGTCCGGCTCAGACAGACGCCTGTCCGGGGCGGCTCCACCACGGCCCCGGGCAAGGCCGCCGGCCGCAAGCCTCAGCCGGCGGACGGACCCGTTCCGCGAGGAGGAGATCCGGCGCTCGACGAGCACGACACCGATGACCTCCTGCGCCTGCTGGAGGACCCCGAACTGACTCTGGATACGTCCGAACAGGCGGGTTTCGACCCTTACAACACCGGGGCGTTTGACCGCAGCGCCTCCTGGGATCGCATCAGCAAGAACCGAACGCGTTGAGCACCGGGGCGCGGGCCGCCCGGGCCGGGCATGGCGGACACGAGGCCCGCTCACGGCCAGTAGTACCACCCCACGCCCGTCAACGCGACGGCCAGCAAAACGGCCGCGGCATGGCGCCAGACCGTCTGCTTCATTTCTCCATAGAAACTGACAGCTGCCACCGCTGTCAAAGCACTGAAGATGGCAAGGCTGAGCAGCAGCGGCGCGGTTTCTCCCTGCAGGCGCTCATAGTCGTTTCTGAGCACGAAGAAAATCAGCGATGTGGCGCCAAGTGCGAAGCATATCGATGCGCTGCTGCCAAGCACGAAGCCCAGCAGCACGAGGAATGGCCTCATTGAACTCTCAAACCGGTGAAATCTGGCCAATTTTGAAGGTACAGGGTTGATTCAACAAGCCAACGGTCGGAAACTTGAGTCGACCGCGGCGTTGGACTGCGGCACAACGGAGCTAGGAGGGATCGTGACGGGCATACTCAAACGGATGAGCGTCGGCTGGCTGATACTGGTGGCAACCAGCCTCGTGGCTTCGGCCGCGCTGGAGCCTCTGACGCCGCTCACGATGAGCGAACGACACCCTCAGATCAGCCGCAACGTCGCCGAGCTGATAGAGCAGCTGCACTACTCCCGCCCGCGACTCGACAACTCGCTGTCGTCCGCCGTGCTGGACCGCTACCTCGATACGCTCGACGGCAATCGCGTCTATTTCCTGGCCAGCGACGTCAACTCGTTCGGCCGCTACCGATACGAGCTCGACGAACGTACCCGCAACGGTCGGCTGGAGCCCGTGTTCGACATTTTCAACCTGTTTCGGGAACGCACCAGGGAGCGCGTCGAGTACGCCATTTCGCTGCTTGCCGAAGAACCCGATTACACAGTTGACGAATCATTCCGCTTCGACCGTACCGAGCTGGGATGGCCGGTAACCGAGGAGGAAATGCGCGAGGTGTGGCGTCAACGGGTCAAGAGCGACGGCCTGCGCCTGCTGCTTACCGGACAGGAGTGGGACCAGATTGCCGAAACGCTGACCGAGCGCTACGAGCGAATCTACACCCGCGTGGCCCAGCTGACGGCCGACGACGTATTTGAAACGTTCCTCAATGCCGTTGCCCATACCATCGATCCGCACTCAAGCTACCTGTCGCCTCGCCAGAGCGAGGAATACCGCATTTCCATGAGCCTCTCCTATGACGGCATCGGCGCGTCGCTGCAGACGCAGGACGACTACATCATCGTCGTCGATCTGATTGCCGGAGGCCCTGCTCAGATCGATGGCACACTGCGGCCGCAGGACCGCATCATGGCGGTGGCCGACGGCGAGGATGGCGAGTTCGTGGACGTGATCGGCATGCGTCTTGATGACGTCGTGCGCAAGATCCGAGGTCCGGGCGGCACGATGATCCGTCTGCGCGTACTGCCGGCCGGCGCCGCTCCGGGTTCTCCCGAACGCGTCGTCGAGCTGGTTCGCGACAAGGTCCGTCTCGAGGAACAGGCTGCCAAGAGCGAACTGAAGGAAGTCGAGCTGGATGGTGAGGCCTTCCGCATCGGCGTAATCAAGCTGCCAAGCTTCTATCAGGACTTCGCTGCCAGAACGAGCGGTGACGAAGACTATCGCAGTACTACACGCGATGTGGCGCGCCTGCTCGTGGAACTCCAGGAACAGGGCATCGACGGGCTGGTGATGGATCTGCGTCAGAACGGCGGTGGCCATCTATCGGAGGCAACCGACCTCAGCGGGCTGTTCATCGACCGCGGCCCGGTCGTACAGCTGCGCGAGCTGCAGGGCCGCGTACAGGTGCTCGACGGCCCGGAATTCGGCCCCCTCTACGGCGGCCCGCTGGCCGTGCTGGTGGACCGCTACAGCGCGAGCGCATCGGAAATCTTTGCCGCGGCCATTCAGGACTACCGCCGCGGCATCGTGATCGGCCAGCAGACCTTCGGCAAGGGTTCGGTGCAGAACCTGTTCAATCTTGACCGGGTCATGCGTACGCAGGACAACGGCCAGCTCACGCTCACGGTGGGCAAGTACTACCGCGTAACGGGAGAGAGTACCCAGCATCGCGGCGTGATCCCCGACATCGAGCTGCCGTCACTCGTATCCCCGGACACCGTGGGCGAAAGTGCGCGCGACACCGCCCTGCCCTGGGATCGGATCGATTCCACACGGTTCCGTGCCAGCGACCCGCTGGACACCGCCATCGAGGCGCTGACGGTTCAGCATGGGCTGCGCACCGCCGACGATCCGGAATTCCAGTACCTGCTGCGTAATGTCGAAGCCATCGAGGCGCAGCGCAACCGCACCACCATCTCGCTGAACATCGAGGACAGGCGCGCCGAGCTGGAGCGTGAGGAGCAGATGCAGCTTCAGCGCGAGAACGACCGCCGGGTCGCGCTGGGTCTGGAAGCTGCGGAAACGCTCGAGGAGCTGGAAATGGACGCCAGTACCATCGAGAGAATCCTGCTGGATCAGGCGACCCGACTGGTTGCGGAAATGGCAGTACTGGAACAGCTGACGCCGGTACAGCATCGCCTGTTCAGCGGCACGGCGGGAGCCACGTTCCCAGGTCTTGAATCGGCCGAATCACGCTGAGGCACTTTGGCCAGTGCCTGGCGTGCAGGCTAGCGCAGTACCGAAAAGACGTCCCAGTAGTCGTCGGCCAACACATTGACGCGCAGCGGCGCGTCGCTGGTTCGCCGTGACAGTTCCCGGGGCTCCTTGTCCAGCCGCGGCACGATGGACTCCATGCTTTCCATCATCGGCACGGAATCCGCGTCATTGCGATACTTCACCTGCGTGGCGCGGAGGAAATCAGCCCTGCGCTTGACCTTCTCGCTCAGATTCTTCTGATTGCGCAGCTCGTCGATCATTTCACGGATGCGCTCGACCATGCGATCGCAGTCGCGTCGATCGCCGAATTTCATGTCGCCCACGGGACGCTGCGTCGAGGTTCGCGCCAGTGATGCCAGATCGTGCTCGGAGAAATGCAACACAAGATGCTGCGCCAGCGCGATAACCGCCACATTGATCAGCCTGCGGCTTTCCAGCGAAAGACCGTCCGGCTCGGGCAAGGGCTCCCCCTCGATTTTCTCCGTCAGCTCCTTGGATTCATCGATGCGCGCCTCCAGCACGCGCAGGCCGTTCCTCAGGCCACGCAGCCTGCGTCGCATGCCCGGACCACTAAACAGCCTGACAACGACGTTCATGCCCTCCAGCCTGCGCTGGATCTCTTCGGATTCCTGAACGACCCGCCTGCGCTTCACAAACAGCCCCTGAAGCTTTTCATCGATCGCATCCAGACGGCGGCGGCGCTTGGCCAGCGCCGACTCATGCAGCTGCCCGCGTTCGCGTTTGTGGCGCTGCGCCTCAAGTTCGGTGGCAAACTGTTCCAGCCGCTGAACACCGATGCGCCAGAGATGGCGAAGCTGGAAATAGACCATCGCGTTCGCGGCGGCCAGAGGGTTGGTGAGCAGTTTCTCCAGGCCGTCGAGCTGCTCTCTGGCACGCACGATCGCCCCTTCCTGCTCCTTGAGCTTGTCGAGCAGCTCATGGCGCTCACGGCGCAACGCACGCAGCTCACGCTTTACGGACGCTCGATTCCAGTAAAGCTTGAGCAACTGTTCGTTGGCGCCTGCCGAATCCGGCCTGGCGAGAATTCCCGTCAACATTGTCCCTGCCACCGCGGTGCGGAATCGCATGCCATTGCGCCGCTCACTATATAGCGACCGGGTTGTCCAAACCGTGAATCACCGCAAGGAACAGCCTCCTTCAGGCCGCCATCAACTCATGTTTCATATCAAGCAGATAATCCAACCACTTGTTGAGCATCACATTCACCCGCCAGCGCCGACCCAGTTCATCCGAATGCGCTCGCGCCAGCTCCACCAGTTTGTGATGATGATGCTGATCGTTGGCCGCGACAGCCTCCGCCAGCCTCGCATCATGATAGATCCGCAGCGTGAGATCCGGATCGGCGATGTCCTCGCCATCCAAGGCAGCAAACCGATAGGTGAGATGCAGGGTGGTGGTGTACGGCTCTCTGCGAAGCACCTCCAGAAACAGGTCACAATCCCTGGGCGCGCTCGAGCGATACGAACGGCCGGGCAGAGAATCGCCGCCGATCAGCTGTACCCACTTGATGTAGTTGCTCTCATAGACCGTCATCAGCCCGGAAAAGCTTCCGGGCCGGTATATGCATTCGGGCACAATGAGGCTGTCTGCGAGCATCGGTCGAGCATGCCACACGGCCCGATCCATCACCAAGTCTTGACAAACAGGGTATCCGGGCGCGCTGAAAATCAGAGCTTGAGAAAATGCTCCCTGTACAGCGACAGCTCGCGTATCGAATCGTAGATATCCGCCGATGCCAGATGCGCGGGTTCCTTCTGCACGCGTCCGGCGACTTCCGGTGCCCATAACTGCGCGAGAATTTTCAGGGAGGTGACGTCGAGATTGCGATAGTGAAAGAAAGCGCCAAGTTCTGGCATATGTCGTACCAGAAACCGGCGATCCTGACATATGCTATTGCCACACATCGGAGACTCGCCCTGACCCACATACCTGCGCAGAAACTCGATCGTCGCCTGCTCGGCCTCACGTTCGGTCACACTGCTGGCCCTGACCCGCTCCGTCAGTCCCGACTGTCCGTGCTGGCGCGTGTTCCATTCGTCCATGCCAGCAAGCACGTGGTCGGGCTGATGAATGGCGAACAGCGGTCCCTCGGCCAACACCGCAAGATTCCTGTCCGTCACCACTGTCGCGATCTCGATGATGAAATCGCTGTCGGGATCCAGACCCGTCATTTCCAGGTCGATCCAGACCAGATTGTCTTTCAGTTTCACGGGCACTCCTTTTCGCCGATTGTAGCAGCGACCACGTCACTGCATGTTGCAGGCCCATGAGCCTCAACGGCGTGATCGTAGCCCGCTACAAACGTCATGCCGACGTGCGTGACGCGTCCGGTGAGCGTGTTCTTTGTCAGACCCGCGGACGCAGCCTGGCTCCGGTTGTCGGTGACGACGTGCACTGGGAACGGCAGGACGACGGCACCGGCGTCGTCACCGCGATTCTGCCGCGCCGAACGGAACTTGCGCGCACCGACAGTCGCGGCAACCGCGAGGTGATCGCAGCCAATCTTACCCAGCTGATCGTGACGACAGCCGCGCAACCGGCTCCGGACTGGTCCGTCGTGGACCGTTACCTGGCCGCCGCGCGCCTGCTGCGGATTCCGGCCGCGGTGGTATTCAACAAGACCGACCTTGAGTCCGAGACCGAGCCGGCCAACGCGAGCGCACTCACCGACTATGAACGCGCCGGTTATCCGGTACTGCGCACCAGCGTCACGGCGGATTCCGGACTGGACAGCCTGACGACCGTGCTGGCCGGCCAGCGCAGTGCACTGGTAGGGCAATCCGGGGTCGGAAAATCCTCGCTGACGAACGCGCTGACGGGCCGCGAAGTACAATCCGTGGGACGGCTGTCGGCGAAGGGAAACCATGGCCGTCACACAACGAGCACCTCGGTATTGCATGAGCTGCCCCTGGGCGGCGAACTCGTCGATTCGCCGGGCGTACGCGCCTATACGCCACACATCACCGACGCCGCCGAACTGCACCATGGATTCGCCGAATTCGCAGACCGGATCGGCAGCTGCCGATTCGCCGATTGCGGTCACGAGGAAGAGCCCGACTGCGCAATCCGCAAGGCGGTCTCCAACGGCCGCATCAGCCGGCGGCGATACGACAGCTACCGCAAGCTGCTGGCGCTGACGCGGACACTGATGACCAGCCGGCGACCACGATAGGCGCGGTGTGCGCTCAGCCCAGTTCGCCCTTCATCGACCGACCACCCAGCAGATGGAGGTGCGCATGGAACACCACCTGCCCGCCCTCGCGGTTCACGTTCATGGCCACCCGGTAGCCCGGCAGTCCCTGCTCATGCGCAACCGCCCGGGCGGCCAGCATCAGTCTGCCGGCCAGACGCACATGCGATTCGTCGAAGTCGTTGAGTGTGGCCAGATGAATTCGGGGAACCAGCAGGCAGTGCACGGGGGCCTGCGGCCGGATGTCGTGAAAGCCCAGCACCTCGTCGTCTTCGTACACGTGCTTTGCCGGCACCTCGCCGGCGATGATCCTGCAGAACAGGCAATCCGAAGGGTCCGTATCCGTCATTGCGCGGCCTCCTGATCAGCCATCTCGATGTCCCGCCGACCCGACATCGCGCGCGACAGCGTGCCGCCGTCGATGAACTCCAGTTCTCCGCCGATCGGTACGCCATAGGCGATGCGGCTGGCGCGGATGCCGTGTCGTCGGGCCATCGTCGCAACCAGATGAGCCGTGGCATCGCCTTCAACCGTGACGCTGGTCGCCAGGACAACCTCGCTGAAGTTCTCGGTAGTCAGACGTCGCTCCAGCAGCTCCATGCCCAGTTCGGCCGGACCTATGCCGTCCAATGGCGACAGATGGCCCATCAGCACGAAGTAACGGCCACGAAAGGCACCGGAGTTTTCGATGGCGAGCAGATCGGCTGGCGTTTCCAGCACACACAGCTGCGTGCTGTCGCGGGATTGGCTGGCGCACAGGCCACAGACGGGATCCTCGGTCAGCATCCGGCAGACGCTGCAGTGCATGATCCTGCGCGCCGCATCGTCCAGCACCCGGGCCAGTCTCAGGGCCGCATCGCGATCGCGGTCGAGCAGGTGCAGAGCCATGCGCTGTGCCGAACGCGATCCCACGCCGGGCATGCACTGCAGTGCCTTGACCAGTTGCTGCAACAGCGGTGAATAGCCGTAGTCCGCCATACGCGTACCGTTCAGAACGGCAGTTTGAATCCCTGCGGCAGCGGCAGGCCGCCGGTCAGAGACGACATTTTCTCCTGCACCGTCTGCTCCACCTTGCGATTCGCGTCGTTGATCGCCGCGGCAACAAGGTCTTCAAGCATGTCCTTGTCCTCGCCCACCAGGCCGCTTTCAATGGTGACGCCGCGAACATCGTATTTACAGGTCATGCGTACCTTGACCATGCCGCCGCCGGATTCTCCTTCCACCTCAAGCGATGCCAGCTCTTCCTGTGCCTTCTGCATGTTGGCCTGCATCTCCTGAGCCTGCTTCATCAATTGACTCAAGCCCTTCATAGTCACCTCTCCGTCCCTGATTCCAGCGGATGAATACTGTCGGCCTCAACGACCGCGTCGAAGGCAGTGCGCAAGGCATCGACGTTCGCGTCCTGCTCAATGGATTCGCGCGCCTCGCGCATGCGCCGTGTCTCATTGGCCTGGCGCACGTCGGCCGGCGTTGCCCGTGGCGGACTGCCCACTGTAATGCGCAGCTTCAGTGGCGCCCCCAGATGATCCGCCAGCGCCGACTCCAGACGCGCACGGATTCTGTCGGTATGCAGATGCGCCTTGTCCTCGCGCAGCACCAGCTCCATTCGCCCCGGTGTGCTGCGGGCCAGATCGCAGTGGTCGGCCAGTTGGCGCGCCATGCCGCGCACATCGGCGGCCTGCAACAGCGCGGGCCACTCGTCGGCCGGCACCGCGGCACCCTGCTGGGCAGCGCCCGCGCCGTCCGTTTCCTGATTCACCCGCGATGCCGTCTTTGGAGGTGCCGCCGCGGGCGCCGGCTTCGGGACATTGCCGCCGGTAACGGTATCAGCAACGGCGCCGGCAGCGGGGCTGGCGACGGCGGAGCTTGCTGCCGGCGTTCTGGCAGCGGGCGTGCCCGCCACGCTTCCTGCCACGGGCGTCCCCCGTCTCGCGGGGCCCGCAGCGGTGTCGTCGGCAACCGGGCGGAAGGCAAGCATCCGCAACAGCGTCATCTCGAATCCGATCCGGCTGTCATGGCAATAGGCGAGGTCGCGACGGCCGTTGAGCGCGATCTGGAAGTACAGCTGCACGTCCTCCGGCGTCATCCGTTTCGCCAGCGACGCCAGTTCCGGCGGATCGCTTTCCGGATCCCGTTCATCGACCAGCTGAATCACCGCCATACGCTGCAGCGCACTCATCAGTTCATCGAGCGCCGACTGGCAGTCGGCGGCCTGTTCGTCCAGCGACGCGGCCTCGCGAAGCAGTGCCGCCCCGTCCTGATCCGCCAGCGCACCGAGAATCCGCAGCACATGCGCACGGTCGATGGTGCCCAGCATGGAACGCACCTGCTCGGCCGTCACCTCGCCGCCACCGAAGGCAATGGCCTGGTCGAGCAGGCTTTGCGCGTCACGCATGCTGCCGGCCGCCGCCTCGGCCAGCGCGGCCAGGCCATCGGCATCCGCACTGACCTGTTCGCTGGTGCAGATCTGCGCCAGCTGATCGCGGATCTGCGACACGGTGAGCTTTTTCAGATTGAACTGCAGACAGCGTGACAGCACGGTCACCGGAAGCTTCTGGGGATCGGTGGTGGCCAGCAGGAACTTGACGTGCGGCGGCGGTTCTTCCAGCGTCTTCAGCAACGCATTGAACGAGTGCGTGGACAGCATATGCACTTCGTCGATCAGGTAGACCTTATAGCGTCCACGTGAAGGCGCGTACTGCACGTTGTCGAGCAGCTCGCGGGTGTCGTCGACGCGGGTCCGCGAGGCGGCGTCCACTTCGATCAGGTCGACGAAACGCCCCTGATCGATCGCGACACAGGCATCACAGGTGCCGCAGGGCTCGGTGGCCGGCCCCTGCTCGCAGTTCAGTGCCTTGGCAAGAATCCGGGCCACGGTGGTCTTGCCCACGCCACGGGTACCGGCGAACAGATACGCGTGATGCAGCCTTTGCGCCGCCAGCGAGTTCACCAGCGCCTGCACCACGTGCTGCTGGCCGACGAGATCCCCGAACCTGCGGGGCCGCCATTTCAATGCCAGAACCGTGTAATTCACAGAAAAGCGCCAAGACCTCGCCACAGGAAAGAAGGATCCGCGCCAGCCCGACCCCGGCGCCCGATCTGGCCGCTACCGCTGCTCCCTTCCGGGCCTGACGGGGTTTACGGCTGACCGTCGCGGGGGAACCGACGCGGATCGGTGTTACTTTACCAGTCCTCTGGTCGTGACGCACAGGCGTTTGAAAGGATGGCGACACTGCGCTACTCTCGCGCGGCCCGACGACATGCTGACCCTGGAGAGGTGGCCGAGTGGCTGAAGGCGCTTGATTGGAAGTCAAGTAGGCGGTTACACCGTCTCGTGGGTTCGAATCCCACCCTCTCCGCCAACCATTCGCCAATCCGCATCGAGGGGCGCTGGCTACGATTGCCGGACCCTTCAGAACAACGGTATCGCGATGTCATGGCGTCTCTCCCGACAACAGGCGCTGTGCGCTCGCTCGAGCACCTCGATCCCGGCTTCCGCGACGGGATCGATCGGGATCGGGCCAGTCGTCGGTGACCATCACATGCGCCAAGGTCATGCGCGGGCCGTCAGCGGGGGAACGGCCACGAACCGCCCGCCGGTTTCTCAAGATGTTCCGGGGCTGTCAGCGGCCTGCCGCGCCCCGCGGCCATTGCCAGCCGGTCCGCCATGGCAGCCTTTCCTATCCGCAACGGAGTTTCGCGGCGCCGGACGCTGGGTTACGATTGCGGATCAGATACCGTTTGGAGCACAGGAACGTGAAAACCCGAATCATTGCGACCCTGGCGGCCGCGCTGCTGGCGGGCTGCGGCGGCGACGCCCCGGCACCGCAGGGCGCCAACCAGTCCGGTGCGTCCGGGAACGAGCCTGCCGCGCAGACGCAGAGCACAATCGACCAGGGAACTTCTCAGGTCGCTCAAACCGAGACGCAGTCCGCTCAGCGCTCGCCTGCAGCGGAGGCGTCAGCCGCCTCCGGGCAGGCTGCCTCGGCAACGGCTGAGGGCGAGTCGGGCGCGGCCGCCAGTCAGCTTGCGGCGGCTCAGACGCTGGCGGAATCATCGCGTTTCGAGGCGGGCCAGCACTACCGTCGTCTGTCTCCGCAGCAACCGATCAGTACCGATTCGGGCCAGATCGAGGTGGCCGAAATCTTCATGTACAGCTGCCCGGGGTGTTACGGCATCGCGCCGCACATGGAGCAGTGGAAGGAAAACAAGCCCGACTACGTCAACCTGGTGCGCATTCCCGCCCTGTTCCACCGTGTCGCCATCATGCACGCGCAGGCCTTCTACACGGCCGAGGCGCTGGGCAAGATCGATGAAATGCATACGGCGTTCTTCACCGAATTCCACGTCAACAACAACGCGCTGGATTCCGAGGACTCGCTGCGTCGCTTCTTTGCGCGCTTCGGCGTCTCCGAGCAGGACTTCAACGGCGCGTGGAATTCGGTCGGCGTACGCACCCGCATGGCCCGGGCGCGCGATCTGGCCGGACGCTATTCGGTGGGTGAAACACCGACCGTGGTCGTACATGGCAAGTACGTGATCACCGGCGGAATGGCCGGCACCTACCAGACCTGGTTCGAGATCATCGAGGCGCTGGCGGCGCGTGAATACGCTGCTGCCAGCTCGGAGTAACAGGGAACAGAATCATCCGGTTGGGTACCCGACCAGGCCACTCGACAGCCTCCGTCAGGCACTCAGCAGGCGATCGACCCAGGCATCGGCAATCGGTTCAGCCGGTTCAGCATCGTCGCCCACCACATCGGTCAGTACCGGCAGCTGAGTGCCCCCGTTGCGGTCGTCGCCGTGGTGGTGGCCGCCCTCATTCTGATCACCGCTGCTCGGCTGCGCTGACTCCTCGGCCGGGGACTCCCCCGCGACGCGTGGCGCGAGCGTCATGCCGTCAGCCGCTTCATGAATGTGGGCGGCAGTGAGCATGGGTGCGCCCTGCAGGGCGGCCAGCGCCAGTGCCGCATCACCCAGATTGTTCATCATGCGTGGCAACCCGCCAGCCCTGAAAAACAGCGCTTCGTTCGCGCCGGCAGCCATGACCCGATCCGGGTCGGCGCCGAGGCATCCGAGCTTGTGGCACCAGTAGCCGGTGGCGTCCTCGATATCCATCGGCTCCACGGACACCACCTGCCTGATTCGCTGACACAGTGGCGTCAGCTCGGCAACGTTCAGTCGCTGAGCGAGATGCGGCTGACCCAGCAGCAGCAGATTCGCTCCGGGCGATCCGTCCGGCCCACGGGTGGTCAATGCCTCCAGCGCACGCAGCACCGCCACATCCGCCGCGTCGGCGCGTTCCACGATCACGAACAGCCGCGACTCGGTGGTATCGAGCTCGCCGATGCTCTGCCGCCAGAGCTGCAGCCGCTCGACCCGACTCATCCGATGCGCGGGAACCCCCAGTTCGGCAAGCAACAGCTCCAGCAGGTCATGCGCGTTCAGTCCCGTTTCACGCAGCCGAATCAACGCCTGCCGCGTGCCGCTGTCGGCGAGCGCCGCCTGCGTCAGCACGCTCTTGCCCACACCATGCGGGCCTGCGATCAGCGTTACCGAGTCCGGTGCGCCGAGTCCGAAAGCGATGCTCTTCAGTGTCCGCTGCTGCGCTTCGCCCAGGTACAGCTCTCCCTGCGAGAGCAGTCCTTGCCCGCAGACGGCTTGCTGAAGTCCGAAATGGTACTGATACATTGTGCCTCCGGCGCAGATCCACGCGGCATCCCGGGTTGCGGGCACAGGTTCTGCACCCCACCGCCAGTCTGCCCGTTACCGGGAGGACGATTCCGATAGACAGGTCACAGAATGTCCCGCCACCGGAGGGCGACGGTACCTCGAGCGCAGACGTGTCAGGCGATGACCTGATTGCGACCGTTGTTCTTGGCGGCATACAGCCGCAGGTCGGCGGCACTGAGCAGCGACTGGCGAGACGAGTCGGCGCGCCGCTCGGCCAGCCCGAAACTCACCGTAACACTGCGTTCCAGACCAAGCGCGCGCCAGGCCTCCATCTCAACCGCCACGCGCAGCTCCTCGCAGATGACACGAGCCTTGCGGATGTCGGTTTCCGGAAAGCAGATCAGGAACTCCTCGCCGCCGTATCGGGCCACCATGTCGGACTTGCGGCAACGCTCTCTGAAAATGTTTGCCACGCGATGCAGCACCTCGTCACCGGCCGCATGTGAATAGCGGTCGTTGATCTGCTTGAACCCATCCAGATCTGCCAGCGCCACGGACAGATGCTGGCGGTAGCGCCGCGCCCGGTCCAGCTGCTGGTCCAGAAAGGTGTCCGCATAGCGGCGGTTGTAGAGTCCGGTCAGTTTGTCCTGCGTCGCCTGTCTTTCCAGTTCCAGCGTCTTCTCACGCAGGCTGCGCGTGCGCTCGTCGACAAGCAGCTCCAGCTTGTAGCGCATGTTTGCAAACTGTCTCAGCGCCAGCATGCCGATGCTCAGCACCACCAGCAGCAGCACGAACACTTCCAGCGGCATCAGATTGAACACTATTGCCACCAGCACGGCCGTCAGCGCTGAACCAAGCTCCACGGACAGCGAGAACACATTCAGAAAATCCGAACGCGCGGACTTGCCCGGGTGACGCATCTTGATCAGACCGACATAACCGACGTCGTTGAGCACCTGCATGCTGATGACCAGAGCCAGCAGCGCGATCAGTGCGGAAGAGTCCAGCCCCGTCAGTGGCACCTGCCCACCCAGTCCCACGTACACGTATCCGGACAGCAGCACGATCAGCGTCATCAGGCCGGCGTTGTTCAGCGACGCCGTAATGACATCGCCGAGGGCACGGCCCTGCCGCAATCGGTACCACGGATACAGCAGTGATGCCGTGCCGTTGACAATGGCAGCCGGCAAGGGGCCGAGCACCAGTACGCTGGCGACCTGTGCAACCCTGTCGAATGAATAATAGGCGGAGTTGGGGTGGCGATAGCCTATCGCGATGGTGAAGATCCCGTAGCAGAAAAAGAACAGCGCGACACCGGGCTGATCGAGGGGCATCCAGTTGTCGGTGAGCCACATCGCCAGTGCGACCACACTGACTGCCGTCACGAACATGGCCATGGCATAACAGAACTCTCCCCTGTGCCAGCCGCTGTTGTTCTTTGCCCCCTCTACGGGTTGCGTCTCGCTGGGGTTGTCCATGGTGGCGCAGAGTATCGCGCAGTCCGATCCCGAGGAAAAGTTCCTGGCGTCACGAACCGTCAGGCGACGGACGGACTGACAGTAACGACATTTGACAGAATCGCGACAACACCTGCCACCGGACAGCCAGCAGGCGCGGTCTGACCGTCAAGGAATCAGCCACCGACGCCAGGCGTCTTCACCCGACTAGGCGTCTTCACCCGATGATGGGCGCGATTCCAGATAGTCAGGCGGTGCCTGCAGGCAGGGACGCCCCGTGGCGTCGGAATCAAGCGCTCGTCCGGACGCCGGGGGAACCACCAGCGCCTGTGAATCATCCGGCGGACTCAGGCCATCGGGCACCCGGATCGGCTGGATGGTGGCGCTGCCCGTATAGCGTTCGGGGTCGGCACAGAAGAACGTGCCGCCCCCACCGCACGCTGTCAGCGCCGTAAGCACCGGAAGGATGAAGGCCATGGCAAACGATCGTTTCATTTATGCAGCACTCTCTATTCCAGCCAGTTGCATCGCATCCAGTACGGCACGATGACAGTGCGACGCCAGCGGTGTCAGTGGCAGTCTGATGCCAGGCCCGATCCAGCCCATCCTGTGCAAGGCCCACTTGACCGGAATCGGGTTGCTCTCACAGAACAACGAACGATGCAGTCCCTGAAGGTCCGCGTCGATTCGCCCGGCCTCTTCAGTGGCACCACGAATCGCCGCGTCGCAAAGCGCTTTCATCTGCGCGGGCGCCACATTGGCCGTCACCGAAATCACGCCATCGCCACCCAGCAGCATGAATTCCCGCGAGCTGGCATCGTCACCGCTCAACAGCATGAATTCGTCGCCACACTGCTGTCTGAGCGATTCGACCCGTTCGAGTTCCCCGGTGGCATCCTTGAGACCGGCAATATTGCCGTGACCGGCCAGCCTCGCGGTGGTCGCGATGCTCAGGTCCACTGCCGTACGGCCGGGTACGTTATACAGGATCACCGGATGGGTCACCGCATCCGCAATCGCGGCAAAGTGACGGTACAGGCCTTCCTGCGTGGGTTTGTTGTAGTAGGGCGTGACAACCAGAAAGCCGGCTATGGGGAGCGTGTCCACCGCCGTCGACAGCGCGGTTGTCTGCGCCGTCGAATTGGAACCGGTGCCGGCAACGATATCGATGCGTCCGTCGGCAAGCTCGCACGACTGCTCGATCAGTTCCACATGCTCATGGTGGGCCAGTGTTGCCGATTCACCGGTCGTTCCGGCGATGACCAGCGCATCCGTACCGGACGAAACATGCCAGTCGATCAGCCTTTTCAGGTCGCCATAGTGGACGGCGCCGTCCTCATCCATGGGTGTGACCAGCGCGACCATGCTGCCGGCAAGCTTCATTTTGATCCCTCGTGCGACCCGCCGCGCATGGTACTGGCGGCACCTTCAGGGCGCAACCGAGCCATCATGCCGGTTACACCTGTCCCTGTTCGAGGGTAAACTGGCCCGTCATCCGGATTCGGGGCCCAAGATACGCGATGGAACAGCTCATGATCGTCTCGGCGGTAGGCGGCGAACCAACTGTAATCGTCCAGGAGCTGACGCGTGTAGTCCTCGATTGTGGCGGCAACATCCGGGAGAGCCGCATGTCCTCGTTCGGATCGGACTTCGCAATATTACTGCTGGTTGCAGGCAACTGGCACACGATCAGCCGCCTGGAGCGCGACCTCAACCGGTTCGCGACCGGCAACAACCTCACCATGCAGCTCAAGCGAACCGAACCCCGGCGCTTCGCCAAGGACCTGCTGCCATACGCGGTCGATGTGGTCGGCCTGGACCAGCCCGGTGTCGTCCACAGCCTCGCCGGCTTTTTCAACGCCCGACAGGTCGAAATCGGCGAAGTCTCGACCCGCAGCTATGCGGCTGCCCATACCGGTGCACCGATGTTTTCGGTGCAGATGTTCGTCAACATTCCGGCATCCGTGCATATTGCGACCTTGCGCGAAGAGTTCATGGACTTCTGCGACCAGCTCAACGTGGATGCCATCATGGAACCGGTCAAGCACAGCTGAGATGCTGCCGATCACAACCCGACGCCTCGTCGCGTCGTATCTGATTTGCGGAGCAGAGTATTGAGCAGGATCACTGTCGGCCGGAAAGTACCGGCATTCAGCGCCGAAATGACAGGTGCGGGGAAGGTCTCGTCGAAGGCGCTTGCCGGCAGTCCCTATGTGCTGTACTTCTACCCCAAGGACAACACGCCCGGCTGCACGACGGAGAGCCAGGCATTCCGCGATCACCATGACGCCTTCACACGCAGGCAGGTGACCATCCTCGGCGTTTCCCGCGACACGCTTGCCTCACATGAGAAGTTTCGTGAAAAGCACTCGCTGCCGTTCCAGCTGATTTCCGACCCCGACGAGACGCTGTGCCGGCTGTTCGACGTGATCCGTGAGAAAAACATGTACGGGAGGAAGGTCATGGGCATCGAGCGCAGCACGTTTCTCGTTGACGGGAAGGGGCTTGTAGTCCGGGAGTGGCGCAAGGTACGGGTCCCCGGTCATGTCGAGGACGTCCTGAACGCGGTACACTCACTGTAAACCGGGGGAACGGGGCGGCACGCCCGCGGTCCAATCTGGTTGCGGTGGGTACGCCGCGTGGAGCTTGGCACCGTGAAAAAACTGATTCTGACGCTGGCGCTGTGCTGCGTGGCCGTTGCGGGCCATACCCAGACCCGGCCGCTGCCGGACTTCGGCAGCCCGGCAGCCGCCACTATCAGCAAGTCTCAGGAAGCGCAGATCGGGCGCGGTGTGGTCCACCAACTGCGCGCCGCCGGCGTCATCGTCGAGGACCCGATACTCAACGAATACATTCAGTCGCTGGGATCGCGAATCGCCTCCCACACCAGCAACAGCGGCGACAACTCCTTCACCTTCCTCATCATCGATGATCCCAGTATCAATGCGTTCGCACTGCCTGGCGGATACATCGGCGTACACACCGGACTGATCCTGGCCAGTGAGAATGAAAGCGAGCTGGCTGGCGTCATCGCCCACGAAATCGCGCACGTCACACAGCGCCACATCGCACGCTCGATTCACGACAGCCAGCGCGCCGGAATCGTGTCCATGGCGGCCACGATCGCGGCGGTGCTGCTCGGTGTGGCGGCCGATGTATCGCCCGACGCCATGCAGGGCGTGGTAGCGGCAACGCAGAGTGCCGCGATCCAGCGACAGATCAACTTCACGCGTTCCAACGAGCACGAAGCCGACCGGGTCGGCACCGAGCTGCTGGCTGCGGCGGGCTTCGATCCTTACGGTATGGCCACCTTCTTCGAAAAACTGTCACGCCGCTACGGGTCGTCCGGCGAGCATGTACCCGCGCTGCTTCGCACCCACCCCGTCACGACGGAACGCATCGGCGAGGCTCGCAGCCGGGCGCGACTGCTGCCGGCCGCCAACCCGCCGGACAGCAGCCGGTACCTTCTGACCAGGGCGCGACTCAAGGTCTCGGCGGCCCGTTCGCCCGATATCGCGCTGGCCGAATTTCGCAGCGCTTCCGGCAACGTTGACGACGTATCGGCATCCGATCGCTACGGCTACGCGCTGGCGCTGATGCGTGCGTCGCGTCATGAAGAGGCGGCCACCGTCCTGCGACGGCTCACGGTCGAGGAGCCTACCGCCACCTGGTACCGGATCTCGCTGGCCGAGGCCCTGCTGGCGCATCGCCAGCACGAAGACGCCATGCGTGTCTACCAGGACGGGATGAACCTCTTCCCGCGCAACACGGCGCTGACGCTGAGTTATGCCGAGGCACTGATCAACAACGGCGATCCGGCGGCCGCTCACCGCATTCTTCTCGACCTTCTCAACAACATGCGCGGCAACGCCACGCCGGAGCAGATCCGACTGCTGGCACGCGCTGCCAACGCCCAGGGCGATGTGGCCAATTCGCACTACTACATGGGCGAGTATTATGTGTCGGTCGGGGCCCTGCCGCTGGCACTGACCCAGCTGCGTTTGGCGCTCGAGACACCCGAACTGCATGCCGTGGATCGCGCTCGTTTCGAGGCCCGACAGGATGAAATCCGCGAGGCGATGCCCGAAGACGAAAGGCGGCGCGCCTCATCGCGCCACTAGTCGCCCCCGGCCCGCCCCTCAAGCAAACAGCGGCGCCAGCCTCCCCTTCACCCCTCGGCTTCTTCATACCCGGCGGCGCACGCCCCCCCCCGAGGAACATACGGATTGAGCGCGGACCCAATCAGTACTAAAATAGTCCTCTTTTGAACTGGCCGGGATCGGATCCATGCTGCGAATGAGCAAACTGACGGACTACGGCACGATCGTGCTGGCACAGCTCGCGGCCCGTCCCGGTGCGCTGAGCACGGCCGGAGAAGTCGCCACGGCAACAAGGCTTGGGCAGGCCACCGTCAGCAAGCTGCTGAAGTCGCTGACCCGGGCCGGGCTGGTCGTATCCGAGCGCGGCCCGCAGGGCGGCTATCTCTTGGCGCGCGCCCCCGAGAAGATCAGCGCGGCCCAGATCCTGGACGCGCTGGAAGGCCCCGTTGCCATCACCGAGTGCAGCGCCGCCGGTGGCGAGTGCGACCTGGAGTCCGTATGCCGGGTCGGCGCAGCGTGGCGCCGGATCAACTACAGCATTCGACGCGCACTGGACGAGATCAGCCTGGCGGATCTGCAACAGCAGCCCGACGCGACCACCACGCTGAATCTGAAGCGCGAGCTGCACATTCCACACATGACGCGGTAGTCGGCGCTGACTCCATTTTTTCAAGTATCACCGAGCGGAACTGAACAGGCATGGCCACTGACCCAAAACAACTGGACGATCTGATCGCACGCAAGTATCGGCACGGGTTCGTAACCGATATCGAACAGGACACGGTGCCACCGGGTCTGAATGAAGACGTGATCCGCATGATCTCGGCGAAAAAGCGTGAGCCGGAGTTCCTTCTCGAATGGCGGCTGAAGGCGTATCGCCACTGGCTGACGATGAAGGAACCCGAGTGGGCACACGTGCACTATCCAGCCGTGGACTATCAATCCATCTCCTACTACGCGGCGCCCAAGAGCCGCGACGACGCGCCCAAAAGCCTGGATGAAGTTGACCCGAAGCTGTTGGAAACCTACGAAAAGCTCGGCATTCCGCTGCATGAACGTGCACGTCTGGCGGGTGTCGCGGTCGATGCCGTATTCGACAGCGTTTCGGTGGCAACCACGTTCAAGGAGAAGCTCGCCGAGGCTGGCGTCATCTTCTGCTCGTTCTCGGAAGCGGTTCACAACCACCCGGAGCTGGTACGCAGGTATCTGGGCACCGTGGTGCCCTATCGCGACAACTTCTTCGCGACGCTCAATTCCGCGGTGTTTACGGATGGATCCTTCGTCTACATCCCCAAGGGTGTGCGTTGCCCGATGGAGCTGTCCACCTATTTCCGGATCAACGCCGCGAACACCGGCCAGTTCGAACGCACCCTGATCATTGCCGATGAAGGCAGCCACGTCAGCTATCTGGAAGGTTGCACGGCACCCATGCGTGATGAGAACCAGCTGCATGCAGCCGTTGTCGAGCTGGTGGCGCTGGAAGGCGCGCAGATCAAGTATTCCACCGTACAGAACTGGTACCCGGGCGATGAGAACGGTCGCGGCGGAATCTATAACTTCGTGACCAAGCGTGGCGAGTGTCGCGGCGCGAACTCGAAGATCTCATGGACGCAGGTTGAAACCGGTTCCGCGATCACATGGAAGTACCCCAGCTGTGTGCTGCGCGGCGAGAATTCCGTGGGAGAGTTCTATTCGGTTGCGCTGACCAACAATTACCAGCAGGCTGACACCGGCACCAAGATGATCCATATTGGAGCGAACACACGCAGCACCATCGTCTCCAAAGGCATCTCCGCCGGTCACGGCCAGAACGCGTACCGCGGCCTGGTGCGCATGATGCCCACCGCGCGCAATGCCCGCAATCACACGCAGTGCGACTCGCTGCTGCTCGGTGACCAGTGCGGTGCCCACACGTTTCCGTATATTGAATCCCGACAACCCACCGCACGCATCGAGCATGAGGCGACGACATCGAAGATCAGCGAGGACCAGCTGTTCTACTGCCGTCAGCGCGGATTGTCGGAGGAAAATGCAGTGAACATGATCGTGAACGGGTTCTGCCGCGAAGTGTTCAGGGAGCTGCCCATGGAATTCGCCGTGGAAGCGCAGAATCTGCTGAACGTCAGCCTGGAAGGCGCGGTTGGCTGATACTGCCGCCCGGCCACGGCCGGACAATCTGAAAACAAGGAGAGGTTTGCCAGGATGCTGACCATAACCGACCTCAACGTACAGGTCGCCGATAAGCCGATACTCAAGGGCGTCAATCTCACCGTCAATGCCGGCGAGATTCACGCCATCATGGGCCCGAACGGGTCGGGCAAGAGCACGCTGGCACAGGTACTGGCCGGGCGCGACGGCTACGAGATCACAGCCGGCCAGGTACGGTTTCTGGAGCAGGATCTGCTCGCCATGGTGGCCGAGGAACGTGCGCGGGCGGGCCTGTTTCTGGCCTTCCAGTACCCGATCGAAATTCCCGGCGTGAACAACGCCTATCTGCTCAAGGCAGCCCTGAATGCCCAACGCGAGGCGCGAGGCGAGTCACAGGTGGACGCGTTCGAGTTCATGAAACTGATCCGGGACAGAATGGAGCTGATGCAGATCCCGAAGGACTTTCTGAACCGCAGCGTCAATGAAGGGTTCTCGGGTGGCGAGAAGAAACGCAATGAAATACTGCAGATGATGATGCTGGAGCCCAGGCTTGCGCTGCTGGATGAAACCGACTCGGGGCTGGATGTGGATGCCCTGAAAATTGTCGCTGCCGGCGTGAACAGCATGCGCAGCGCAGACAGATCAATGATTCTGGTCACCCACTATGAACGATTGCTCGAGTTGATCGTGCCCGATTTCGTGCACGTCCTGGCGAGCGGCCGTATCGTGAAATCCGGCGGGCCGGAACTGGCGCGCGAACTGGATGCGCATGGCTACGACTGGATACAGGATGAGGCTGCCAGCGCATGAGTGTCGACGCCATCAGCCAGGCCTACCAGGCCGCGCGCTCGACCCTGCCCGGCCGCGCCGCCACACACCATCTCAGGGAGCGTGCGATCGCCGCGTTCTGCGAACGAGGCTTCCCCGACAGAAAGCTGGAAACCTGGAAGTACACGGAACTGGCCCCGGTTGCATCGCAGAGCTTCAACCCGGTGCCCGAGCGGCCTGCGCCCCCCCACGGCGAACTGGAACAGCTGATCGCCGAGACATGCTGCAGCGACGGTCCGCGCATGGTGTTCGTCGACGGTCATCATATGCCGGAACTGGACCTGGCCACTGACGCTGCCGAAGGCGTACGGCTACTCAGTCTCACCGAGGCGTGGGACCAGCTGTATCAGCACAGTGGCGCACAGAACCGGCTCGATGATCACCCGCTGGCACTGCTCAACACCGCGCTGGTGCAGGATGGCGTCTGGATTCGCACCGAAGACGGCGCCACTCACCCGCAGGCGTATGAGTTGATCTTCGTCAGCAGCGGAACATCAGGTCTGTCACCGCAACCGCGCATCGTCATCGACCTGGCTGCTGGCGCTTCGATCAGTGTACTGGTGCGATTCATCGATGCCGGTGATAGCGAAGGCTGGCTGAACATCGTCACGCAGATTCACCAGGCGCGCGAATCGCGGCTCGAGCTGCTGCGCGTGCAGGAGCATCGCAGTTCACGTACACACACGAGCCTGACAGTCGCCGACCTGAGGGAAAACGCCGTGCTGCGCGCCGGCAGTGTGGACCTGGGTGGCCGGCTGGTGCGCAACGACACCGAAGTACGTCTGCTGGAGAGCGGCGCGCGTACCGAGCTGTATGGGCTGTTTCTGACGACCGACGGGCAGCATATCGACAATCACACCCTTGTGGATCACATTGCGCCCTCCACCCTGAGCAGTGAAGTCTATCGTGGCATTGCCGGCACGCGCGGCCGTGGTGTGTTCAATGGCAAGGTCGTGGTGCGCCCGGGCGCCGTCAAGATCGAAGCGCACCAGAGCAGCGACAACCTGCTGCTTGGCGAGAACGCCGAAATCGACACCAAGCCGGAACTCGAAATCTACGCCGATGACGTGAAATGTTCACACGGCGCAACGGTGGGCGAGCTCGACGAGGATCATCTTTACTACCTGCGCTCCCGCGGCATAGACGAAGCCGAAGCCCGCGGCATGCTCACATCCGCGTTTGCCAACGCGGTACTCACACAGGTGGTTGATGCCGCCGTGCGTGAGCGGATCTCAGCCCGGGTCGGCGAGCGACTTGCAACCCGTCACGGAGTCGAAGTCTGATGGCCGGCATCGATCACGCCGTCACCGGCGGCCGCTTCCTGTCCGGCATCGCTTCAGGGGAGCCGCTCGTTACCGATATCGCCTCGTTGCGTGCGGATTTCCCGATTCTGGATCAGCAGATTCACGGTCGGCCGCTGACCTATCTGGATAGTGCCGCATCGGCTCATGCACCGCGCCAGGTTCTGGAAGCGATGTGGTCGCAGCGCTCGCGCAATCACGCCAATGTGCACAGAGGTGTACATGCGCTCAGCGAACGCTCCACGACGGCTTACGAAGGCGCCAGAGACCGTATCCGTGCGTACGTCAATGCTGAAGCGCGGGAAGAGATCGTCTTTACGCGCGGCACCACGGAAAGCATCAACCTGGTGGCTTCCAGTCTCGGGCGTGCGCGCCTGCGGGATGGTGACGAAGTCCTGATCAGCGGCATGGAACATCATTCGAACATCGTCCCCTGGCAGCTGATCTGCCAGCAGACGGGTGCCAGACTCGTTCCGGTACCCATCACCAGGCACGGCGAACTGGATCGCGGCCAGTTCACGCGCCTGCTCGGCCCGCGTACCCGAATCGTCGCCCTCGCCCATGTGTCCAATGCGCTGGGCACGGTCAATCCGGTCGCTGAACTGATCGCCGAAGCCCGGGCGGCCGGTGCGCTGGTGCTGATCGACGGGGCTCAGGCCATGCCGCACCTGCGCGTGGACGTGCGTGCGCTGGACTGCGACTTTTACGCCTTTTCCGGTCACAAGATGTACGGTCCGACCGGTATCGGTGTTCTGTATGGACGCCGCGCGCTGCTCGAGGAGATGCCTCCGTATCAAGGCGGCGGCGAAATGATCCTCACCGTCAGCTTCGAGAAGAGCACCTACAACAGCCTGCCGTACAAGTTCGAGGCCGGCACACCGAACATCACCGGCGCAATCGGCCTGGGCGCAACGGTCGACTACCTGTCCCGTATCGACTTCGCGGCACTGGCCGAGCATGAACACACCCTTCTCGATCATGCCACCCGGGAAATCGTCAGGTTGCCCGGTGCACGCGTGATCGGCACCGCCAGCCACAAGGCCGGCGTCGTTTCATTCCTGGTGGATGGCATTCACGCGCACGACCTGGGCACCATTGTCGACTCCGAAGGCGTGGCGATACGCACCGGTCATCACTGCGCGATGCCGGTCATGGACTTTTTCGGTGTGCCCGCCACGGCTCGCGCATCCTTCGGTCTGTACAACAGTCACGAAGACGTGGATCGACTGATCGCCGCCCTTGGCAAGGCGCTGGAGATCTTCGCATGAACGAGCTGCAGGACCTGTATCGGGAAGTCATTCTTGATCACAACCGTCAGCCGCGTAATTTCGGCACCCTGGAAGGAGCGGACCGGGTCATCGATGGCGTGAATCCGCTGTGCGGCGACCGGATGACCCTGTATGTAAAACTCGATGGCGACCGCATCGTCGACATCCGGTTTGAGGGTACCGGATGCGCCATTTCCGTTGCCTCCGCCTCGCTGATGACCGAAAGGGTCAAAGGCCTGACCCGGAGCGAGGCGCTGACGCTGTTCAGGGCGATACACAACATGCTCACCGGCAGCGGGACTGACGCCGGCGCCCTGTCGGTCGAGCAGCTCGACAAGCTGGCCGCGCTGGCCGGGGTGCGCGAGTACCCCAGCCGCGTAAAATGCGCCAGCCTGGGATGGCATGCACTGGACGCCGCACTGGAGTCCAAGGCGGACTCGGTCACTACGGAGTAGCAGGATGCGTCACAACCACAACGAACCCGTAACAGTGGCCAGGGACTGCGATGCCGTGCTGATTCCAGCCGGCGAAAAGGTTCGCCTGCCTCAGGGCATCACAGGCTTCATCACCCAGGCGCTGGGCGGAAGCTTCACGGTTTACATCGAGGGCAATCTGTTTCGCGTTGCCGGTCAGGATGCCGACGCGCTTGGCCAGGAACCCGTTACGCCACCAGAGGTTCCCGACAACGCCAGCAACGCGCAGATCGAGGAAATCATCTGGCAGCAGATGCGCACCTGCTTCGACCCGGAGATTCCGATCAATATCGTGGACCTCGGCCTGATCTATGAATGCCGGGTGGAACAGATGGCACCGGGCCATCGCCATGTCTACATCAGAATGACCCTGACCGCGCCGGGTTGCGGCATGGGCGACATTCTGGCCGAGGATGTGCGCGAGAAAGTCCGCATCATTCCCACCATCGATGACGCTCAGGTCGAGCTGGTGTTCGATCCGCCCTGGAGTCAGAGCATGATGTCCGAAGAAGCACGTCTGGAAGCCGGGCTGTTCTGAGCAACCCGTTCACACACCGTTGAACTCCGGCAGCCGATGAAAGCGCACACGCCTCTGCACCTGCTGTTGATCCGGCACGCGAAATCCAGCTGGCAGGACGCAGCGCAGGCCGACCACGACCGGCCGCTTGCGGAACGCGGAATCCGCAATGCACCGGACATGGCTGCCCGTATCGCGTACCGCGGCAGGCTGCCGCAGCTTGTGATCACCAGCTCCGCGCGACGCGCGCGGGACACTGCACGCCTGATGCTTCCGCAGCTGCGCCTCACGGAAAACGACATTCGTGTCGAGCCGGCACTGTATCTGGCCAGCCCGCGGCAGATGCTGGGCACGATCCATGCGCAGGATGCGACGATCACCGCCCTGGCCGTGGTGGGCCACAACCCCGGCATCACCGAACTGGTGGAGCACCTGCTGCCCGATGTCCATCTGGACAATCTGCCCACCGCAGGTGTGTTCTCGATACTGTCCGACGTCAAACGATGGCAGGACGTGGCGATGGGTAACTGCACGCTGGACTTCTACGACTTCCCGAAACTGGATTTTCCACCGGCGCACGGCCGCTACTCTTCGCCGGCGTCCTGACCACGCTTTGCAAGCAGCAGCCTGCGTGTGCGCTTGTCGGGTCGTCCGCGTGTCGGCGGTTCCGGCAACGCAGCAAGCTCCGTCCTGCGCATGGCCTCCGCCTCGCGTCGCAGCATCGATTCGTCGGTTTCCTGATAGTGCCGCTGTGCTTCGACGGCAGGACCGCGTCGCGCGGGCATCGAAATCACCTCCACCTCCACGCTCGATTGCGAGCGCTGAATTGCAATCCGGTCACCCGCCCTGAGTGGCTGTGCCGGCTTGACCCGCTGCCCGTTGACGCGCACATGGCCACCCTTCACGGCATCGCCGGCGGCGGAACGGGTCTTGTAGAATCGTGCACACCACAGCCAGCGATCGATTCGCAGGCGGTCACTGTCAGCTGCTGCCATGACGGTTGACGTTCGCGGTCAGCGCACGTCACAGAAGCAATAGGTGTAGATTCCCCTCGGGTCATTGAAGCGCTGCGCGAACGCCAGCGGCTCGCGCGTCGCATCCAGCAACGCTCTTACGGACCTTGAAATCGGCAGTTCCAGATCCAGTGAACCGATCACCGGTGACGATAGGCGGATCAGCTCCATCGCCAGGCGTTCCGCGAATCCCATTGGCTGTTCGAAATACTCGATCCGGTACTCGCCTTCAGCAACGCCGGCGAGATCGGCCGCCGACTTCAAAGCCTCCTCGAACCCGCCCAGCGCATCGACAAGTCCGAGCTCCAGCGCCTGCTCGCCTGTCCACACCCGGCCCCGCGCGGCCGCCTCGACGGCGTCTCGCGACAGACCGCGGTGCACGGCCACCTTGTCCATGAACTCCCGGTAGACGTGGCCGACGGTGTGGCTGATCAGTTCCCTGCCGGTGTCGCCAAGCTCACGGGTGATGTCCATCAGCCCGGACAGCTCCGTCGTACCAACGCCATCGATGGTGATGCCGATCGCATCCAGCGAGCGCTGTATGGTCGGCAGGGTGGCGCCAACGCCGATTGAACCGGTCAGCGTCGAGGGACTGGCCCAGATCCGGTCGGCCGACATCGATATCCAGTATCCGCCGGATGCAGCCACGCTGCCCATCGAAACAACCAGCGGCCGACCGCTTTCCTGGAACAGTTCGAGCTCGCGAAGAATCACTTCCGACGCAAACGCACTGCCGCCCGGGCTGTCGACCCTGACGACCAGCGCCACAACGTCATCATCGTCCGCCGCCTGGCGGATCAGCCGCGCGGTCGAATCGCCGCCCACGTTGCCCGGCGACTGTGAACCATCGAGTATCTCGCCCACGGCGTGCACGACCGCCACCTTGCCGCGCTCCGCGCCGCGTGGCCGCGAAGGTCGTGTGGCATCCAGCGCCCGCAGGTACTCGGCATGCGATACGCGCGGGTAGCCATTGCCTTCCGCCTCCGGATCGACCAGCGTTCGCAGTCGGTCGCGAACCTGGTCCCGTGCCAGCAGTTCATCGACGAGCCCCTGATCGACGGCCATCCTTGCCGTATCGCCGCCTGCCAGTGCGAGCAGGCTGGCGGCATTATCGGCATACTGCTGTAAGGCATCGTCGGGCAGGCGCCGTGCCTGTGTGACGTCATGCTGATAACCGGACCACAGACCGCCGAGATAAGACATCCGCGCTTCACGGTCCTCATCGGACATGTCATCGCGGGTGACCGGCTCAACAAACGATTTGTACTCGCCGGCCGTCCATACGTTCACGTCCACATACAGTTTGTCCAGCAGCGACTTGTAGTAAGGCGTGTACTGGCTGTAACCCTCGATCAGCACCATGCCCATTGGATGCATGTAGACCTCGTCCGCCTGAGATGCGAGGTAGTACTGGTTTCGCGAGAAGCCATCACCAGCGGCCACCACCGGCTTGCCGCTCTCCCTGAAGTCGCGAATCCCGGCCGCCAGTTCCTCCAGCTTGCTCAGGCCGGCCGACTCCAGCCGATCCAGATCGAGCACCAGCACCCGGATGCGGTCATCATCGCGTGCCGCACGAATCGCTTCGATCAGATCACTCAGCAGCGTCTCGGAGAATGACAGCCCCTGGGCCCTGGCCAGCGCGCGCTGCAGAGGGTCGCCGGACAGTTCGTCAACCAGTGCCCCCTGCGGCGCGATCATCAGGGCAGCCGCACGTGGCACATGGGGAGGTTCCGGCAGCAATACGCCGAGCACCAGGACGAACACCACCAGCAGCAGGATCAGATGCAGAATCCTGCGAAGACCATCCAGTCCCCGCCACAAGCCGCGAAAAAAACGCTTCAGCGCGTTCACATATGACATGATCTGACCCTCGGAAATCGACTGGCTACGCTAGCGCATCCACCATAAGGACAACGCCGGCCAGAACGCAATGATTACGACGGAAACGAGCAGCACGAGAAAGAACGGTAGCGTCGCAACATAGACCTCGATGATGTCCTTGCGAAAGCGGTGACTGGATATGAACAGGTTGAGTCCAACCGGCGGTGTCAGGTAGCCCAGTTCCATCGCGGCAAGGAAAACGATGCCCAGGTGTACAGGATGAATGTCGTACAGCATCGCCACCGGCAGGATCAGCGGCACGACCAGCACGATCGCCGAGAATATGTCCAGAAACGCGCCCAGTACCAGCAGGAACAGCAGCAGTAGCAGCAGGAATGTCGTGCGTCCGGTCACGTGATCGCTGATCAGCTCGAAAAGACGCTGTGGCACACCAGCGTCGATCATGTAGTTCGTCGACGCCAGTGAGACGCCGAGAATCATCAGGATCGCGCCAACCAGAATCATCGATTCCCGCGTAATCCGCGGCAGGTCACGGAACGGGATTTCCCTCAGAATCACGAATTCAACGAGCAGCACATAAACCACGGTCACCGCAGCAGCCTCGGAAACGGCGAAATAGCCACTGTAGATACCGCCCAGAATCACGAATGGCAGCGGCAGCTCCCAGCGGGCTGCAGCCAGGGATTTGAGAACCTGCCTGCCCGAAACGTTGCGGTCAGCCACGTACAGATGCCGGTTCTTCCAGTAGCTGTAGACGCACAGTACACCGACCATCAACAAGCCCGGCAGTATGCCGGCGCGGAACAGGTCATCTACGGGCACACCGCCAACCACGCCGTAGAGAATCAGCGGCAGCGACGGAGCGAACAGCAGGCCAAGACTACCGGCCGTCGTGATCAGTCCCAGCGTGAACTTGCCGTCGTAGCCCGCCTTGACCAGAGCCGGAAAGAACAGCGCACCCAGCGCGATGATGGTCACGCCAGAGGCGCCGGTAAACGCAGTGAAAAGCGCACAGGTGGCCAGTGCGACCATGGCCAGACCACCGGGCAGCCACCCAAGCAGCGCTTCGGACAGCTTCACCAGCCGCTGTGGCGCACCACCCTCACTGATCAGGAAACCCGCGAAGGTGAACAGCGGTATCGCGACGAGTATCGGCATTTCCGCCAGGCCGAAGAACTCCAGTGCGACCACCGAAAGGTCGATACCCGCGCCGTGATAGCCGAGCATCGCACTTGCCGCGATAACCGCGAACAGCGGTGTGCCGAGCAGCGTCAGCACCAGCAGCAGCAACCCGATCAGCAACATGGTCATGTCCTGCCCAGCGCCTCGCAGGCGGCATGCCACAGATACCTCACGCCGATGAGCGCAAAACCCACCGGCATGATGATCTGCAGGATCCAGGCCGGCCAGTTGTCAACCAGCACATCACCGAACTCCCGTGACTCGGCGACAAACGCCCATGCATACGAGGCCAGTACTGCCATCACAGCGGCCACGAAGCCGCAGGTGATCACCGCCACGATGCGCCTGAGCAGTGGCGGGAACCGCCGGATCACGACATCGATCGCGATGTGGCGACGCTCGCGCGCGGCCGCCATCGCCGCGAGCAGGGCCAGCCACAGCACCGCCAGCCGGATCGTGCCATCAGTCCATGCGAATCCGACGGAAAACACATTGCGGAGCAGAATCTGGGAGCTGGCCAGCAGGATCAGCAGCCCCAGCAGCAGCAGCAGCAGCACATCCTCGATTCGCGCGATCCAGCCACCTGCGCGGCTCAACCATGACTGACGCGCGAGCGGAGTCAACGGCAGTGCTCAGGGCGTGCCGGCCGCGGCTCCGGATGTGGAGCGATACTCGGCCAGTAGCGAGAGCATGCGGTCGAGCAGTTCGCCATCGATGTCGGCGCGACGACGCAGCTGCGGGAAAGTGCCTTCGATGGTTGCACGCCAGGCATCGATGTCGGCGCCATCGACACTGACATAGCTCAGTCCGGCATCCTGCAGTGCACGACGCGCATCGAGGTTGTCCTGTCGGGTGCGGCTGTTCAGTTCGGCCATCACACCTTCCATCACCTCGCGAACCACCGCCTGGTCAGCCGGCTGGAGAGCATCGTAGCTGCGTGCATCGAGGGCGAACACGCCCATGGAATAGGAAACGGGAAGGTCGGTGACATAGCGGGTGCGCGTATGCCACTGCATGACCAGCGCCACCACCGGCGACGCGGCAACCACTTCCAGCAAACCGGTCTGCATGCCGGTGAGCACATCGGTCACGGGAAGCACCACCGGCGACAGGCCCATGGCGTTCATCGCGGCGTAGCTGATCGGGTCATTGTCCGGCACCCAGACCTTGCGTCTTCGCAGGCCCTCAACGGTGGTCACGGGCTGATTGGACATCAGCTTGGCGAATCCACCTTCCACGAATCCGAACGTAACGAACCCCTCCTCGCGCAGCCCGGCCTGCAGTTCCGCATCGAAACGCTGACGCACATAGTCCACTTCGTCCAGCGACTGGAACAGCAACGGTATGCCATACAGATTCAGTGCGGTGTAGCGGGTACCCAGACCACTGGCCGTAAATGCGCCGCCCTGCAGCTGGCCCAGCCGAACCCGGCGCAGAACCTGAGGATCATTGCCCATGACGCCACCAGGATAAAAGCGGATCTGGACACGACCGTCGGTGCGTTCCCGAATGGTGCCCGCACCGGCCCTCATCTGCTGCATCCACACCGAGCCGTCCGGCGCCACGCTCGCGACCCTGAACTCGGTGGTCTGCGCCACCGCCGGGTCGATCGCGAATACCAGCAGGCATGCAATCGCTGCCAGCGCCCCGGTCACGCCTGAAGTTACAGGTTTGCGCATCAGAAATACTCCTGTCCGGACGCGAGCAGAACTTCCGCCTGTCGCTGAGCCAGCACATTGAAAAGCGTATAACCCGGTGCCTCTACGGGCGACGACAGCACCTCATTGAGCAGTCTGTCATGCAGCTCCTGGTCGAACATCATGCGTGCGTACCGTCTGGCGTATTCTACTTTCAATGAGAGATCGCGGCCGCCGGAAAGTTCTATCGCACGTTCGAAATGGGCTCTGGCCACGTCCGGCTGGCCACCCAGAGCAGGTGGACGCAGCGCGTTCAGCGTACCCAGATAGCCGTGCAGGGCACCATGATCATGCGACTCATCGAGAACCAGGACATGCTCAAGAACAGCTTCCACCCAGGGCAACTCGGCAACGGCACTCCAGTCGTCACTGGTTGAATCGAGGTGGCTCAGCCAGCTCAGCGCGTAGGCATACAGCGCGTCGATGTCTCTGCGGCGTACGTTCTGCAGCTGTTCGACGAACGATTCGTGATCGAGCCCGTCCCACTGGCACGACGGCCGATGCGCCGCGCAGATCGCACGTTCGCCGTAGCTGCGCCCCTTCGCGGTGAGCTGCGCGGCGCGTTCCGGGTCGGCTTCGAAACGTGAGCCGTAGAGCGCGAACAGACGTGCGCCGGCCGACAGCAGACCGCTGTCATGCGGACGCCGGTGAATCAGTCCGTCGAGAACAAGGAGGTAGGCGGGAACACCGTCCCTGATCAGAACCGGATCGTCCTGGTTGAGAATGGCCGCGGACAGGGTATCGGCGGCGGCGGCCCCGATCATGCGGCCACAGGCGGAAACAGCGAAGGTCGCGGCCATGACAGCCGCGACCAGGCAGACCCTTTGCCACAGCGGTCGGACTTCCCGCTGTGACCCGATATTGAGCATTGTTATGCGGATGACCTGCGATCCGTAACGATCGCCGTCAAACCTTTTCCTTGATGCGTGCAGACTTGCCACTGCGATCACGCAGGTAATACAGCTTGGCGCGACGTACATCGCCACGGCGCTTGACCTGAATGCCCGCGACCGCGGGGCTGTGCGTCTGAAATACACGCTCAACGCCTTCGCCATGCGAGACTTTGCGCACGGTGAACGAGGAGTTCAGCCCGCGGTTGCGCCTGGCGATCACCACGCCTTCGTAGGCCTGCAGGCGTTCACGCTCGCCTTCCTTCACCCGCACCTGCACGACGACCGTATCGCCCGGCGCGAACTCCGGCACATCATCCTTCAACTGCTCGCGCTCGAGCTCGTCTATTACCCTGGGCATGACTGATCCCCTTTTGCCGTACTAGGCATCCTGACTTTCTGTTCCGTCCGTTCCGCATGCGGCGGCACGGGCCTCGTTTCTGAACTCTTCCAGCAGCTCGCGTTCCTCTGCGCTCAGCGATCGCTGCGCCAGCAATTGCGGGCGCCTGAGCCAGGTCCGTCCCAGCGACTGCTTGAGCCGCCAGCGCCGCACCTGTTCGTGATGCCCGCCAAGCAGTACTTCGGGCACACGCATACCATCTGTCTGTTCAGGTCTTGTGAACTGCGGACAATCGAGCAGTCCGCCCGTGTAAGAATCCTGCTCCGCTGACAATTCATGACCCAGCGTTCCGGGCAGCAACCTCACCACCGCATCCATGATCACCGCCGCCGCCAGTTCACCACCGCTCAGCACGTAGTCGCCCAGCGATACCTCCTCCGGCACTTCGGCTTCGATGACCCGTTCATCAACACCTTCATATCGGCCGGCGACCAGCAGCAAGCCAGGCGCATCGGCCAGTTCGCGCGCAAAGGCCTGATCAAACGGCCGGCCCTGCGCACTCAGCATCAATTCCCTGCAACCGGGCGGCAGCTTCGCCCTGAGTGCCCGCACCGCATCGCGCACCGGCTCGTACTTGAGCACCATGCCCGGACCGCCTCCGTAAGGCCTGTCGTCCACCGTACGATGCCGGTCCGCCGTGAAATCGCGCGGCGTAACATGCGCCAGCGAAAACACGCCGTTCTCCAATGCCCGTCCAACAACGCCGCAGCGCGTGACCGGCTCGATCAGCTCCGGGAACAGTGCGACGACACCTATGCGATACACGCGCTATTCCCACCAGGCCAGGTCCCAGTCGACCACGATCACACCACGCTTCCTGTCCACATCGGTCACGGTACGCCCGGTTACGAACGGAATCAGCCTTCCGCGCGCGCCGTCCAGCACCATTACATCATGCGCACCGGTGGCGATCATATGGTCCACTCTGCCCAGCGAGCGACCCTCAAGGTCAACCACTTCCAGCCCTTCCAGGTCGGCCCAGTAATACTCGCCGGGCTCGCATTCGGGCAGCTCATCCCTGGTCACCGCAACCACCGCGCCGATCAGTGCGCTGGCCTCGTCCCGGTCTTCGACTCCTTCCAGCTTGGCGAGCACCGACTTGCCGTGCAGCTGATGGCCTTCCACCGCAACCCTGTGCTGACCACCCGGGTACAGCAGCATCCAGCTTCTGTACCCGATGATGTTGGCGCGCGGCTCGGTGAACGAATGAATGCGGATCCAGCCGCGAACCCCGAATACGCCACTGATGCGACCCAGCTCGATCAGTCGGGCGTCGACCGGCGCGGATTCACCGGCCGCGACCGTGTCCCCGCGGGTGGGGGACATCAGCGGTTACTCCGCGGCCTGCGGCGCCCCGCTATGGTCGGTCTTGCGGAACTGCCTGATCAGCTGATTGACACGTTCGGACGCCTGGGCGCCGTTGGACAGCCAGTGATCGGCGCGCGCCAGATCAATGGTCAGCCGTGTTTCGCTGCCGGCGGCAATCGGGTTGAAGTAGCCGAGCCGTTCGATGTATCGCCCATCGCGTCGGCTGCGGCCGTCCGTCACGACGATGTGATAGAACGGGCGCTTCAACGCTCCGCCGCGTGATAGACGAATTCTCACCATAACTCGTTAACCTTCAGGTGTTGCTTGCTGTCGATATGTACAAAACAGCGGCGCCCGACATCCGCCCGGCCCGCTGCAGGAAACGGCCAATTTTACTGATTTTGTGACCGAAGTGTAAGCCGAATCTGTATTTTCCGCTCCCGCGGCTCAGATTCCGGGCCCGGGTCGTCCCTGCCCCTTCATCAGACCGGCCATCATGCGCTGCATATTGCCGCCCCGCGACACCCGCTTCATGGTCTTGGCCATCTGCTTGTGCTGTTTCAGCAGGCGGTTCACATCCTGCACCGTACTGCCGGAACCGGCCGCGATGCGCCGCTTGCGCGAGCCGTCGATCAACATCGGCCGCCGACGCTCGACTCGGGTCATGGAATCGATGATGGCGATCTGGCGCCTGATGTGGCGGTCGTCGAGCCCGGCGCCGGCCAGCGCCTGGGGATTTACGCCGGGCAGTTTGTCCAGCAAAGCGCCCAGGCCGCCCATGTTGCTCAGCTGGCCCAGCTGCTCACGCAGGTCCTCGAGATTGAGCTCGCGGCCCTTCTTGACCTTGGATGCCACCCGTTCCATCGCATCACGGTCGACCTGGCGCTGCACCTGTTCGACGAGGCCGACCACATCGCCCATGCCGAGAATTCGCGACGCGAAGCGCTTCGGCGCAAACGGTTCCAGCGCATCCAGTTTCTCACCGGTACCCACCAGCTTGATCGGCAGTCCCGTGATCTCTCGCACGCTGAGCGCGGCACCGCCGCGCGCGTCTCCGTCGGCCTTGCTGAGGATCACGCCGGTCAGCGGCAGTGCCTCGTGAAACGCCCGCGCCGAATGGACGGCATCCTGGCCCGCCATCGCGTCGAGCACGAAGAGCGTTTCCACCGGAGAGACGATGTCGTGGATGGCCCGGGCTTCCTGCATCAGCGCTTCATCCACATGCAGACGGCCTGCCGTGTCCACGATCAGCCAGCGGCAGCCCCGCCGCCGCGCTTCGGTCAATGCGGCAGCGGCAATCGCTTCGGGATTCTGTTCGGTCGTATCCAGCCATGCGGCACCCAGCTCCGTGGCCAGCCGCGCCAACTGTTCGCGTGCGGCGGGGCGATAGACGTCGGTACTCACCATGAGCACGTCGTCGTCACGGCGCTTGGGCAGGATTTTCGCCAGTTTTCCGGCCGTGGTCGTCTTGCCCGCGCCCTGCAATCCCACCAGCATCACCACCGCCGGCGTCGTCGTTGCCGGCGCCAGATCCGCCCGCTCGCCACCGAGCACACGCACCAGTTCGTCATTGACGATCTTCACGAACGCCTGGCCGGGATCCAGACTGCGTGCAACCTCCTCGCCCAGCGCGCGCTGACGCACCCGCTCGACCAGCACCTTGACCACCGGCACCGCGACGTCCGCTTCCAGCAGCGCCATGCGGATCTGCCGCACCGTATCGCGGACATTCTCTTCGGTAATGCGCCCGCGACCAGTCATGCGGCGCACAGCACCCGAAAGTCTTTCCGTCAAGCTCTCAAACATCACACAAATCGCTCCAGCATCTCACTTGGGTTCCATTCACCAGTTCGCGGATCACGGCACCTCCAATGTCCACCGCTGTCGACCTCTGCCGGCCTGGTTCGCCAGTCTATCTTTATGATCAGGCCAGCTGGACAGCGTGGCGCGCGCGCGCAGAAGGCACGGTGTGCACACTATCATAAGGGCAGAAACAAGGGCCGAAACAAGGGCCATCAGGGCACCGAGCCGTCAGCGAACCATTCCGGCTTGACACGCATTTTGCGATTCGGCCACTCTAACCAGCCACTTCGACCCATGAGGGCCTCAGTTTTTGAGTGACGACGTCCCGTTAGGACCACTATTCGGAATCCTCGTCGTACTGCTCGCTCTCTCGGCATTCTTCTCGAGCTCCGAAACCGCGCTGATGAGTCTCAACCGCTATCGGCTGCGACACAAGGCACGGGCAGGTCATCATGCCGCACGAATCGCCGAGCGGCTGCTGCAGAGACCGGACCGCCTCATCGGCCTCATTCTGCTGGGCAACAATCTCGTGAACCTGGCTGCCGCGGCCCTGGTCACGGTGATCTCGCTGCGCCTGGGTGGCGAGCGGGCGATCTTCGTCGGCACCCTCATCCTGACCTTCGTCATCCTGATCTTCGCCGAGGTGGCGCCGAAAACCATCGCCGCGCTGCATCCGCAGCGGCTCGCGTTCCCGGCAGCGCTGGTGTACTACCCGCTGCTGAAAGTCACCTACCCCATCGTCTGGTCGATCAACCTGATCGCAAACGGCCTGCTGCGTCTGGTCGGCGTCCACCCGGATCGCGGCACGTCGCACTCACTGACGTCGGACGAGCTGCGCACGGTGCTGGCCGAAGCGGGCGTGATCATACCGCGACGGCATCAGCGCATGCTGATCAGCATCCTTGATCTGGATGCCATCACGGTGGACGACGTCATGGTGCCGCGTCAGGAGATCGCCGGCATCGATCTGGAACTGGATTGGGAACGGAATCTTGCGCTGATGCACAACTGCGAATACAGCCGGCTGCCGGTGTATCGCGACGATATCGACAATCTCATCGGCGTCATCCGGGTACGCAGGCTGTTGCCGGAGCTGGCACGTGGCACGCTGGATGAAACCAGCCTGCTTGCCCACATCCGCGAGCCGTCGTTCGTGCCCGAGGGCACTCCCCTGAACAGGCAGCTCCTGAACTTTCAGCAGAACGAGCGCCGCTCGGCATTCGTGATCGACGAGTACGGTGACATCCAGGGCATGATCACGACGGAAGACATACTGCGCGAGATCGTCGGCGAATTCGACGCCGGCTCTTCACCGCAGGACCTGGGCATCACACGCGAAAGCGACAACCGCTACGTGGTTGATGCCGGCACCAACATCCGCCAGCTCAACCGCCTGATGTCCTGGCATCTGCCGACCAACGGCCCGAAAACGCTGAACGGACTGATCATTGAACAGCTGGAGACGATACCCGACCCCGGCACATGCCTGGACATCGCCGGCTTCAGAATCGAGATTCTGGAGCGCACCGAACATGCGATTCGCAAGGCCCGCATTGTCGTGCCGGAGTCGAAGCCGAAACGCGCGGGGTTTTCCTGAGCGCAATCAACCCCCGACCACGCGCGGACAACGTGATCGTGACCGCCTCAGTCCGCCGATCTGCCGCCGCCGAACGCCACCTGCAACGCACCATCCAGCTGATCCACGGCCACCACCTCGATACCGCGCGCGTTGCGCGGCACGTTGGCGCGTGGCGCCAGCACACGCCTGAATCCGTGCCTGGCCGCTTCGGCCACCCGTTCCTCACCGAATGGCACGGGACGCACCTCACCGGTGAGTCCGATCTCGCCGAACACGGCCAGATCGCGCGGCAATGCCGCCTCGCGAAGGCTCGACACGACTGCCAGCGCCACCGCCAGATCGGCCGCGGTTTCCGTTACCCGCAGACCACCAACCACGTTCGCGTAGACATCCTGCCCCGACAACGCCAGACCACAGTGACGGTGCAGAACCGCCAGCAGCAGGCCCAGCCGCTGACCGTCCAGTCCCTGGGCAAGGCGACGCGGCGACGACGACATCGAGCCCACATCCGCCAGTGCCTGGACTTCCACCAGCACCGGACGTGTGCTCTCGCGGGTGACGAGCGTAACGCTGCCGGGCACGGGGCGCGCCCCGCGCGACAGGAAGATCGCGGAAGGATTGTTGACTTCCTTGAATCCGGACTGATCCATCGCGAAGAAGCCGAGTTCATTCGCCGCGCCGAAGCGATTCTTCACGGTACGGATGATCCGCACCCGGCTGCCGGCATCGCTTTCAAAGTACAGCACGGCATCGACCATGTGTTCGAGCACGCGCGGACCGGCGAGCATGCCTTCCTTGGTGACGTGCCCGACCAGCCAGGTCGCCACATTGCACGACTTGGCGAACTGCACCAGCAGCTGTGCCGATTCCCGCACCTGGCTGACAGTACCCGGTGCTGACGAGCTCTTCTCGCTGAACAGCGTCTGGATGGAATCAATGACCAGCACCGCCGGTGGCGACGCCCGCAGACCCGTGATGATGGCTTCCACGCAGGTTTCCGCCAGCAGCGCCAGCGGCGCGTCACCAACACCCAATCGCTCGGCACGCAGCCCGACCTGCGCCAGCGACTCCTCTCCGGTCACATAACACGCGCTGCCCGCCCGACTGGCTGCGGCCATCGAGCTGAGCAGCAATGTGGATTTGCCGATACCGGGGTCGCCGCCGATCAGCACCACCGAGCCGGGCACCAGCCCGCCTCCCAGCACGCGGTCCAGCTCCCTGAAACCGCTGGGCAGCCGCTGCACATCGCCGGTCTGCAACGCATCCAGACGGGTGAGCCCGGTGCGGCCGGCAAAGTGCGAGGCAGCGGCCCGCTCGCTGCGGGACAGCTGCTCGGTGAGCGAGTTCCAGGCGCCACAATCGGGGCACTGCCCCTGCCACTTGGGATGCGTGGCGCCACAGGCGGAGCAGGCGTAGACGGTTTTGACCTTGGACATGGTGCGCGAAGCATAGCCGAAACCGGGCCAACCCGGCCGCAGCGCCCGCCTGCGCGGATGGCTCCGCTGCGCGAAATGACGTGCCGGGACGGAAAAAGCAGGCATGCATCACAATGAGCGCCGGCGGCCGGTGCGATACTTGCGCGACCAGTTGAATGAACGCAAAGGCACCCGTGCTCTCACTTCTGCGCAAGCTCTCAAGACCGCGGACGGACCGCGATCCGGAGGATCCAGGCAGCGGGATCGGCACGCACGATGGCGCGGACGTCTTCCCCGCCGATCTTGGCAGCAGCAAGAATCGGCTTGGCCGTTACGAACTGATCCAGACCATCGGCACGGGCACGAACGGCACCGCCTACCTGGCACGCGACCCGAAGATCAACCGCAGGGTCGCAATCAAGGCGATCGATTTCAGCGTTGAATTCGTCCCGGAGGAACTCGATGGCGCGCGACGGCGATTTCTGCGCGAAGCCCAGACTGCCGGCCGTCTCAACCACCCCGACATCGTTACCATCTACGATATCGGCGAGCATGACGGGCTGGGCTTCATCGCCATGGAGTTCGTTCAGGGCCGGCCGCTGAGCGAATACACGGAGCGCGACAAACTGCTGCCTGTACCGGTAGTCCTCGAGATCGGCGCGCGCGTTGCCGACGCATTGCACTATGCGCACCGCCAAAATGTCGTGCACAGGGATATCAAGCCGGCAAATATTATGTATGATTCGGTGTCGCGCAGCCTGAAAATTACGGACTTTGGTATTGCCAGACTGATCGACGCGAGCCGCACACGAACCGGGATCGTGCTGGGGACGCCCCTGTTCATGTCACCGGAGCAGCTCGAAGGGGAAAACGTGAACGGGCACACGGACTTATTCGCGTTGGGTGTTACGCTTTATCAACTGCTCACCGCACGCCCGCCGTTCCACGGAGACTCCATGACCAAGCTGATG
The DNA here is from genome assembly GCA_050485645.1 of Gammaproteobacteria bacterium. Lineage (GTDB taxonomy): Bacteria > Pseudomonadota > Gammaproteobacteria > Steroidobacterales > Rariloculaceae > JBJHBP01. The sequence continues at coordinate 120,646 of JBJHBT010000003.1, read as the reverse complement.
TTCGTTATCGCCAACGAACCACATCCTGCTGCCAGCTCGATACGTCCGCAGCTATCGGATCAGGTCGACTCGATTCTCGACCGGGCACTGGCGAAACGACCTGAACAGCGGTTTGAATCCGGCGCGGCCATGGCCGCTGCATTGCGCGATGCCGCCCGGGCAGCCGTCTGAGCGGCGGCTGGCGCAGGCGGACGACAGGGTATGAGTCTTAAAGGGAAATTTGTCCACGTCGAACTGTCGGACGTCGGCAAGGTCCGCGACCACAACGAGGATGCGATTGGCAGCGAACCGGAAATCGGCCTGTGGGTACTGGCCGACGGCATGGGCGGGTACAACGCCGGCGAAGTCGCCAGCGGCATTGCCGTCAAGACCGTGCTCGACATGGTTACGGCCTCGTGCAAACGCGAAAAACGCGACGACATCGAGCCCGATACCGGGTTCATGCGCCAGACCATCGCTCTGCGGGATGCAGTCTACCGTGCCAACAAAATTATTCATCAGACCGCGAAAACCCAGCCGCAATGCGAGGGCATGGGTACCACGCTCGTGGCCTGCCTGTTCTACGACAACCGCGTGTCCGTAGCGCATGTCGGCGATTCACGAATGTACCGCCTGCGTGGCGGGCGATTCGAACAGATCACCATGGATCACTCGCTGCTTCAGGAACTTGTGGATCGCGGATTCTATTCCCAGGAAGAGGCCCAACGTTCGACCAATCGCAACTATGTCACTCGTGCCCTGGGCGTGGAGCCGGGCGTGGAAGTGGAAGTGCAGGAGGTAGAAGTAGAGCGAGGCGATTACTTCCTCCTGTGTTCGGATGGGCTGCCGGACATGGTGGAAGACGAGGACATTCATCTGACGATCAGTACTTTCGAGAATGACGTCAAGACGATAGGTGAGCAGCTCGTCAGGTTGAGTAACGACAACGGCGGGCGCGACAACATCTCCATAGTGCTGGTGCGCGTCGCAGACGCATTTCCGGCCAACGCGAGTGTGTTCAGCAAGCTCAGGAAACTGTTTGGATAATCGGGACGATAAACCATGGCACGCTTAATTCTCAGCTTGGACGGTCAAACCTTGGCTGAATACAACATGACCAAGGAACGGTACACCGTGGGTCGTTTGCCCGATAACGACATACGCATCGACAACGCTGCCGTCAGCGGACACCATTCGTTGATTATCAACATCCTCAACGACTCGTTTCTCGAAGACCTGAACAGCACCAACGGCACCTACGTCAACGGCAAGCTGATCAAAAAGCATGCGCTGCAGCATGGCGACGTCATCACCGTTGGCCACCACCAGCTGCGCTACGTCGACGATCAGGCCGAAGCCGCTCCGGAAGACGAGTTCGAGAAGACCATGGTCATCGAACCCAGTACGCATGTGGAACGCCATGTCGCAAAGGCGGCGGAAGCCGCGGCGGGCGGCAGGCAGGAACGCCGCCCGGTGACCACCGCAGCGACGCCGGCTGCCGCGGCGCAGACGGCGGCACCCAAGAGCGCCTTCTCGCCAACGACCACGCAGGAAGTCGATCCCGATGCCGTTCCCGTGCTGCCGCTGGCTCGCCTGCAGGTATTGTCAGGGACGTTCGCCGGCAGGGAACTGGAACTGGTCAAGGCGCTGACCACGCTGGGGCGTCCCGGCGTTCAGGTCGCCGCCATCACCCGCCGCGCCGAGGGCTACTTCATCGTCCACGTGGAAAGCGGCGAAGACGAGGGCTATCCGCTGGTCAATGGCGCCAAAATCGGTCCGCAGGCACGCAAGCTGAGCGACAACGACGTGATTCAGCTGGCGGGCGTCAAGATGGGCTTCTTTCTGAGCTGAGGCGCGCGGAACTCGGCGGATCCCCCACCCTCGCGGAGCCCGCAGCTGGCTGCCGGTGCCGGTGCCGGTGCCGGTGCCGGAAGGTAATCGGCGAGGCGTTGTCAGTACACGCCTTCGCCGTAAGCCTCCGCGACGAGGTTTTCGAACTTCGTGAATTCGCCGAGAAAGGTGAGGTGAAACTCCCCGATCGGGCCGTTGCGCTGCTTGCCGATGATGATATCGGCAACGCCCTTGCGTGGCGTCTCCTTGTCGTAGACCTCTTCACGATAGATGAAGACGATCACGTCCGCGTCCTGTTCGATGGCGCCGGACTCACGCAGGTCGGACATCACGGGCTTCTTGTCGGTACGCTGCTCCACGCTGCGGTTGAGCTGCGACAGGGCAATCACGGGCACGTCCAGTTCCTTGGCCAGAGCCTTCAGCGACCGGGATATCTCGGAGATCTCGGTGGCGCGGTTCTCCTTCGAACCGGCCACCTGCATCAACTGCAGATAGTCGACCACGATCAGGCCAAGTCCATGCTCCCGCTTGAGTCGCCGGGCCCTGGCGCGCATTTCGGTGGGCGACAGCCCGGCGCTGTCATCGATGAAGATCGGCGCGTTGGACATCATCGACACGGCTGAATCGATGCGCGACCAGTCCTCTTCAGTCAGTTTCCCGGTGCGAAGGCGCGACTGGTTCACACGTCCGATCGAACCAATCATGCGGAAGCTCAGCTGCTCGGACGACATTTCCATGCTGAAGATCGCGGTAGCCACCTGGCCGCCGATGGCCGCGTTCTCGGCGATGTTCATGGCAAAGGTCGTCTTGCCCATCGACGGGCGCCCGGCGATGATCACCAGATCACCGCGCTGAAGGCCCGCGGTCATCTGGTCCATGTCGGCGAAGCCGGTGGATATACCCGTGATCTCGCCCTCCGAGTGACTGAGCACGTCCAGGCGATCGATGGTTTCGGGCAGTATGTGTTTGAGCGCCCTGAAACCCGCCCCCCTGCGCTGACCGCGATCGGCGATCTCGAACACACGCTGCTCCGCGAGATCGACCAGATCATCGACTGTACGACCTTCATCGTCGTGTGCACTGGCAGCAATGTCACCACCAATCTCGATCAGCTGACGCAACATCGAACGCTCACGGACAATGCGTGCGTAGGCACGGATGTTCGCGGCGCTGGGGGTGTCTTCAACAAGCTGCGCGATATAGCCCAGGCCGCCGGCAGCTTCCAGCTGCGCCGTGCGCTTGAGGAACTCGCTGACCGTCACCGCATCGGGCGGCTGGTCGCGTTCGATCAGATTCTGTACGGCGGAAAAGATTAGCCGATGATCGGGCCGATAGAAGTCATCCGCGGATACAGCGTCCGCGATCTGGTCCCAGGCGCGCTGATCAAGCATCAGGCCACCCAGCACCGCCTGCTCCGCTTCCAGGGAGTGCGGTGGCAGGCGCAGGGCGGCGGTGCCGTGCCGACCCGATCCCGATTTGCTGACAGCTTCAACCATGGCGCCCAGATTACCCCGCGGCGGTGCTTTCGTCAGTGCCGGTGGTGTCATTCACAGCCGAATCGCGCCAACCGGGCCGGGACGGCCCATCCGCGACCATGGATCGCCGGCCGACGGGCACGCTACGCCGCCCGCAGGCGGCAGAGACGCTCGTCGCCAGCGACCGCGTGCGTCAGGACGCGTCGCCGGCGGAATCGGATTCCGGCGCCTGAACCGCGACCTTGACGGTCACGTTCACGTCACTATGCAGGTGAAATTCGACTTCGTGCTCTCCAGCCACCCTGATCGGCCCGTCCGCCATGCGGATCTCGCTGCGCGACACTTCGATACCGGCGGCGGCACAGGCTTCGGCGATGTCGATGGTTCCGATGGAGCCGAACAGCTTGCCTTCGGTACCGGCCTGCGCGTCGATGGTGAGCACCTTGCCTTCCAGCTGCGCCGCCCTGGTGCGCGCGGCAGCCACTTCTTCAGCGGCCTTGCGCTCGATCTCGACCCTGCGCTGCTCGAACACCGCGATGTTCTCCGGCGTGGCGACCGTCGCCTTGCCCTGCGGGATGAGGTAGTTACGGGCGTAGCCCGGCTTCACGCGCACACGATCGCCGATACCGCCGATATTGTCGATTTTCTCAAGCAGAATGATTTCCATATGCCTTCACTCCAGTCACGCACCTGAACGCAATGGCGCGCGCAGGTCAAAAATATTATCCACCACACCAACGGCCACCAGCGCGAACAGCACCAATGCCATCAATGGGGTCACCATGAGCACATAAACGGGCGCGACCGCCAGCGGATGCCACTGTCGGGCATGGGCCCATGCGTGCAGTACGGCCAGCCCCTGAAACATCAGCGCGATCAGCACCAGAGCACTGAGATTCTGGACCAGCACATTGGCCAGAACCAGTCCGATCGCCAGCACGCCAACCGCCCCCAGTCCCACAGCTCGCGACAGTCGCAGCTGCCGAAACTGGGCACCGAACCCGTCCGTGCGATCAGCCAGCGCCGACCACCAGTGCGCCAGAATCAGGGAGATCGTCAACTGCACGAAAACCATGGCCATCACGATGCCGGTCAACTGCTGCTGCAACTGTGCGAGCCCCTCAATCTGCTCAGCCGAGAAGCCCCCTTCACGCAGTGCCTCCAGAACCTGGTCGAGCAGTGGCGCGAACACGCCTCGACCATCACCTTCGATCAGCAGCAGCACGGCTGTCACGACCGCCATCAGCAACAACAGCCACTCGAAGCTGAGGGAAAAGCCCTGCTGCGAGCGAAGCAGCAAGGCGCCGATCAGCACACCACTCAGGAAGCTGAATACGCTGATGGCACCGTACGCCGCGGGACTGGCGCCGGTGATCGTCGTCAGGACCAGAACACCACCTACGGCGATGCCGGCAGTCATCAAGCCCTGCGAAACGCCCCGACGCACCGTCTCCAGAGCCAGCAGCGCTGTCGAAATCGGCGGCACGAAAGGCGCAAACGCTATCGCCAGCAGAATCAGACGATAGCGCTGCGCCAGAAGCCAGTCGATAACGGCCCTCATGACGCCAGACGTGCCAGCGCCGGCCAGGCAGGCATGCTCAGTGCCTGTCGGTGTACGGCAGCAATGCGAGGAAACGCGCCCGCTTGACCGCGGTTGCCAGCTGTCGCTGATACGGTGCGCGGGTTCCGGTAATGCGGCTGGGTACGATCTTGCCGGTCTCGGAGACGTAGGCCTTCAGCGTAGCCAGATCCTTGTAGTCGATCTCCTCGATGTTCTCCGCGGTAAAGCGGCAGAATTTCTTGCGACGGAAATAGCGCGCCATGTCTGATGCTCCTGTATGTCTGTGTACTGCGACCCTGAACCAGCCAGACAGCGGTCAGCTGCGGCCTTCCTCGTCGTCATCGTCGCTGGATTCGATGTCGTCGGCCGCGGTATCGCTGTCGTCCTCGGCCGTCGCGCTGTCGTTTTCCGCAGGCCGGGCATCACGAGCGCGATTGCGGTCGCGGCCGTCATCGCGATCACCATCACCATCTTCGGACGAACGGCCGCCATCGCGGGGGCGGCTGCTGCGCGTTGCAGCCTGCGCTTCGCGTGCCTTTTCCTCTTCCTGGGCCTTGGCCATGATGGAAGGCTCGGTGATTGCATGGTCACGCTTGACCACGAGGTAGCGAAGCACCGCGTCGCTGAATCGGAACGAACCGGTGAGTTCATCGAGTGTGGGCTTGTCGCACTCGATGTTCAGCATCAGATAGTGGGCCTTGTGCACCTTGGTGATGGGATGGGCCAGCTGTCGGCGCCCCCAGTCTTCTTCGCGGTGAATGACGCCGGACGCACCTTCGATCAGGGCGCGGTAGCGTGCCAGCATGGCGGGCACCTGTTCACTCTGGTCAGGATGGACCAGAAACACGACTTCGTAGTGTCTCACTGACAACTCCCTCTGGATAAAAAGCCTCCCGCTGCACGGTGAGGCAAGGAGTAACCGACCGGCCATGGGAAATCCCAAGTCCTGCGCCGGCTAAAAAGACGAGCATCCTACTCGACATCCCCGATACGCTCAAGCACCGCCGGGCCCGGCCTGCCTGACCGCTTCGAACAGGACGACAGCGGCCGCCACCGAGACATTCAGACTGGCGACGCTGCCCTGCATCGGGATCCGCACCAGTTCGTCGCAGTGTTCGCGCGTCAGGCGACGCAGTCCCCGCCCCTCTGAACCCACGACCACCGCCAGCGGTCGGACCATACGTCCCTCATACAGGGGCGTCGCACCATCGGCCTCGGCACCGACAATCCACACGCCGGCGGCTTTCAGCCAGCGCAACAGCCGCGCCAGATTGGGCGCCTCGATGATGGGCACCGTCTCGGCCGCGCCACTGGCCGTTTTCAGGGCGGCGGGGGTGAGACTGGCTGAACGCGACCGCGGAACGACCACAGCGTCGACACCAGCCGCGTCCGCGGTGCGCAGGCAGGCGCCGAGGTTGCGCGGATCCTCGACGCCGTCGAGCACCAGCAGCAGCAGATGACGGCCACGCGCCAGCACCCGTTCTTCGAGATCGGTGACCGACAGCGGCCGCGGTGGGCGCACCTCAAGAATCACGCCCTGATGTGCTCCGCCTTCGGCAAGCCGGTCCAGCTCTACCCGCGCTGCGCGCCGTGCATTCACACCCAGCCCGGCCAGGCGCTGCTGCAATGTGTCCAGCTGCGGACTGCCGGAATCGGCCAGCACGACGGCACTGACGACACTGTCCGGCCGATTCTTCAGCAAGGCATCCACCGCGTGCAGTCCGTAGACCTTGTAGGCCGGCATGATCTAGCCGCCAGAACGCTTCTTGCGACGGCCGCGCTTTTCCTGCGGGGCACGCGCGCCCTGTCGGGCGGATTTGTCCTGGCCTGAGCGTCGGCCCTGCGGGGCACGCCCGGCGCCGTCTGCCTCGCCACCGTCGGCCAGCACGAAATCGATCTTGCGATCTTCCATGTTCACATTGGCCAACCGCACCTTCAGCGTATCCATGAGGCGGTACTGCTGCCCGGAGCGCTCACCTTTCAGCACCGAACCGGAAGGATCGCGGTGATAGTAGTCACGCGGCAGGGACGACACATGGACCAGACCATCGACGTGCAGCTCCGGAACACGAACGAACAGGCCGAAGGCGACGACTGAACTGACGATGACGTCGAAGTGCTCTCCGATGCGCTTGTTCATGTACGCGCACTTGAGGCGCTCCTCGACGTCCCACACGGCCTCGTCGGCGCGCCGTTCGGTACGCGAACAATGCTCACCCAGTTCTTCCATCTGTGCGGCTGAGTAGGTGAAGCCGCGCGCCCGGTCGTTGGCGATCAGCCATTTCAGCGCACGGTGCACCAGCAGGTCGGGATAGCGGCGAATCGGAGAGGTGAAGTGCGCATATGACGGCAAGGCGAGGCCGAAGTGACCGGTATTGCGGGGCTGGTACATCGCCCGCTTCATCGAGCGAAGAATCACGGTCTGGATCAGCTCGGCCTCCATCCCGCCACTGGTACTGGCCAGAATCCGGCTGAGATCGCCGGGCTTGAGTGCGGCCTTTGGCGGAATCTTATGACCGAAGGTCTTCAGGAACAGCACCAGCTCGTCCAGCCGTTCGTCCTCGGGACCGTCGTGAACACGGTACAGCGTGGGCATGCGCTTGCGTCCCAGGCGCAGCGCCGCCTGCACATTGGCGGCAATCATGCACTCCTCGATGATGCGGTGTGTCAGCAGACGCTGCACCGGGTGCACCGCCCTGACCTGCCCCTGTTCATCGAGCTCTATGCGCGTCTCCTGCTTGTCGAAATCCACTGCGCCTCGCCGGCGACGGGCGCCGTCCAGCGCCTCATGCACCGCGCGCAGCGATTCCAGCACCGGCATCAACCGCGCGTCCCGCGGTGAGCCGCGGTTGGCTTCGAGCATGTCCCAGGCCTGTTCGTACGTGAGTCGTGCCGCCGAGCGCATCACCGCTTCAAAGAACCGTGACTTCGTCACCTTGCCCTGGCGGGTGATGAACATCTCACAGCAGACACACAGCCTGTCGACTTTTGGCCTGAGCGAACACAGGCCGTTTGAAAGCGCCTCAGGCAGCATCGGCACCACGCGATCGGGGAAATAGACGGATGTGCCGCGGGCACGCGCCTCCTGGTCGAGAACCGACCCGGCGGCGACGTAGTGCCCGACATCGGCGATCGCCACCAGCAGGCGCCACCCGGTGCCGCGCGGCTCACAGTAAACGGCATCGTCGAAGTCCTTCGCATCCGCACCGTCGATGGTGACCAGCGGCGTATCGCGCAGGTCTTCCCTGTGCCGTTTGGCAGCCGGCGTCACCACATCCGGATACTGTTCAACCGCCTCGATGACTTCCTCGGGCCATTCGTTCGGCACACCATGCGACAGGATAACGATGTCCGTCTCGATGCCCGGCGTGTCGGGCCGGCCGAGGACGTCGACGACACTGCCAATGGCCTGGTTTCTGCCGGTCGGGTACTCGATGATCCGCGCGCGCACGATGTCGCCTGGACGTGCCTTGCCGCGCTCGCCCCGCGCAATCAGCACTTCGGTGCGCGCATCGCCTTCTTCCAGAACATAGTCGATACCGCGTTCGCTGCGATATACGCCTACGACGGATGTCATCGCGCGCGCCAGCACCTCAACGACATGACCGGCCCTGCCGCGCGGGCTGTCGGTGACATGCACCGCAACGCGATCGCCGTCGAACAGCGGCAGCATCTCGCGCGCCGACAGGTAGATGTCCTCGGACCCGTCGTCGGGACGCAGGAAGCCGAAGCCGTCGCGATGCGCGTTGACCTTGCCGGGAACCAGATCCAGGTGCCGTGTGAGACAGAACTCGCGGGCGCGATTGCGCAACAGTTGGCCATCGCGAACCATGGCGCGCAGCCGGTTCTCCAGCGCACGCTGATGCTGTTCCGTGTTCAGGCCAAGTCGTTCTCCCAGCGCGGGCAGCGTCAGCGGCTGACCAGCGCGCTCCATCTCCGCGCAGATTTCGTCTCGACCGGGAATCGGGAACTCATACTGACGCTGATCGGCGTGCCGGTCTCGCTGGCCACCACGCGCCATCAGCCCGACACCCCGAGCCGCGAAAATCGGGCGGGCAGCCGTGATAAGTGTTGCATGGCGGCGATTCTAACCTGTCCGGACGGGCTGCGCGCCGATGATTCGCGGATCCGCACAGACAGTCGGCGGAATCCATACAGTCGTGGCTGCGCAAACATATGTTTGACAGCATTACGGGCAGCCAGTAAATTCTTGCGCCCTGCCCCCGAGCCGAGGTGGCGGAATTGGTAGACGCGCTGGCTTCAGGTGCCAGTGGGGGAAACCCCGTGGAGGTTCAAGTCCTCTCCTCGGCACCACTCTGCGGCTCTGCCGCGCCCCAGCGGCAGAGCGCGACCCGCCAGGCTTCGAGGTATCGGTCGATGTTTCGCTTCTTCGAAACTCTGGTGGAGCCCTATCCCGAAGCAACACCGGGTACACCGCCGCGCAGACTGTTTCCTTTCATATACCACTACTCGCGCCCGGTGCTGCCCTGGCTGATTGCGCTGTCGCTGCTGACGGCAACCCTATCGGCGCTGGAAATCGTGTTTTTCAGTTTCATGGGGTCGTTGGTCGACTGGCTGGGCAGCGCCGACCGCGAGACGTTTCTCTCTGAACACGGCCGGCAGCTGGCCGCCATGGCGCTCCTCGTCGTGATCGGACTGCCGCTGTTATCGCTGCTGCAGTCGCTGCTCATGCACCAGACGGTGTTCGGCAACTATCCGATGATCGTCCGCTGGCTGGCGCACCGCTACATCCTCGGTCAGAGCATGCACTTCTTCCAGGATGAGTTCGCAGGTCGCGTGTCGCAGAAAGTCATGCAGACGGCGCTTGCGATTCGCGAGACGGTGCTCAAGGTGATGGACGTATTCGCCTACGTACTCGTCTACTTCACCGGCGCCCTGATCGTGATCGGCGCCGCTGACCTGCGGCTGATCGCACCGCTGCTGATCTGGATAGCGGGATATCTCGCGATCATGGTTTACTTCGTACCCAGGCTGCGGCTGGTATCGATGGCACAGGCGGATGCGCGCGCGCAGATGACCGGCAGAATCGTCGACAGCTATACCAATATCCAGACCATCAAGCTGTTTGCACACACGCTGCGCGAACAGGACTACGCACGCAGCGCGATGCATGGCTTCATGGAAACCGTATACCAGCAGATGCGGCTGGTGACGAAACTCACGTTCTGCCTGCAGTCGATCAATTCGATGCTGCTCGCGGCAGTGGCCGGTATCGCCGTCTACGCGTGGCTGCAGGAGTCGGTAACGCTTGGCGCGATAGCGGTGGCCATCGCACTGATCATGCGTATACGTGCAATGTCCAACTGGATCCTCTGGGAGGTCGCCGGTCTGTTCGAGAACATCGGCACGGTACAGGACGGTCTGAACACCATATCGACACCGCTGGCCGTCACCGACAGTCCGGCGGCGCGGGAGCTGGACGTGGTCCGTGGTGAGATCCGCATCGAGAACGTGCGCTTCAACTACGGCCGCGAAAGCGGCGTCATCGATGACCTTTCGGTGGCTATCCGGCCGGGCGAAAGAGTCGGCATTGTCGGCCGATCGGGCGCCGGCAAATCGACACTGGTCAATCTGCTGCTGCGCTTCTACGACGTGGAGGCCGGCAGAATTCTGATCGATGGCCAGGACATCGCCCACGTCACGCAGGAATCGCTGCGCCGCAATATCGGCATGGTCACACAGGACACCTCCCTTCTGCACCGCTCCATACGCGACAACATCCGGTATGGCCGGCCGGATGCGCCCGAGGACGAAATCCTGGAAGCGGCACGGCGCGCCCATGCCCACGAGTTCATCGGTGACCTTACCGATCAGAAGGGCCGGCGTGGCTATGATGCGCATGTCGGCGAGCGGGGCGTGAAACTTTCCGGCGGGCAGCGGCAGCGAATCGCGATTGCCAGAGTGCTGTTGAAAGACGCCCCGATCCTGATCCTGGACGAAGCCACATCGGCGCTGGACTCGGAAGTCGAGGCCGCGATCCAGGAACAGCTCTACACATTGATGACGGGCAAGACGGTGATTGCGATTGCGCATCGGCTGTCGACCATCGCGATCATGGATCGCCTCCTGGTCATGGAACAGGGACGCATCGTGGAGTCCGGCAGGCACGACGAACTTCTGCGTCGCGAAGGCCTGTACGCGGCGCTCTGGCAGCGCCAGTCAGGCGGCTTTCTCGGGCTGGACCTCGGTCATACGGAACCGTCGGCGGAGGTCGATACCGCTGCGCGTCGATGATAGAGTGATCGCATGATCAACGCCGAACACATGATCGACAACGTTTCGTACGTCACGCTGCATGCCGGCGGCAACACCACCGGTCACCCTGGTGAAGGCAAGGACGGGGCAGAGGAACAGGAACACATGGACGAGCTGCTCGATGAAGCGCTTGACGAGACCTTTCCCGCCAGTGACCCGGTCGCACTCACACCAGGCAGGGACGACGAAGCGGAAGAAAGCGACGCGGATACCGACAACTGAGTTCAGCTGCCCAGGAACTCAGCTGCCCAGGCCGGATTCACGGCCGTGCCGGCGCCGCAGCCATGACACGCGATGTCAGTCGCGTACGGCGGGCAGGTACTGGTGAACGTAGTGCCACAAAGTGCCTGCTATCAGGGCATGGTCGATCCGGCCTTTGAGCAGCAGCTCGGGCAACCTGTCTTCCGGCACCAGTTCGACTTCAGTCTGTTCCGCCCCTTCGTTACTCACCTCAGCCACCTGCGTTGCCCCTTCCGCAACGAAGCTGTGCAGCCGGTTCGCGAACAGGGCCGGATTGGGGTTGACCGAACCCAGCGGGCGCACTTCGCCGACGGCGAAGCCGGTTTCTTCCAGACATTCGCGAACCGCCGCTGACTGCGGATCCTCCCCCGGATCGATCAGCCCGCCGGGAATCTCCAGTGTCACCTGACGTGATCCGTGACGGTACTGTCGCACCATTACGATTTCGCGCTGTGGTGTAATCGGAATGATCTGTGCCCAATCCACCGACAGGATCCGGTAGAAGTCGTGAACGCTGCCATCGAATGGCGACTTCAGTCGCGACGCTTCCACACTGAATATCCGGCAATCGAACAGCGACTGGCTATCGATCTCAGGCCAAATCGAAGCGATGTCGACCCTGTCGTCGCGGGAATTGCTCATACGCTTTCCTGTCGGTGGGTGCCAGGTTCGCCGTCATCAGGCGTCGAACGGATGTCGGCGCACAATGACCGCCTCCCGTGACGGGCCGGTAGACACGATATCGACGGGGATACCGAGCAGTTCTTCCAGCCGCTCGATGAACGCGCGGGCCTGTGGCGGCAACTTCGCGTAGTCGGTGACTCCGGATGTCGGCTGCTTCCAGCCCGACAGGGTCTCGTACACCGGTTCACAGTCCGCATAGCGCTCGATCACCATCGGCATGGTGTCGATAACCTTGCCATCGAGACGATAGCCCACGCACACCTTCACTTCCGGCAGGCCATCAAGCACATCGAGTTTGGTCAGGCACAGGCCGTCCAGGCTGTTGGTAAACACTGCGCGTTTCAGGGCAACCGCATCGAACCAGCCACAGCGTCGCGCCCGCCCGGTTGTGGAGCCGAACTCCGCACCCACGTCCCCCAGATGCTCACCGACGGCATCGAACAACTCCGTGGGCAGCGGACCTGCGCCAACGCGTGTCGTATAGGCCTTCACGATACCGAGAATGTAGTCCATGCCGCGCGGGCCGACACCTGTTCCGCTGGCCGCACCGCCGATCGTGGTGTTGGACGAAGTCACATAGGGATAGGTGCCGAGGTCGATATCCAGCATCGCGCCCTGGGCGCCCTCAAACAGTACCGGCTTGCCATCCAGCGAGTACTTGCGCAGCACCTCGGTGACGTCGACGACCAGGGGTTTGACGCGCTCACCCAGCGCGAGCAGTGCATCGAGTTCGCGTCCCTTGTCGATGGGTGGAGCATCGTAGTAGTTCTGCAGCAGGAAGTTGTGCAGATCGACAAGACGTTCGAGCTTGCCGCGCAGAGCATCCGGTGCGAACAGATCGGCGACCCGCAATGCCCGCCGGCCCACTTTGTCCTCGTAGGCCGGGCCGATTCCGCGACCGGTCGTGCCGATGGCGGCGGCGCCACTGGCCAGCTCACGTGCCTTGTCGAGCGCCATGTGCGACGAGAGAATCAGCGGGCATGCGGCCGACAGTCGCAGCCGTTCGGTCACAGGTACACCGCGGCCGGACAGCTCGTCCATCTCCTCGGTGAGCGCTGCCAGCGACACCACGACGCCATTGCCGATGAAGCACATCACGCCGGAGTGCAGAACGCCCGACGGAATCAGATGCAGGACGGTCTTCTGGTCACCGATCACCAGCGTGTGCCCGGCATTGTGTCCGCCCTGAAACCGGACAACCGCCTGCGCCCGACGCGCGAGCACGTCAACGACCGCACCCTTGCCCTCATCGCCCCACTGGGTGCCAATCACAACTACGTTACGACCCACGCTAACCTCTCACCACATAAAGCAGCAGCAACCCGACAGCAACGATCACCAGACCGGTGGTGCGCAGCTTCCGATCGTCCAGCTGTGCCATCACGATCAGACCGCGGCGCCAACCCTGCGGCGACGCAAAAGGAATCAGGCCTTCGATAATCAGATAGAAGGCCACGCCCGCAAAAAGATCAGACCACGCCACGCGGCCTCCCCTAGTCAGCCCGGTTTCGAGGAACTACAGCGCCTGCGCACCACAGCAAAGGCGCGGAACACGCGGACTGTCCGCCACGTGATCATCGCGCCTGTCGTTCAGTGTCCTTACGCCTCCGCTACCGCGGAATCTGTCGCCAGCGGACGAAAACTCTCGTCCGACAGGCCCTCGCGGCGACGCAGCTCCTGCCAGCGCGCCGCCGTCAAATCCACATCCAGCGTCCAGCCGCCGGCGTCTTCCTCGCGCTCCCTGCGAACCGCACGCCATTCGAACAATCGCGCGCGGGCACGACTGTGCGACGCCTCCAGCCGCAGTTCACCATGGATCACCGTGCCCACGGCCAGTTCGCGTATCGCGTCCTTCAGTGCGTCCAGCCCCTGCCCCGTCAGTGCCGAGACCTCGAGCCGATGACCGGGATAGGATGATGAAGACAGATCCGACTCCGCCGCCAGGTCGCACTTATTGTACACACGCAGGACGGGTCGGTCGGCGGCGCCGACGTCGCGGATCACGGCTTCCACCTGCCGACAGCGATCTTCGTGATGCGGATCGCTGGCGTCAATGACATGCAGAAGCAGCGCGGCTTCGCGAGTCTCCGTCAACGTGGACCGGAAGGCGGCAACCAGCTCGTGGGGCAGATCACGAACAAACCCCACCGTATCGACCAGCAGCGCTTCGTCACCGCCGCCCAGCGAAAGGCGACGGATGGTCGGGTCGAGCGTGGCGAACAGCTGATCGCGAGCCTCCAGCGTCGCACCCGACAGCGCATTGAAAAGCGTGGTCTTGCCGGCGTTCGTATAGCCCACCAGTGCCACCGTCGGCACGGCCGTCCGCAGCCGTTCACGACGACTGACTTCCCGCCGCCGGTCGACCCGCGCCAGACGCTCGTTCAGATAGCGTATGCGTCGACCCAGCAGGCGCCGGTCGGTTTCGAGCTGGGTTTCGCCCGGACCGCGCAGACCGATACCGCCTTTCTGGCGCTCCAGATGGCTCCAGCCACGCACCAGGCGCGTGGACAGGTGTCTGAGCTGCGCGAGTTCAACCTGCAGCTTGCCCTCGAACGTTGCGGCACGTTGCGCAAAGATATCCAGAATCAGGCCGTTCCTGTCCAGAACCCGAATGCCCAGAGCGCGCTCGAGATTCCGCTCCTGACTGGGAGACAGCGGCTGATTGACGAGCAGCAGTTCGGCGCAGACTTCGCGCACCTGCTCTGCCAGCTCTTCCACCTTGCCCTTGCCGATGAAAGTCCGCGGGTCCGGCCTTTCGCGACGGGTTTGAATGCCGTCCAGGACCTGCGCACCTGCCGATTCGGCAAGTGCGCGGAATTCCTGAATTTCGTCATCCAGACAGGGCCGGGAGAGACCAATGTTCAGAAGCAGCGACCGTTCGCCGCTGCGTGGACGATCAAGCAATCAATACTCCGAGCCGACAGCGCCGGCGTTTACTCCTCGCTTTCGTCTTCGTCCGCCGACGGCAGACGCACGTTGCGAGCAGGCACGACGGTGGAAATCGCGTGCTTGTAGACCATCTGGCTGACGCTGTTGCGCAGCAGAACGACAAACTGGTCGAACGAATCGATCTGGCCCTGCAGCTTGATGCCGTTGACCAGATAGATGGAGACCGGAACCTTTTCCTTGCGCAATGCATTCAGAAATGGATCCTGCAGAGACTGACCTTTGGCCATGACTATCCCCTGTTATTGTTGCGTTTATCGAGATCAGGGCCTTGTCATCCGCGCACGACCGCGCCTCCCGAAATCTCGCTCCGATAATTTGTCCCGCGAACGGGAACATGATAATCCCACAGACGCAAATTTTAGCACAGGTCTGGATAAGTCAACCCCAGTCTGAGAGGACTCTGTCCAGCGCCTCTTCGGCTCGCGCGCCATCCCCCGCCGCCATGGCGCCAAGCCGATGCCCGATTGCCGATTCCGAACGAAGCCAGGTCAGCTGACGCTTCGCCAGTCGCCGAGTTGCGACAATCGCGCGATCACGCGCCAGCGCCCAATCACACTCGCCGGCAAGGTACGACCAGATCTGGCGATAGCCCACGGCACGAATCGCCGGCGTGGACGCCGTCACGTCGCCGCGACGCCACAGCGAACGCACCTCGTCGACAAACCCCGCCCTCACCATGGCATCGAAGCGTTCCGCAATGCCTGCGGCGAGCCGGGCGCGGTCGCCGGGAATCAGCGCGAATGTCTGCATACTGATCGACGGCTGGTCGCCGCGACTTGCCTGAAGGCTGGTCAACGTCCTGCCGGTGAGTTCGAACACCTCCAGCGCTCGCTGTATGCGCTGTCGATCGGCCGGCGCGATTCGGCCGGCCGCCACGGGATCAATGGCCGCAAGGCGGGCGTGCATGGCCGGCCAGCCCGACGCCGCCGCCTGCTGGTCGATGACTGCGCGTACCGCCGGATCCGCTTCCGGAATATCGGCCAGCCCGCCCGACAACGCACGCAGATACAGCAGGGTGCCGCCCGTGATCACCGGGATGCGGCCACGTGAATGAGCCAGCTCCAGTGCCTGCAGCGCATCGTTCCGGAAACGGCCGGCTGAGTAGCTTTCCGTGGGGTCGAGTATGTCGATGAGGTGATGTGGCACCTGCTGGCGGACTGCGAGCGACGGTTTGGCCGTACCGATATCCATGCCGCGGTACACCATGGCCGAATCCATGCTGATGATCTCCAGCGGCCAACGTCGCGCAAGGCGCAGCACCAGATCGGTCTTGCCGGTACCGGTGGGCCCGGTGAGGCAAAGACATCGCGTGGACGTCACGTTCACTGCCCCCGATTATCGGCCGCGCAGAAACAGACGATCCAGTTCGGGAATCGAAACGCGCGTCCAGGTCGGACGACCATGATTGCACTGGTCGCTGCGTTCGGTGCGCTCCATTTCCCGCAGCAACGCGTTCATCTCGGCAATCCCAAGACGCCGGTTCGCGCGCACGGCGCCATGACAGGCCATGGTTGAGAGCAGTTCATGTGTGGCGTTCTCAATCCTGTCCGCGGACTTGCCGGCGCACAGATCCGCCAGCACGTCCCTGACCAGCGGCTCGATGTCACCGCCGGCCAGCAGCGCCGGCACCGCGCGAACCTGTAGTGTCTGCTCATTCCTGCGCAACAGGTCGAATCCCAGTCGCGCAAGTTCGATGGCCTGCTGCTCCGCCATGTCGGCCTCCGCTGGCGACACTTTCAGCTCGACAGGCATCAGCAGTGACTGCCTGGCAAGACCCTCCCCCTGCCAGGCGCGCTTCATGCGCTCGTAGGTGATGCGTTCATGTGCCGCATGCATGTCGACGATGATCAGCCCCTGGGCATCTTCCGCCAGCAGATAGATTCCCGCCAGCTGCGCCAGCGCATAACCCAGCGGTGGTGTATGGCCATGTTCTTCACGCACGGACGATTCGTGCCCTGCGGCATCGCCGCCCGTCACCGCCACCGGCTGGCGAACCTCATGCAGCCGGTCGTACAGCGGCAGGTATTCGCTGACACGGGCGGGCGCCGGCCGGAATGATGATGCCGGCGAAGGCGCACCAACGGCGGCAGCCGTGGTATCCGTCGCAGTCAGGTGGGCCACGGACAGCGCCGGCGCCGCGCGCTGTTCACCGTCGACGCTGTCGGACAGCGTTCGGGCCAGCGCTTCCTCCACTGTGCGAAACACGAAATCGTGGACCAGACGCGTGTCGCGAAAGCGAATCTCCATCTTGGCGGGATGCGCATTCACATCCACCAGCTGCGGATCCAGTTCCAGAAAAATAATGAACGCAGGATGCCGCGACTGATAGAGCACGTCACGGTAACCGTGCCGCACCGCATGCCGCAGGAGCCTGTCGCGCACGAAGCGCCCGTTCACGAATGAGTACTGCATGTCGGGCTGACTGCGCGAAAACGTGGGCGCGGCGAGCCAGCCGCGCAGGATCAGTCCGCGATGGTCCCGTTCCACGTAGCGGGCGCTGGCGAGAAACTCCTCGCCGCAGATGTCCACCACCCGGGCTTCCCGCGCGGCGCGGTCTTCCGCAGCAGACAGCGTCAGCAGGGGGCGCCGGTTGTGCCGCAGTCGCCACGCCACATCGAATCGCGTCAGCGACAGATTCCTCACCACCGATTCCAGGTGCGTGAACTCGGTACGTTCCGTGCGCAGAAACTTGCGTCGCGCGGGCGTGTTGAAGAAGAGGTCACGGACCTCCACCGTCGTACCACACGGATGGGCCGCCGGCCGCGGTTGTCCCAGCTCGCCACCATCGGCAACGATGCTGTAGGCCGTATCGGCTCCTGTCTGACGGGAAGTGAGCGAGAGCCTGGACACGGAAGCGATACTCGGCAGCGCCTCGCCGCGAAATCCCAGCGTCGTCAGCGCCTCGAGGTCCTGAAGGGATCCGATTTTGCTGGTTGCGTGGCGCGACAGTGCCAGTGGCAGCTCGTCGGGTGCGATACCCGAACCGTTGTCGGTAATGCGGATCAGTCGGGCGCCACCCGCCTCGATGTCGATATCGATCTGCGTCGCGCCCGCGTCCAGCGCGTTCTCCAACAGCTCCTTGACCACCGAAGCGGGTCGTTCAACGACTTCGCCCGCGGCGATCTGATCGATGAGCTGCGAGGGAAGTCGTCGAATTGCCACGAGGGCATTGTTTCAGAGCCGGTCCCGACAGATCAACCTGGCGGTATCGTCAGCACCTGGCCAACGCGTATGACATCACCGTTCAGGGCATTACTGCGGCGCAGTGCGCTGACGCTGATCCGATAGCGCGCCGCTATGCCGGACAGGGTCTCGCCAGGCGCGATGACGTGACTGGTTGGCTGGGTGGGCGGTGCGGTGCGCGGATTCATCGCGATATAGGAGCCCGGCGGCGGATTGGCGATGAAATAGTCGACGATGCCCGCGTAGATGGCCTTCGCGAGCCGATCCTGATGTTGCGGATCGTGCAGCGCGGCCTCCTCGTTGGGGTTGGAAATATAGGCGGTCTCGATCAGCAGCGACGGTATATCCGGTGACTTCAACACCAGAAACGGCGCCTGCTGCACCTCGGTGCGACGCATCGGGGTGACATGGCCCATGCGACGGATCACCCGCTCGCCCACCGACGTGCTGGCGCTGATCGCCGCATTCTGCGACAGGTCCAGCAGCACCTGCGCAAGCGTGTGGTCCATCTCGGCAAGCGACACACCGCCGACAAGATCGGCCGCGTTCTCGCGCTCCGCGAGGCGACGTGCCGCCTCGTCGCTGGCACCTTTCTGGGACAGCGTATACACCGTGGCGCCCCGCGCACGGCTGTCATGATAGGCATCGGCGTGGATGGAAATGAACAGGTCCGCCTGAGCAGCATGGGCAAGCTCTATGCGACGACGCAGCGACAGAAAGTAGTCGCCACTGCGCGTCATGACCGGCTGCATCCCCGGATCCCTGCGGATTTCCTCCGCAAGCCGGTTCGCTATGGCGAGCGTGACGTCTTTTTCCCGGACACCGCGACGACCGATCGCGCCCGGGTCTTCGCCGCCGTGTCCGGCATCGATCGCGATAATCAACGGCCGGCCACCGGGCGACGCCGGTGGCGGCGCGGTTCTGCGCACGGCCGGCTGGGCCTGGGCGGGCAGCAGATCAATGACCAGCCGGTGGCCATACTCGTCATTGGGCGCGAGCATGAAGCTTCGCGGGTTGACCGCCTGCCCCAGATCCATCACGACGCGCAGCTCACCGCCCGGGCGGGTTCCGGTTCGCACACTGCGCACAGCGCCGCGCCCTTCCGGCATCACCGCACGATCGTGCATCCGCACGCCCGGCAGGTCGATGACCACGCGGTCCGGGCCGGTGAGTTGAAACAGTCGGTGATCGGCCGGACCCGTCAGATCCAGCACCACGCGGGTGGAATCCGGACCGGACCAGACCCTGACCCCCTCAACGGTAGCTGCCTGGGCGGCAACCGCCCCGAGCAGGACAATCGCCGCGATCAGTATGCGTGCGACTCCCGACCTCACCGTGACCTCCCGCGAAATGACGGGGTATATTGTCAATAGTCGGGATGAAATTCAACCATTTTTATATAAAAAATATGGGATTAGATGGTGTAATTCGAATCGCGTTTAATACACGCCCGCAACGCACGGTTTCCTCGCTCCGTCACACCCTCAATTCGCACGCTGCGCCCCTCTGACCCGACAGTCTTCAGGCAGATCAGCAGGTCGCAGCGCGACTGAAGGAACGGCATGCGATCGGGCCATTCGACCAGCAGCCAGAGCCGCGGCGCCGCCAGCCAATCGCGCAATCCGAGGTTCTCAAGCTCGTCGTCACCCTCCAGCCGGTACAGGTCCATGTGGACGATATCAAGGCTCCGGGCCGGGCCGGCGCCGCGGCCGGACACCGGGTCTGATGCATGGCCCGACACCTGATAGTGCTCCATCAGCGTGTACGTGGGGGACGGCACACGCCCCACATAGCCCAGTCCGCGCAGCATCGCCCGCACCCAGGTCGTCTTGCCCGCGCCAAGGTCGCCCTGCAGGCCGACGAGCAGCGGATGCTGGCCGCTGTTCCGCCAGCAGACGGCAATGTCAGCGGCCAGTGCATGCAGCTCGCGCTCCGAGGTAACCGTCTGTTCCATCAGGGATTCAACCAACGTCTCAAGGGCTGCATCAGATCCATTGCCAGGGTGCCTCGCTGGCCCCGGCGGGCTGCCTCATCGCCGGCCAGTGCGTGCGCCAGCACGCCGATGCGGGTGGCCAGTGCCAGGTCGCGCAGCTGCACGCCCAACCCGCCGATCACACCTGTCAGCACGTCACCCATGCCTGCGCAGGCCATGCCGGGATTGCCCCGGTCGCACACCCAGACTCCAGCGCCGGAGCCGGAGCCATCCGCGGCAGCCGGTATCGCGATCAGCGTACAGGCCCCCTTGAGTACAACCACGGCCGTGAAACGCGTGGCCAGTTCACATACGGCGCTCATCCTGTCCGCCTGTACCTGCGCGGAGGAAACGCCGAGCAGCCGCCCCGCTTCGCCGGGATGCGGCGTCAGCACCAGACCGGATCGCCCGCCCGCGCCGTGCGTGGCGAGCATGTTCAGTCCGTCGGCGTCGAGCACCAGTGGGCGGGCAGCGGCGACCACATGCCTGAACATGGCAGTGGACCATGCCCCGGTTCCAAGACCGGGGCCGAGTACAACGACATCCGCGTCCGCGATCAGCGCATCCAGCTGCTGCGCACCTGTGCGAGGTCCGCCGGAGTCGTGCTCTTCCGCCGGCCCCGCGGCTTCCGGCCAGGTTGCCTTCACGGCGTGACAGATGATTTCGGGCCGGGCGGCGGTGATGGCGGTGCGATTCTCCGGATGTGTCGCAACAGTCACCCGGCCCGCTCCCGATCTCAGCGCCGCCTCGGCAGCTAGGCGGATGGCGCCGGGCATACCCGGACCACCGCCCACCAGCAACAGACGCCCGTGGTCCCCCTTGTGCGCACTGCGGCGGCGCGCAGGCAGTGCCTGTGTGATCAGCGGTGTACACAACCTGCGCAGCAGCGGCGGGCCCGCGCCCGGACCGACCCCCAGGCCGTCAAAGCGCAGTCGGCCGCTGACATCCGGTCCGGCACCAAGAAACAGACCCGCCTTGAGGCCCACAAAGGTAATCGTGACCGTTGCCCGGACGACGTCGCCCAGCACCTGCCCGCTGTCGGCATTCAGACCGCTGGGTACATCCAGCGCCAGCACCGGACATCCGGCAGCGTTGATCCAGCTCACCGCGCGGGCGCAGGCCTCACTGAGCGGGCGCGATATTCCGGTGCCGAGCAGCGCGTCGACGATCACGTCGGCTGCCGTGTCGACCATGACACCGTCGCCGGCCTGCGCGGTGAACGGCGCTATCGGCACCGATGCGGCCGCGCAATCCCGCCACGCCAGCGACGCATCCCCTGTCAGTTTCCCGGGATCGCCCACCGCCAGTACCCGCACCGCATAGCCGCCGCGAGCGGCCAGGCGTGCAAGCACATAGCCGTCTCCGGCGTTGTTGCCCGATCCGCAGACAACAACCAGCCGGGAGGCACGGGGCCAGAACTCGCGCACCACCCTCAGTGCGGCCCGACCCGCGCGACACATCAGTTCGTAGCCGGGCACACCATCCGCTTCGATGGCGCGCCGATCCAGTGCCCTGACCTGATCAACGCCATAAACGTCCTCAGGCAGTGTATCGTGCGGCGCGCGACGCCGGTTTCGGCGGCAGCTTGTCGGAAATTTCATCGCGGCCATTATACTGACAGCATCCCCCGGCCGGTCCCGGCACAATACAGGACATGCAGACCGTCAACGACGAACAGCTCGCTGAACTCGCCCGCACGATCAAGTCCGCCGGTGAAGCCCTGGGATTCGAACAGATCGGCATCAGCGGCACGAATCTCGCCGCGGACCAGGCGCACCTGACGCGCTGGCTGTCGCTGGGACGACATGGCGAGATGGACTACATGGCGCGCCACGGCACCAGACGCAGTCGCCCCGACCAACTGGTACCGGGCACCGTGCGAGTCATCAGTGCGCGCATGAACAACTGGCCTGCCGGCAGCGCACCCGCCGAAGCGGTGCTGGGCGACCCGGGTCTTGCGTACATCTCGCGCTACGCCCTGGGACGCGACTACCACAAGGTCATGCGTCGCCGACTGCAGAAACTTGCCGACACGGTGGAATCCATCTGCGGGCCGTTCGGCTACCGGGTTTTCGTCGACAGCGCTCCGGTACTGGAGAAGGCGCTGGCGCGCAATGCCGGCATCGGCTGGATAGGCAAGCACACCAATCTGATCAACCGCAACGCCGGCTCCTGGTTCTTTCTGGGCGAGATCTACACAGACCTACCGCTCCCGGAGGACCTCCCCACGGGCAATCACTGCGGCACCTGCCGGGTATGCCTGGACGTGTGCCCCACCAATGCGATCGTCGCACCGTACGAACTCGACGCGCGACGCTGCATTTCCTATCTCACGATTGAACTGCGCGGCAGCATTCCCGTGGCGTTCCGGCGCGCGATAGGCAATCGCATCTTCGGCTGCGACGACTGCCAGCTGTTCTGTCCATGGAACAAATTCGCCGGTACCGCAACCGTCGCGGACTTCTCTGTTCGCCATGGGCTGGATGCGCCTGCCCTCACGGAGCTATTCAGCTGGAGTGAAGCACAATGGCGTCAACGCACCGAAGGCAGTGCATTGCGACGCCCCGGTTACGACGGCTGGTTGCGCAACATCGCGGTCGCGCTGGGCAACGCCGATGGTGTGGAACAGGCGCGCACGGCACTGACGACGCGACTCCACCATGGCTCCGAAATGGTGCGCGAGCACGTGCGCTGGGCGCTGGATGAGCAGGACTCACGCAGTCTGTCGACACCCTCCTGACACCCCTTCTGGATATGAAAACGCACTGAACATGGTGCCCTCGCATCACCTGCGAGACTGCGCACTGCGTCACTGCATGGCGGCTGCGGACATCTACAATACGTACGTTGCGGACAAACAACTCATTGCCATGGGCACGGTCGACACGCTTATTCAACAGGACATGTCGGAATCCGACTTCCGTCGCTCCTTGCTGCGCAGCATCGCGCTGTTCCGTGACGTGGAACCCCAGACCGTATCGGACCTGCTCAACCAGAGTACGCGCATGGATATCAAGGCGGGCGAACTGCTCCTGTCCCCGGATCGCGCCAATGACTGCGTCTACATCGTGCTCAGTGGCGGACTGGAAGTTCGCCTGGGCTCCAGAGACGCTCAGAAAGTGGCGAATATCACCATCGGCTGCTGCGCCGGCGAAATGTCTCTGATCGAAAGTCGGGACCCATCAGCATGGGTGTTCGCGACCGAGGAGTCCCATCTGATGGTATTCAGTCACGAACTGCTGTGGCGCATGGTGGATCGGTCCCACGCGTTCGCCAAGAATCTGCTCGTCGTCCTGTCGGAGCGGGTGCGCTCGGACAATGAATTCATCGCGTCCAGTCTCGGTGTGCTCAAGCGCGCGGAACGCAATGCCAATACCGATGCCCTGACCGGCGTCAACAATCGCCACGGCATGCAATCGCTGTTCGCTCGCGAACTGGAAAGATCGCAACGCGACGCGGCGCCGGTCGCATTGATGATGATCGACGTGGATCACTTCAAACGGCTCAACGACCGTCACGGGCATGTCGCCGGAGACAGTATTCTGGCCATGGTTGCGGCGATACTGCGCGAGCACCTGCGGCCAACCGACCTGATCGCACGATTCGGCGGCGACGAGTTCTCGGTAATGTTGCCTTCCACCACCGCGGAACAGACGCTGCAGACTGCCGAACGACTGCGGCGCGCGCTGCAGAATGCGCATATAGAAAACACGGAAGTACCGATCACGATATCCGTTGGCGTAACGATCGCGTCCCCCCATGACGATCTGGAGTCACTGGTACAACGCGCGGATGTCGCGATGTATCAGGCCAAGGCCAAAGGGCGCGATCGCGTTGCGATCATCGATCCGCCGCTAGCCGGTACCCGACGGGCGTGACACGGCGGCATCCGGCAGCGCGTCCGCTACCGTGACGTTGTCGAGCAGGCGCGCGCGGCCCAGCCAGGCGGCAGCCAGCACGACTAGCTCTTCGCTACGGTCACCGGCCTGCACCGCAGCCAGATTGTCGGCACGACGGGCTTCCACGTAGTCGGTTCGGAAACCCGCCTCACGAAGATCCTGTAGCGCCTTCGACACCACCGTGTCCACCACCTCCGCGCCCAGGACATCACACGCCAGCAGTGCATGCGCCGCCCTCACAAGCACGGCGTGCAGTGCCGGAGCACGCCTGCGTTCATCGCCGGACAGATAGCGATTGCGTGAGCTCAGCGCCAGGCCATCCGCTTCGCGAAGGGTGGCGCCGGATACGACGCGCACGGGAACATGCAGATCCGCCACCATGCGCTCCAGCAGCCTGAGCTGCTGATAGTCCTTGCGGCCCAGCACCAGCACATCCGGCTGAGTGATATTGAGAAACCGGCACACCACTGAACCAACGCCATCGAAATGACCCGGTCGACTGGCGCCACACAGCTCTCCGGCGAGCGCGGGCATGGTCACGCCAACCGCATCGGACGTGCCGAATGGGTAGATGCCATGCTCGTCAGGCGCAAACAGCGCGTCCACGGCACCGCTTTCATCCGCGAGTCGACGATCGTCATTCAGGGTGCGCGGATAAGTCCCGAAGTCCTCATCCGCGCCGAACTGGGTGCGATTCACGAAGACCGACATGAGCACACGGTCGGCATGTTCACGTGCAAGACGGGCGAGACTGATATGGCCGTCGTGAAGATTGCCCATCGTCGGCACCAGCGCAACGCGATCGCCCGCGGCGCGCCACCGCGCGATCAACCTGCGCACATCATCAACCTGACAAACGATGTCCGGCGGCATCGACATCCCCGAAGCGAAATCAGTGCGGGATTGTATCAGGAGAAGCAGTGTTCTCCGGCCGGGTAGGTACGCTGCCGGACCGCCTGCACATAGGCGCGAATGCCTTCCAGCAGCGAGTCATGACCGGTCATGAAGTTCTTCACGAACCTGGGTGTGCGGCCCTGCGTGATACCGAGGATGTCGTACAGCACGAGAATCTGGCCGTCGACGTCCGGGCCCGCACCGATGCCGATGACCGGGATGCGCAGCGACTCGGTGATTGTTCGCCCTACCTCATTCGGCACGCACTCCAGCAACACAATGTCGGCGCCGGCGCTTTCCAGTGACTGCGCATCACGAGCCATGCTTTCCGCCCTGTCACGGTCGCGCCCCTGCACCCGGAAACCGCCGATCTTGTGGACGGACTGCGGTTTCAGTCCAAGATGCGCACAGACCGGAATGTCGTGCCGGGCCAGATACTCGACGACTTCCAGCTGGCCGTGGCCGCCTTCCAGCTTGACCATCATCGCACCACCCTCCTGCATCAGACGAACAGCGTTGTCGAGCGCCTGCACCGGAGTCGTATAGCTCATGAAAGGCATGTCCGCGATGAGGAATGCGCGTCGGATACCGCGCGCGACGGCTCGCGAATGGTAGATCACATCCTCCATCCGCACCGGCACGGTGGTCCCGTGCCCCTGAATCACCATGCCCAGCGAATCACCAACCAGCACCACATCCGTGCCAGCCAAGTCGACGAGCTGGGCGAAGCTTGCGTCATAGGCCGTCAGACAGGCGATCGGTTCGCGCGCCTGTTTCGATTCACGCAGCGTACCGATGTTGATCGGCGGAGAGTCCATGTCGCGCTGCTGCAGCTGTTTGTACATGGTCGAACCTCGTGTCGCTCAGGCGAAGTTGTCTGTGGCGGGATTGAAGAAATGGCGTCCGCGGCGGAACTTGAGAATCGTTGCCAGCAGTTCCTGATAGTCCGATTCACGATGGATGGGATCGATCGATGTGGCATTGACGATCAGAAGCGGAGATGCATCGTACTCATGAAAGAACCGTGCATACGCCTCACCGAGCTTCTCCAGGTAGGCGGCATCGATCTGCTGTTCGTAAGCAATGCCGCGACTGGCGATGCGCCGGATCAGCACCGATGCCGGTGCCTGCAGGTAGATGACCAGATCCGGCGACGGCGCATCCAGGGCCAGCGTGTCGGCCACCTGCTGATACAACCCCAGCTCGTTGCAATCCAGAGTGAGCTCGGCAAACAGTCGGTCCTTCTCCAGCATGAAATCGGAGACGCGGACCGGAGCGAACAGGTCGCTCTGATGCAGCCGCTCGATCTGCCTCGCACGCTGCAGCAGAAAGTACAGCTGGGCGGGCAGTGCAGCGTGCCCGGGATTGCGATAGAAACGCTCCAGGAACGGGTTCTGGTCGGCTTCCTCCAGAATCAGTTCACTGGCGAAACTGCGCGCCAGACGTCGCGCCAGACTGGTCTTGCCAACGCCAATCGGCCCCTCAACCACAATGTAGCGCGGACCGTCCAGCTTGATGACATCCCCCTCACCGGCAACGACCTCCCTCGTGGCGGGCGGCTTCTGCGTGCGACTGGCGCGCGATTCAGGCGATTCGGTCAGTTCGGCGTGAGCCGTCATCTGGTCTCACCGGCGTCGGGGCTGGCGTCGGAACCCGAGCCGGCGTTCGAGTCGACGGACGAATCGGCGGACGAATCGCCGCGACCGCCCTTGCGTCGCCCCCGCCGACGTCGCTGCGAGCGGGCGCGTGTCATGCCGAAGGCGTCACGCTGCTCCGCGGGGCTCAGTGTCTGCACTTCGGTCCACCAGGCGACAAGCTCGGGATCGACCTCCCCCACCTGGCTGCGCAGCAACAGAAAGTCGTAGGCGGCACGAAATCGCTTGTGCTGCAGCAGTCGCGCGGCCCGCAATCCCTTGCGGGTCAGAAACCGCCGCTGCATGACGATGATCTCTTTCATCGGTGCACTGAAGCGTTTGGGAATTGAAACATGATCCTGCTGTGCGGCAACGAT
The DNA here is from genome assembly GCA_050485645.1 of Gammaproteobacteria bacterium. Taxonomy (GTDB): domain Bacteria; phylum Pseudomonadota; class Gammaproteobacteria; order Steroidobacterales; family Rariloculaceae; genus JBJHBP01. Next base: position 93,672 of record JBJHBT010000003.1, on the reverse strand, counting down.
ATCGTGACACGCAGTCGCCAGCGCTTCCACCTCGTTTCGCCCCTGATCGACCAGTTTCCCGGCCAGCGCACGAATAGCGGGCCACAGCATCACGGCGAACAGAAACATCGGCGTCACAGGTTTGTCCGCGGCGATGCGGGCGTCGGTACCGTCCAGACCAATGCTGATCAGGCGTCGCCCCGGGCCGTCATGCTCAACGTCGAGCACTTTCTGGGTAGCCGGGAACAGGTAACGAAGCAGGTCGTACTCGAGCAGCAGGTCAAACGCGCGGCGACCTGTGCCGATATGAAAGAGTTTGAGCAGCTCCTCATACAGACGAGCCGGCGGAACGTCGCCGAGCAGGTTGCCGAGTTCGCGAATCGGCGCGGCGGACCCAGGTGCGATAGAGAAATCCAGCGTGGCGGCGAAACGCACCGCCCGCAACATGCGCACCGGGTCTTCACGATAACGCGTGGCCGGATCGCCAATCAGTCGCAGCGTGCGGTGACGTACGTCTTCGACCCCGCCGGTGTAATCCCAGATGCTGTAGTCGGCAATGTTGTAGTACAGCGCATTGACGGTGAAATCGCGGCGCCAGATGTCCTCGTCGACGGTGCCGTAGACATTGTCGGCAATGATGCGTCCGGACTCGGAGTGCTCCCTGCCCTCTTCGTCGCTGCTGGCCCGGAACGTGGCGACCTCGACGATGTCGCGCCCGAATCGCACATGCGCGAGCCTGAACCGTCGGCCAATTAGCCGGCAGTTGCGAAACAGTTGCTTCACCTGCTCAGGATGCGCGTCGGTGACGACGTCGAAATCCTTCGGGTGGCGATCGAGAAGCAGGTCGCGCACCCCACCGCCCACGAGGAACGCGGCAAAGCCGGCATTCTTCAACCGATACAGCACCTTCAGCGCATTGCTGGAGACGTTGGCCCGGCTGATAGAGTGTTCTGAGCGTGGAATGACCGTGGGGGCACGGTGTGGCTGCGGTTCCGTGTCGTTCAATCCGATTCCGTGGTCTTTTACCGTCCCCTAAACCCGGATATCATAGCAGGCTTGGCCCGAATCTGGCACCAGCGCTCCCTTCGTCTAGCGGTCAGGACGCCGCCCTCTCAAGGCGGAAACACGAGTTCGATTCTCGTAGGGAGCGCCATATACCCCGCCATGTACCCCCGACTGCGTCGCCCAGGTGTTCGCTACGGCTGAACGGCTGGCAGACCCGTCTTGACGCCGATGATGCCCGCCGGTTTCCGATCGGCCTGCCGGAACGGCAGGTGTACGACCTCGTTCATGTGCCGTTCCGGCTCCCGGAAGAAGTACGCCCGGATCCGTTCGAGCTGCTCATCCGCGGACTCCGCAACGTTGACGGCGGCGCGGAACGCCGGCTCATCGGACCGGCCACGCATGTACCAGCCAAGATGCCTGCGCGCGATGCGAACGCCCGTGTATTCGCCGTAGAACGCATACAGCGCGTTCACATGACCGATCATCACGTCCCGCACCTGCTCCCGAGACGGCGGCGGCAACATCAGGCCACTTTCGAGATAATGCCCTATCTCTCGGAAAATCCACGGATTACCCTGTGCCGCGCGGCCGATCATCAGCGCATGGGCGCCGGTGTGGCGCAGAACGTCGAGCGCCTTCGCCGGAGAGTCGATGTCGCCGTTGGCGATCACCGGCATCCTCACCGTCTGCCGCACCGCGGCGATGGTGTCGTACTCGGCATCGCCCGAGTAGTGCATGTCGCGGGTACGACCGTGGATGGCGATGGCGGCGATCCCCGCCTGCTCGGCGATCGTCGCGATGCGAACCGCGTTTCGGTGATCACGATGCCATCCGGTGCGGATTTTCACCGTCACCGGCACGTCCACCGCCTTCACCACGGTGGAGAGTATCCGCTCGACCAGCGGCTCATCCCGCATCAGCGCGGAGCCCGCCCAGGCATTGCAGACCTTCTTCGCCGGGCACCCCATGTTGATGTCGATGGTGCGCGCGCCAAGGCCGACGTTATGGCGGGCAGCTTCCGCCAGCACCACGGGGTCCGCGCCGGCCAGTTGCACACCGAATGGCTCGGGCTCGCCGCCATGGTCCATGCGCAGTCGACTCTTGCGCGAACTCCACAGCCGCGGATCGGAGGTCGTCATTTCCGACACGGCGTATCCGGCGCCAAGCCGCCTGCACAGGATGCGGAAGGGCTTGTCGGTGACACCGGCCATTGGCGCCAGCAGCAGCGGCGGGTCAATGACAATGTCGCCAAGGATCAGCGGCGAATGGTGCGGCATCGGCAACATGGAGACATCGCAATGACGGGATGACGGTCAACGGCTGAACGGATCGCTGGCCATGTTCTGACGTTGAGGTCGCCGGTGGCCTGCGGGGCCCGCAGTTTACCACCTCACCGACATGGACACCGCCAGCTCGCTGGCCGTTCGCTGCGAAACCAGGGCCGACTGCGTCTGTGACCAGCGCCAGCGTATGGCCAACTGCGGATGATATTCGGGAAGCCATTGTCCGGCGAGTTCGGAAAGATCCAGCCCGAGGCCCAGCCGGTCGGTACGGGTGCCGGCATTGCCCAGGAACCATAACGGATCCGCGCCATGGGTCCACGATGCCGACAGCGACACCAGTTTCAGTTCACGGGCCAGCGAGGTGTCAGCGGCCCAGGTCACATGCGGCTCGCTGCCACCCGGCCAGCGTGTGCCGGCACCGGCTGGCAGGTAAGCAATGCTTGCGGACTGCCGCATCGCCACGCGGGCACTCGCGCGCCAGCTGCCGTATTGACGGCTGTGCCGAAGGTCCAGCTCGTATGCCGGATCGTAGACGGGCGCGATCCTGCCCGCGTCAACCAGCGGGCTGATCATCGACAGGCGTATTTCACTGTCCAGACCCGACCCCGTCCACGCATGCCCGACGCCCCAGAACGTCGCACCCAGCCCAAGCTGGGCAGCCCGCGGCGCACCGACGGCGCAATCGCGCCCGGAGAAATTCAGCGAGCGGCCAGGCTGCCCCTGCGCGGCCGCGAATGGCAGGCGGACGGTCCCCTGCAGATCGCAGTTGAGTGCGGTCGTCTGATCGTTCTGTACGCCGACACCACTCCACTGCAGAGCGAAATCGGCACGCTTCTTCGACCATCGCAGCTCGGCACGCTCGCGCTGGGAGGCGCGATACCCGCCTGCCGTGGTCCAGCTGCCATTGGTTTCGGTGGACAGATTCACACGCACCGGCGCACCCATCAGTGCCGGAGTATTCAGCGAGATCTGCTGGCGCGTTCGCTGGCGCGCGATGCCGGTAGGCGCACGGGAGATATTCGATCCGATCGACGACAGTACATCGCCGGGCGACAATGCATAGCTGACCTGATAGCTGACCGGCGAACGCCGGTCACCAATGCTGAAGTCGCTGGCAACGGCCGCGGCGGATGTATTGCCGACAGCCGGCATTGCGCCCTGCAGCTTGAGTTCGACCGCACCGACCATCGGCGCATTCGAGCGAACGCTGACCTGCGGCTGCGCACGCAGTGCGCCCGCCTGCGCGATACCGACAGCGCCCGCCCCGCCTGAGCCACGGCTCACGGATGTCGACGCGCAGCCGGCCGCCGAAAGCACGGCGCACACGGCGACGGCAATCCTGATGACTGCTAAGGACGGCATGACGGCTTCCGCACTCCTCCCCCGGAGGCTATCAACTGCGAAGTGTCGCAAGACCCGCGCGAAGAGACAATGACCCAGTTCCGCTTTTTTGGGCGAGGCGCGCGGTCAGTCCAGATCCAGCTTGAACAGCCGTATCGCGTTGCCGCGGCCGATGGCCTGTCGCTGTTCGTCGGAAACGACGGTCGTTGCATCGAACCAGTCCGCCGCGTCCTCCATTTTCTCGAAGGGATAGTCGGCGCTGAAATGGACCTTGGCCGGATCGATCACCTCCAGCGTGCAGCGCAACGCGGCGTCATCGAAGTTGCCGCTGGTGGTGATATGGAAGTGATCGCGGAAATAGTCGCCCAGCGGCCGCTGTCCGCGATACCCGCGGCGCGAGAACCGCATGCGCGCGTCGAGCCGCCACAGACCGAACGGGATGTTCTCGCCCAGGTGGCCGATGCAGATGCGCAGCCCGGGGTAGTCGTCGAACATGCCCGAACCGCACAGGCGCAGCGCGTGGATTGACGTTTCCACCGCGAACCCCCAGGGAGCGCTCATCAGCCACGGATGCCCTTCGTAGTTCTGCGCCCGCGACGGTATCTGCATGCGGGGATGCAGGTAGAACGGCACGTCCAGCTCCTCGACGGTGGCCCAGAACTCACGGTACTCCGGCAGATCGTAGTACCGGACATCGTCCTCGCTGCCCACCTGCTGGAAGCCGTTGACCATGCACCCCTTGAAGCCAAGGTCCCTGACGCAACGGGTCAGCTCGGCAGCAGCCTGCGCGGGGTCGTGCATGGGCAGTGCGGCGAGCGCGGCATAGTGCTCGGGATGCGCGGCCACGGTCGCGGCCAGGTGGTCATTGGCCCTTTGCGCCACGTCCATGGCCCGAACAGCATCGGGAATACGCTGCAGCCCCGGCGCGTTCAACGACAGGATCGCGAACTGTATGCCCGTGCGATCCATACGCTCGAGGCGTTCATCGCCCACGTCGAGAATCTGGCGGGTGAACTCGTCCCAGATGCCCGAGTCCCCGGCATAGCGACGCGTCTGCTCCAGCGTTTCGTCGATCGCGACGTGTTCCTCGAAGGCAATCTTTCCCTGCATCGCGTGCATCCCTCAAAATACGACTGGTGAGCACCGCTTCCGGCGCGAAAAGGCCCGGCGCATGATAGGCCGTATCCCCACAATGACCCAAACCCGGCCGCGAACGAAACCATCACCCCACGACGATTGTCTATCAGCACAATACGGGTGAGGTAAGATCGTCACAGCCACAGCCGCGCGGTCCGTCGGAGCCGCGACTTCAACAGTCACGCTGAAAGCCAGAATAACCGCTCATGATCAAGAGGTTACTATTCGCCACCGCAGGTGCGCTGGTCGTCACGGCCGCTCTTCTGCTGATGATGAATCGGGCAGCCAATCACCTGGCCGTTCAGGATCCGGTGCAGTACTTCGGCGTCAGCGACTTCCATCCGTATACGGGCCGCAGGCGGCCACCGCCCCGCCCGACCGTGCAGACACGACCGGAGCTTCCCGAACTCGACACGGAGGCGACGCCCGCGACCGAAATCCCGCTCACGCGGCCGGAACTGCCCCCACTGGAACCGGGCGCTCTGAACCTCCCCGCAGACGCCATCCCCGACAGGCCGACTTTCGACAGGCCGACTTTCGACAGCGATAGCAGCCGCAGCGACTAGCAGCCTGTCGGATTCAGGGCATCGTAGCGAGGCGCGTCGGGAGCGAGGACAGATTTTCGATCGTCCGAGGCGAATCGTGGTGACTATTTAACGAGGACGACCGGGAACATGAACCGATTCCCGCGCGCCGCCGTCGGTGAGCCTGAGTCCGACAGGCTGCTAGAACTCCTCGCCATCCTTCGTGCGGAAAAACTGGACATAGCCGCCATCCTCGCCGGACCGGGTGGGTGCGATACCAATCGTGATCGTGTCGCCGACCGCGACAAGATCAGGCCGCCAGCCCCGGCGGTAGACATTGTTCCGGCTGTGGCCCTCGAACTCGATGTCGCGCGTGCCTGATTCATCCGTCACTTCCATTACGAGGTGAATGTGCGGATTGGCTACCCGCCATTCCTTGACAACGCCGGTGAGCTCCACGGTCTGCTGAAAATCGAACTGCGCTGCCGAATGATGGGCCGATGCCAGCCCGACCGCGCCCATCAGTACCAGCGCCGTGGCGGCCAACGAAAACGACTTCATACTGTCCCCCTGATATATGGAATTCTGTGGCGCCTCTGCGGCGCAGCGTGTTGAGCACGGCGCGCCACGGCTATTCGATCTCACGGCGCCGCTGATTGAGGAAGTCCTCCCAGTCCGGCTCGTTGCATTCGTAGTGCAGCATGCGTCCGTTCGCAAGCTCCGCCCACTGTTTGGTTACCGTCACCGGCGCGGTGTAGAACACCGGATCCGTCATCGTCAGCTCGGCGCTAATGATCCTGCGGCCGGCGTCATTGCGGCCCAGTGTGTAGCGCTCCACGATGCGTGCCTGATCGCTGTGGGCGGCCGCCTGATCGACCTGCTCCATCAGCGCAAACGTTTCGATCACCAGCGTGTCGCCGTCCCAATAGCCGGTGGAAAACCCGTTGCGCGTAGGGAACAGATCGCCAACGTCGACATCACGACCATCCATATAGACGCGCCTGATCTCGGTGTGCGCCTCGTAGATGATGGTGATCTGCTCAGGGCGCTGGATGATTTCCATGGGGTAGGCGCCGGAACCGAGCATCGAACCGGGCATGCCGGTGCCGACACAGTATTCACCCGGCGTCGCACCGGTACCGTCCACCAGACGACGATAGTCGGCAACCTTCGCGCGCGCCTCGTCGGTGAACGGCGCGTTCTGCGGCCACCTCGCGCCGCCGAAACCCGGACCGCCGAAATTGGTCCATACACCGGAAAAGTCCGGCCGCTCATCCGCGATCGCCACTCCGGCCAGCATCATGGTGCCGGCCAGACCCAGAACCCACGCACCACGCGTGCGCCTGCAGCCTGCCATTGTCATTGTCATTGCTCCCCCAAACGCAGCCGGACCTGAGCCGCCCAGCCGATTATGCCGCCAGATCCGCTGTTTGGCGACTGCACCGGCGACATCCGATGATTCGGTCCGCTGTGACTGAAGTCACTCCCCGGTTGCCGCAAACGCGCTACGATGGTGCAGCTCTAAAAAGGATAATTTCCTGATTCCGGCAATGCACGACTTCGACCTCATTTTCAACGTCGCCACCGACATGCTCTGCATCGTCGACGCCGGCGGCCGGTTCGTGCGCGTCAACCCTGCGTTTTCACGCACGCTTGGCTGGTCGGAACAGGAACTCCTATCGACGGACTTCCTGGATGTCGTGCACCCGGACGACCGTGCGGCCGCCGCCGGAGCTTTCGATACACTCAGCAGCGGCCCAGGCAGCGTCCAGCTCGAAAACCGGGTACGACACCGGGATGGCGGCCACCGGAGTCTTGCATGGACGCTGACCAGCGGTCTGGAGGGCGGACTGGTCCATGCCGCGGCCCGTGGCGTGACCGTCATCAGCCAGTCGCTGGTCGACCTGCTCAACGACCTCCCGGGGATGGTGTATCGCTGCCGGCAGGACGGAGAGTGGGCGCTGGAGTACGTCAGCGCCGGTGCTTTCAATCTCACCGGCTACACCACGGAGGCACTGCTCGCCCCGGGCGAACCCACGCCCGCCGGCATCACGCATCCCGACGACCTGCCGCGCATTGTCGAGGAAATCGCAGCAGCGGTCCGTGACGGCCGCGAATACGAAATCGAGTATCGGATGCGCACCGCAGGGGGTCAGGAAAAAATGGTCTGGGAACGCGGCCGCGCCGTCCGCGACGACAACGGGCAGACGCTGCTACAGGGCTTCGTCACGGACATCACCGAGCGGCGCCTGCTGCGTTCGGAACTGCAGCAGCTGCACAAGATGGACGCTCTGGGTCAGCTCACCGGCGGCGTGGCGCACGATTTCAACAACCTGCTCACGGTCGTGATCGGCAATCTCGAGCTGCTCGCATCCATGACGGAGAACAACCTCGACTTCAGCGAGTATGTCGGAGAAGCCATGGAGGCGGCCTGGCGAGGCGTCGAGCTCAGTCAACGGCTGCTGGCATTCTCGCGCAAACAGATGCTGGCGCCGGAACTGACTTCCGTGAACGATCTGATCACGGGCATGGAAAGCCTGATGCGACGCACCCTGGGCGCAGACATCTCGATCGAAATCACGAGGGACGTCAATCTGCCACTGGTCAGGGTCGACCCCGGCCAGCTGGAGAATGCGCTGCTGAATCTGGCCATCAACGCCCGCGATGCCATGCCCCGTGGTGGCACGATGCATATTCGCACCGGCCAGTTCAAGGCCGACGATCGCTATGCCAGCGCACGACCGGATGTGCGACCTGGACGCTACGTCATGATCGAGGTCGAAGATTCCGGTGTCGGCATGACAGCGGACGTCCGTGACAAGGCTTTCGAACCATTTTTCACCACCAAGGAGCGTGGCAAGGGCACCGGGCTTGGCTTGAGCATGGTGTACGGTCTGCTGAAGCAGTCAGGTGGTCATGCACGTGTGTACAGCGAACCAGGCCACGGCACTTCGGTGAAGCTGTTCCTGCCGGAAGCCGACGCCAGCGACGGCGAAGTGGCCACCAATACCATGCGCATGCTGCGCGACCACAGTGGCAACGCCGAGCGGATCCTTGTCGTCGAGGACGACGACGCTGTACGCAAACTCGTGATCACGTCGCTGCGCGAGCTTGGCTATCAGACGCTGGAAGCCGCTTCCGGTCCAGAGGGCGTGGCAATGCTCCGGCAGCATGGCGAAGACATCGACCTGCTGCTCACCGACCTGGTGATGCCGGGCGGCATGAACGGCATCGAGCTTGCCCGTCAGGCAAGAGCACAGCTCCCGAATCTCGGCGTTCTCCTGACTTCGGGCTTTTCCGAGGAACATGCGGCCGTGCAGGGCGAGTTCCCCCTGCTGGGCAAGCCCTACCGGAAGGCCGAACTCGCCAGAGCGATCAGTCACGCACTGGCCGGCAACGGAGACGGCACCTCACAAGGGCCGCGACATCTGTGACCTGGGTCCACGCATCCCATTATGGAAACTGCGATGCTTGAAACTTCACAAGGAAGCAGATATCAAGGCTCCAACGCGGCATGTCACAGATCTGCCGCGAACAAGGCGGGGAACAGCAGTGGCCATTGCGGACTCCATTGACGGCCGGCGCATGACCGATCCCGACGGCTATTTCGGGGTCGATTCCGACGATCATGCGCCACGACTGCTGGTCGTCGACGATGAGCCGCAGATCTGCACCTATGTGGAACGGGTTGCCTCGCGCATCGGTTTCACCGTGCGCAGTCTCGTCGAACCCGAACACTTCGCCGACGCCATCGCGCTGTTCCGCCCCAACCTGCTGATACTCGATCTGAAAATGCCGAACGCGGACGGCATAGAACTGCTGCGCCGCATCAGCGAGCTGAGTCCGAGCACGCGGGTGATCGTCATGAGCGGCATGGATCAGCGCGTGCTGCGGGCTGCCGAGAATGTCGGTCGTTCAACCGGCGTCGATGTGTTCTGCGTGCTGCAGAAGCCGATACGCCTGCGCGAACTGGAGGATGCGCTGGCCAAGGCCATCGGCCATGGCGCACTGCTGAAGGCGGACGAGATCCGCACCGCCATCCAGGAGGGGCAGCTGGCCATGCGCTATCAGCCCAAGGTCTGGCGCGAGAACGGGCACTGGGTCGTGCGCGGCGCCGAAGCACTGGTGCGCTGGGAGCACCCCCGGTACGGACTTCTGCTGCCCGGCGATTTCCTGGGCCTTGCCGAGACTGCGGGGCTGATGGACGACCTCACGCATGTGGTCCTCGAGCAATGCGTGCGCCAGGCCGCCCAGTGGTCCGAGCAGGGTCGCCGGCTCAATCTGGCCATCAACATTCCCGCCAGCACCTTTCGCGACGACGAGTTTCCCGAACACTTCAAGGATCTCCTGGCCTCGCACAAGGTCAACGGCGCCAACATCACGCTGGAAATCACCGAATCGGCCGCGATGGAAAACTCCCAGCGCGCCAAGAATGCCTGTCTGCGCCTGCGTATGACAGGCGCAGGTCTGTCCATTGACGACTTCGGCACCGGCTACTCGTCCCTGCAACAGCTTTATGATCTGCCGTTCAGCGAGCTGAAGGTGGATCGACGGTTCCTGGTCGATGCACCAAAGAACAACGAGGCCAAGGCGATCATCCGTGCGACCGTAAGCCTGGCTCATGCACTGGGCATGACCGCATGCGCGGAAGGCGTGGAGACCCGCGAAGCACTGGCGTACGTGGAATCAGTGGAATGCGACTCGGCGCAGGGGTTCCTGATCGCACGGGCGATGCCGGCTGATCAGATCGGCACATTCGCCCACACCTGGAACAAACGCAATCTGCCCGCCGATGCGCCGGCCCGGCATCTTTCAGACTGATCTGCTGAACTGACGCGCGTGCTGAACTGACGCGCGTGCTGAACTGACGCGCGAACCTGAATTCCCGGCACCGGCGGGTTGCTGACGCATCGCCTGCGTGTGCGATCGCCTGCCCGTGCGAAGACGGCGCTTACAGGAAGGCCCGCCGAAGCGGGCCCTCCAACCGGTAATGCTCCCCCTTTCCGCATGCTGCAGCTCTCGCCGCGCTCGCGCCTACCGGTGTGCCGACTATATCGCGCTACAGGCCGTTGCTACAACCGATTTCATAGCGTATCGCCTGCCATCTTCGTCCATTTCCGCGGCAGCCCCCTGTGCACCTGCGTCGCACGGCCTCGGGGCCGTCTGCCGGCATTGCGCCGATGCGGCGCGGGCGTTAGCGTTCACCGGGTCACAGGGAGCCAGACATGCGCGCACGATTCTTCCGCAGGCTGCCCCCGGCAGCGCGATATTCACTGCCGGTGGCAGCGGCGCTGGTGCTAGCCTGGCTGCTGTCCTGGATGTGGCCGCGGTTCGTGCAGGCGCCCGAGACAAGGGCTTGTCAGTCGGCGGTGGAGTATCTGACCGCATCCACGACAGCCACCCGCATCATTGCCCGGGATGGACCGCGGTCCGACAACGGACTGAGGACCGTACGTCTTGACTTTGAATTCAGGAATGTATTCGCCGGACAACGCCCGGGCAACATCGTTTGCACCTTCGCCCCGGCGAAAGAGGCGCAGCCTCTGCAACTCGCGCGCGTCGAGGTCGATGGCCAGGTTCTGGACGACAGTCTGGCCGCCGAGCTGAATGCCCACCTGGCACGCTGAGGGCGAATCCGGCGCAGGTCGACCGCCGACCCATCTGTCATCCGGCCGCAGCCGCATGCCCGATGCGGGCACCGGCCGGCGTCGGTGGTGGCTGTGCCGAATCCACAATTTCTGTGGATAACTGCGTGGATAACTGAATTGTATCGACGCCCCGGCCAAAGCCCAGCTGGATTTCTGCCAAATTGGTCAAAAAAGCGTCAAAGAAATAAATATTTATTTTTCAATAAATTACATGATATATGGAAAGTATGTCATTACAAGTTCCCGGCAAGCTACTTGTTTCCGATAGCCGCGCTGCCTGCTGTGGAAAGCGCACGCCACCGGCGGCCCGACTCAACGAAACAGGAGATATCCCAGGCTGTTGCCAGCGGACAGGGTGAACCACAACCTGTCCGTCAGGCGTTCCGGCGGCTGACGATCGCTGCCGGCCGACAGTCCCACCACGCGCCCGCCGCCGGGTGCCGGAAACTCCGTCATCGTGCCGTCCGCCAGCACTCGGCCGAGGCTGTCGCCCTTTGAGTACCAGATGTTGCGGTCCGGCCCTACCGCGACATTGATTGGCGTGCCGGGGGAACCTGGCATGTCGAACTCGGCCATGCTGCCGTCCATGCCGACTCTGACCACCCGGTTGCCGTCCACGTTGCGCCCGTCGATGCGGCCGTTCAGCAGAATCAGCCACATGTTGCCATCCGCGCCGGCCGTGATGTCGCCAGGCCCTGAGTTCGGCCGCGGCAGCCGGAATTCCGTCACCTCGCCGTCCGGCGTGATCCGGCCGACCTGGTCGACATGGAACTGGGAAAACCAGATGTTGCCGTCGGGCCCCGCGGCCACCGCGCGCGGCCCGCTGGCCGGTGTTGGCAGGTCGAATTCCGTGATGTCGCCGTCCGGTGTGATCCGGCCGACCTTGCCCGCCCCGAACATGCCGAACCAGATATTGCCGTCAGCGCCGAGCGCCACTGCACGCGGATAGCTGTCCGGCGTCGGAATCGGAAACTCGGTGATCTCACCTGCCGGCGTGATGCGCCCGATGCGATTGCCGGTGTGTTGCGAGAACCACATGTTGCCATCGGCACCCAGTGCCATGACACGCGGACTGCTGTCCGGCGTCGGCAACGGGTACTCGGCATAGCCCGAACCATCCGGCGCCATGCGACCGATGCGATTGCCGCTGCTCTGCGTGAACCAGATCGTGCCATCCGGCGCGATGGCCACGGTGCTTGGGCCACTGCCCGGTGTTGGTAACGGAATTTCTGTAACCTGCCCATCAGTGCGCAAATCGAGTTCCTCCCCGGTTATCCAGCGTTGCTGTCCCCATGCATGCAGCGCGAACAGCACAGCCAGCGAGCCGACCAGCAGCCGCCTGGCCGTACTGCGATGCATCCGCCGATCGGTTCCTGTGTTCATCGAAACGTCATCCTGCTGTCAATCGCCGGTCACGAAATTCCACGAGGCTGATCACGTCCCGGAGCGCAGATCTCACCCCCAACGGCTGTCGGGCGCAGTTCCTGCCGTTTCCTGTCACCAGCCGCCCCGGCCAGCGCTCCGGGACCTGTGCGTACTCAAAGCCCCTCTTCGTCCAAGGTCTTCGCCGCGCGCCGATAACCGAACTCAATCAGCTGTTCGGCACGGTAGAACTCGAAAAATGTACACAGATTGCGCGGCACCGGAATGATCAGCTTCGGCGAGTAGCTGGCAAGCTTCATGCGGCTGAGCGTGATCTGTGTCGCTTCCATTGCTTTCATGCCTATGTCGAAGGCGTTGACTCGCGTCGAGTCCTCGCCGTCCGACCTTACCAGGCTATCCACGAACCCTCCGATACGGGCACGCACGCGGTTAATGGCACTCTGCCGTTCGCTGTCATCCGCCTGCCCTTCGTCTGGCGCATGGTCGCCATCGGCGTCCGTGCCCGTGTCCGTGTCCGTGTCCGTGTCCGTGATCGAAACGCTCTGCTCCGGCCGGCTGTTGAGGTCGACGGCAAAGGTCCACACCGAGTCGTTGTTGAGCGTCGGGGCGATCGGGACAGGATTGATCAGACCGCCGTCCATGAGCAGTTCCTCGCCCCTTTCAATCGGCGGAAATACCAGCGGCACGGCCATGGATGCGCGGACGGCGTCCCACAACCCGCCCCTGCTGAGCCACACCTCACGTTCACTGTTGACGTCGGTGGCCACGGCCGTGAAACCGATGTCGAGCTCGTCGATGCGCACATCACCGATCAGGGACTTGAGTTCGGCGATGATACGGTCGCCGGCGAAGACGGCGCCACGACGGAACGATCAGTCCAGCAGCCGCAGCACACTGCGGCGGTCCAGCGCGCAGATCCAGTCGGCGTAGGTGTCGAGCTTGCCGGCTGCGTGGATGCCGCCGACCAGTGCACCGATCGAGCTGCCGGCAATGTAGCGGATCCGGTAGCCACGCTCTTCCAGACAGCGGATCACGCCGACGTGCGCCAGACCGCGCGCCCCGCCGCTGCCTAGCACCAGCGAAATCTCCCTGTCCGCCATCCGACTCCCCTCATGGCCATCGCCCGCATCGCGGCCGGTCATGACCACGTCGGACCTGTTTGCATGCACCACTCGGTATGCACCGCAACAGAATAGAGCGCCAGCGGGCGTTATGCGACCGCTCTGCCCTTGAGCGCGCCAATCCGGTCGCCGCAGCGGCGGCCTGGTGATGCCTGGTGATGCCTGGTGATGCCTGGTGATGCCTGGTGATGCCTGGTGATGATGCCGGACCGCTGGAGATTGCAGTCCGGTGGCTGCAATGGCGTTTCACCGACAGGCTGCTAGACTCCGCTCGCCGCAATTCCCGACCGAGCGCCAGCCCAGTGATCGCCCCGCCGCAAACCGCCATCGACGCTTCCACTGAACCCGCCGGTCTGCTGCGGCGGCTGGCCGCGTTGGTCTATGACTGGCTGCTGCTGGTCGCGATCGCGATGGTGTACGCACTGATCGTCGTGGCCGCCCGCGGTTTTCGCGACGTGGAGCCAGGGGTCTGGTGGTTTCGCGCCGGACTGGTCACCCTCGGTGTACTGTTCTTCGCGTGGTGCTGGACACAGGGCGGACGCACCCTCGGCATGCAGGCCTGGCGCCTGCGTATCGAAGGCCCGGACGGCAAGCCGCCCGGCTGGGGCCGGGCATTGCTGCGCTGCGCCGCGGCCCTGCTGGCGCTCCTGCCGGCCGGCCTCGGCTACTGGTGGATCCTCGTCGACCGGCAGCAACGCAGCTGGCACGATCTTGTCAGCGGCACCCGCATCGTCCACCTGCCCAAATCACGCCGCAACTGAACACCAGACGACCGTGGGCATGACAACGCCGCACACGCCCAGCCCGAACCCACCGCCCAGCCCGAACTCTTCATGAACCGCGACCGCGTCACGAACATCGACCGCGTCAAAGCGGGCCGTTGCGGAGCATCCCCCTTTCTCCGGGCGTCCGCGGCCATGGATGGCCGCGGCCGAGGCGCACGGACGCTCTTCCGCCGTCCCCAAAGAAAGGGGGAATGTTCCGCAACGGCCCGGCTCCCCCTTGGGCTATCCCTTGAGCTATCCCTTGGGCTACCCCGGGGGCTGCCCCCACCGGCTACCCCGGAGGCGCAAACACCGTTCATGGAAGCATCCGGGCTAACGCATGCGCGAACAGGCGACCGACGTGATGACGAGCAGCAGCGCGGCGGGCGCCCAAGCCACGATGCGCGGATCAACCGCGAACACTTCACTGGTGTTCGTCAGCAGCTGACCGCTGACGTAGTAACCCAGGCCGACGACCAGTCCCACCAGCAGGCGCGCACCCGCTCCGGCCGAGCGCAGGCTGCCGAACACGAACGGCAGTGCGAGCAGCGTCATCAGGAATACCGCCACGACGTCGGCCATGCGTGACCAGTAGGCGATCAGGTACCGGTCGGCATTGAGGTCGTTGGCCAGGAGATATTCGATATAGCGCTTCAGCCGCGGTGTATCGAGCAGATCGTGGCGCACTTCTGCCAGACCGACGAGTTCCGGATTGAGGTGGTAGTCGCGACGCATCTCGCTGCCCGTCACGGCATCGACGATGCCGTCGTCGAACGACGTCTCCGCATAGTTGGTCAGCGTCCAGCGGCCGTCGCTATCGACTTCGGCCGAATCGGCGCGCGCCACATGCCGCAGTTCGCCTTCATCACCCAGTTCAAACAGCAGAAAACCGCCACGCACATCGAAGTCGCTGCCCTGCCTGCGCAAGCCGACGATCAGGTTGCCTTCCCGAAGCCAGGCGCTGCGGCCATCGGCCAGATCCATATCCTGATGCATGGCCTGCGTGCGCATCTCGCGCGCATAGGCGCCGAGCGAAGGCGCCAGCGACTCACCCAGCAGCACCATCACCACCATCAGAAACACGCCGGCAGTTCCCACCGCACTCAGCAGACGGACATTGGACACGCCGCTCGCCCGCATGACGATCAGCTCGCGATGCACGGCCATCTGGCCAAGACTGAGCAACCCGCCGATCAACGCCGCGGCTGGCAGCATCTCGAATATCAGACGCGGAATCCGCAGCACCACATAGAGCATTGCGTCGTTCAGCCCGTAGTCACCACTGCCCACGCTGTTCATCTGACCAACGAAACCGGCTACGCTGCCGATGGCCAGCAGCGCGGCCAGCACGGTGGCCACGCCCTTGAGCACCGAGATCACGATGTACTGACGCAGCAACCTCATGCCGCGCCCCCGCGCGCCCCGGTGGCGCGTGTCGCGGACCGCGTCCAGCCCGCCTCGCGCAGCACCAGCACCAGCGCCAGACAGGCCATTACCGCGTGTACCCACCACAGGCCAGCCCAGGCAGGCACCTGCTCACGCTCCATCCAGACCCGCGCAACCGACAGCGCATTCGCATAGCAGATGTAGATCAGAAGCCCCACGCCGACGCGCGCGTAGCGGCCATCGCGTGGTGACGATCGACTCAACGGCACCGCGAGCAGCGCCAGGATCAGCATCGAAATCGGCGCGGAGATCCGCCACTGCCACTCGGCCTGATCAATGGGACGTGACGACGCTCGCAGTTCCGAGGTCGGCCGGGTGAGCACGCTGCGGGCGGCATCGTCATCCGTATCGTCGTCCGGGACCGGAATGCCGTGTTCACCAAAGCTCATGATCATGAAGTCGCGGTGGCCCGGCACGCCCTCATATCGGCGTCCGTCATAGAAGATCAGCGCCTGCTGACCGGTGCGCGCGTCGTGCACACTCTGCGCGCGGGCAGCGAGAATGACCGCCACACGGCCATCGCGCTCGCGCTGCAGAAACACGTCCCTGAGCTCGTCGCCAACCACTTCGCGACCGTAGATCACCGTGCCGTCGGCGTCGGCACCCGAGAACCTGCCCGGTTCGAGCACCCCCAGTCCCAGTGATGTGCGGGCCTGTGCACGGATCTGATCGATGTTGGCCGTGGCCTGCGGTGCCTGTACGACGGCCAGCCAGCCGACGCCACAGGCGAGCAGTCCGGCCAGAGCGCCGACGGGTATGAGCAGCGGGCCACTGCCCACGCCGCAGGCCGCCAGAGCGGTACGCTCGCTGTCCCGGTTCAGGCGCGCCAGCGCCAGCATGATGCCCAGAAACAGACCGATCGGTACGACCAGTTCGAGGTAACGCAGTGAGGTGAGAACAAAAATCGCGAAAACCGCTTCGCGCGGCAACTTGTCCGCGGCGGCTTCGGCCAGCAGCTCGGCAAACTGATTGCTCATCAGGATGACGAACAGCACCGCGATCACCACCAGGGAGGTAGTGAGGATTTCACGAAAAACATAGCGGCTGATCAGGTTCACGCTGGCGAACTGTTTCCGATCGATTCGGTAATTCGAGTACACTACTGCGCTGCGCGGCAGCGTGTATCCGGGCAACGGCATGGCGGCGCGACATCGCCGGAGCCGACAGCACCGGAGGCATGGCATGCCGCATCGCGCCGACTGCCGGCAGGCAGCCGCAACCCGCGAAACGATAACACACGCGTCGTCGAATGCCGTGACCGGTATCAGCGCCGCACCGATCAACCCGTCAACCGCCGCAGCTTGCATTTCCCGCCTGGCCAGGAGCGAAAGTATGGAGTTTCCCGTCAGAACCGGCACAGCAGCCAGTCAGAAGACCGCCTGTGCGATCCTGCCGCTGTTCGACGACAATCGCCTGCGTGGCGTGGCGAAGCAGATGGACAGCGCCGCACACGGGCTGATAGCGGAACTGGTTCGCTCCGGCGACGCGTCCGGACGCGCCGGCAGGACGCTGCTCGTACATCGCACCACCGGCACGGCCGCGGAACGATGGCTGCTGGTGGGCTGCGGTCGCCACGAAGACTTCAATGCCAAGCGGTACGGCGCGGCGCTGTCGAATGCCGTTCAGGTGTTGCGCAACACCGACCAGAAAGAGGCCACCAACTATCTGGCGGACGAGATCCGGGGTGACGCCGACCCGTACCGGATCGGGCGGCTGACGGTCGAAACGGTCCGCGCCGGCTTCTACCGGTTCGACGAAATGAAAAGTCGCAAGGATCCCGCGGCGGCGCTGAAGCGTTTCGCGATCGCCACGCAGGACAAGGCCACCACTCGCGATCTGCGTCGTGGTATCGCGCACGGCACGGCCGTGGCGGATGGTGCCGATCTGGCCCGCGACCTGGGCAACCGCCCCCCCAACATCTGTACGCCAGCTCATCTGGCTACCGTTGCGCGGGATCTGGCGAAGCGGCACACAGGCCTGACCACCAGGGTGCTGGGAGCGCGTGAAATCACCAAACTCCGGATGGGCGCATTCCTCTCCGTTACGCGGGGCAGCGTCACACCTCCGCAGCTGATCGTAATGCAGTACAAGGGCGGTTCACCCCGCTCGGCGCCGATCGTCATGTGCGGCAAGGGCATCACTTTCGACACGGGCGGCATTTCGCTGAAGCCGCCACCGAAAATGGACGAGATGAAGTACGACATGTGCGGTGCCGCCGGCGTGATGGGCGCCATCGCGGCACTTGCCGGGATGGGCGCCAAAGTGAACGTCACCGCAATCATCCCCGCCTGCGAAAACATGCCCAGCGGCACGGCGACCCGGCCGGGCGATATCGTCAGGAGCATGTCCGGCCAGACCATCGAGGTTCTCAACACCGATGCCGAAGGCCGTCTCATTCTCTGTGACGCGCTGACCTATGCCCGGCGCTTCAAGCCGCGCTGTCTGATCGACGTCGCCACCCTCACCGGTGCCTGCGTGGTCGCGCTGGGCGGACTGCATACGGGACTGTTCAGCAACGATGAAAAGCTCAGCCAGGCGCTGGTCGACGCCGGAAAGCGCACGCTGGATACGGCGTGGCCGATGCCGGTGGACGACGAATACGGCGACAGCCTGAAGAGCAATTTCGCGGATGTCGCGAATTCCGGATCGCGTGAAGGTGGCGCGAGCATTGCGGCGCAGTTCCTGTCACGCTTCGTCGACGACACACCATGGGCGCACCTGGACATCGCCGGCGTCGCCTGGCGTGGCAATGCCGCCAAGGGTGCCACCGGACGACCGGTCAGTCTGCTGGTGGATTTCGCCCTCAACGCCGACTGAACGCACGCGCCGTGCCGCAGATCGATTTCTACATCCTGTCTTCCGGCGCGGAGCAAGCGCGTCTTGGCACAGCCTGCAGGATCATCGAGAAGGCGGCGCGTCAGTGCCGTCGCATCGTCATCGCCACGGCCAACCCGTCGCAGGCGAAGACACTGGACGAACTGCTGTGGACCTTCTCGGATACCAGCTTCATTCCACACAGGATCGCCACGCCCGACACACCGGCGCAGACCGCATCGCCGACGGCGGAATCCGCGGACGACACCGATGAACCCGTCCTCATTCACTGCGGGGACGCTGGCCAGACCCCGGCCTGCGACGTTCTGGTCAATCTCGGTGACCGGCTTCCGGAGTCCGTCGACGCCTGTCCCCGCATCGTCGAAATCATCAGCAGTGCCCCTGATGTCCGGCAGCAGGGACGGGATCGCTACAAGGCCTATCGTGCGCGCGGATACGAACTGAACGTACACAACCTATGAATGCAACACAGGGATATCGCCCGCAGGACATCGAGGCGAAGCACTACGCGCGCTGGGAACAAGCCGGCTGGTTCGCGCCGTCGGGGAAAGGCGAACCGTACTGCATCGTCATACCGCCACCGAACGTGACCGGGACGCTGCACATGGGGCACGCATTCCAGGACACGATCATGGATGCTCTCACCCGCTACCACCGCATGCGCGGCGCCAATACGCTCTGGCAACCCGGCACGGACCACGCCGGCATCGCCACGCAGATGGTGGTGGAGCGTCTTCTCGACCGCGAAGGCACGCACCGCACGGTACTGGGCAGGGACGCCTTCGTCCGGCGGGTCTGGGAATGGAAAGAGCAGTCCGGCAACCGCATCGGCGAACAGCTGCGCCGGCTGGCGGCCTCGGTGGACTGGTCGCGCGACCGCTTCACGATGGACCCGGGCATGTCCGCAGCGGTGGTTGAGGTGTTCGTTCGCCTCTACGACGAAGGCCTGATCTATCGTGGCAAGCGTCTGGTGAACTGGGACCCGAAGCTGCATACGGCACTGTCGGATCTCGAAGTGCTGTCCACCGCCGAGTCCGGCAAGCTGTGGCGATTCCGTTATCCGATCGCGGACGCCGAGGGCAATGCCACGGATACGCATCTGGTCGTCGCCACGACGCGACCGGAAACCATGCTCGGCGACACCGCCGTGGCGGTGCATCCCGACGATGAACGCTACCGGCATCTGATCGGCCGACATGTGAGGCTGCCGCTGACCGAACGCCTGATTCCGGTTGTCGGCGATGACTACGTGGATCCCGAGTTCGGGACCGGCTGCGTGAAGATCACGCCGGCCCACGACTTCAACGACTACGAAGTGGGCTTGCGCCACAACCTGCCACTCATCAACATCTTCGACATCGACGCGCATCTGAACGATGCGGTGCCTGAGGCCTACCGGGGCATGGACCGCTTCGATGCGCGCCTTCGGATCATCGAGGACCTCGATGCCCGCGGACTGTTCGACGGCGAGAAGGACCACGAAATGATGGTGCCGCGCGGCGATCGCAGTGGCGTGGTCGTCGAGCCTTTCCTCACCGACCAGTGGTACGTGCGCACTGCGCCGCTGGCCGAGCCGGCGATCGCCGCCGTGGCGTCGGGTCGCATCCGCTTCGTGCCGGAGAACTGGAACAAGACCTACTTCGAGTGGATGCGCAACATCCAGGACTGGTGCATTTCCAGACAGCTGTGGTGGGGTCATCGCATCCCCGCCTGGTACGACAACGAAGGCAACATCCATGTCGGGCGCGATGAGGCCGAGGTCCGCGCCCGCTACGAGCTGGCCGACCACGTGCCGCTGCGCCAGGACGAGGACGTGCTCGACACGTGGTTCTCTTCGGCCCTATGGCCGTTCTCGACGCTGGGCTGGCCGGAAAGGACACGCGAACTGTCGACCTTTTACCCCACCAGCGCGCTGGTCACCGGTCACGACATCATTTTCTTCTGGGTGGCCAGAATGATCATGATGGGCCTGAAGTTCATGGACGACGTGCCGTTCAGAACAGTCTACGTGCACGGACTGATCCGCGACCACGAAGGCCAGAAGATGTCCAAGTCCAAGGGCAATGTGCTCGACCCGCTCGACATCATCGACGGCGTGGATCTGTCCGTGCTGCTCGCCAAGCGCACCGACGGCATGATGCAGGCTCACCTGAAGCCGCGCATCGAGGAAGCGACCCGTCGCGAGTTTCCGGATGGCATCCCGGCCTACGGCACCGATGCGATGCGCTTCACGTTTGCATCGCTGGCCACCACCGGCCGTGACATCAGCTTCGACCTCGCCCGCGTGGAAGGCTATCAGCGCTTCTGCAACAAGCTGTGGAACGCCGCGGGTTTCGTCTTCGCACAGATCGAAGGACACGCTCGCGAAGGCGCGGACAGCGGTGAGATGACGATCGCCGACCGCTGGATACGCTCACGAATGCATGAAGCCACGGCGGAGTTCCACACGGCGGTAGCTTCCTATCGCTTCGACCTCGCCGCCCAGACACTGTACGACTTCATCTGGCACGAGTTCTGTGACTGGTACCTGGAACTGACGAAGCCCGTGCTGTACGCCGAGGACGAAGCACTGGTCGATCAGCAGCGTTCCACGCGCGCAACGCTGGCGTACATCCTGGGCGCGTCACTCAGGCTGCTACACCCCATCATGCCGTACATCACCGAGGAGCTGTGGCTGAAACTGGCCGACCATGCCGGATTCCAGACGCAGACCATCATGCTCGAGGCGCAGCCCGAAGAAAGCGACTTCTCTCCGGACCCGGAAGCCGATCGCGAAGTGGCCTGGACCAAACAGTTCATCGTTGGTATTCGCCAGATACGCGGGGAAACCAACCTGCCGCCGTCCAAACCACTGCCGGTGTGGCTGGTCGACGCCAGCGAACAGGATCTCTCGCGCGCGCGCACGCATGCACGCTACCTGCTCAGGCTGGCGAATCTGGCTGACATCCGGCCGATCTCGGCCGACGACGACCGCAGGGGCACCGCGGTGGCCCTGCTCGGGGAGATGAAGATCCTGGTGCCGCTGGCCGGCCTGATCGATGTGGAAGCCGAGTGTGACCGTCTGAACAAGCAGCTGGCGCGTGTCGAGCAGGATCTGAAGAAGCTGGAACGGAAGCTCGGCAATGAGCAGTTCGTCGCCAACGCACCACCGGAAGTGGTAGCCAAGGACCGCGGCCGGGCCGATGAGCTGGCGCTGAAGCGTGATCAGCTCTCGGCACAGCTGCAGCAGCTGCGCACACTGTCCTGAGGCATCGTTCCACCGACCGGACCAGCGTCGCCCGGTGGGCGATGATTGTGGGCAATGCATCACAGTTGCCCGTCGCGGGGGTGTTCGTCGCCGGACAATTCGGCGACCATTGTCCGCATGGCGACTCCACCTCTGCGGGCCGCAAAGCCCGGCTCCGACGATGCTTCAGCTCGTATACAGCAACTGATCGATGCGCTGTCGGGCGTGATCGTCGGCAAACGACACCAGATCACGCTGGCCACCGCCTGCCTGCTGGCGCGCGGACACCTGCTCATCGAGGACGTGCCGGGCGTAGGCAAGACAACGCTGGCTCACGCGCTGGCGGCTTCCCTGGGTCTGTCGTTTCAGAGAATCCAGTTCACCAGCGACCTGCTGCCCGCCGACGTCACCGGCGTATCGGTGTTCGATCGCAACAGCGGCAGTTTCCGTTTTCACAAGGGTCCGGTGTTCGCGCAGCTGGTGCTGGGCGACGAAATCAATCGTGCCACGCCAAAGGCGCAGAGCGCCCTGCTGGAAGCGATGGAAGAACGTCAGGTGACGGCCGATGGTGAAACCTTCAGGCTCCCCGAACCGTTTTTCGTTGTCGCCACCCGCAATCCGCTGCAGCAGATCGGCACCTTCCCGCTGCCCGAATCGCAACTCGATCGATTCCTGATGCAGATCGCACTCGGCTATCCGGACACCGCAAGCGAACGCGAACTGCTGCGCAACCAGGACCGGCGCGACATGCTCAACGCCATGGATCCGACGCTCAGCGTCGAGGCGCTGCTTCAGTTTCAGAACCGCGTGCCGGCCATCCATGTCAGCGAGGCGCTGCTCGACTACGTGCAGGCACTGATCGCACACACGCGCGAATCGGGCGACTTCATTACCGGCCTCTCGCCACGTGGCGGTATTGCGCTGCTGCGCGCTGCCCAGGCCTGGGCACTGATCGCAGGTCATGGCGGCGTCCATCCGGAAGACATCCAGGCCGTGTTCACTGCCGTGGCGAGGCATCGCCTGGAACCGGTGGACGCTTCCCGTTTCGATGGAACGTATGACGCAGCCGAATCCGTGCTGGAGTCCGTTGCGATACCGTGAACGCGGCGTTACACGCGGCGGGTGAGGCATCGCAGACGCTCAGCCGTCGCCGGATCTACATTCTCCCGACACGCTTCGGCCTGGCGTTCGGCGCACTGGTCTTCGCGATGCTGCTGGGATCGCTGAACTATGGCGCCAACCTCGGATTCCTGCTGACCTTTCTGCTGTGCGGGCTGGGCATCGTGACGATGTACCACTGTCATCGCAATCTGCTCGGTCTGACGCTGCGCGGCGTAAGCGCACAGCCGGTGTTCGCCGGCGACTCGGCCCGTTTCGTATTCACGTTGGGCAATGATACCGCACTGCCCCGCCTGGATATTCGCGTACGCTGCGGCAAACGCCACAGCACGCCGGTCGATGTTCCAGCCGGCATGCACGGCCAGCTTGCGCTGCCCCTGGCCACACAGCGTCGCGGCTGGCTGGAACTGCCACGCTGTTCCATCACGACACAGCATCCGGCAAAGTTCTTCCATGCTTGGTCGCCCGTCCGGCTCGCGGCACGCTGCCTGGTGTATCCGCAGCCCGCCGCGCCGGGGCGACCACTGCCTGAACCGCCGCTGCATGCCGCAACCGGCAACAGCCGACACGGCGAAGGCGACGACTTCGCCGGCCTGCGCACCGCATTGCCGCACGATCCGCCCCGGCGCATTGCATGGAAGGCCTACGCGCGCAGCAACCAGTGGCTGCTGAAGGAATTCTCCGGCTCGCGCAGGGAAGCGATCGTACTGGACCTCACCATGACCGGCGATCCGGATGTCGAAAGCAGGCTGTCGCAGCTGACGCGCTGGTGTCTGGATGCCGAGGCCGAGCAGCGCGACTACGGTCTGAACCTGCCCGGCACGGTGATTGCACCGGACCATGGCCATCGCCATCTGGCCACCTGTCTGAAAGCACTTGCACTGTTCGGCAGCGATGAAGCCGCTTAGCCTGCACAGCCTGCTGTTCACGGCGGCCACGATCACCGGTGCGAGCGTACTGCACTGGACCGTGCTGCCGATGTGGATTCCGGTACTGCTGATCACGGCAGTCGGC
Source organism: Gammaproteobacteria bacterium (assembly GCA_050485645.1). Lineage (GTDB taxonomy): Bacteria > Pseudomonadota > Gammaproteobacteria > Steroidobacterales > Rariloculaceae > JBJHBP01. The sequence continues at coordinate 69,847 of JBJHBT010000003.1, read as the reverse complement.
TGGCGGCTGCTGGCCGCGCATCGGGGCTGGGCCCGCCCGCGGCTGATCCCTCGCCTGCTGCTGGCGCTGACCGCCTTCTCGGCGGTGCTGGTGCAGTTCAATACCGTCACCGGTCTTGAGGCCGGCAGCGCGCTGCTGGTGGTCATGGTGGCGCTGAAGTTCGTGGAGACCCGCAGCCGCCGCGATCAGCTGCTGCTGATGATCCTCTGCTACTTCCTGGTGTTCGCCAGCGTGCTTCAGGACCGTGGCCCCTGGTCGCTGGTCTGGTTGTGCGCCTTCGTTTTCGTGGCCACCGTGGGTTTACTGCAGGTGGGACGACAGGGTCCGGCGCTGCCGCCTGCCACGACGGCCAGACAGGCGGGCAGACTGCTGCTGCAGGCCATGCCGGTGATGATCCTGCTGTTCGTGCTGTTCCCGAGACTGCCCGGTCCACTGTGGGGTATGCCGGTACAGTCGCAGGGCGCGATCACCGGGCTGTCCGATAGCATGAGTCCGGGCGACATCGCCGAACTGGGCCTGTCGACGGAGATCGCATTCCGTGTGGAGTTCGCCGACCTCGCACCGGAAGGCGCGCAGATGTACTGGCGCGGACCGGTGATGACCGAATTCGATGGCCGTCGCTGGTCCGTGCAGCGTGGCGCCATCAGCACAGTGGCGGAAGCAATCGAATTCCAAGGCGAACCCCTGCACTACACCGTGCAGCTGGAACCGCAGCGAAGCAGTCGCGTCTTTGCACTGGAAATGCCGGCGCAGTGGTCGCCGCGCGACCGCATCCGCCGCGATGCACTGCAACAGCTCCACAGCACCGATGCGCCCCGGCAGCGGGCGCAGACGTATCAGGTGACATCCCATCTCGACTATCGCACGGCGCGGTCATTGTCCGCGGAGCAGTTCCGTCATTACACAGCACTGCCATCGGACGGCAACCCGCGCACACGGGCACTGGCCAGCTCGTGGCGCCAGCAGGACCCGGCACCGCGCGCGCTGCTGATGCAGGCACTGACCATGTTCGCCGAACAACCGTTTCACTACACCCTGAGACCACCGCCGCTGGGTGCCGACGCCACCGACGAATTCCTGTTCGAAACGCGTTCGGGCTTCTGCGAACACTATGCGTCGGCATTGGCCGTGCTGATGCGTGCCGCCGGTATACCGGCACGCGTGGTAACCGGCTATCACGGTGGCGAGCGCAATCCCCTGGGCGGTTACTACACGGTCCGGCAGTCCGACGCACACGCATGGACGGAAGTCTGGCTGGACGGCGAAGGCTGGGTACGTGCGGACCCCACCGCGGCGGTCGCACCCGAACGCATCGATCTCGGAGCGGCCGGGTCGGCCTTCGCGGCGGCCGGGTCTGGCATGTTCGCCAGCAGCCGCCTGCGGCTGGCCTATCAACTGGAGATGTTCCGCGACGCCGCGGACCGCTACTGGAACCAGTGGGTGATGGGTTTCAGCCTACAGGAGCAGCGTTCGCTGCTGGAGCGGCTGGGTCTTCAGCGCGTCGGCATCGCCGAGCTGCTTGCCGCGGCCGCAATCGCGCTGGCGACATGCGTGCTGGTGATGGCCGTCGTACTGTCACGCACCGGCATGCGGCGGCGACCGGTTGACCCGGCGGCGCAGCTGTTCGACGTATTCTGTCGCCGGCTCGAGAAGCTGGCGGTCGCGCCACGGCGCCCGGGCGAGGCACCGGCCGCGTTCGCGGCGCGTGCCGCCGCGGCGCGCCCGAAGCTGCGCGAGGAAGTGGACGCGATCGTGGCGGCCTACCTGCGTGCCCGCTACGAACCGGCCGGGAGCGGCAACCCGCTGCGCGAACTGCGGCAGCGGGTCACCACGTTCAATCCCTCTGGCGACGCTCGCTGATCAATGGGCAACGCCATGCTCGCGCGTGGCGTGAAACTGAACGTCCGGCCAGCGCTCGCGCGTCAGGGTGAGGTTGACCGTTGTCGGCGCCAGATACACCAGCGCGCCGGTGTGATCACTGGCGAGGTTCGATGCCACCTTGCGTTGAAAGTCCTCGAGCACCTTCGGGTCCGCGCAGCTGACCCAGCGTGCCGTTGCGATATTGACATGTTCGAAGCTGCAGTCCGCCCCATACTCATCACGAAGTCGGAACGAGGCGACATCGAACTGCAGCGGCCCGACCGCGCCAAGAATCACCTCATTGCCGGTCAGCGGACGGAACAGCTGGGTGGCACCCTCCTCGCACAGCTGCGCCAATCCCTTGTGCAGGGCCTTGAGCTTGAGTGGATCGCGCAGCATCGCGCGGCGGAACAGCTCCGGCGCGAAATCAGGAATACCGGTGAACTTCAGCGCCTCGCCTTCGCTGAAACTGTCACCGATATTGATCGTACCGTGATTGTGCAGACCAATGATGTCGCCCGCGTAGGCTTCCTCCGCCTGCTGACGATCCGAGGCCAGAAAAGTGATCGCCTCACCGACGCGGACCTCCCGACCCAGCCTCGTGTGGAAAAGCCGCATGCCCTGGCGATAGCGTCCCGAGCACACGCGCATGAACGCGATCCGGTCGCGATGCTGCGGATCCATATTGGCCTGTATCTTGAACACGAAGCCGCTCACGGCTTCCTCCGACGGATCCACCAGCCTTGATTCCGTCTCGCGCGGCAGCGGCGCCGGCGCATGCTCGACAAACATGTCCAGAAGCTCACGCACACCGAAGTTGTGAATGGCAGCGCCAAAGAATACCGGTGTCTGTGAACCTGCCAGGTACTGCACCGGATCGAATCGGGCCGAAGCACCGACGATCAGATCCACCTCGGTGCGCAATGCGTCAATACCGCTGCCGACACGTGCGGCGGCGGCATCCGAACCCAGTCCCTCGATACGCTCGGTACGCGGCAGGCGGCTGCCATCGCGATCCTGATACAGGTACAGGGCATCCTCGAGCAGGTGGTAAACGCCGCGAAACTCGCGTCCCATGCCGATGGGCCAGGTAACCGGCGCACACGAAATCTTCAGCACCGTTTCGATGTCATCGAGCAGTTCCAGTGGATCGCGACCCTCACGATCGAGCTTGTTGATGAAGCTCATGATCGGCGTACTGCGCAGGCGGCAGACTTCCATCAGCTTGATGGTGCGCGGCTCCACGCCCTTGGCGGCATCGATGACCATCAGCGCACTGTCGACCGCCGTGAGCGTGCGGTAGGTGTCTTCCGAGAAGTCTGCATGGCCCGGTGTATCCAGCAGATTCACCAGACGATCCGCGTACGGGAACTGCATGACGGACGAAGTCACCGAGATGCCGCGCTCCTGCTCCAGCTGCATCCAGTCGGACGTTGCATGCCGGCTCGCCTTTCGGCCCTTGACCGTACCGGCCAGCGTAATCGCTCCACCGAACAGCAGCAGTTTCTCCGTGAGCGTGGTCTTGCCAGCGTCGGGATGTGAAATGATCGCGAACGTACGTCGCTTCAGATGCTCGTTTGGCATGGCAATGGAGGTTTGAAAGGGTTGTTCGAAAATCAGGCGGTGCCGAACGGCATCGCCAGCACGTCGGCGTCTTCACGACCACCTTCGGCCTGATAGTAGCCTGCCCGCACGCCGACATGGCGGAAGCCGACGGAATGATACAGGCTCAGGGCCACCGCATTCGATGGCCGCACTTCGAGAAATACGGTTTGCGCGCCGGCCAGCTCCGCCCTGGAGAGCAGCGAATTGAGCATACGCCGACCCAGCCCGACACCCTGCCAGTCCGGGTGGATGCAGATGTTCAGCAGATGCGCTTCGCCAGCAGCAATCGACATGATTCCATAACCAACGATGTGCCCGTCCATATCGAGCACCATACAGTGATAGCCCGCCAGCAGGCAGTCACGAAAAATGCCCAGACTCCATGGATAGACGTAGGCGGCTTTCTCCACTACGGCCACCGCCTTCAGGTCGGCTGACTGCATGACGCGGATGCGGGCGTGAGGACGTACAGCGGCAATCATTGCGGCCTCACGAAGGCCGGCGGCCTGCGAGGTCCTGACCCAGCAATCGCCTGACCAGTTTCAAGTCGTCCCATGCCCTGGCCTTCGCAAGCGGAGTGCGCAAAAGATAGGCTGGATGGTAGCCCACGACCAGCGGGATGCCAGCGTCGCCATACCTGAAAACCTGCCCGCGCAGCCTACCGACCGGTGCATCCGACTGCAACAGCCACTGTGCCGCTATGCGGCCGATCGCGAATATCGCACGCGGCCGGATCAACGCGATCTGTTCCTGGAGGTACGGTGTGCAGGTGGCGATTTCGTCCGCCTGCGGGTCGCGATTGCCAGGCGGCCTGCACTTGAGGATGTTGGCAATGTAGACATCGTCACGCGGCAGGCCGATGGCGAGCAGCATGGCGTTCAGCAGCTGCCCGGCGCGGCCGACAAAGGGTTCTCCCTGGCGATCCTCCTCGGCGCCGGGCGCCTCGCCGATCACCAGCAGATCCGCATCACGACGGCCGACTCCGAATACGGTACGCGTGCGACCCTGATGCAGCGCACAACGCGTACAACCGCTCACCTCGCCCGCCAGGGCATCCCAGCGCGGCGACATCTGTCCCGGATCGATGCCAGGACCGACCGCTGGTGAACGTCGCTGCGCGGAGGCCGAAGCCGGCTCCTGCGTGGCGGCGGACGACGCGCTGACGGGGGCCGCTGGCGATGAACCACGCAGCACCCACGGCCGTAGCCCGAGCTCGATCAGGTATCGGTCCTGGAGTCGCACGACGGGTCTTCCGCGTCAGTTTGGGCGTCTTCGGGAGCAGACGGCGTGGCGTCGACGCCACGCCGGCGCCTGTGGCGACGCCACAGCCAGTCGGCCGGCCCGGAGGCCGCGTAGATCACGAACAGTGTGAACACGGTGAGCGGCGGCTCGATCGCGATCACGATCAGCACCAGCGGAATCGCCAGCAGCTGGCCGAACCTCAGTCGACTGCCGGGACTCACGTCCTTGAAGCTCAGATACCGGAATCGCGACACCATCAACAGACCGGTGGCCGCTGTGATGGAGATGCCCGCCGCGAGCGCGACCTGTCCCTCGATCTGATAGACGGTACTCACCCACACCATCGCGGCCACGCAGGCCGCCGCGGCGGGACTGGCCAGTCCCTGAAAATAGCGCTTGTCTTCGTGCGCCGCCATGGTGTTGAAACGCGCCAGACGAATGGCTGCCGCGACGGCATACAGAAACGCCGCCAGCCAGCCCAGCCGCCCCCAGACCTCACCATATTCGGAAAGCCGTTCCACACCCCACTGGTAGGTGACGATCGCCGGCGCAATGCCGAACGACACCATATCGGCCAGACTGTCGTACTCCTTGCCGAAATCACTGGCGGTGCTCGTCAGTCGCGCGACCCGGCCGTCGAGTCCGTCCAGAAACATGGCAACGAACATGGCCAGCGCCGCGGCCTGAAAATTCCCGTCGATGGCCGCGACAATCGAATAGAAACCGGCGAACAGCGCGCCGGTGGTCAGAAGATTGGGCAGCAGATAGATGCCGCGCCGGGGCAACCCGCCTGGCTGATCAGGATTGGTCATCACATACAACGGTTTGAGCGGCCATCACGACAATGCTGAGGCATCACGGCGGTCCGCGCAACGCCCCACGTGCCTGATCTGCGACAACACCAAAGCCGGGCGGATGCGGGGCATCCCCTTGCTCAGGGCATCCCCCTTGCCCGGGGTGTCCGCGGCCAGGACGGCCGCGGCCAAGGCGCAAGGACGCTCTTCCGCCGTCCCCGGGCAAGGGGGATGCCCTGAGCAAGGGGATGCCCCGCATCCGCCCGGCCACCCCGCGCAACCCGTCACACCCGACGCTGGGCGCCACACAGCGCCGCCCGCTACAATCGGCGCCTTGCCCATCACCCGTAGCGAGATCACCGACCACCATGCGCCTGAGCCAACTGCCGCTGACCACACTCAAGGAAGTGCCTTCCGACGCCGAGGTCATCAGTCATCAGCTGATGCTCCGAGCCGGGCTGATACGCCGTCTTGCCTCCGGCATCTACACCTGGCTGCCGCTGGGTGTACGGGTGCTGGGCAAGGTGGAGCGCATCATTCGCGAGGAAATGAATCGTGCCGGCGCACTGGAGGTGTTCATGCCAGGCGTGCAGCCGGCCGAACTGTGGCAGGAATCAGGACGCTGGGAGGCCTACGGACCAGAGCTGCTGCGATTCACCGACCGGCACGAGCGCGCCTTCTGTCTCGGTCCCACCCACGAGGAGGTCATCACCGACCTCGCCCGACAGGAACTGAAGAGCTACCGGCAGCTGCCGGTCAACTACTACCAGATCCAGACCAAGTTTCGCGACGAGATACGTCCGCGCTTCGGTGTGATGCGATCGCGCGAATTCGTGATGAAGGACGCGTACTCGTTTCATCTCGACGAGGAATCGCTGCTGGCTGAATACCGCAACATGCGTGAGGCCTACCAGCGCATATTCACCCGGCTGCAGCTGCAGTTCCGCATCGTACAGGCCGACACCGGCGCCATCGGCGGCAGCGGCTCGGAAGAGTTCCAGGTACTGGCGGCTTCAGGCGAGGACGCGATCGCCTACTGCGACGAGGACGGGTTCGCGGGCAACGTCGAGGTCGTCGACCTGCCCGCGCCGGCCGGTCAGCGCACCGCCCCGACACAGGACCTGATTCTGACCCACACGCCACAGGTGGGTTCGATCGCCGCCCTGTCCGGGTTTCTGAAGGTGCCGGCCCGACAATGCCTGAAGATGCTGCTGGTGCGCGGCACCGAATCGCCGGCAGTTGCGCTGCTGCTGCGCGGCGACCATGAACTCAACGCCGTCAAGGCGCAGCGGCTGCACGGTGTCGCGCAGCCGCTGACCATGCTGCGCGCCGCCGAAGTGCTGGCCGCAACTGGCTGCGAGCCCGGCTTCGTCGGCCCCAGGGATCTGTCGCTGCCGATGTATGTGGACCAGGCCGCCGCGCTGCTGACAGATTTCGTGACCGGCGCGAACCGTGTGGACTACCACTACACCGGGGCGAACTGGGACCGGGACCTGCCACTGCCGGCTGTCGCGGATCTGCGCATGGCCGTGGCCGGTGATCCCAGCCCCGGCGGTGGCGGCGAACTGAAGGTGGCACGTGGCATCGAGGTGGGGCAGATCTTCCGGCTCGGCACCCGGTACAGCGAAGCCATGCAGGCCACTGTGCTGGATGCGGACGGCCGCAAACGGGCCATGCAGATGGGCTGTTACGGCATCGGTGTGACGCGTGTCGTAGCCGCGGCGATTGAACAGAATCATGATGATCGGGGCATCATCTGGCCAGCTGCCATCGCACCATTCGACGTGATTCTGATACCGATCAACTACGACAAGTCGCTGCGCGTTCGTGAGGCGGTGGACAAGGTGTACGCCGATCTCACCGCGGCGGGCCTGGAAGTGCTGCTGGACGATCGCCCGGCGCGGCCCGGTTTCAAGTTCGCCGACGCCGACCTGCTTGGCATTCCGCACCGACTGGTGCTCACCGAGGCAGGCTTCGACAACGGCGACATAGAGTACAAGGCACGCCGGGATCCGGAACCCCGCCTGATCCCGCTCGCATCGGTACTCGAACAGCTCGGGAGCGGGGCCGCGTGACCCCCGGCTGCCTGCACCGATGCGGGCGTGGCGCAGCCGCGGGGCTGATGCTGCTGCTCACCGCTGCGCTGGCCGCCGGTGAAACCCGAGCCAATGACGCGCGCTCCGGCCCCGATCCGCAACTGCGCGAGATACTGCTGTCGGCGGTGGACGATGCCAGCAGCTTCCGCGACCGCTTCGACGCCGAAGTCTGGCTCACCGACATGTCACGTCGCCTCAGCCGACAGGTCCCCGATCCCGATGAACGCCTGAGGATCCTGCGTATCGTCCACCAGCAGTCGCAGCGTGTGAACGTGTCGCCGGAACTGGTACTGGCGGTGATCGACGTGGAAAGCAATTTCGATCGCTACGCCATATCACACGCAGGCGCCCTGGGATTGATGCAGGTGATGCCGTTCTGGGTCAGCGAACTGGGCTACGACGACATGAACATCCTGTTCGACATCGAACTCAACGTGCTGCTTGGCGCCCGTATCCTGCGCTACTACCTGGACAGGGAAAACGGCGACATGATTCGCGGCCTGGCCCGCTACAACGGCAGCCTGGGTCAGAGCTGGTATTCGGACCGCGTACTGGAACGCCTGCGCACACGCTGGTTTCCACTGTGATGCCATCGGCCAGGTGCTATCGGCCCTGACTCGATCGGCCGACTCGATCCGCGCAGGCGCGGCCACGGTGAGCTCAGGCCCGATCAGCCCAGACGCGGCCCGTCAATCCCCAACGGCAAACGCGTCACCGACATCATCACCGCGCCACTCCTCGATCGCCACGCTGCGTACACGCGCCAAACGCGGCCCCTGCCACAGCCACTGCGTGAGTTCGCCAAGGGCCTCGTGAGGACCGGCGGCCACGACCTCAACAGTGCCGTCGGGCAGATTTCTGGCCCAGCCGGCAAGGCCCAGCCGACGTGCCCGCTCGACGGTGGATGCGCGAAAAAACACGCCCTGCACCCTTCCGCCGACCACACATCGGATCGCGGTCACGGCTGCGCCGGCGGCCGCTTCACCGCCAACGCCCGTGGTCGGGTCGGTGTTGCCGGGCACGCTATGGACGATCCGGACTGCTCCGGACGTCCTGGCTGGTCGCCAGCGCCTGTACGGCTCGATTGCGAGCGCGAACCGCATTGATTCTGGCCAGGTTGTAGGCTTCCAGCCGCAACTGTTCCTCGGCGTCGGCGAGGAATCGACGTGCTTCGCGCAGCTGTTCCGGAGCATGCTGCGCGGCATCGGCTTCTTCGGCTGCGGCGATGGCCTGTCGGGCATCGCTCATTTCCTGTACGGGCGGCGATGTCGCGCAACCCGCAGTGAAAGCGAGCATCATCGTAACGAGCAGAAGTGAGAAGGCACTTCGCTGAAACATGGGTACTGGATTTTGTTGTTCTGGAATCAAGGATCCTGACCAAACCTAACGGTGTTTGCCAAAAGCGTCAAGCAGCCTGAAACTGTTGCTCTACCACTACAGACCACCCGGGCCGACCTGCCGCATGCCGGCGGGTCGGCAGGAAGCCGCGATCAAGGTGCCCGCATGACGATCAGAATCTACCACAACCCGCGCTGCTCAAAGTCCAGGGCCACGCTGGCGCTGCTGCGCGCACACGGTGTCGAGCCGCAGATCATCGAATACCTGAACGATCCGCCCGACCGGCACACGCTGCAGGCCCTGATCGGCAAGCTCGGCATCGCCGCGCGGGACCTGATCCGCACCGGCGAACCCGAGTTTCGCGAAGCCGGCGTGTCGCCGCAGGCCACGGACGATGTCCTGATCGAGCTGATGGTCAGTATCCCCAAACTGATCGAACGCCCCATTGTGGAAGCCGGCAATCGCGCGTGCATCGGCCGGCCACCGGAAAATGTGCTGGAACTGCTGCCGTGAGCCGCCCTGAAATTCTCGTACTGTTCTATTCACGCGGCGGTCGTACCGCGCTGCTGGCCAGGGAAGTGGCCACCGGCATCGAGTCCGCCAACGCCGTCGCCGTACTGCGCACCGTGCCGCCGGTGGTGAATGATCCCGCGGAAGCACTGCCACCGATCCCCTCGGACGGCCCACCCTACGCCACGCTGGATGATCTGCGCCGCTGCGACGGTCTGGCACTGGGCAGCCCCACCCGCTTCGGCAACATGGCGGCACCGCTCAAGTACTTCCTCGACGGCACCAGTGAGCTGTGGCTGGCCGGCACGATGGTCGACAAGCCGGCCGTTCTGTTTACGTCCAGTTCGTCGACCCACGGCGGCCAGGAAACTACCCTGCTGTCGATGGCACTGCCGCTGCTGCATCACGGCATGATCTGGGCGGGCATCCCGTATACCGCCGGCGCGCTGTATGAAACGCGCACCGGCGGCTCGCCCTATGGTGCATCTTCGGTGGCGGCGCCGTGGAATCCGGAACTGTCCCGACACGAATCCTCGCTGGCGCGCACACTGGGTGAGCGGGTCGCGCAGCTGGCCCACCGGTTGCGAGCCTGATGCGCTCGCCTCCACACTGGCTGGCACTGGCCGTGCACGGCGCCCTCGTGGTGCTGATCGCAGCGCTACTGCTGATGTCGCGGCTGCCTTCGCCGTGGCATGCGGTGACCGCGGTGGCCGCCGTGGTGCCGCTGCTGCTCACCTGGCCAGGGCTCGTTGCGCTGCGGCGATACGCCCTGCAATGGCTGTCCATCGTGCTGGTGATCTACATCACCGTGACGGTGACGGAAGTGCTGGTGTCGGCAGCGCGCATCGTACCCGTGCTGGCGCTGCTGGCGGCAATGATCGAGCTGTCGCTGGTGTTCGTACTGATCAGACAGAGTGGCCGTCGGCCGTCGGCGGGGCCGCCAGCAGCGAGCGAATGAACGGCACGGTGAGGCGACGCTGTGCCGCCAGTGATGCGCGATCCAGGCGTTCCAGCCATGCACACAGGGTCCGCATGTCCCGCCCCACGCGCTCCAGCAGATAGCGCGCAGCCGGCTCCGGCAGCACCAGCCCGCGATGCGTCGCATGCAGTATCAGCGCGCGCAGCCGCTCCTCATCGCGCAGTGATTCAAGCCTGAACACCACGGCCGCGCTGGCACGCGACCCCAGGTCCGGCAGCCCCCATGCGCCACCCCCCGGCGGCACGGTCGCGGCCATCAGGAGCCGGACACCGGCCGCTGGCGCGCCGTCGAGCAACCTGAACAGCGCCCGCTCCCATTCCGGCTCACCGATCACGCTGTGCAGGTCGTCCAGCGCCAGATACGAGACTTCGTCCAGTTCGCGCAACAGCTGCGGTTCGCTCACATCAGGATGCCCAAGCGGCAGATACATCGCCCGCCGGCCTGCCGCATCGGCAGCGCGGCACGCGGCCTGCAGCAGGTGAGACTTGCCGGTTCCGGTGCTGCCCCAGACCCAGACCGGCGCACGGGAGCGGTTCACCGTGTCGGTCACCTGCGCCAGCACAGGCGACTCACCGCACGGCACGAAGGTGGCGAACGAAGCATGCGGCGCGAGCGGAAAAGGAAGCGCGAGCTGCATCGCATCAGGCCTGCATGCCGGCGGCATGCGTCGCGGAGCGGTGCCACCACCAGCGCAGCCCGTAGTGCAGTCCGCTGACTAGCGTCGTATAGACCGCCAGCGACCCCATGAAGAACACTGAAATCTCCGGTGGCCAGCCAAAGGCATTGTGGGCAACCGCGAACACCACGAAACCCAGCTGCATCGCGGTATTGAGCTTGCTTATCGGACTCGGGCTGCCACGCAGCGCCGCGGATGATCCGGAAGCCGTGGCCGTGAGCAGCGTACCCGCCACGATCAGCACATCCCTGCCTACGACGATGACGACCATCGCCACCGGGACCAGGCCGATCCAGGCCAGTGTCACGAACAGACTGGTCATCAGCAGTTTGTCGGCCGCCGGATCGAGAAGGCTGCCAAGACGTGACTGCCAGTGGAAGGTCTTGGCCAGGTAGCCGTCCAGCGCATCCGATGCGCCGGCCACGACAATCAGCGCAAGCGCCGCGCCATGACGGTCGGCGAGCAGCAGCAGAACCAGCGGTACAACGAGCAGTATGCGGAACACGCAGATCGCGTTCGGCAACCAGGCAGGTTTCATCTGCCGGAAGCCTGTCCGGCCACCTGGAATGTGAGTCCGTCCGCGCCGGCCGCACCGCTGCGGCTCGCCGCACTCAGTACGCCGCCGAGCGTCAGCACACGCTGCAGGGTCTGCATATCGCCGCGGGCATGGACACGCAGGCGCAAGGTGCCGCGTTCGTAGGATTCGACATCCACCGCATCGAGCGAACTGGAGCCTTCCAGATGGCGCATCACCCGGCCGTAGTCCTGCAACGAGCGCACGCCTTCCACGACGATCCGCGTCATACCGCCCACGCCGACGGTACTGAATTCCCCGGCGTAGAGATTCGCCGTCCAGTCCAGCCCGGCCGTCAGCCCGTTGCCATCGATGAAGTGACGCTGGCCGTTGCGAAACAGTGTCCACTGCACCTCGGTGCCCGAATCACCGGCCCAGGCACGACCCACCAGCAGGGCATCGGCCTGATACCGCTGCCCGATTTCGCCCAGCCGTTCGCCGAACCCGCCCCAGACATCCGCGAAATCGATCGCGATCAGGTCCTCCAGATCCATCAGCGGCAGCGCCAGCGGCAGCCCCCGCTGCTCGGCCGTGGCGGCAAGCTGCCGACGCAGCTCCTGCATCGTCTCGAGCAGCCCTTCGCTGCGCTGCGTCACCGGATCCGCGGACGCCAGAATCTCTCGCTCGCCCAGGCCACCGTCGATGGCCACAAGCACCAGTGTCAGCGGGCGTTCCGGCCCCCAGACCGGATATCGCAGCCCGGTCAGCTCGCGCTGCAGCGCCGTTGCGTTGAATCCGATCTCGTAGCGTTCGCGATCGATCAGACCGTAGGAATCGACGAAGTCGCCGGCGCCACGGACCAGCGGTTGCAACTGGGGGTCGAACGGCGCATCGGTCCGGCCGGTGACGCGGATCAGCAGCGTGCTCATTGCCGCCTGTTCGATCTGCGCACGCGATGCATCGGCCTCCGCCGGCACCCGGACCACATACAGGTTGTCCACGAACGCCGCGCGCGCGGAAAAAGACAGCAGCGATGCAACCGCCATCACCAGCAGAGTAAGCAATACGACAGTGCGCATGGCGGCGAACGGACAGGAAACCCGGCCGGGGAGCTGCCTTTGACCAGTGGGCATAGGGCTGATCTCTGTGCATGAATCTGTGACCCCGTTATTATAGCCGCGATCCTCACTTCTTCCCGGCACGGTTTCACCCATGAGCGCAGGCGATCCCCTGACTTACAAATCGGCCGGCGTCGATATCGACGCCGGCAGCAACCTGATCGAGCGCATCCGCGGCGCCGTCGCGCGCACGGCGCGGCCCGAGGCGCTGGGTGGCCTGGGCGGATTCGGGGGGCTGTTCAGGGTGCCCGACGGCTACCGCAGACCGATCCTGGTGGCCGGTGCCGATGGCGTCGGCACCAAGCTCAAGCTGGCCATCGAGCACGATGCCCACGACGGGATCGGTATCGACCTCGTCGCCATGTGTGTCAACGACGTCGTGGTACAGGGCGCCGAGCCGCTGTTCTTCCTCGATTATTTCGTCACACCGCATCTGGACGTGGACGTCGCCACCCGCGTCATCACCGGCATCGCGCGCGGCTGTGAAATGGCCGGCGCGACGCTGCTCGGCGGCGAAACGGCCGAGCATCCGGGCATGCACGCCGCCGGCGAGTACGATCTGGCCGGATTCTGCGTCGGCATCGTCGACCAGGACCGCATCATCGACGGACAGTCCATTGCCAGCGGCAACGTAGTCATCGGGCTGGCCTCATCCGGCGCCCATTCCAACGGTTACTCGCTGATCCGGCATGTCCTTCAGCGTCGACCGGCCGATCTCGAGCTCCCGTTCGACGGCAGGCCGCTGATCCACCACCTGCTCGCGCCCACGTGCATCTACGTTCGCACGCTGCTGGAGCTGCGTCGGACCATCGAGATCAGAGGTCTTGCGCACATCACCGGTGGCGGACTGGTGGAAAACATTCCGCGTGTGTTGCCCGATGGCCTGGGCGTTCATCTGCACGAGAACGCCTGGCCGCGGCCACCGGTATTCGACTGGCTGGATCGCGCCGGGGTGGCGCGTGACGAACAGCACCGCACATTCAACTGCGGCATCGGCATGGTCATGATCGTCGCGGCTGCGCAGGCCGAACAGGCGCTGGCCGAGCTGGCCCGTCTGCAACAGCCGGCGTGGAACATAGGCGAAGTGGTCACCGACAGCAGCGGACGGGTCACGATCCGTTGAAACCCGCCATCGACGCGAATGTCGTCGTCCTGATCTCCGGACGCGGCAGCAACCTTCAGGCGCTGCTGGATGCCGAGCGCGAGCGTCGCATCGATGCCCATGTCGCGGCGGTCATCAGCGATCAGGCCGACGCCGCGGGCCTGCAACGCGCCGCGCGCGCGGGCGTGGCGACGCACGTCATCGCCGGAGGCGAATTCGCGTCGCGCGATGCCTGCGAACAGGCGCTGGGCGACGCCATCGAGTCGTATGCGCCGAAGGCGGTGGTGCTCGCCGGTTTCATGCGGATCCTCGGGCCGCATCTCGTGCAGCGCTTCACCGGACGCATGATCAATATTCACCCCTCGCTGCTGCCGCTGTATCCGGGGTTGAACACCCACCGCCGGGCGCTGGCCGCCGGTGACGCCTGGCACGGCGCCACGGTTCACTTCGTCACCTCCGAACTGGACGGCGGGCCGCGCATCGTCCAGGTGCGCGTTCCGGTGCACGCCGCGGACACTCCAGAATCCCTTGCCGCGCGCGTCCTGCAAGGCGAACACCGCATTCTTCCGCAGGCGGTGGACTGGCTGACGACCGGGCGCTTGAGCCTGATCAGTGGACGCGTCATGCTTGACGGCAGCGCACTGGAGCATCCGGTGCTGATGGAGGCATGACCATGACTACAGCGCGAAAAGCCGTTTTCACAGTCGCCCTGGTCACTGCCAGCATGGCCGCTATGCCCTGCATCTCCGCCGCCGCGGAGCTGCCGACCTACACGGCCACCTACCAGGTCGAGTACAACGGCCGTCGTGCCGGCACATCGGAGTTCTCTGTGAGCTACGACGACGCCACCGGCATCTATCGCTTCCAGTCGCACACCTCGGCGCGCGGGCTGTTCAGGCTCGTGAGTCCAAACACGGTGGTGGAACGCAGCGACTTTCTGTACGAGGACGGCCAACTGCGTCCGCTGAACTTCTGGTTCGAAGACGGCAGCCGGCGCGGCAGCGGCAATCTGCACATTGGGTTCGACTGGGAGGCCGGCGTGGCAACGATCACCGGCAGCAGCGCCTCACATTCCGTTGATCTCCAGCCGGGGGTGCTCGATCGCGGCACCATGCAGGTGGCGCTGATGCTGGACATGACGAAGAACCGGCCGGCGGAATACCTGCTGCCGGACGACGATGAACTGCGTTCATACCGATACGCGCCGTCCGGAGAGGAAACCGTGACATCCTCGCTCGGCCGGCACGAAACGACCGTCTATCAGGAACAGCGCGAAGGGTCTTCGCGCGTCACGCTTGTCTGGGGATCGCCCGAGCTTGCCTATCTGCCGGTGCGCATCGAGCGAAGACGCGACGGAGAAACCCAGACGGCGCTCATACTGGAATCCGTACAGGGATTGGGTAACAGGTGACCATCAAATCCGACCGCTGGATCCGGCGCATGGCCGACACCATGGGCATGATCGAACCTTTCGCGCCAGCACAGGTGCGCGGCGAAGACTCCGAACGCATCGTATCGTATGGTGTTTCCAGCTACGGCTACGACGTACGCTGTGCACGGGAATTCAAGATCTTCACTAACATCAACACCACCATCGTCGACCCGAAACAGTTTGATGCCAGGAGCTTCGTCGACTTCGTGGGCGACTGCTGCATCATCCCGCCCAATTCGTTCGCGCTGGCACGCACGGTGGAATACTTTCGCATCCCCGAAAACGTGCTGGTGCTGTGCGTGGGCAAGAGTACGTACGCGCGATGCGGCGTCATCGTCAATGTCACTCCGCTGGAGCCGGGCTGGGAAGGCCACGTCACCCTGGAGTTCTCCAATACGACGCCGCTGCCGGCCAAGATCTACGCCAATGAAGGCGTGGCCCAGATGCTGTTCCTGGAGTCGGACGAAACCTGTGAGGTCTCGTACCGCGACCGCGCGGGCAAGTACATGGGTCAGCAGGGCGTAACGCTGCCCAAGGCCTGATCACCGCGGCGGTGCGGCACAAGGAAGAGACCACCCCGGCACACCTGTGACCTCAGCCCTGGCCGTCAGTCGTTCTCCACCGAGATCGACGGAAACAGGCGGCTGTAGTCCTTGCCGCTCGCGGCCAGCTGGCCAACGGCGCGCAGTGCGCATTCACGAAACGCGCGGGCCAGCGGGCCATCCGGGTCGGCGATGACACTGGGTCTGCCCTCGTCGGTCTCCTCACGGATACGCCGGTCCAGTGGCAGCTGGCCCAGCAGCGGTATTTGATAGTCATCGCTGAGCCGCTGCCCGCCGGCGGTACCGAACACCGGTTCTTCGTGTCCGCAATTGGAGCACACGTGCATGCTCATGTTCTCGATGACGCCCAGCACCGGCACGTTGACCTTCTGGAACATCTCCAGCCCCTTGCGTGCGTCGGCCAGCGCAATGTCCTGCGGCGTCGTGATGATGACCGCGCCGCTGACCGGCACCCGCTGTGCCAGCGTCAGCTGGATGTCGCCGGTGCCGGGCGGCATATCGACAATCAGATAGTCCAGTTCGCCCCAGTTGGTCTGCATCAGCAGCTGATTGAGCGCCGATGTGACCATCGGGCCGCGCCATGCCATTGGCTGTTCGTCGCCGACGAGAAAGCCGATGGACATCGCCACGATGCCATGCGCTTCGAGCGGTTGCAGCGTCTTGCCGTCGTCGGTCCTGGGACGCCGGCCCATGAGCCCCAGCATGCGCGGCTGGCTGGGTCCGTAGATGTCGGCGTCGAGCAGCCCCACGCGCGCGCCCTCCTGCGCCAGCGCCAGCGCCAGGTTGACCGCCACGGTGGACTTTCCGACGCCGCCCTTGCCCGATGAGACCGCGATGACATTGCTGACGCCCGCCAGCGGTTTCAATCCATGCTGTACCGCATGGGCTTCCACCCTGGACTCGATCAGGAATTCGACCTCGCCGTCATGGCCCTGCGCCGCCAGCCATGTATGCAGCGCCTCGATCAGCGCAGCGCCGCTGCGCGCCGCCGGGAACCCGAGCGTCAGCGTCACGCGATGCCCGGCCCCGTGCTCCGCGATCTGCATTTTCGCACCGGCACCGCCTGGCGGACGGCCGGTCTGCGGCAATTCGAAACCCGCCAGAATCCCGCGCAGCCGTTCAGTAGTGTCATTGCCCAATGTGCCGAACCTGTCCTGATTTCAAAACCGCACGATTGTAACCCACGTGCCCCTTGGGCTGGGGACAGCCGCCAGGCGCGCTGAACCTGTGAGCCGTGTTCCATTTTCCTGATAACCGTGTGGCATAATTGATCGCTACCGGAGGCCATTATGTTCGATCCGGACGGCCGCGATGGGCGTCCAGAACGGCATACGGCGCTCCGGCGTTACGTATGAACAATCAATCGCACGCGGGTCAGCATCTGAAATCGCACTCCGGCCAATGAATTTCATTACCGCATTCCAGGCTGACCGGCTGATCGCACAGATACGGAGTGAATCCGATCCGGGCTCACCTGCTGCGAAAAAGGCATTCCAGAAACTGGGCAAGCTTGGCAATGCCGCGGTTCCGAAGATTCTCGAAGCCCTCGCCTCCGCGGACAAGCGACAGACCGTCGAGTACGTGGAGCTGCTCGGTGCCCTGATCAGCGACCGTACCCTGCCAGCCATCGTGCGGGGCCTGGCGGATCCCGATCCGCGTACCGTGTCCGGCACCGCCTGGGCGCTGTCCAGCAATCGACGCTACAACCCCAACCGGCTGGTGGACCTGCTCGCCGAAGACGAATACTCCAAGTCCGCCCTGGTCGAGATCCTCACCGTCCACAAGGACCGCCTGAACATCCGCCAGCTGCTGGCGCAAATCTACTATCTCCAGCCCAATGAGAAGGCCGCCGTCTTCAAGCTGATCGATGAAGTCGCGTCGGAGGCGCTGGTGCCCGATCTGCTTACGCGCATGGACGGCAAGGATCCGGTGGTGAAGATGCACCTGATCAATGTGCTGGCGCGGTTCAACCTGCCCGAAGTCGCCGGAGCACTGGAAGAACAGCTCAAGGACAGCAACAAGCTCGTGCGTCAGGCCGCATTGCAAGGCGTGGCGCGCATGGACGGCGCGATCAGCATCGAGCGGATCTGTTCACTGCTGCTGGATCCGGACATCGACGTCATGAACAAGGCCGTCGACGTCATCATCGCCCGCAACGATCCGGAAACCATCAAGCACCTGATAGCCGCACTCAAGGACGAAAATGAGTTCAGCCGCCGCGCCGCGGTCGAGGTACTGAACGAGATCGGCACAACCGACAGCATCAAGTATCTGCTGGAAGCCGTGGCCGATGAAGACTGGTGGGTTCGCGCCCGTGCGTCCGACGCGCTCGCGCGCATCGGTGGACGACGCGTGGTCGATGCCGTGCTGGAGCTCATCAAGGATCAGGACGAAAACATCCGTCGCGCAGCGATCGAGATCCTGAATACCTGCAAGGACAAGCGAGCCGTCGATCAGCTGATCGAGGCGACCAGGGACGAGGACTGGTGGGTCAGCGAGCGAGCCGCGGATGCGCTGGCCGAGATCGGCGACCCCAAGGCGTTGCCGGCACTGGTGGCCATGCTCAAGCGTAATGACCGCTCACTGCCGGTCGTGATTGCCGCGCTCGGCAAGCTCGGTGATCGTCGCGTGCTCGAGCCGCTGCTGCCCTATCTGCGTCGTCCGGAAAAGGAAGTTCGGCTGGCGACCATCGAAGCGGTTACGCAGCTTGCCGACGAGCAGCAGGCAGAGCAGGTGCGCGCGCATATCCAGCAGAGTGTCGACACCAGCGATGAGACGCTGGGTCGTGCCGCCTCGAGGGCGCTGGCCAAACTCGATGGCAGGCAGTCCACCAGCGGGCAGTATACGTCTTCCACACTGATGGTCGCGGACTCCCACTCGGGCACGCCGAAACCGCGCCCTGCTCCGTCCACGGCGACAACCCACACGCTGCTGCTGGACGACGCCGATCTCAAGCAGATCACCGCTGCCGCACCGACACCGGACCTGCAGCCCTTCGATGTCAACACGCTGAAAGGCGGCGACATGATCGAGGGCCGCTACAAGTTCATCCAGAAGATCGGCAAGGGCGCTTTCGGCACCGTGGTGCTGGTGGAAGACACCGTCGTCGAGGAACGACTGATCCTGAAGTTCCTCAATCCCAACGTTGCCGTCGACGAAGAGATGATGAAGCGTTTCGTGCACGAACTGCGCTATTCCCGGCGCATCACGCACAAGAACGTCATCAGAATCTACGACTTTCTGTACGTCGCCGGCGGCTACGCGATCTCGATGGAATACTTCCCCTCGCACACGCTGGCAACGGAGATCGCGAACGAGAAGCCGATGTCAGCACGCAAGGCGATCAACTATGCCGTCGACGTGTGCCTTGGCATGCAGAATGCCCATCAGCAGGGCATCATTCACCGCGATCTGAAGCCCGCGAACATCCTGATCGACGACAGCGGTCTGCTGAAGATCGTGGACTTCGGCGTTGCCGCGGCCGCCAAGAGCGGCGATACCCAGCTGACCAAGACCGGTTACGTGATAGGCTCTCCCAAGTACATGGCGCCGGAACAGATTCTCGGCAAGAAGGTGGACGAACGCGCCGACATCTACAGCCTGGGCGTCATCATGTATGAAATGCTGTCCGGCACACCGCCCTACAGCCGGGGAGACCATATGTCGGTGATGTATCAGCATGTGCAGGGCAAGGCCACACCGCTGCACCAGCTGAACCCTACGGTTCCTCGCGAACTCAGTACGGTTGTCGCAAAAGCCATGATGGTGGACAAAACCAAGCGTTTTGATTCGATGGACCAGTTCCGCGGTGAGATCGAAGCGATACGGGATACGCTGGAGTAGCACGACGTGCACAACGCGACACTGACCGGATCTGAATAGCCATGGCGCGAATCGACGCGTTCCTGAAACTGGGTCTGGCACAGGGTTGCTCGGACGTCCACCTGGCGGTGGGTGTACCGCCAATGCTGCGGCTGCACGGCGACCTGATGCCGATCAAGTTTCGCGACCTGGGCGACGGTGAGCTGTCCGGTTACATCGACGAAATCCTCTCCGAATCGCAGCGCGAACGTTTCGGTTCAGGGCACGACCTGGATTTTTCGTACATCAGCGAGGATGGCGGGCGATTCCGCGTCAACGTGTACCGCAAGGCCACCGGTGTCGGCGCCACGTTCCGCAACATCCCCAGCCAGATACCGAGCCTGGAACGGCTTGGACTGCCGCCGGTGATTTCACGGTTCTGCGACCTGCACCAGGGCATGGTGCTGGTCACCGGCTCCACCGGCACCGGCAAGTCCACGACGCTGGCGGCGATGATCGATCATCTGAATTCAAGTCGCAGCCTGAACATCATCAGCCTCGAAGACCCGATCGAGTTTGTTCACGCCAGCAAACGCAGCCAGGTGATCCAGCGCGAGCTGGGCACCCATATTCACAGCTTCGCGGACGGTGTTCGTGCCGCCCTGCGCGAGGATCCCGACGTCATTCTGGTTGGTGAGCTACGCGATTCGGAAACCATCAGCATGGCCATGACCGCCGCCGAGACCGGCCACCTTGTGCTGGGCACCCTGCACACCACCAGCGCAGTGAAGTCGGTCGACCGCATCATCGATGCGCTACCGTCGGACCAGCGCGAACAGACCAAGAGCTTCCTCGCCCACAGCCTGCATGCCGTCGTCACACAGAATCTGGTCAAGACGCCAGATGGCCGGGCGCGGCTTGCCGTGGTCGAGATCATGGTGATGAACCGCGCCATCGCGAAGCTGATCATGAGCGAACAGACTCACCAGATCCCGGCACAGCTGCAGACCGGCCGCGATCAGGGGATGCAGATGATGGACCAGGCGCTGCTCGAAGCCATCACCGCCAAGCAGGTCGATCCCGACGACGCCTATCGCTATGCCAACGACCGCAAGAAATTCGAGCGATTCGTCACCGACACCACGGTGCTTCCAACCATGGAGATCACGTGATGAGTGGCGGTGACGCATCGATGATCAACGATTTCCTGCGCAGCATGTCCATGCGCAAGGGGTCTGATCTGCATGTTGTCGCCGGCGATCCGCCGCGCATGCGCGTGCACGGTGATCTGATCACGCTGGCCAATCAGCCGCTGGACGACGACGAGCTGCGCAGCCAGCTGTTCTCGATCATGAGCCGTGCCTCACAGGATCAGTTCCACCGTCACGACGCTGCCGACTTCGCGCACTACATTCCCGACGTGGCAAGGTTTCGCGTCAACGTCTTTCGCCATCTCAACGGCATCGGCGCGGTTTTTCGAGGCATCCCTTCCAAAGCGCTGACGCTGGAAGAGCTGAGCATGCCCAAGGCGCTGTACGACATGAGCCAGGCCAACCGGGGACTGATTCTCGTCACCGGCAAGACGGGATCGGGCAAGTCCACCACGCTCGCGGCCATGATCGATGCGATCAATTCGCGCGTCAAAGGACACATCCTGACGATCGAAGACCCGATCGAGTTCGTACACCAGCGCAAGCTGTGCCTCATCAGCCAACGTGAAATCGGCATACACTGCCCGTCATTCGCCGACGCGCTGCACTCGGCTCTGCGTGAGGATCCCGATGTGATCCTGGTTGGTGAGTTGCGCGACCTGGAAACCATGAGCATTGCGATGACCGCCGCCGAGATGGGCATCCTCGTGATGGGCACGCTGCACACCAACGGCGCCGCCGCCACCGTCGACCGCGTCGTGAACATCTTTCCTGCCGAAAAGCAGGATCACGTGCGCAACATGCTGTCGACTTCGCTGCGCGGCATCGTCTCCCAGCAGCTGCTGAAAAAGCGCGACGGCACCGGGCGAATCGCTGCACTGGAGATCCTCGTCAGCACAAGCGCGGTGGCCAATCTGATCCGTCAGGGCAAGCTGGAGCAGCTGGAGAACGTGATGCAGTCCAGCGCCGCGGCCGGCATGTGCACCATGGACGGCATGCTCAAGAAGTTCGTCGACAACGGCTCGGTGACCGGTCAGGAGGCCTATCTCCAGGCCATCGACAAGTCCAAGTTCGAGCAGTATCGGGACATCGCCTGAGCTTCAGCGCCGATGGCATAATGGGCCGCGGACGCCTGCGCGTCCGTTTTTGTGTCCTCATGCCGCCGGAGCACCGAATTGACCGCCCCAAGAGCCATCCTCGTCACCAGCGCCCTGCCCTACGCCAATAACTCGCTGCACATCGGCCACATGCTGGAATACGTGCAGACCGACATCTGGGTGCGGTTCCAGCGGCTGCGCGGCCATCGCTGCTACTACGTCTGCGCCAGCGACGCGCATGGCACCCCGACGATGCTGCGTGCCGAGGAACAGGGGGTATCGCCCGAAGCGCTGATCGATGCCGTCAGCATCGACCACAAGCGTGATTTCGATACCTATCGCATCAGTGTCGACAACTACGTGACCACGCACACGGCGGAGAATCGGGAACTCACCGAGCTGATCTACACGCGTTTGAAAGATGCCGGCCACATCGCCCGGCGCACGATTCGCCAGGCCTACGACGAAGAAAAGCAGATGTTTCTGCCGGACCGCTACGTGCGCGGCACCTGTCCGGTGTGCAAGGCGCCGGATCAGTCCGGCGACAACTGCGAAGTATGCAGCGCCACGTATTCACCGCTGGAACTGGAGGATGCGGTATCGGTGGTGTCGGGCAGCCGACCCACGGTGCGCAACTCCGAACACCTGTTTTTCCGGCTCGAGCATTTCGAGCAGGAACTGCGGGAATGGGTGCCGAACCATGTCGACGCCTCGCTCGCACGTAAACTCAACGAATGGTTCGAGGCCGGCCTGAAGGACTGGGACATCTCCCGCGATGCGCCATACTTCGGCTTCGCGATACCAGGCGAGCAGAACAAGTTCTTCTACGTCTGGTTCGACGCGCCGATCGGCTACATGGGCAGCTTTCGCAACTTCTGTGATCGCGAGGGCGTGGACTTCGATCAGTACTGGGGTGCGGACAGCACGGCGGAGCTGTATCACTTCATCGGCAAGGACATCGTCTACTTCCACACACTGTTCTGGCCATCCGTACTCAGCGGCGCTGGCTTTCGCAAACCTTCCGGCGTGTTCGCGCATGGCTTCCTGACCATCGACGGCCAGAAAATGTCCAAGAGCCGCGGCACGTTCATCACCGCGTCGTCATTCGCCGAGCACGTTGATCCGGACTACCTGCGCTACTACTTCGCCGCCAAGCTCGGCCCCAACCCGGAAGACATCGATCTCAACCTCAGCGACCTGGTCGCCAAGGTCAATTCCGATCTTGTCGGCAAGCTGGTCAATATTCCCAGCCGCTGTGCCGGATTCCTGCATCGTCTCAATAGCGGACGCCTGGGCGCGACGCTGGAAGAGCCGGCAATGTTCGAGCGGTTCCGCGCCGCTGCGGACGACATCGCCAGCGCCTACGAGACGCGCAACTTCTCGCGTGCGGTGCGTCAGATCATGGCGCTGGCCGATGAAGCGAATCGCTACATCGATACACGCAAGCCATGGCTGGCGGCGAAGGATCCGGCCAACCATCAGCAGGTGGTGGCCGTCTGTACACTGGGGATCAACCTGTTTCGCACGCTGATGATCTATCTGCAACCGGTGCTGCCCGACGTGGCCGAGCGTGCCCGCCGCTTCCTCAACGATGCGCCATGGTCCTGGCAGGACGCCGGCGCAGCCGTGCTGGATCGCGATATCGCCGGCTACCAGGCACTGTTGCAGCGCCTGGATCCCGCCGTACCCGGACGGCTGGTGAGCAGCTCGCCAGCCCGATCGAAGCAGAACGCAACACCCACCACGGAGGTGACAATGACCGAACAGGGCCAGGTGAAAGCCGGTTCAGGTGCGGCCGCGAAACCCGACGACGAACCCGCTGCGCAGATTGACATCAACGATTTCGCCAAAGTGGATCTGCGTGTCGCCCGCATCGTGAAAGCCAGCCATGTGGAAGGCGCCGACAAACTGCTGCAGGTGGAACTGGATGTGGGCGAATTCGGCGCGCGCACGGTATTCGCCGGCGTACGCAGCGCCTACGACCCGGACACGCTCACCGGCCGACACGTGATCCTGGTCGCCAATCTGAAGCCGCGCAAGATGCGCTTCGGTACTTCCGAGGGCATGCTGCTGGCGGCTGGCGGCGATGGCGGCATCTTCCTGCTGTCGCCGGATGACGGCGCGCGTCCCGGCATGAAGGTGACATGAACGAGCTGTTTCTGATCATTCTCGCCGCGGCACTGGTCAACAATTTCGTACTGGTGCAGTTTCTCGGGCTGTGTCCGTTCATGGGTGCATCACGGCGCGTTGAGGGCGCGGTGGGGATGGGCCTGGCCACCGGCCTCGTACTGACCACGGCCTCCGGCCTCAGCTACCTGATCGACCACCATCTGCTGATCCCGCTGAACGTGGAATACCTGAGGCTGCTGGCGTTCATCCTTGTGATCGGCGCGGCGGTGCAGATCACCGAAATCACGATCCGCCGATTCTCGCCGATGCTGTATCGCGTGCTTGGACTCTACATTCCGCTGATCGCGAGCAACTGCGCGGTACTCGGCGTGGCGCTGCTGAACTCCGGCGCGAGCCGCAGCCTGCTGGCCGCAATGGTGTACGGCGCCGGTGCGGCATTGGGCTTCGGCCTGGTGCTGGTGCTGCTGTCGGGATTGCGTGAACGCACCGAATCCGCCGATGTTCCGCTGCCGTTTCGCGGTGCGGCCATTGCACTGGTGACGGCCGGCATCATGTCGCTGGCCTTTCTGGGATTCGCCGGTTTCGCCCGACTCTGATGACCACCGGGCTGCTGATTCTGGTCGGTCTCGCGCTGGCCCTGTGTGCGGCGCTGCTGCTCGCCGCGCACCTGCTGCCCGGCCGTGACGACGACATCGTCACGCAGATCGAAAGCCGGCTGCCACGAATCCAGTGTGCTCAATGCGGCTACCCGGGCTGCCGGCCCTACGCCGAAGCGATCGCCGCGGGTCGCGCACCGATCAACCGCTGCCCGCCGGGCGGCGATGAAACCGTACAGGCGCTGGCCGATCTGCTTGGCACCGACACTCTGCCTGTAGACACCCGCCTTGGCCACGCCAGCATGGATCAGGTTGCCCTGATAGACGAGCAGGTCTGCATAGGCTGTAATCTGTGCGCACGCGCCTGCCCTGTCGATGCCATAGTCGGAATTCCGCAGATGATGCATACGGTTCTCGCCACCCACTGCACCGGCTGCGAGCTGTGCATCACGCCGTGTCCGGTGGACTGCATCAGTATGGTCGAACGCCGTGTCTGAGCTGCCGGTGGACAGACGATTGCCAGGCGGGCTGGTGCTGCGTGCCCACAAGCGCGCCTCTACCGCAACAGCCATCAGGCGGGGATTCATTCCGCCCCGATTGATCGTACCGTTGGCCCAATATCGGGCATCCACGGCAACGCCCAGCGTTACGCCCGGCCAGCGCGTACTGCGCGGCGAGCTGCTGGCTGCCGCCGGCGCCGCACGCTCCACGGCCATCCACGCGCCCACATCGGGCACCATCACGGCAATAACGTCTCACCCGGTACTGCTCGGTGCGCAGGTGCTCGATGCGCCATGCATCGTGATCGACACCGACGGTGAAGATGCCGAACCTGTCGACTCATCGCGCAGTGCGTGGCCGGATGACCGCACCGCGCGACTTGCCGCAATACGCGACGGCGGCATCGTCGGGCTCGGCGGCGCCGTGTTTCCGACCGCCGACAAGCTGGCGGACTGTCTGGCCTGTGAAGCCCTGATCATCAACGGCGCCGAATGCGAGCCGTATATCAGTTGTGACGACATGCTGATGCGCGAACAGGCGGCGGCCGTTGTCGATGGCGCGCTGCTGCTGGCGGACCTGCTGGATGCGCCGCAATGCATCATCGCCATCGAGGGCGATAAAACCGATGCGCTGCGGGCGATCCGTGAGGCGGCGCAGACATCGGGCGACGCACGACTGCGGGTCGCGCAGCTGCCCGCGCTGTATCCGGCCGGCGGCGAGCGGCAACTGATCGAACTGCTGACCGGACGCGAGATTCCGACCGGATGCTACCCCGGCGACCGCGGCATCCTCACGCACAACGTCGGCACCGCACACGCCGTTCACCGCCTTGCGCGACACCAGGAACCGCTGCTGTCGCGCATTGTCACGCTCACTGGTGGCGCAATCGCCAGCCCCGGCAACGTCGAGGTGCTGATCGGCACGCCCGTGCGTGACCTGATTGAATGGTCCGGGGGCTACCGGCAGCCCCCCTCACGCCTGATTGCCGGCGGCAGCATGATGGGCATCGCCCTGGACCGCGACGATCTGCCGGTAACACGGGCAACCAATTGCCTGCTCGCGGCCGCGCCTGGCGAGCTGCGCGAAGATCACGCAGAGTGGCCGTGCATACGCTGCGGCGACTGCGCAACGGCCTGTCCCGTACGCCTGCTGCCGCAGGAGCTGCTGCGCGCCGCCCGCCACAACGATTCTGCGGCGCTGGGCACACTGGCACTGCGCGACTGCATCGAATGCGGCTGTTGCGACGCAGTTTGCCCCAGCCATATCACACTGACCGAGCACTTTCGTCATGCCAAGCTGGCATTAACCGCTCAGGCGCAGCGCACCGCGCTCTCGACCGAATCCGCCGTGCGCTATTCTCTGCGCGAGCAGCGACGGCAACAGGAACAGGACGACATCCGTTCGCGGCAAACCGAGCTCAAGGCGCAGGTCAGCACGAACCGCAATGCCGACGCACGCCGCCGCGCAATCGAGGAAGCCCGACAGCGCGCCCGACAGCGCAAAGCCGGCGCATCCGATGACGCGTCAGACACCGCACCGGAGCGGTCGATCGAATGAGCGCACACATCCCTGTCGCCCCGCCACCGCATGTCAGGCCCACGAAGTCGGTGCCTCGCATAATGCGCCGCGTACTGTATGCGCTCGCGCCCGCCGCCATGCTGTATGTGTGGTACTTCGGGCCGGGACTGATCATCAACTTCGTGGTCGCCGGCGTGTTTGCACTGGCCGCGGAAGCGCTGGTGCTGACGCTGCGCAGGCGGCCGGTGCGTCCGGCCATCACCGATGGCAGTGCGCTGGTGACGAGCGCGTTGCTCGCTTTTGCGATACCGCCGCTCACGCCGTGGTGGATTCCGGCCATCGGCGCCGTGGTCGCAATCGGGCTCGCCAAACAGCTGTACGGTGGGCTGGGTCGCAACCTGTTCAATCCCGCCATGGTCGGCTATGTGCTGCTGCTGATCTCGTTCCCGGTGCAGATGACACAGTGGATTCCGCCTCGCATGGGCGACGTCGACTACCAGCACCTGAACCTGTGGCAAACAGTGAACTACAGCCTCACCGAGAGGCTGCCCGGGGACTCGGGTATCGATGCCTGGACGCGCGCCACACCGCTGGACCAGCTCAGGGACGGCCTGCGTGACGGGCGCAGCGTCGACGACGCCATGGCCGGCCCGATCTTCGGCAGCATGGGCGGTGTCGGCTGGGAGTGGATCAACAACCTGATCCTCGCCGGAGGCCTGTTCCTGCTGCTCACCGGCACGATACGCTGGCACATCCCGGTTGCCATGCTGGCCGGGCTGCTCGCACCGGCTGCCGTGCTGCATCTGTTCGACGCCAGCGCATTCGCCTCACCGGCCTTTCATCTGTTCAGCGGTGCGACGCTGCTGGGAGCATTTTTTATCGCCACCGATCCCGTGTCCGCCGCCACCACGAACCGGGGACGACTGATCTACGCGGCAGGCATCGGCATGCTCGCCTACGCGATCCGCACCTGGGGTGGTTATCCGGATGGCGTCGCCTTCGCGGTGCTGTTGATGAACACAGCGGTGCCACTGATCGACCGCTATACCCGGCCGCGAGTGTACGGCCATGACTGATGCCGGAAGGCCTCGCCCGTTGCACACGCTGCTGATGGTCGGGCTGGTTGCCGCCGGTGCGGCGCTGCTGGTCACCACCAGCCATGAACTCAGCCACGAACGCATCGCCGAGAACCAGCGCCTGCGCCTGCAGCGCCATCTGCACACCGTGCTGCCGGCCGCACT
The DNA here is from genome assembly GCA_050485645.1 of Gammaproteobacteria bacterium. Classification (GTDB taxonomy): domain Bacteria; phylum Pseudomonadota; class Gammaproteobacteria; order Steroidobacterales; family Rariloculaceae; genus JBJHBP01. The sequence goes on along the minus strand of JBJHBT010000003.1, from coordinate 41,983 downwards.
GCACGACAACGACCTGTCGGCAACGCGCCTCCAGGTGGTTGATCGTGAACGGCTCGGCACGACTTCACCGACCGACGTCTATGTCGCGATCCTGCACGGCGAAGCGGTCGCGGCGGTCATCAACTCCGTGGCGCCCGACGGCTACAACGCACCGATCCATCTCCTGGTCGGGATCCTTGCCGACGGCACGATCAGTGGCGTGCACGTACTCGAGCATCGTGAAACACCCGGTCTTGGTGATCCTATCGAGGCGGAGAAATCCGACTGGATACGACAGTTCGAAGCCACCAGCCTCACCAACCCGGCCGGCGCCGACTGGGCCGTTGCCCGCGACGGCGGTGCATTCGACGGACTCACCGGCGCCACCGTAACCCCCAGGGCCGTGATCCGGGCAGTGCACAACACGCTGCTATACTTCGAACAACATCGCGACACAATCTTCGCACAGGGACTGGCGCTGCTTGCCGAACAGGATGCATTCGAAAGTGACTAGCCTGCGCTCAACGGCTTACACAGGCTTCTGGACACAAAACGCCGCGCTGGTCCAGCTGCTCGGACTATGCCCTCTGCTTGCCGTCACCACCACGGCCGTCAACGGCCTGACGCTGGGGCTGATGACCACACTGGTCGTCTCCGGCACCAACACCGTGGTCTCGCTGATTCGCGGCGCGCTGACGCCGGTGGTGCGCATACCGCTGTTCGTGCTCGTGATCGCATCGCTGGTCACCTGCGTGGATCTGCTCAGCAACGCATTTCTGAACGAACTGCACAACGTGCTTGGTCTGTTCATCCCGCTGATCATTACCAACTGCGCAATCCTGGCGCAGGCCGAAACCGTCGCCAGCCGCAACGGTGTCGTGACATCCGCCGTATCCGGCCTTGCCACCGGACTCGGCTTCGCCGCCGTGCTGGTGGTCCTCGGCTGCCTGCGCGAACTGATTGGTCACGGCACGATACTGAGCGGCGTGCCCATGCTCACCGGCGGCGCCGACCTGACCATCAACCTGCCGTTCGATGGCATGCTGGTCGCGATTCTGCCGCCCGGTGCGTTCTTCGGACTCGCCGCGCTGCTCGTGATTCGCAATCTGCTCGCCAGAGATGATCGCCCACAACCGGCGTATGCGCCATCATCCGCTGACACATCCGCGACGGACGACGCTGGCGCAGGAGTCGCCCGTCCGTGAATGCCGACAAGCGTCGCGCGATCTATCAGCGCCTCGCCGCCGCGAATCCGTCGCCTACCACTGAACTGAACTACGCATCGCCCTTCGAGCTGCTGATCGCCGTGATGCTGTCGGCACAAGCCACCGATGTGGGCGTGAACAAGGCCACGGCGAAACTGTTCCCGGTCGCGAACACGCCTGAACAGCTGCTCGCACTGGGCGAACAGGGGCTGCGCGAACACATCAGGACCATCGGTCTGTTCAACAGCAAGGCTGCCAACGTCATCAAGACCTGCCGGATCCTGATCGATGCACACGACGGCCAGGTGCCGCGCAACCGCCAGGCGCTGGAAGCGCTGCCCGGCGTCGGCCGCAAGACCGCCAACGTGGTGCTGAACACGGCGTTCGGTGAACCGACGATTGCCGTGGATACGCATATCTTTCGCGTTGCCAACCGCACCCGTCTGGCAACAGGCAAGACACCCCGCCAGGTTGAGGATGCACTGGTGAAGCACACGCCGGACGAATTCAAGCGCGATGCCCACCACTGGCTGATCCTGCACGGGCGCTACGTGTGCATGGCGCGCAAGCCGCGCTGCCCGGAGTGCGCGATTGCCGATCTCTGTGAGTATCGCGCGAAGACGCCGGCCGGTTGACCAACCATCCCGACAGGAGTAAAGTCTCGCGCCTCCATCCAGGCGTCAGATCGGATGAGAACAATATGACCCAGTACAACTTCCACAACTCCGGCGTGCAGACCATGCGCGCGTGCACCTCCTCGGCCCGCCGCCGTGCAACGACCGTTGCCGCGATGGTAAAGCCCCGGCGGCGCACTGACGCCATGACGAATCACGTCAAGCCGCTCGCCACCGGAGGTGGAGCGCCCTAGAAGCACCGCAGCTTTCTCGACTACGGCCTTCCAGGGACCTCAACCGGAAGGCCGTTTTCGTTTCCGGGCCCCTGTTCGCGTACCAGGGCCCGAGCAACCAGAGAAAGCTGATGAATCACGCACCAGAACAGACCGACCAGGCAATCATCCGCCGCTATACCGATCAGCCGGAGCGGCTCCCCGCAGATCTTCGCCGCCGGATCGAATCCCGCACCGGTGCGCCGGTGCTGCTCTACGCGCTCGCCGACCTCGATGCGCGCATGCGTCTGGCTCGTACCTGGGTCACCCTCGGGCCGCGCGAGATCACCATCGCGCGCGCATCGCCGGAAGCCGGCGGTTGGCGGATCGACGTGATCGATCGCACGCGCATCCGTGCCGTGCGCAAGCGCCAGGGGCTTTCCTGTAACGTGCTGACACTACTGACCGAACCCGACGAGCCGGCACTGGCCGTACTGCGCTACTCGCATCGCCAGCGAATACCTCTTGAGAACATCGCGTTCGTGCTCGAGGAAGCGCTGCTGGGCCGCGATGTCGACGCCGGTGATGCCGATGTCGAGTACATCGACGGCATCGCCAAACCGGTGCGCGAGGCGCAGGCGCTGATCGCCAGACGCGAGATCGCCGTGCTGTGGCGGCTGCTTGGCTACCTGAAGCCATACAGCCGGCAGCTGGCGATCGGGATGACCGCCGCGGCCGGCATCACGCTGTTCAGCCTCGCGCCGCCTTTCATCGCCGGACGGCTGATCGACGGCGTGATCGAGCCAGTACAGGGTGGCGGGCTGAGCCTTGCCGACGGCGCCCGCATCGCGTGGATCGCGGTGGTGGCGCTGGCACTGGTGCACCTGCTGAAGGCAGCCTGCAGCTGGTTACGCCTGCGCGTGATGTCGGTGCTTGGCGAGCTGGTGGCGCGCGATCTGCGCACGCAGCTGTATGAGCACCTGCAGTCGCTGAGTCTGGCGTTCTATTCGCGCAAGAAGACCGGCGGCCTGATAACCCGCGTCAGTGCCGACACGGACAGGCTCTGGGAGTTCCTGGCGCTCGGCATCATCGACGTGTCGCTTGCGGTGCTGGTGCTGATTGGCCTGGGCGGAATTCTGATCTGGCTGGACTGGCGCCTGGGGCTGGTGATGACGCTGCCGTTGCCGCTGCTGTTCTGGGCCATCTATGCGCACGGCGAACGGCTCAACGCGCTGTTCGTGCGCGCCTGGCGAAAGTGGTCGGCCGTAACCGACGTGCTGTCGGACACGATACCCGGCATGCGCGTTGTGAAGGCCTTCCATCAGGGGCGCTACGAAACGGCGCGCTTCAACACGCGCAACTTCGCGGTGACAGAGGAGTTCACGCGCATCCACCGCCGCTGGACGTCGTTCTGGCCGGTGCTGCTGCTCACGATCCACACCATGACCGTGACGGTCTGGGTGTTCGCACTGCCGCGCCTGCTCGGTCATCCGGATGCTGTGGCACTGTCGGCCGGCACCTTCGTGGCATTTCTGCTCTACATGACGATGTTCGTCGCGCCGATCGAGATCGTCGGCCAGATGGCGCGAATCGCGAATCGGGCGACCAGTTCGGCACATCGCGTGTTCGAGGTACTCGACACCGAACCCGACATCGTCGAGGTGAGTGCGCCGGTGAAGCTTGAGCCGATGCACGGCCACGTGCGCTTCGAAGATGTATCTTTCGGCTACGATGGCGTGCGTCAGGTGATCCGCGGCGTGAGCTTCGAAGTGCGCCCGGGCGAAACGGTGGGTATCGTCGGACCGTCGGGTGGCGGCAAGAGCACGCTGGTGAGCCTGCTCGCACGATTCTTCGACGTCACCTCCGGACGCATCCTGATCGACGATGTCGATCTGCGTGAACTCGATATCGGCAGCTTTCGCAGCCAGCTCGGCATGGTATTGCAGGACCCGTATCTGTTCCACGGCACCGTGGCCGAGAACATCTGTTACGGCGTCGAAGACGCCAGCGAGGCGGACATCGTGGCGGCCGCGGTCGCGGCGAATGCGCATGACTTCATATGCCGCCTGGATCACGGCTACGACACAATTGTCGGCGAACGCGGACACACGCTATCGGGCGGCGAGCGCCAGCGTGTGTCCATCGCGCGTGCGATCCTGCGCGATCCGAAGCTGCTGATTCTCGACGAGGCCACCAGCAGCGTCGACACGGAGAATGAGCGACGCATACAGGAAGCACTCGACCGGCTGACCGCCGGGCGTACAGTGATCGCGATCGCGCATCGACTGTCGACTCTGCGCCGCGCTGACCGGATTCTCGTGATCAGGGACGGCCGGATCGTCGAACAGGGCAGCCATCGCGAGCTGCTCGCGGACGCCCGGGGCACCTATCGGCGCCTCTACGACATGCAGCGAGAACTCGTGCAACGGGTTTGAGATGGAGCGTATCGAAAATGCCAGGGAGTGATGAAATGAATCAGGCAAGACGGGATCCGATCGTTGCGACCGAAGCCGACGCGCCACGCCTCGAGCGGCGCGCGGACGGGCAGCTCTGGATGACGCTGGACGGTGCGGCACTGCCTGTACGCGTCACCCGCTGCTTTCCATGGTCCGCACCTGGCCACTTCATCTCGCTGCGCGATGAGCATCGCAACGAGGTCGCGCTGATCGCCGACCCGGGCACCCTTGACGCACACTCGCGCGGGCTGCTCGAGGATGCGCTGGTCGAAGCCGACTTCGTATTCGAGATCGAGGCTATCGATGAGATCGACGAGGAAACTGAAATCCGCTGCTGGTCGGTCGACACCCGCCAGGGTCCACGGCGTTTTCAGACACGCCGCGACGACTGGCCGCGCCCGGTGCCGGGTGGCGGACTGCTGATCCGTGACGTGGCCGGGGACCTGTTCCATATTGCAGCGCCCTCGCAACTGGATGCGAGAAGCCGGCGACTGCTGTGGGCGTATGTGGACTGAGCTGCCGTGCGGTGCCGCGCCGCGCCGCGCCGCGCCGCGCCGCGCCAGCGGTTCGAACTTCGTCGCGCCAGGGCGTGGCGGTTCTGATTGCCGCGGCGCGGCTACGTGCAGCCCGTTCGCCCCGATCTGTTGACGTCAGTCCACATCGCTCTCCTGGCGCAACTGCAACTCCGAGAGTTGTCGGGCCAATGAAGTCAATGCGGACTGCCCGGACTGCCGTACCTCGTCCGGGATCTCAATGAGACCTTCCTGGAAGCTCTCCACCACGATCCGCTCCAGCGTCTGTTCCGCGGCAACCAGAGTCAGTCCTATATCCTCCTCCATCCCGGCGATGAACGAGGCGAACTGCTGCGCCTGCCGGTCATCGACTTCGTCGGAGACGGGTGCCCACGTGACGGAGAAGTCGTAGCGGCCGGCGAGTCCGGTGCGATCGATCACCGGTCCAACAGACGGCATGCTCAGAAATCCGGCCACGCTGCCCATGTCGACCCGCCGTCCGTCAATCCTGTAGGGCAGGCCGTATACCCCGGCGGGCTGGAATCCGACCAGTGGTTGATCCGGGCTGGCGACCCGGAGTCGCGGCCCTTCAGCGATCGGTGTCAATTGCCACACAGGGAGGGTGTCCGAGCGAATACTGGTTCTGAGACCGATCTCGTGCGCAAGCGATTCCCTGATGAATGCCCTGCATTGCTCGCGATCGAATGTGTCGTCACCTCCCGCATGGTAGCTCGAAGGGTGGCCGGGCACGGACAATTGGATGCCCGGGTCGGCCAGGTCGTCCGGCCAGATCAGCTCATAGGCTTTCAGGTCGTATGCGAAGCGCACCAACTCGCTGAGCACCATGTGACCACGGGGCGATCCACTCAGCACGGACCGCATGCGCTGATCCCAGGTCGAGGCGCCACAGCCCGTTGCATTCATGTTGCGCCCCCATACAGCATCTGCGATGTCTTCCATAGCTCCGCTCATGCCTGGCATAAACCCTGCCTGTAGCAGAGTGACATCAGGCAGCGTGCCATCGGCGTACCGAAGCTGGCGCTGCGCCGCACGCCGGAACCCCACACGAATTGGCGACGCACAGTAGCCCGGGCGTGTATCGCCCAGCGTCGCAGGCCTGCGGCACGCGGGATCGATCCGCAGGCCCTCGACGGAACCATCGACTCCGGCAACGACTTCTACCCTGAACGCGAGATGCTCGAATCGAACGTCGTAGATGTCGCGGCCCGAACGCATCACATCGACCAGCTCTACTGCCCGCAGCTCTCCGCGTGCGGCCAGTGTGCCGGGCCGGGCTGCTTCCACATCGCGGCGAATGGCGCGCACGGCTTCGGCTGCCAGCGAGTCACCTGTCTCATCGCCATGTCCCAGGCGCTCGATGATCTCATCGACCACCTCGCGGCCAACCACCATCGGCCGATTCTCGACGATCCGACGGTTGATGTCGGCCAGCAGCATCTGCGCGAGCGAAGCGTCTACGGGAACAGCTGTCATAACCGGAATCACCGGAATCATCGGAATCTCAGCACCCGTATCCGGTTGGTGCCTCCCCGACCGATCCGTTGGCCGGGTCTGGATCCAGATGTCACCCGCTTCATCCGCGATAATGAACAAACGTGCTGTCGTGGTCCCCAGGGTGCGCCGCAACCCATCAGGGTCAGCCGTAAAAAAGGATGTGATTTCCCGATCAGTATCACCACTGGCATGCGGTAAGCTCGGGTAGAACACGACACTGTGACCGCTCCAGTCCAGCACCAGGTTCTCACCATCACGATGAACCGCGAATACCGGAGCAAACTCGCCGGCATGCGTGTCGGGATATCCATAGTAGTACCCGACGAAGCGATCAAGATTCGATGCACTGGTATCGACGGGCTGAACACCTGTGGTCCAGGACGGTCCTGTCAGGACAGTCAAACCATCGCCACCCCGGACGCCTTCGCCTGATTGCTCCGGCCCACTTTCACGCGGCAACTCATCGCCCACCGACACCGCCTGCTCACCCTGCTGCGCCACCGCATCCGAGTAGCTGAACATGCCCGCCACCAATGGCACGGCCAGTGCGATCACCGGCATCGCAACCAGCATGCTCTTCAATGGCATGCCGAGCGAAGGTCGTGCCCGATTCGCGTTGATGGACCGCACCCGCCCTTCCAGCGACCCACCCCCGACACCGGCCGACCAGCGCACCGGCGACGGCAGGTAGAATTCGCAGACGTCGATGATGGCGGAGGAATAGGTATCGGGTTCGGTTCCCGCAGCCAGGACCGCTTCATCGCAGGCCCGTTCTCGCTCATCCACCAGTTTTCCGCCGATCCACCAGACCAGTGGATGGAACCAGAACACCACCTCGACCATCGTATGCATCAGCGCGGTCAGGTTGTCCCGGCGAATGACGTGTAATCGCTCGTGACGAAGAATCGCATCGACCTGTTTTGGCGCCAGGCGATCGAACAGGCCTTCCGGAATCAACAGAACGGGTTTCCGGACTCCGAATACACCTGGCTGCAGCGATGGTGAGCCCGTCGAACGAGGAGTCACCAGGATGGTGAGGCCGTGACGCTCCATGCCGCTTGTGAGAGGCCGCGAGTCGTGGGCCAGTCTGTGCAGCCGCATCCATTGCAGAATCCGGATCGATGCGACCAGTACGGCGCCAAGAACCCAGCTGAAAACAACCAGCGCCGCCAGCAGGCTGTAGGTGCCGGCGCCCACCCCGGTGTTCCCGGGTTCGTGCCCGGGGCGAACAGCCGTGATGCCATCCGGGGATGGCTCAACGGCCGACTGCGCAGTATCGGGCCGCTGCACAGGTTCACGACGTGCACCACCCTCGGCAACGCTCGCACCACCCCCGGCAACCGCCGGAGTCTCAGCTGCGTTACGCGACTCGGACGCGAGAGCAGCCGCCTCACTCATCCCCTCGCGCGCCACCTCATCCGGTCGCAACTCGGGAGATACATCGTTGCGGGCGTCCGGATCATCGCCGAGATCAAGCCCGCCGGGATCAACCCGATTCGACGTCTCCGGCACCGCCACGATGCGCGAAGACCCGTCCGCATCAAAGCGGTCGTACAGGCGTTGTGGCGTGGAAACCGTGTGCGTCATCGGTTGCAACAGCCGTCCTGCCACCTCGAACCAGCGCTGCTCCACTGCAACCGAACCGGACTGATGCCACGGCAGCTGGCTGCCGATCGCAGCAAGCAGCCCGAAAGGGATCAGAAACTTCATTGACGCGGCAAACCACACCCAGTAGCGGACCTGCGCACCATACCGGCGAAGCAGTACCACCAATGCAGCCGCCAGCAGAACAGTCAGGGTGGATTGCCACAAATGATCGATGACCATCGCCAACATGCCCGTTCACTCCTTCGGTCGACGCCCCGACTTGCCATGACGGGACTCACGTAACGCCTTTTTCGCCGCCTCGAGATCCTCGACTGTCAGTTTTCCCGTGTCGATCAGATTCGACATCAGCGGCTGCACGCGACCGCCAACCAGTTCGAGCAGTTCATCCAGCAACCGGCGCTGAGTCTGCTCCCGGGAAATGACGGCCTCGAAGATGTGCGCACCACCAATCTTGCGTGTACGCCGGATCGCCCCCTTCTCTTCCAGCCGGTAAACCAGGGTCTGCACCGTGGTATAGGCCGGACGGCGTGTCTCCGGATAGGTCTCAAGAACCTCGCGGATCGCCGATGGACCGAGATCCCAGAACGCACTCATGACCTTGATTTCAGCGCTCGTGAACCGTTTTTCTTTCATGCCACAAAACTCGAATTTTAGTAGAAGCTACTACAATATACTGCAAATGGCAACGCCATCCGGAAAAGGCGGGATTTCACTCGGGGAAAACGGCTGTCACCCGCTTCATCCGATAGCCCGGAACGCCTGATTCCATCCACTGGCGAGAGCTGTGCGAGACCGCGCCACCAATGGGGATGGATGATCAAGGATTGCCGGTGGATTACGTGATTCCCGAGCCGGTAGTCATTGAACAGCGGAGCGCCGCTGTCATCGCAAGCGCGCCACATCCAGCCGCCGTCCCCTGCCTGGGTAGCTTGTCGACGATGATGTTCGGCGGCGCCGCAGAAGGTGCCCGTGTAGCAGACTACCCGGCAATACAGCCAGATCAGCGCCAAAGGGCTGGCGCCTGTTTCTTCCGCGGCACGTAGAGATCTGTAATCGTCCCTTCCACCACTTCCGCCGCAAACGCCAGCGTCTCCGACAGCGTCGGATGCGGATGTATCGTCAGGCCGATGTCTTCCGCATCACAACCCATCTCGATCGCCAGCCCTGCTTCAGCAATCAGGTCGCCGGCATTTACGCCAACGATGCCGACGCCCAGCACGCGACGGGTGCCAGGTTCCACCAGCAGTTTCGTGAAACCCTCGGCACGCCCCAGCGACAATGCGCGACCACTGGCCGCCCACGGAAACACGCCCTTCTCGTATTTCACGTCATCGCGCTTGGCGGCTTCCTCGGTCAGGCCCACCCAGGCGACTTCGGGATCGGTGTAGGCCACCGACGGAATCACCCGGGCGTCGAAGAAACTCTTCTCGCCGGCCGCCGCTTCCGCCGCGACCCTGCCTTCGTGAGTGGCCTTGTGCGCGAGCATCGGGTCACCGACGATGTCGCCGATCGCGAAGATGTGCTTCACGTTCGTGCGCATCTGCCGATCGACCTTCACCAGCCCGCGCTCGCTGACTTCAATGCCGGCCTTGTCGGCGCCGATCGCAAGGCCATTGGCCTTGCGGCCGACCGCGACCAGTACGCGGCCGTAGCGCTGCGGTTCGTCGGGCGCGTTCTTGCCCTCGAACTTCACGACGATGCCGTTATCGTCGACTTCCATGCCGGTCACTTTCGTTTCCAGCATCACCGATTCGCACAGCGAACCGAGCCGCTTCTGCAATGGCTTGACCAGATCGCGATCGCAGCCGGGAATCAGTGTGGGCGTGAGTTCGACAATAGACACCTTCACGCCCAGCGCCTGATACACGGTGGCCATTTCAAGGCCGATGATGCCGCCGCCGATCACCAGCATGCGCTCCGGCAGTTCCGCCAGCTCCAGCGCGCCGGTGGACGTCATGATGCGCGGATCATCCGGCAAATTCGGAATCATCGCAGGCTCGGAACCCGCGGCAATGATGCATTGCCTGAATGCGAGCGTGCGCTTCTCGCCTTCGTGCTCGATCTCGAGCTCGTTCTCGGACACAAACCGGCCGTAGCCCTGCACGACGTCGACCTCGCGTTGACGGGCCATGCCCGTGAGCCCTTTCGTCAGCTGACCCACCACGCGTTCCTTCCAGCCGCGCAGCTTGTCGAGATCGATGTCCGGTGCGCCGAAGCTGATGCCATGCGCGCTCATGTCACGCGCTTCGTCCACAACGCGCGCGGCGTGCAGCAGCGCCTTGGACGGAATGCAGCCAACGTTCAGGCACACGCCGCCGAGCACAGGCCAGCGTTCCACCAGCGTTACCTTCAAGCCCAGGTCCGCGGCCCGGAATGCGGCCGTGTAGCCGCCGGGTCCGGAACCGAGCACAACCAGCTCCGCCTGATCGCCTGCGGAGTTGGCGTTGTTTGCATCGCTCATGGTATCGCCTCCAGCAGCGCCGCGACGTCTGCAAGTCGTTTCGCCAGGTCCGCCGCAAAGCGTGCCGCCTCCGCGCCGTCGATGACGCGGTGGTCGTAGGACAGCGACAGCGGCAGCATCAGGCGCGGCACGAAACCGCCGTCGCGATACACCGGCCGCCACTGATGACGCGACACGCCGAGGATCGCCGCTTCCGGCGCATTGATGATTGGCGTGAACGCGGTACCGCCGATACCGCCCAGGCTGGAAATCGTGAACACGCCACCCTGCATGTCCGAGCCGCCGAGCTTGCCGTCGCGCGCCTTGCCGCTGAGTTCGGCCAGCGAGGTAGCCAGTTCGTACACGTCTTTCTTGTCGGCATCGCGAATCACCGGCACCAGCAGCCCGTTCGGCGTATCGGCCGCAAAGCCCACATGCATGTAGTTCTTGACGATCAGGCTTTCGCCATCGGCACTCAGCGAGGAACGAAAACGCGGAAACGCTTCCAGCGACAGCACGACGGCACGCACGATGAAGGCCAGCGGCGTGAGCTTGACGCCACGTTCGGCGGCCTCGCCCTTGAGCGCCTGACGCTTTTCCTCAAGCTCGGTGATGTCGGCTTCTTCGTGATGGGTGACATGCGGCAGATTCACCCAGCTCGCATGCAGGCGCGGACCGGAGACCTTCTGTATGCGAGTCAGCGGTCGGGTCTCGATCTCGCCGAACTTCGCGAAGTCGACGTCGGGCACCTGCGGCCAATCGATGCCGCCGCCCGCACCGCCCTCGAGAATCGCCTTCACGTAGGCCTTGACGTCGTCCTCGGTAACACGGCCCTTGCGACCGCCACCATCGACACTGCCCAGATCCACGCCCAGTTCGCGCGCCAGCTTGCGTACCGACGGACTCGCATGTGCGCGGGAGAAACCCTCTTCATTAACCGGCGGCAGCGCCGCGGCCGGGCGTGACGACTTGCGCGCAGCGGACTTGGCGGCAGGCTTGCCACCGTGCTTACCCGCCTGCGATTCGCGCCCGGCATCACTACCCTTGCCGGACCCGGCCGATTTCGCCTTCGCTGCATCGCCAGCGGCCGAGTCGGCCTTGCGTGAGCCGGCCTTGTCGTCGGATGAGTCGGGCTTCGCGGCGGCCTTGCTGCGCATCACCGCCACTTCCGAACCCGTGGACACGCGATCGCCGGTTTTCACCTTCAGCGACACGATGGTGCCCGCCGCGGGCGCCGGCACTTCCACCGTCGCCTTCTCGGTCTCCAGCGCGATCAGGCCCTGCTCGGCCTGCACCTCGTCGCCCTCGCCGACCAGAATGTCGACCACCTCGACATTGGAGAACTCGCCCAGATCCGGCACGGTGACGACCTGTTCGGCGCCCTGTCCGTCATCGCTGTCGTCGTCGGCAGCGTCGCCGTCCGCCGTTTCGCTGTCGCCGGCGTTCTTGGTGTCTTCGTCGCGCGACCGCGCCTTCGACTTGTCGGCGGCTTTGTTGCCGTTGCCGCCGTCACCCTCGGCCGCGTCACCATTGGACGCCGCATCGGCATCGGCGTCGGCGTCGGCGTCGGCGTCGGCATCGTCGGATTCATCACCCTGCCCCTCGGCGTCGCCCTGCTCACCGCCTTCCAGCAGCAGCACCAGATCGCCGGTGGACACACGATCGCCCTTGGCGACTTTCATCTCCGCTACGCGACCGGCAGCCGGAGACGGCACATCCAGCGCTGCCTTGTCGGTTTCCAGTGTGATCAGCGGATCGTCGACGCTGACTTCATCGCCTGGCTTGACAAGGATATCGATGACTTCGACATCGTCGAAATCACCCAGATCAGGTACGACAACTTTCACTGAATTGCTCCGCTCGAGGGCCGCGGGTTCATACCGTGACCGGATCGGCCTTGTCGGGATCGATGCCAAAACGCTCGATCGCTTCACTGACGGCGGCCGCGTCCACCCGGCCTTCGTCGGCCAGGGCTTTCAGCGCCGTCACGACGATGGTGTTTCGGTCCACTTCGAAAAACCCGCGCAGCGCCTGGCGTCCATCGCTGCGGCCGAAGCCGTCGGTGCCCAGCACGCTGTAGCGCCCCGGCACCCACTGACGGATCTGGTCCGACACGGTCTTCATGTAATCCGTGGCGGCGATGAAGGGTCCTTCCAGACCCTCGAAACATGACGACACGTAGCTCTGCCGCGGCTCGCTCTCCGGATGGCGCTGGTTCCAGCGCTCCTGAGCGAGCGCGTCACGCCGCAGTTCACTGAAGCTCGTAACACTCCACACCGCGGCCGATACATCGTAGTCGGACTCCAGCACTTCGGCCGCTGCCAGCACTTCGCGCAGGATCGTGCCTGAACCCAGCAGCTGCACCGTGTGCGTGCCGTTACCCCCTTCACGCAGGCGGTACATGCCCTTGAGGATGCCTTCACGCGAACCTTCCGGCATGGCGGGGTGCGTGTAGTTCTCGTTCATGCAGGTGATGTAGTAGAAGACGCTTTCCTGCTCCTTGTACATACGCCGCATGCCGTCCTGGATGATCACGGCCAGCTCGTAGTTGAAACAGGGATCGTAGGCCACGCAGTTCGGGATCGTCGTTGCCGTGAGCAGGCTGTGGCCGTCCTGATGCTGGAGTCCCTCACCGGCCAGCGTCGTGCGCCCGGCGGTGCCACCGACCAGAAAGCCGCGCGCACGCATATCGCCGCCGGCCCAGATGAAGTCGCCGATGCGCTGGAAACCGAACATCGAGTAGTAGATGAAGAACGGGATCATCTGCACGCCGTGGTTCGTGTAGGCGGTGGCCGCCGACAGCCACGAGCAGAATGCGCCGGCTTCGTTGATGCCCTCCTCGAGAATCTGCCCCTTCTTGTCTTCGCGGTAGGACGTGAGCTGATCGGCGTCCTGCGGGGTATAGAGCTGGCCAACCGACGAATAGATGCCGATCTGCCGGAACATGCCTTCCATGCCGAAGGTGCGCGCCTCGTCTGGAACGATCGGCACAACACGAGCACCGATCTTCTTGTCACGCACCAGCATGCCGAGGATCCTGACAAAGGCCATGGTCGTCGAGAACTCGCGTTCACCGCTGCCTTCCAGCTGATTGCCGAAGGCCTCGAGGTCGGGCACTTCCAGCGACTCGGCGTTGTTGCGCCTTGCCGGCAGGGGACCACCGAGTGCCTTGCGACGCTCTCTCAGATAGCGCATCTCCTCGCTGTCCTCGGCCGGCTTGAAGTACGGCAGCTTCGGCAGCTCGCCGTCGGAAATCGGCAGTCTGAAGCGGTCGCGGAAGGCCTTCACGTCATCGTCGTCGAACTTCTTTTTCTGATGCGTGATGTTCTGGCCTTCGCCGGCCGCGCCCATGCCGTAACCCTTCACGGTCTTGGCGAGAATCACCGTGGGCCGGCCCTCGTGGTTGGCCGCCTGATGATAGGCGGAGTAAACCTTGATCGCATCGTGACCGCCGCGGTTCAGCCGCCAGATTTCCTCGTCGGACATGTTCGCAACCATGGCCTTGAGCTCGGGATCGCGTCCGAAGAAGTGCTCACGCGTATACGCGCCGCCCTTGGCCTTGAAGTTCTGATACTCGCCGTCCACACACTCTTCCATCGCACGGCGCAGCACGCCGGTGTGGTCGCGCGCCAGCAGCGAATCCCAGCGTGACCCCCAGACCACCTTGATCACGTTCCAGCCGGCACCCTGGAAGGCCGCCTCCAGCTCCTGAATGATCTTGCCGTTGCCGCGCACCGGGCCGTCCAGACGCTGAAGATTGCAGTTGATGACGAACACCAGGTTGTCGAGCTTCTCGCGCACCGGCATCGTCAGCGCGCCCATGGACTCGGGTTCATCCGTCTCACCATCACCCATGAAGCACCAGACCTTGCGGTCCTGCGGTGGCAGGATGCCGCGATGCTCCAGATAGCGCATGAATCGCGCCTGGTAGATTGCGATCATCGGCCCCAGCCCCATGGAGACGGTGGGGAACTGCCAGAACTCGGGCATCAGCCACGGGTGCGGATACGACGACAGACCGTCGCCGGTGACTTCCTGACGGAAATGATTGAGCTGGTCCTCACTCAGCCGGCCTTCCAGAAAGGCACGCGCATAGATGCCGGGCGAGGAATGACCCTGGAAAAACACCAGGTCGCCGCCGTGCTCTTCGGTGGGCGCGCGCCAGAAGTGATTGAAGCCGACCTCATACAGCGTGGCCGCGGACGCGTAGCTTGCGATGTGACCGCCGTACTCCGAACTCTTGCGGTTCGCGTGCACGACCATGGCCATCGCGTTCCAGCGGATGTACGCCTCGATACGTCGTTCGATCGCCCGGTCACCGGGGTATCCGGGCTGCTGGTCCACCGGAATCGTGTTCAGGTAGGCGGTGTTCGGACTGTAAGGCAGGTAGGCGCCGGAGCGGCGTGCGTGATCGATCATGCACTCCAGCAGATAGTGTGCGCGCTCGGCGCCGTGAACTCGCAGCACGGAATCGATGGACTCCAGCCACTCACGTGTTTCTTCCGGATCAGGATCGTCGGTAGCGAGTCCGAACAATGGTAGCGGTCGCGCACTGGCCATGATGGAAGGGTTACTCCTTTACGCTGAGAGGCACAGGATCGTGAGTCCGTTCAATCCCTGTTCGAATCCGCGAGCATCCGCGCAGTTTCGCGAATCGCTCCCGCCAGGAACGCATCCGGCAAGCCTCGACAAACCGACGCCGCAGCTCCCGGCCGCGCTATGATCGGGTTTTGCCCAAACGGGGTCAAGGCAAGCCCATGATTGACTTACCCGATTTTCAGCCGTTGAAAATCACCCAGACAACGCGCGCGCCGGCGCGCAAAGTCCTCGACGGGCTCGATCATCTGGCCGTCATTCTGCCCGAAAAGCCCGGTGAGGCGCTGTTTCGCACGCTGCCACACGGACAGCAGCTGGCCAGGCTGATGGACCATGCGCACCGCCATGGCGGTACGCAGGCGAGCACACGCCTCACCAATGAGCGTGCCACGGGCATCACTGTGGCCACCTTCGGGGCCGGGTCGGTATTCGAAACGCTGAAAGCCGCGCGAGACCTGGTCGCGCTGTGTACCAAGGATTCTCCGGCCCGGCTCGGCCTGTTCGTTGCCGGCTTCAGTGACGAGTCGCGCATGGCACTCACCCGGCACGTGGTGGCAGCGGCATCGGCCGCGGCGTTTGAGCTGCCGTCGTTGAAGAACCACCCCCGCCGCAGGCCGGCGAAACCGCGCCAACTGACGCTGCTGGGCGTCACGCCGCGGATGGATCTGGCCGACTGCGAAGCCGAAATCATGGGCAATAACGTCGCCCGCTGGCTGACCGCGCTGCCACCGAACCTGAGTACGGCCGCCAGATACCGTGAAATGGTCGCCACGCTCGCCGAAGCGCATGGATTGAGCTTTCACTTCCACGATGAAGACGCGCTGCGCGACATGGGCGCCGGCGCGTTCCTGGCCGTATCGCAGGGCAACGCCGACCGCGACGCCGGCATCATCCATCTCAGCTGGCAGCCCGGCAAAGGCCAACAGGAGCAACCCGACGTGGCGCTGGTCGGCAAGGGCATTCTGTTCGACACCGGCGGCAACAATCTCAAACCGTTCAAGAGCATGCTGGACATGCACACCGACATGCACGGCAGTGCGGTGGCACTGGGCACGCTGCTGGCACTGGCGACGCGCCGGGTACCCTACCGCGTCGATGCCTGGCTGGCGGTGACGGAGAACCGCATTTCCGCCACGGCCTACAAGTCCCAGGACGTGGTTCGCGCAATGAACGGCACCACGATACAGGTCATCCACACCGACGCCGAAGGCCGCATGGTGCTGGCCGATACGCTGGCGCTGGCGGCGCGCGCGAAGCCGCGCGTGATCATCGACTACGCCACCCTCACCGGCACCTGTGTGAGCGCGCTCACCGACCGCTACAGCGGCGTGTTCAGCAATCGCGACAGTGCGCATCCGCTGCTGATCGAGGCCGGTCGCGCGTCCGGCGAACGCGTGTGGCCGTTCCCGATGGACAGGGATTTCGACGAGGCGCTGAAAAGCGAGGTCGCAGACGTACTGCAATGTTCGCCAGAAGGCGCAGGAGACCACATACTTGCGGCCCGGTTTCTGTCACGTTTCGTGCCGGACAGCATTCCGTGGATTCATCTGGACCTGAGCGCCGCGCACCGCAGGAGCGGGCTGGCGCATGTACCAACCGACGTGACCGGATTCGGCGTGCGCTATACGCTGGAGCTGCTGATGCGGCAGACCGCATCGCCCGACAAGCTTGTGGAGAGACTGACATCGTGACCGAAGGCCGCGCCGCCGCGCAATTTACAACGAACACCGAGGACCCGACGATCGCGGAACGTTTCCGCGGATTTCTGCCCGTGGTCGTGGACGTGGAAACCGGCGGATTCAATCCGAAAACCGACGCCCTGCTGGAACTGGCGGCCGTCATGCTGGACTTCGACGACGGCGGCGACCTTCAGCCGGTGGAGCGCTTCCGCTATCTGGTCAAGCCGTTCGAAGGCGCGAATCTGGAGCCGGCCTCTCTGCAAATCACCGGCATAGACCCCTATCACCCGCTACGCCCGGCGCTGGACGAGGAAGAAGCACTGCGACGCATGTTCAAGGAGGTACGCTCGGCGGTCAAGGCGAACAAGTGCACGCGCGCCATCCTGGTCGGACACAACGCATTCTTCGACCTGCAGTTCCTGAATGCCGCGACCGAACGCACCGGCATCAAGCGCAACCCGTTTCACCCGTTTTCCAGTTTCGACACCGTGACGCTGGCCGGCATCGCCTTCGGGCAGACGGTGCTCAGCCGCGCGGTCCAGGCGGCTGGCCTGCACTGGGACGATTCGCAGGCGCACTCGGCCCTGTATGACGCGGACATGACCGCGCAACTGTTCTGCATGATCGTGAACCGCTTTCGCGGCATCTATCGGAACAGCTGAAACGGTGTGCGCGGTTCGCGCACACCGTTGCGGAGCCCTGCCCGGCTGAGCCGTGTCCACGCAGAGTCGCGCGGATCAGCTCCGAACGGTTGCGCCGGCCTCGTCGACGATCTGTTTCAGTTCGCCGGACTGGTAAAGCTCCAGCGTAATGTCACAGCCACCGATCAGCTCACCGTTGACATACAGCTGCGGGAAGGTCGGCCAGTTGGAGTACACCTTGAGACCCTCGCGGATCTCCGGTTCCTCGAAAATATTCACCGTATTGAACTGCGCGCCCACGGCGCGCAGCGCCGCCACCGCCTGAGCGGAGAATCCGCACTGCGGAAAATCCGGGGTACCCTTCATATAAAGCAGTACCGTGGAGTCCGCCAGTTGTTGCCTGATGCGTTCATTGACGTCCATTCCCGCTGAACCTCCTGTTACTGCGTCGCCGGACCGGGGTTGCCCATGCACCCCGATGAAAGGATTTCGGCACCTTGTGGTGCCTTGAAGAGCGGCGCATCTGAATCGTTGAACTGCGCCAGCCACTGACCTATTCTTCTAGAGTCCCTTCTCCGGGGCAAGCCCCGCGTCCGGGCGGGCAGCAAGAACACACAAAATCGCCTTATTGGGGAAACCGAATGAATCCACTGAATACCATCAAAGGAACGTTGATCGCAGGTCTGGTGATCGCGACGATCATCGCCGTCCTGTCGATGGGCGGCGTCACGTTCAATGTGCGCGCCCTGATGATCTGGTTCCATGTATTGGCCGGCATCACCTGGATCGGGCTGCTCTACTACTTCAATTTCGTTCAGGTGCCGGCGCTGGCACAGGCGGCCGGTGACCAGGGAGGGCCCGGTGGCGCGGGTATCAGCAAGTATGTCGCACCGCGCGCGCTGTTGTGGTTCCGCTGGGCGGCATTGGCCACGTGG
Source organism: Gammaproteobacteria bacterium (assembly GCA_050485645.1). GTDB lineage: Bacteria > Pseudomonadota > Gammaproteobacteria > Steroidobacterales > Rariloculaceae > JBJHBP01. Next base: position 23,591 of record JBJHBT010000003.1, on the reverse strand, counting down.
CTGAGCGGCGCGGCCTACCTGGCGCACCGCGGCGACTTCGTCGGCGCCTTCACACTGGGTTACGTGCCCGGCAACGGCGACCCGACCTATCAGTTCATGATCGGCGTCGGTGCATGGCTGGGCACCATCATGCTGCTCAATGTCTGGGGTCTGATCTGGCCGAACCAGAAGAAGGTGCTGGGCCTTGTGGAAGCCACCGCGGAAGAGATCAACAGGGCACGTCGCGTCGCGTTTCTCGCCTCACGCACGAACACGATGCTGTCGATCCCGATGCTGATGAGCATGGTGGCACCCGGTCACCTCGGGTTTTTCCTCTGATCGCACACTGACCCGCAGCCTGCGTAGTCGCGCACCGACGCCGGCACGGCCCGGGCGGCATACGCCTCCCGGGCTGTTGAATGCAGAACGACAAACATGAACCAGACATCCGATCCCGCCGCCCTTCGCGGCGATCTGGCCGGCCACCTGGCCAGTGACCTGGTCGATATGGTCAGCCGTGCACTGGCGGAAGACGTCGGCGACGGTGACCTTACCGCCGCGCTGATCGCGGCGGACACCGACGCCACCGCGGAACTGCGGGTGCGCGAGGCCGCCATCCTGTGCGGTACCGCCTGGTTCAACGAAGTGTTCCGGCAGCTCGACAGCGACGTACGCATGACATGGCACGGCAGCGACGGCGATCGGCTCGTCGCCGACACCGTCGTCTGCACGCTGCACGGCAGAGCGCGCAGCATCCTGACGGGTGAACGCACCGCGCTGAACTTCCTGCAGACGCTGTCCGGTACCGCCACCGCCGCGCGACACTGCGTCGACGCGGTCGAAGGCACGGGCACGCGGATACTGGACACACGCAAGACGCTGCCCGGACTGAGGCTGGCGCAGAAATTCGCAGTGCGCTGCGGCGGCGCCACCAATCACCGCGTCGGGCTGTTCGACGCCGTGCTCATCAAGGAAAACCACATTGCCATGGCCGGCGGCCTCCTCGAAGCGGTGGACAGCGCGCGGCAACGTTATCCGCGGACGATGATCGAGGTCGAAGTGGAGAACCTGGACGAATTGCAGCTGGCGCTGACCTCGCCCGCCGACCGCATCATGGTCGACAACTTCACGCTGCCCGAACTGCGGACGGCTGTTGCGCTTCGCAACGCCGCGGCAAGGCACATACCGCTGGAAGCCTCGGGCGGATTCGAACCGGAGCATCTGCGCGCGGTAGCCGAGACGGGCGTGGACTATATATCGATCGGCGGGATCACGAAGCACGTCCACGCCGTCGACTTCTCGCTGCGCCTGTCCTGATCGTCGGCGCCCCCGGACAGAGGGGGCGAGTCTCGAGCAGGTCAGGCCGCGAACGGGTCAGGCAGGGTGGGCGGTCACGGGAGATGGGCCGCGGATCAGCAGGGCATCGGTCAGGCAACCGCCTGCATCAGCCGCTGCGGCTCGGAGACACCGTATCCCTGCGCGTAGTCCACGCCAATGCCGCGCAGCATCGTGATGATTTCAGCATTCTCGGCGAATTCCGCAATGGTCTGCTTGCCGGTGAGGTGACCGATTTCGTTGATCGAACGCACCATTTCGCGATCGATCGGGTCGTGCAGGATTTCCTTCACGAAACTGCCGTCGATCTTCAGGTAGTCCACCGGGAAGTGCTTGAGGTAACTGAATGACGAAAGGCCGGTGCCGAAATCGTCGAGCGCGAACTTGCAGCCGCGGTCTTTCAAGGCGTGGATGAAGCGATTGGCCTGCGAGAAGCTTGCGATGGCGTGCGTCTCGGTGATCTCGAAGCAGATACGTGACCCATCCAGGCCGCTTTTCTGGAACTGGTCGATCACGAACGGCAGGAATTTTTCGTCGGCCAGACTCTGGCCGGACAGGTTGATCGAACACAGGAACAGTCTCTCGCGCTCGTCCGCTTCGGACACCAGCCAACGGAAGGCCTGTGTAATCACCCAGCGATCGATGGCCGGTGTCAGGCTGTAACGTTCGGCCGCCGTAATAAACAGCTCCGGAGACACCAGCGCACCCTGTTCATCGCGCATGCGCAGCAGCAGTTCGTAGTGGGCGCCATTGTCCAGCCCGGCCTGCTGCAGGGGCAGGATCGTCTGCCTGAACAGCTCGAAACGATTGTCTTCCAGCGCATTGCTGATTCGCGCGGCCCACTGCATCTCGCGCCGTCGCTTCATCAGGTCGATGTCGTTTTCCTGATAACTGTAGGCGCGGTTGCGGCCGGCGTCCTTCGCCGCCGCGCAGGCGCTGTCGGCCGCGCTGAGCAGCGAGGCGACATCGCCCGTGGCCGGCGTGATCGGCACGACGCCGATACTGGCCGTCAGCCGGAACGTGCGCTCGTCCCAGACGAATCGGAATTCGCTGATCAGTTCGCGCAGCGTCTCGGCGGTGCGCAGCGCTTCATCCATGGTGCAGCTCTCCAGCAGCACGCCGAATTCGTCGCCGCCCAGCCGGGCCAACGTATCGCGCCAGCGAATCTTGGATTTCAGCAGGGCGCCGAGTTGCTTGAGCAGCGCATCACCCGCCGCATGGCCGCAGGCGTCGTTGACAATCTTGAACTGGTCGAGGTCGATATACAGCACCGCATAGGATGTTTCGCGTGCCTTCGCGCTCTTCAGCGCGCGCTCCAGGCGATTTTCGAATTCACGTCGATTGACGAGTTCGGTGAGGATGTCGTGGCTGGCGGCATAGCTCAGACGCCGGTTCAGTTCTCGCGATTCACTGACGTCGTGGAACACCAGCACGCCGCCGGTGACATTGCCCACCGGGTCGCGGATCGGTGCGGCGGTGCTCTCGATATACAGCTCGTTGCCGTCGCGACGGATCAGCAGCGTGGGTCGCACCGACTTGGTGGAGCGGTTGCGGCGCATGGCCACGGCCACCGGATTCTCCACCGGCTCGCAGGTCTCCTCGTGGAAGCCGCGAAAGATCTCATCGATGGGCCGGCCCACCGCGTCGTCCAGTTTCCAGCCGGTGAGCTCCTCGGCTACAGGGTTCAGGTACTGCACCATGCTGTGGGCGTCGGTGGTCACGACGCCGTCGCCGATGGACTGCAGCGTGATCTGCGCGCTCTCCTTCTCTCGGAACAGCGCTTCTTCATAGAGCTTTCGTTCGGTAATGTCCGTTTCCACACCAACGAGACGTTTCAGGCGGCTGTTTTCGTCCAGCCGACCCTTCACACGGCTCTGAATCCAGCGCCATTCACCATTGGCGTGACGCATGCGGTGCACGCTTTCGAATAGGTCGGAACGGCCTTCGAGGTGTTCACGAATCTGCGACTGCACACGCGCCATGTCGTCCGGGTGCACGAGAAAACGCCACTCCGGTACTTCATCCGCTTCGGCGTAGCCCAGCATCTCGCGCCAACGTGGCGAGAAGTACATGGTGTTCTCGCGAACATCGTAGTCCCACAGACCGTCGTTGGCAGTCTTGGTGACCAGGCGATCGCGCTCCTCGACATTGCCGAGGTCTTCTTCCAGGCGCATACGTTCCAGACCGCTGGCGCAACTCACCCCGACCAGCTTCAGCGCCAGCTGAAGATCGGCGCCCCACTCCGGATCCGGCAACGAACTGAAGACGCCGATCATGCCGGCCAGTCGGTTGCGGATGTTGAAGCCGACCACGAGTGCGGCGCTGACATTGAGGCTGGCCAACTCCTCAGCGTCATGACGCTGCGCCAGCGGTGCCTTGGCCGTATCGCGGATTTCCAGCAGACGCAGATGATCCAGGCGCCCCCGAATCCACGGGAAGTCGGTGAGATGGCGGCCGCGCAGGACCTCCGGGTTGCAGGTGGAGAACGTGGAACGGCCCGCGTAGACCGATTCCAGCAGGTCCGCCTCATCGTCGAACAGGGCGATGAACACCGAGTCGGCGCCGGTGGCGTCGGTGAGTGATTGCAGCCCTCCGCGGATGCGTTCCTCGGCATTGCTCGGAAGGACACCCTGCAGGTCGACGGCCACCTTGGTGCACACCAGGTCCAGCCCCGCTCCACGCGAAGGACGGCTTTCGCGTCGCAAAAGACCCTGCGACAGCGTGTCCGCCGTATCTATCTGATCCCCGCTGTTATCCACCACCGGACGCCTCCAGCCGAACGATTGCCCGGGCGTGCTACCGTCCGTGCCATTTGCACCGATTGTGACATCTTTTCATTTGGTTACAAGGCATTAAGCACCAAAACCATCAGCTCGCGAGGCGTCAGTCGGCGCAAAGCTCGCGGCTGCGTCGGGCGGCCTGGCGCAATGCCGAGGCCATCAGTTCCCTTAACCCGCCGTCCCCCATCAGCACCTGCAGGGCTGCCTGGGTGGTGCCGCCCGGACTCGTGACACGGGCCCGCAGCTCGGCCGCGTCCAGCCCCGACGTCAGCGCATACTCACCGGCTCCGGCCACCGTCTCGGTCGCCAGACGCGTCGCCAGCGCCCTGTCCAGGCCCAGGGTCACGCCGGCGTCGACCATCGCCTCAATCAGCAGAAACACATAGGCGGGACCGCTGCCGGATACCGCGGTCACGGCATCGATCAGCGACTCGTCGTCCACCCAGACCACTGCGCCCACGGCGGTCAGCAGCTGCTCGCACAGGCGACGCTGCGCGTCACTGACGTGGTCGTTCGCGCACAACGCGGTCATGCCGCGTCCGATGGCCGCCGGTGTATTCGGCATCGCACGCACCACCGAGGCGTGTTCCCCCAATCGTGCGACGAAGTGACTGATGGGCTTGCCGGCAGCGATCGACAGAAACACCGCCGACGCCGCCAGCGGCGCGTAGGCGGTCAGCGCTTCGTCGATCTGGCCGGGTTTGACGGCGATCAGCACGACATCCACCTGGCTGGCGCCGTGAAGGTCGGACGCCCGGACTGCGGCATCGAGCACCGTCAGGCCCATGTCGCGGGCCGCATCGCAAGCCGCGCCGGACCGGTCCGCAACCAGAATCGCTTCCGGCGCATGGCGACGGGCAAGCCAGCCCTGTGCGAGCGCGCGCCCCATGTTGCCGAACCCGACCAGCAGAATTCTCGCTTGTGCGCTCACTCCGCCTCCCCTCTGCGTGATGTGTGGTCGATCATGGTGAGATTGTCTTCAGCCCCGGCGGCACGATCAGCGAACACCCGCCGGTCCAGCGCGCCCTCGCTGTGAGCGACCACCGAGGTCACGGTCGCATCGCCGGTCACGTTCACCGCGGTACGCAGCATGTCCAGCAGCCTGTCGATGCCGATGATCAGCGCAATACCCTCCACCGGCAGACCGACCTGCGCCAGCACCATCGTGAGCATGATCAGGCCGGCGCTGGGCACGGCGGCAGTCCCGACCGACGCCAGCGTGGCCGTGAGCACCACGGCCAGGTAGTCGCCCACAGACAGGTCCACGCCGTAGACATTGGCGATGAACACCGTCGCCACGCCCTGCATGATGGCCGTCCCGTCCATGTTGATGGTGGCCCCCAGCGGCACCGTGAACGACGCCACCGAATTGCTGACACCCAGGCGGCGCTCCACGGTATTCAGCGTCACGGGGATCGTCGCGCTGCTGGACGAGGTGCTGAACGCGAACGTCATCGCGGTGCGCATCTTCGACAGGAAAATCAGCGGACTCAGACCCGACAGCCGCAGCAGCGTCGAGTACGTCAGTGTCAGATGGATGATCAGTGCGGCTGCCACGACAGCAAAGTAGCCGGCCAGCGGCACGATCAGTTCCAGCCCCTCGGTTGCGAAGGTGCGGGAGATCAGCGCGAACACACCGATCGGCGCCGTGCGGATGACCAGCAGCACCATGCGCATGATCACGTCATTGGCACTGGAGAAGCCTCGCGCCACGCTGCGCCCCGCTTCACCCGCCAGGGTAATCGAGAAGCCGAGGATCAGCGCGAACACGATGATCTGGAGCATCTGGCCATCCACCAATGCGCGAAACGGGTTCAGCGGGACCATGTTGATGAGTACGTCGACTATCCGCGGCGCCGCCGCGGCCTCGAACGCCACCTCGCCCGCCAGGACGAATCCCCGCCCCGGCGCCACCAGCGTCGCCAGCGTCAGCGCAATCATGATCGCGATCGCCGTGGTGAGCAGGTACAGCCCCAGCGTCTTCAGGCCCACGCGGCCGAAAGCGCGCACATCGCCCATCTGCGTCACCCCGCAGACCAGCGATACCAGCACCAGCGGCACAACCACCATCTGCAGCAGCGCGATGAAGACGCGTCCGACCACCTGGAAGACGCCGTCGACCATCAGATCGGTGAACGGCTGTACCAGTCCGCCGAACAGATTGAATGCCAGACCGACGACCACGCCAGCCCCCATGGCTATCAGGATCTTCGCGGTGAAGCTCATAGCGCGCTACCCGCGGGTATCGGCGTGACGACTGTTCTGAACACGGGTCTGAGCACGAGTCTGAATCCTCCCCTTCACGGCCGTGGCGGCGGCAGTCATCGTGATAACCGTTCGCTATAACGTGCGAGGGTAACGCACGACGGGCCAGGATTGGGTAATATCAGGAACTGGCGGGGAGTTATCCGGTCCTACCGGCTGTAACACCAGAATACCCAAGAACCATCACAGGGAGAATCATCGATGCATCGTTTCATCGCCCTAGGCCTGCTCGCGCTGGGTCTTGCGAGCACTTCGCAGGCTGCACCACAGGACTACGAATTCGACATGTCCCACTCGAGGGTCTTCTTCGATGTGGATCACCTGGGCCTGTCGACCATGCTGGGCCGCTTCGCTGAGTTTGGCGGTACGTTCCGGTTCGACGCCGAAAACCCCGCCAACAGCGTGCTGGACGTCACGATCGATCCGGCCAGCATCGACATGTTCCACGACGGGCTGAATGCGCACCTGCGCAATCCGGACTTCTTCAACGTCGAGGCGCATCCGGAAATGCGCTATCGCAGCACCCGCGTCGAGCGCGCAGGCGAGGATCGCTACACGGTGCACGGCGAACTGACGATGATCGGCCAGACCCATCCGGTCAGCTTCGACGTCACCGTCAACCGGACCGGCGCGGGCCGTGATGGCCGACCGAACGCCGGCTTTTCGGCACACGGCACGCTCGATCGTCGCGAGTGGGGCATGAATTTCGGTGTCCCCAACATCGGCGCCGAAGTGGCGTTCCGACTGGAAGTCGAGGCTGCTCAGGCCCGGTAAGACCAGCCCGACCCGAGCCAGCGCATCACGCGGCGCACCGTCATCCCGCGCGGCTGAGCAGCACGCGGGCCGGCGCAGGCCGAAACCACCACCGCACGGGGAGCATGCGGACCGAACCCTCGGTCCCGCATGCTCCCCGCGTATGGTAATGGGTTGCCACGTTTGTCATGATCCTGATCCCCTGTAGTTTTGGACGGCAGCGCCCGGAGGTGCCGTGAGAGACGTCTACATTGTGGGCGTCGGCCAGACCCCCGTGAACAAGCTACCGGACTCGCGCGGCCGCGACCTCGCCGTGCGGGCCGTGCAGGCGGCGATGGCCGATGCCGGTCTGTCGGCCGATCAGCTCGACGCCATGTTCGTCGGCAACATGATGTCGGGCATCCTCGAGCGCCAGCAGCAACTGGGCGGTCTGATCGCGGACTACGCCGGCTTTGCCGGCCTGGAAGCGGTGACCGTGGAAGCTGCCTGCGCATCCGGCGGGGCCGCGGCGCGCGTGGCGTGGCAGATGCTGGCGGGCGGCATGCACGATGTGGTGATGGTCTGCGGTCTGGAGCAGATGACCCACGTCGACCGTCCCACCGTCACCCAGGCGCTGGCCACTGCCGCCGACTGGGAGCTGGAAGGCAACGCCGGCGAGTCCTTCCTGTCGCTGAACGCCCGCCTGATGCGGGCCTATATCGACCACTGGCGGGTACCGGCGAAGGCCTTCGCTCCGTTTTCGATCACCGCCCACCACAATGCGCTGACCAACCCGAATGCGCTGTTCCACAAGGAAATCGGGCTTGAGACCTATCTCGACTCCCGGGTGATCATCGAGCCGTTGCGACTGTACGACGTATCCCCGCTGTGCAATGGGGCTGCTGCTCTGGTGCTGGCCGCGGGCGACGCAGCGAAGCGGCTGATGCAGGGCCGGGCGCAGGTGCGCATCGCCGCGTCGGCCGCCGCCACCGCCCCGGTGGCTCTGTCACGACGCGGCAGCCACCTGACGCTGGAAGCCGTAGAAACCTCGTCACGAAAGGCGTTCTCGCAGGCAGGCTTACGGCACGCCGACATCGACCTGTTTGAATTGCACGACGCCTACACCATCATGTCGGCGCTGACCCTGGAATCCGCCGGATTCACGGCACCGGGCACGGCCACGCAGTTCGCCGCCGAGGGGCGCATCGCACTCAGCGGCGACATGCCGATCTCAACGCTGGGAGGACTGAAGGCACGCGGACATCCGGTCGGCGCGACCGGTGTGTATCAGCTCGTGGATGCCTATCATCAGCTCACGGGCAGCGCGGGGCCCAACCAGGTCAGGGACCCAGGGGTGGCAATGGTGCAGAATATAGGCGGCACCGGCGCAACCGTGGTGACACACATTCTCGCGCGCGACGACTGAACACGGCCGGCGACGCATGCGTCAGCGCCGCAGGATTTTTTCGGACACTCCAAGACTGAACACGGAATTCAACGAATGGCAGACAAATCAGGCGAACAGCAGATCACGATGAACCCGGCGAACCTGTATCGCGAGGAGGCGTTCACTGACCGCCGCGTCGGAACACTGCAGAAACTCACCCCGATCACCGCCGACGGCAGTGACGATACTTCACGACCGGTGCTGTTCATGGGCCAGACCCAGGTGCTGACACCCGCCGGCGCCCTGCCCCTGAGCTTCGAGATCGAGGCCGAGACGCTGGCCGACGCTGTCAGCCTTTTCGGCGACCGCGCCCAGGATGCACTCGAACAGACGATGCGGCGCCTGGAGGAAATGCGCCGCGAATCCGCATCATCGCTGATCGTTCCCGGCGGCGGGGGCGGCGTTCCCGGCGGCGGCATGCCGGGTGGCGGCATACCCGGTGGCGGCGGTCGCGGCGGCATCCAGATTCCCTGAGCCGACACGCAAGGAAGGCGGGCCAGGCAGGAAACAGGCCAGGCCGCAAATACCATAGCGCCGCAATTACAATAACAACCACTCGAGGAGCACGGGACGTATGAAGCGCATGCCGAAAGCCCATTACATCGGGATGCTGGCCGCAGCCTGGCTGCTGGCCGGCAGCATTGCCTGGTCACAGCCGCCGCAGGCCCGTCCCGGGCTGGGCGACGGCCCGTGGAGCCTGGAAACAGAGAAGGGCGAGGTGCACATCACGCTGGTCACCGCCGGCCTCCAGAATCCGTGGAGCATGGTGTTCCTGCCCGATGGCGGCATCCTGGTCACCGAGCGTCCCGGACGGCTGCGCATCGTGCGCGACGGCGAACTCGATCCCCGCCCGATAGAGGGTCTGCCGACGCTGCGTGCGGCCGTGATCGGCGGACTGCTGGATCTGGCGCTGCATCCGGACTTCGAGAACAACCGCCTGATCTACTTCACCTACTCCAAACCCCAGACCGAGGGCAGCGCCCTTTCCGCAACGGCCGTCGCGCGGGCGCGCTGGGACGGCGGCTACGAACTGGCCGACGTTGAGGACATATTCGTGTCCAATCTCTGGTATGGCACGGAAGTGGCGAGTTCGGTCGAGCGTTGCTGCGGCCAGGGGCCGGCGGATGGCAGCTTCGGCTCGCGCATCGTCTTCGACGACGACGGCTATCTCTACGTCACGGTTGGCGACCGCAACTGGGGTGAGCGTGCGCAGGACCCGTCCTCGCATCTGGGCAAGGTTGTACGCCTGCATGACGACGGCTCGGTGCCGTCCGACAACCCGTTTGTCGATCGCGACGGTTACCTGCCGGAACTGTATACGCTCGGTCACCGCAACCCCACCGGCCTGACCATCCATCCGCGCACACGCGAGATCTGGACCACCGAATTCGGCCCGCGCGGCGGCGACGAACTCAATGTTCTGAAGGCGGGCGCCAACTACGGCTGGATACTGGTCACGCCCGGCGAACACTACGACGGCACACCACAGGTGCTGGGCACCGACTCGGTGGCAGGCATGGAAGATGCCGTGCTGCATTGGACGCCGGCCATCAATCCCGGCAACCTGGCGTTCTACTACGGGGATCGCTTTCCCGAGTGGCAGGGCAACATGCTGATGGCCACCAAGGCCGGTGTGCTGTTGAGAGTCGAGTTCGACGCCGATGGCAGCCCGGTCCATCAGGAACGGATGTTTGCCGAACTGAGGCAACGCCTGCGCGACGTGCGTGTGGGCCCGGACGGCCGTATCTATCTGCTTACCGATGAATCGGCCGGGGCGATGCTGCGTCTGGAGCGTTAACGGCCTGTGCGCGCGGCAGATACACCCTGAAGGTGGCACCCTGGCCAGGTTCGCTGTCGACGCGCACATGTCCGCCCCCCTGGTGCACGATGCCGTACACCGTCGACAACCCGAGCCCCGTGCCGTGGCCAGGTTCCTTGGTGGTGAAGAACGGTTCGAAAATACGCCTCAGGGTCGCGGCGTCCATCCCGGTGCCGTTGTCCGACACGGCAAGCATCACGTAACGGCCGGTGGCGATGTCCGAATCGCCTGATGTGTCCGACGCATCCAGATCCACGTTCGCCGTTTCGATCGTCAGCCTGCCGCCTGCTGGCATCGCATCCCTGGCATTGACCACCAGATTGAGAACCACCTGCTCAAGCTGACCCGGATCAAACATCACCGGTGCAACATCCGGAGCCAGCTTGCAGTCCAGCTCGATATCCGCCCGCAGGGTGCGGTCGAGAATGCCGCGCATCCGTGCAACGATGTCGTTGACGTCCAGTGGGCTGGGACGCATCACCTGCTTGCGGCTGAAAGCGAGCAACTGTCGCGTCAGTGTTGCAGCCCTTTCCGCGGCCTCATGCGTGGCGGTGACTTCGCGACGATACGGTGAATCCGTTGGCAGTCGCTCCAGCAGCACCTCGCTGGAACCGATGATCACCGTGAGCAGGTTGTTGAAGTCGTGCGCCACCCCGCCTGCCAGCCGGCCGACCGCCTCCATTTTCTGTACCTGCAACAGCTCGTCTTCCTTCTGCCGCAGTGCGCGAGTGCGTTCCTCCACACGGCGCTCCAGATCCTGATTGGTCGCCAGCAACACCCTTTCCAGCCGCCGACGGCGTGCATTCTCCCGATTCAGCCCGAAAATCAGTCCACCCATCAGCAGCGCGGTGATACCACCGGCACCACCGAGCTGCCAGGCCAGCGCGTGCACAGCAGCGAACGCGTCCGCGCGCGGCTGTTGCGCCACCACGTACCAGTGATGGCCATGAACATCCGCAGCAACCACCGACGCCACCATCTCGGTGTCGAGAAACGGCTCGTGATAGCGAATACGTTGCGGCGTGGTTGGCGTCACACCCGCTGCGCCCGCTGCGCCCGCTGCGCCCGCTGCGCCCGCTGCCAGGTTGCGGTACTGAAGATATTCGGTGTTGTCCACATCCAGCGACGGATGCGCCACCAGCATCCCTTCGTGATCGAGCAGCAGCACCGTACCGCCGCGGCCAACCTCGACCTCACGAATCGATTCGGAGAGGTTCCCCAATCGCACCTGGGCCACCATCAAGCCGGTGACACCATCACCCTGCGGATGCCGGACCGGCACCGCGATCGCAACCACCAGCAGTGGCGGTGCAGCCGCACGGCGGTACACCTCCGATACATAAGGACCATCGGCCGCAGTCACGCCCCGGTACCAGTCGCGATCGTCGAAACGCCGCCCCAGAGATTCCGACGCAACCGGATAGTCCGTCCATAGCAGGCCATCGGGGGAAGCAACGAAGGCGCGATCCAGGCGCGGATGCGCGCTGACGAACACCTCGAGCCGACGCCGGACCTCATCGACATCACCGGCTGCCACGCTGGCCATCAGGGTCGGAAAACCTGCGTAGCTGCTGATCGTAGCCACCCAGCTCTGCGCCTCCGCCTCGATCATTTCCGCGGTGATCAACGCAGCTGTGTCATTGCCGGCGTGAACAAGACGTTCGATGGCTCGCGAGGAAATCAGGTGCGCGAATACCGCCAGCGCGACAAGCGGGAGGGTGCCGAGCAGCAGCAGAATATAGTAACGTGACAGTCCGCGTCCGCGCGCTCGCGCGGCCACGGGCTGCTGATCTGCATTCTGTTCAACGGTCATACATGAGTTTCGTCAGCGGCGGCTCTTCGCATACCATTCCGCTTCCAGACTTTCCGTTTGCAGACTGACCGCCCAGTGTAATGACTCTTTTCACATCACGCACCGTCCCGCGCACCGGCCGGGAATCCGCGCCCGTCCGTGCCCGCCCGCGCCCGCAAGCCATGACCCGCAAGCCATGATTGGTGGATCCGATACGGTCAACTGGCATTTCCCTCCCGTGCCGGGCGAGAACGGCGCTCTGTTCATCGCCGTGGGACTGTCGGCCAATGCGTCCGCAACGTCGCCCGAGGCGGCGCCCGAGCCGTCGCTATTCTCGCTGCCGGGAACTGGTGTGCTGCTGCGCCTGGTACGCAGTCAGCAGATCACGACCGGCCTGCTGATACCCGACACACCGGCTGCCATCGCGGCCAGCGCGGCGATCGCGGCACAGGCCGATTGCGTCATAGCGGTGCCCGGCGCCGGCGATCCATCGGGTGGCGAGCTGGCGCCGATCATTTCAACGGCCGTACAGCAGGCCGGGTACGACATCGCCGCCAGTGCGGTCATCACCACGCAGGCCAATGTAGTAGACGCCTGCCGGGCCGGCGGCTTCGGCCGCGTCGCGTTCGTCACCGACGGTGCGCCGGCTGCTCTCGGGAGACTGCCTGGCACGCCTGAAAACCCGGTGATGGTGGACGACACATCGGAACTGGGCTGGCGGCCTGACGAAGGCCTGTACGTGAAGACACTGGAAACGGTGCCGGTGATTCACACCACACCGTTCGGCGGCCTGCCGGATGCCATGCAGGCCAGGGTGCCGCTGCTGTTTCTGGATTATGACGGCACGCTGACACCGATCATCAACGACCCGGCCAGGGCCGTACTCTCCGACAGGGTCCGCGCGACACTCGCGGAGCTGGGACGGGCCACCACGGTCACCATCGTCAGTGGACGCGACCTCGGACTGCTGCAACGACTCGTCGATCTCGACCATCTCTGGTATGCCGGCAGCCACGGCTATGAGATCGCAGGACCTCGCGGTTCGGGCATCAGCCTCACCACCGGTGCCGAGTTTCTGCCCGCACTGGACGCGGCGGAAAGCGAACTGTCGCAGTTGCTGCGACGCTTCGCAGGACACCTCATCGAACGCAAGCGCATGACCATCGCCGTGCACTACCGCAATATGCAGCCGACAACCGCCGAACGCATGCTGCGTGAAATCGGGAAATTTGTGGCGGACAGACCGGCCCTGCATGCAGGGCACGGCAAGAAAGTGATCGAACTGCGGCCGGCGCTGGACTGGCACAAGGGCAAGGCGGTGACGTGGATACGGTCACAGCTGCGCGACACGCCGGCGAATGCCCTGCCCGTCTATATCGGCGACGACCTCACGGACGAGGACGCATTTCGTGAGCTGACAGGCACCGGTATCGGAATCGCGGTACGCCATGGCGGCATACGCCGCACCGCGGCGGACTTTGTCGTCGGCGGCACCGATGACGTGCAGGTGCTGCTGACACGTCTGCTGCAACACCTGCGCCAGGGCTGACGGCCTCAAGGTAACGCGGTAGTAATTTCGCTCACTTCGCGACGCTTCTGCGACACGACCACCTTGGGTGTGCCGTACCAGAAATGCCCGACGATGAACTCGGCGTCCCCGTCCACGCCAAGCAGGTCGTAGAAGTGCGGGTCGCGCGTGATGGCGCCGCTGGTCCATTTCACGCCCAGACCCTGCTGCCACAGATAGAGCATGAGATTCTGCGCCGCGCAGCTGCAGGCGGCGTAGTCTTCCATCTGCGTGAGCTCGTCTGCGTTGCGCAGACAGGTGAGCACGAAGCTGTTCGGAATGCCCTTGAGGCGCTGGTAGCGTGCTTCACCGGCCCGATCACCTTTGGCGGCGGCGTCCAGTTCGGCCGCATAGCGCGCGATCGCTTCGGCTGTCTGCGGTCCGATGAGATAGAAACGCCAGGGTTCGGTGAGACGGTGATTGGGCGCCCAGCGCGCCAGCTCGATGGCACGCTCCATCACGCGGGAATCCACTTCTCCGGGCAGAAAAAAGTTCACGGTGCGTCGATCACGTATCGCATCCGCGATCCACTCCGGGTTCATGGCCGGCGCCTGGCCGGACGACTGATCCATCGATGCTGCTCCCTGCGCCGGATAACCGAACCGGACCGACGCTGCTGACAAAAAACAGTCGTGTATTCTACGCGGGCCATCATCCGGCGGGGACATCACCTGCTGGTGAGCGTCGAATTCAACCCGGGCGCCACGGCGCACCGGCCCCGGAACATGCCAGGACGGGTCCGAATGACGGAAGCGATCGAGTGCGTAGTCATCGGCGCCGGCGTGGTGGGGCTTGCCACCGCCCGCGCGCTGGCACAGCGGGGCGTGGACGTGCTGGTCGTCGAACGGCACGACAGTGTTGGCGAAGAAACGTCGTCACACAACTCCGGAATCATCCACGCAGGCCTGTACTACCCGCAACAGTCGCTGAAAGCCAGACTGTGCATGCAGGGCAGAGATGCGCTGTATGCGTATTGCGCCGCGAAGGGCATCCCCCACAGGCGCTCAGGGAAACTGGTGGTGGCCACGGGCACGGCTCAGGTGCCGCGCCTGCAGGCCATCCGGACGCAGGCTGTTCGCAATGGCGTCAACGACCTGGCGTGGCTGACGGCTGGCGAAGTGGATCGGCTGGAACCACGAATACGGGCGGTGGCGGGCCTGTGGTCGCCGTCAACAGGCATCGTCGACGTCCAGGCGCTGATGCGTGCCCTGCGCACGGATCTCGAAACCGCTGGTGGCGTCATCGCATGCAACACGCCGTTCCTCTCGGCCACGGCCCTGACGTGCGCCACCGTCGCGACTCAGGCCCAGGCACCAGCGGCCCGTGCGGCCGCCAGCGCCGGCGGTGGCCACCACGGATTTCTCATCAAGGCAGGCTCACCCGATAATCCGCTTGAACTGCACTCACGCCTGCTGATCAACTGTGCCGGCCTCGGAGCCGCTCAGATTGCCCGACGCGTGCACTGTCTGGGTGAAGAACACGTGCCACAGATGTGGTTCGCGAAGGGCAGCTATTTCGAGCTGAGCGACAGCGGCCCGTTCCGCAACCTGATCTACCCCTTACCCGAACACGGCGGCCTTGGTGTTCATGTGACGCTGGATCTTGCGGGGCGGGTAAGGTTCGGACCTGATGTGCAGTGGATCGTCGGGTCGCTCGGAAACGGTCCGGACGCCCTGCCGGCCTTCAATCAGCGCGTCGACCCGGGGCGTGCGGCTTCGTTTCGTGATGCCATTCGCGATTACTGGCCGGATGTGGACGAACACGAACTGCGGCCCGGGTACGCCGGCATACGGCCCAAGCTGAGCGCGCCGGATGAGCCACCGGCGGACTTCATGATCCAGGGGCCTCAAACCCATGGCGTGGCGGGCCTGGTGAATCTCTACGGTATCGAGTCGCCGGGACTCACTGCCTGCCTGGCCATCGGTGACGAAGTCGCGGCCATGCTGGCATGACCCCGGGGCGGGCGTGAATCAGTTCTGCTCGACGGCGAAGCGGCGCCGGAAGAAGTCGAATGCCGTGCTTCTCAGCAGCGGAAAGTACACCACCGACGTGCGGTGTCCCGTCGGCAGCACCAGCGATTCCGGATTCCCCAGCGATTCCAGCAGCTCCTCCTGGGCCGAGAATGGCACGATCCAGTCACCGCGCGTCAGGATCAGCAGCACATCCTCGGCGTTGACGTACGGTGCAAGGGCCACCGGCTCGGTGCGAATGTTCTCATCCAGTTCGCGACGGAACGCTTCACGGGAGAGCCCGGACACTTCCAGCTGATGCTCGATGGTGCGATTGATGGAGCGATAGCTGGTACTCATGACCACATCGGTAAGGTCGCCACCGGCCATGGCCGCAACCACCGAGTTCACGCGATCGTCCAGGGCGGCCAGCATGACGGCATCCATTCCACCCAGACTGACACCGAATATCCCCACGCGGTCCGGATCGTAGGCCGGATCCGCAGCCACCCAGTCCAGTACGCGCATGTAGTCACGAATACTGGCGCTGATCGCATCCTCAGGGTCGAGGATGTCGTCCTCCAGCTCCGACCGGTCGCGGTCCACGACGACCACTGCCCAGCCCTGGTTGACGAAATGGCGCGCGAAGTAGCGACTGATTCGCAGCTGGCCGTTGAATATCGGCAGAATCACGATGACCGGCACCGGTTCGGTGGCCGCCACGTCATACACTTCCACATGCATGTTGCGGTCCGGGGAATCGAGCGACGGCATCACCATCTCCCGCATGCGCAGCCCCAGCCGCACACGCGCCCGTTCGTCTTCCATGACGGGAGGAGCCGATGCAAGACTGAACTGGCGCGCCAGTGACTCGGGCAGAGGCTCCGGTCCGCTGTAGTCGTCCGACAGCGGCTTATGGGTCACGCAGCCGGCAGCCACAACCGCCACCGCCCAGACACCGGACAGCAGAGCGGCGCGCCACCTCGCGCGGCGGTGGGCGGACGGCTCAGGAAGCGACAGGCGGTGGATCAGAAAGAAGGCTCGCAATGACATGACAACCGGCAACGGAGAGCGAAGACACTGAACCGGTCATTCTAACGACGCCGGGACATACCGCAAGCGCCTACTCGGCGTCGCGTGCTGGCGCCAGCGGTTGATGGGTAAAGCCCTTGATCGACCCCATGTCCTCGCGATCCCGCGAGATCAGCACATCGCTGCCCGCATAGGCGATCACCAGTCTCGCCAGTGACTCCAGCGAGTGCTCGTGAATACGCTCATAGCCGTGACTGGCGTCGATGCCGAAGGTGATCAGTGCAGTGCGGATGTCGTTGCCGGCCTCGATGGCCGAGGCGCTGTCGCAGCGGTAATAGCGAAAAATATCGCGCTGAAACGGGATGTCGAACTGCTCGCACAGATCGATCAGCTTGTGCGTCAGATGGTAGTCGAAGGGCCCGCTGGTGTCGGCCATCGCCACCGTGACACCGAACTCCGAACTGGCCTGGCCGGGCGCCGTGGTGCCGTTGTCGATTGACACCATCGATGCAATATCGCCATGCAGTACCGACGAGGCACCCACGCCCACCTCTTCGGCAATCGAGAACAGAAAGTAGCAGTCCACGGGTACGCGCACCCTGCCGTCGCGCAACGCCTTCAATGCCGCGAACAGCACCGCCACGCCGGCCTTGTCGTCCAGATGCCGGGAGTTGATGTAACCATTGGCGAGGAACTCCGGCTGCGGATCGATCGCGACATGGTCTCCTATCGCGATACCGTGGCGTCGCAGGTCGTCGGCGCTACCCACATCCAGATCCACGCGCAGCTCCACGTTGTCCCAGCTGACCGGCTGGGTGTCGATCTGCTTGCCGAAGGTGTGTCCGGATGCCTTGAGCGGCAGGATCGTGCCGCGGTACGAGCCGCCACGGGTGAACAGCGTGCAGCGCGCGCCTTCGGCGAACCGTGCCGACCAGTGGCCGATCGGCACCAGCTCCGTACGGCCGTTGCTCTTCAGATGGCGTACCTGTGCGCCCAGGGTGTCCACATGCGCGATCAGCGCCCGCGCCGGCTTGCGTGATTCGCCCTTCAGCACGGCGCGTATCGCGCCGCGACGGGTAAGCTCGTATGGCACGTCCAGATCGCTCAGCATCCTGCAGCACGCCCGCACCACCTCATCGGTATACCCGGTGGGACTTGGGATCTCCAGCAGTTTGCGCAGTGTCGCCAGCAGGTAGTCCCTGTCGACAGCTGCAGTGGCACGGTCCTTGTGATCTTTCGCATTCTGCGTCATCGGATTTCCCTGTTCATTCACGCGCCCGCGGTCTGCGGGAACAGCAGGTCCATGAAGCGCTCGGCGGTCGGTTGTGGCTCGTGATTGGCGAGCCCCGGCCGTTCGTTGGCTTCGATGAATACGTATCGCTCGCCGTCCGCCGCATCAACCAGCAGGTCGAGCCCCACCACCGGTATGCTCAGTACGCGCGCCGCCTGCTCCGCCGCGGCGCGCATCGCCGGACTCAGTTCCTCGGTGACATCGTGCAGCGTACCGCCGGTGTGCAGGTTCGCGGTCTCGCGCACACGCACACTGCGACCTTCCTCCAGCACATCGTCCAGCGTCAGTCCGGACGCTGCCAGGCAGCGGCTGGTTTCCTGGTCCACCGGAATCCGGCTTTCACCGCCCGTCGCGGCCGCACGGCGCCGACTCTGCTTGTCGATGAGTTCGGTGATGGTGTGGCGGCCGGTGCCGATCACCGACGCCGGCCGCCTGATGGCGGCGGCCACGGCCTTGAAGTCGATCACGACGATGCGCAGGTCCTCGCCCTGCACGTACTCCTCGAGCAGGACATCGTTGCAGTAGCGCCGGGCCGTGGTGATCGCCTCGCGCATGTCGTTCGCATCGGCGACATTCACGCTGATACCCTGCCCCTGTTCGCCGCGCGCCGGCTTGACGACGATGCGGCCGCACTCGGCCAGGAACCGTTCGTTCGCGGCATCGTCGGCCGCCATGCACTGGCGCGGTACCGGCAGGCCCGCGTCGGCCAGCACCCGATGCGTAACGCGCTTGTTGTCACAACGGCTCATCGCGATCGCGGAGGTGAGTTCCGACAGCGACTCGCGGCAGATGATGCGTCGTCCGCCGTACTGCAGCGCGAAGTAGCCTTCATGCTCGTCCAGCACGTCCACCGCGACGCCACGCCTGAGCGCCTCATCGACAATGATCTGCGAGTAGATGTTCAGCCCGGCGGTCGGCTTCCTGCCGATATACAGCGGCTGGTTGATCGCATTACGCTTCTTCACGCAGAACACCGGTACGCGTTCGAAGCCCAGTTGCTCGTACAGCCGGATCACGGCCTCGTTGTCGTGCATCACGGACAGATCCATGAACGCCCGTCCCCGCGCCGCGAAGTGATCAGCCACATAGGCCACCAGCGACCGGCCGATACCCGGGAAGTGTCCCTGCGGATCCACCGCCAGACACCACATGCTCGCGCCGTTTTCCGGGTCGTCGAATGCTTCGGCATGGTCGATGCCTGTCACGGTGCCGATCACGCGCCCTGAATCCGGATCGACGGCAACGAAATACTGCACGGCACGCGAACCGCGTTCGTTCCAGATGAACTCGGGGGATGCGGACACCATGCCGCGACTCATCAGCAGGCGGTAGATGTCGTCGGCATCGCTGCGACGCTGCAGTCGGCGAATCACGAAGCCCTGAGGCTGCACGCGACCGGCCGCATAGCGCGACAACCAGAGCCGGTAGGTGTGGGACGGATCCAGGAACAGATCGTGCGGCGCCAGCGACAGAATGACATGCGGATCCTTCAGATACAGTGCCAGGTGACGCTGGCCGGGTTCCTCCGCCACCACGGCCTCGACCAGCGCTTCACTGCTGCCGAACGTATGGGCGAAGATCAGGTTGCCCCAGCCGCAATCGATCACCGCATCACGGGTCAGGCGTTCGCCGTGATGCCTGGGTTCACCACCCTTGCTGGGACCGATCGACGCACTGCTTCGGCGTTCGATGCGATGTCGTCCTCCACCACTACTCATGGCCGCCTGCCTCCTGTGTGGGCCCGGCCCGCCGGACCGTTGCCTCCCCGAGGGAATTTCCTGACGAATCGTCGCTTTCATGAATCCGGCTCCGGTTCCCGGCAGGCTCACGCATGATGCGTCTGCAGCCACACTTCGAGCACCGCGAGCTGCCAGAGCTTGGAGCCGCGCAGCGGCGTGATGTGATCGGCCGGTGCGGCCAGCAGCTTTCGCAGATAGCTGTCATCGAACAGGCCACGCTCGCGCGCGACGCGGCTGCCCATCGCATCCTTCACGAAATCCAGGCTGGGGCCACTCAGATACTTCAGTTCGGGCACCGGGAAATACCCCTTGGGGCGATCGATCACCGCAGCGGGCAGTACGCGACGGGCAGCTTCCTTGAGAATGTATTTGCCCTCGGGCTCGATTTTCATCGATGACGGCAGCCGTGCCGCGAACTCCACCAGCTCGTAGTCCAGGAACGGCACCCGTGCTTCCAGCGCCCACGCCATGGTCATATTGTCGACCCGCTTGAGCGGATCGTCCACCAGCATCACCGTGGTATCCAGATGCAGGGCCTTGTCGACCGGATCGAACGCGCCCTCATGGGCGAAATGCTCCGCCACGAAGCGCCGGCTTTCGTCGCCGCCGTGAAAACGGGGGTTCACCGCCTCGAGATACTCACCGTGATCGCGATCGAAGAATGCGCCCGCATACGCCTGCACCGGATCGCCACTGCCCGCCATCGGCGGATACCAATGGTAGCCACCGAAGACTTCGTCGGCGCCCTGCCCGCTCTGCACCACCTTCAGATGGCGCGACACTTCACGGCTGAGAAGATAGAACGCGATGTTGTCGTGGCTGACCATGGGTTCGGACATGGCCGCGAAACAGGCTGGCAGGTGTTCGACCAGCCCTTCGGAGCTGACGACGATCTTGTGGTGCTCAGTGCCGAAGGTTTTCGCGATCAGATCGGAGTAACGGAACTCATCGCCTTCCTCGTCACCGGCATGCTGGAAGCCGATGCTGAACGTGTCCAGCTGCCCGACACCGCATTCGGCCAGCAGCGCCACGACAAGACTGGAATCCACACCGCCCGACAGCAGTACGCCCACCGGCACGTCCGCCACCATGCGCCGCCGCACCGAGGCGGTAAGCACGTCCAGCAGCTCATCCTTGCAGGCCTCGAAGTCCGCCGTGCCGGTACCCGGCGGCAGATACTCCGGTGCCCAGTAGCGCCGCTGACGCCGCTCGCCGTCCGCGGACAGGGTCATCACCGTCGCCGGCGGCAGCTTGTGAAAGCCGTCGATGATGGTATGCGGAGCGGGCACCACGGAGTGAAAGGTCATGTAGTGATGCAGTGCAACCGGGTTGATATCCCGGGTGCCGGAATCCACGGCCATCAGGGCCGGCAGTGACGAGGCGAAACGGAACACGCCGCGGCTGCCCGCGCCATCGCGATCGGTGAAGTAGAACGGCTTCACGCCGAGACGGTCGCGCGCCGCGAACACCTTGTCTGTTGCATGTTCAACGATGACGAATGCGAACATGCCGTTGAAGTGCTGCACGCAGTCCTCACCCCATTCGGCGTACGCCTTGAGTATCACTTCGGAATCGCTGTTGCTGCGAAACGTGTGGCCGGCCTGCTTCAGTTGCTGCTGAAGCTGCGGATAGTTGTAGATGCAGCCGTTGAACACCAGCGTGAGGCCGAGCCCGGCATCCACCATCGGCTGGGCGCCATTGTCGGAGAGGTCGATGATTTTCAGGCGCGTGTGGCCCAGTGCAACGTGCTCGCGCTGCCAGACGCCATGGCTGTCCGGTCCGCGCGGGCGCTGGATTTCATTCATGCGTGCGACGGTATCCCGCGATGCGGGCTTGCCATCGAAACGGATCTCACCGGCTATGCCGCACATGTTGGCTCCACTGGCACAGTTGTAGTGTGATCTGTGGGTGTCATTGTCTGTTGTGTCATTGGCTCCGTTCTTTTCGCTGCTTCCATTCGTAACGAACCGGCCCGCCGTGAAACGCTCTGCTTCCGGCAGCGGCTCAGCTCACCGATTCGTCCCTGAGTTTTCTGCCGTTGACCGGTCGGCGGCTGTCACGCGCCGGTTCAGTCGGCTCCGGGGTCATCATTCGGCCCAGTTTGTGCAGCACCCTTGCGATATCGGCCTGTTGTGTCGCCGACAACGCACGAAACCGGCGCAGAAAGTCGTCCTGCATCGGCGACGGCGCATGGGCCAGCAGTGCTGAACCCTCGGCGCTGAGCTCCACCATGACGCGACGCTTGTCGTCGAGCTGACGCACGCGACGAATGAAGCCGCGTGCCTCAAGACGGTCGAGAATCCCCGACAGCGTGGCCGGACTGAGATTCACCTGCTCGGCCAATCGCCCGGACGGCACGGGGCCACCCCTGGCCAACTCGCGCAGACAGATCAGCTGGGGCGTACTCAGACCGTGCTGCACCAGCAACCGGCGGCTATGCATGTCTACCGCGCGCATGATGCGCTTGAGCGCATCCAGCACCTCGTCTTCACTGTTCATGGCACCGTGACGGCTGCCTGCGCCGCTTCGGCCGCGTGCCGATCCCGTCATTTCGGCCATACCACACCTGATTAGTGCACGAATGTTTTGTATACTAACGGTTAATGTGCATGGGAGCAAGGGGCGGTGCGCAGCGTCGGGATCTGCACGGTGGCCTCAAGAGCTTTTCGAATCGAACAACCGGGTCGGCAAGTGCCTGCGAAACTATCGCATCAGCTACCCTCGCCTGCTTCGCCTCATGACCAGTACTTGTCCGGTGTGCATCAGGACAAGAATCTGCCCTCTTCTCGTCGTTCAGCCACCCACATATGTGAACTGTCCAATCGGTACCAATCGATCGTTGGAGAGCGGATCATAGTCATATACGATCAGCCCCTGGCCCTCGATCGTCGCAGCAGGAACCTGCTGCCCCAGCTCCCCGAGCGCAAGCTGCTCTGCCTGCTGCAAAGTCATCTCTAACGGTTCCACAAGAATATTCGACGAATCGATGAGGTTGCGTACACGCAGACTTCGCACGTCACCATTCGGCGCGATCAGCAATGCGCCACTCGAACTCGCGAACGGTATTCCATTGACCAGCTGCCGAAACTCGATACGCCATCCTCCATCATCAGGCTCAGCAACAAGCCTGGCGACGCCGTATTCCTCATCTCCCTTTGCTCGAATCAGCGGCGCAAGCTCATTCATAACGCGCGCGATTACGCCCGGCTCAGCGCGCTGAGCGGGATCTACACGACTGATGCCCTCCCGGTCAGGCTCGGTATGCATCCGTAAATCGATGCCCATCGAGCGGATGTCTTCTGTGTAGCTACTCGGCTGGATATCAGCCAGCGCCTCGGCCACGAGATGCCTTAGCTCGAGCCGTTGTAACTCGCTTGACGCCGGCAGGGACCTCGTCAATGCCAGATATCGATCAAGGCTCCCAACCTCTCTGGGCGGCATCCGGAATATCAACTCGACTGGCTCGGTTGGGTGGGAAAGAGTTCGATAGAGCCACCAATCCGTCTGAACAGTACCTACCACGGTTCCAGCGGATTCATCGATCGCCAAGCGCACGTAACCACCGCCATTCACCATCGCCGCCGTCACATGTCGAACGTTCGGCACGGATATGTCCGCCACTGATTGCACGACTGAGAACACCAGGTCATTGCTATCAACGGATAGAGAAAGGAAAAGAGCGCCGTCCGGTCCCCGGCGGCCACCCAAATTCCCCCATCTTTGGCCACCTGAACTTGCCCCACCCCTGACCTGAGGCCGGCGCCGCCGGCACTGTTTCGCGGCGGGACGTTTACGCTGCTTCCCTTTTGCCTTGGGGAGCGCGGGAGTGAACGTCTTGAAGTCGCATTTACGGATCACGATCGA
>JBJHBT010000002.1:0-224853 GCA_050485645.1 Gammaproteobacteria bacterium | reverse complement strand
CCACGCAGCAGCGCGCGCTCGAGCTGATCAACCAGATCAGCGTGTAGCCAGTCGGCTGCACACCAATCTCACGCTAACTGCCCAGACGTGCTAACAAAACCGCTCGGGCAAGGCGGGGAACTTCAGTCTATATCACCGCGATCGCCCGACTCGCACCGGGCGTCACGATCGAAGCCGCGATCAGCGATGCCCAAAGCCTGGTTGCCCGCTTCGATGAGGCGGGCTATGGATCCAGCTGGTTCGAGACGGTCTTCGACGGCGGGGCCGTCGCGCGTCCGCTGCGCGACGAGATCGTCGAAGACGCTCGCGAGCCCCTGCTGATTCTGCTCGGAACCGTCGGCTTCGTCCTGCTCATCGCCTGCAGCAACGTCGCCAACCTGCTGCTGGTTCGAGCGGAAGGGCGGCGGCGGGAGAACGCGGTGCGTCTGGCGCTCGGGTCGAGCCGGGCCCGGCTCGCCCGACACGTGGCTTTGGAGAGCGCGCTGCTCGCGCTCCTCGGCGGCATCGTGGGCGTGCTGCTCGCCCATGCGGGCACGAGCGCGCTGGTCGCGATGGCGCCGGCCGAGATCCCGCGTCTCGGAGAGATTGCCATCGACGGGACGGCTCTGGCGTTTACCGCCGGCGTCTCGCTACTGGCGGCACTGCTCTTCGGCGTGTTGCCGGCATTGGCCTCGAGCTCGACCAACACGATGGGCCTGCTCCGCGACGGCGGCCGCGGCAGCACGATCGGCCGCGCCCGGCATCGCGCGCGCAATGTGCTTGTGACGACCCAGGTTGCGCTCGCGTTCGTGCTCGTCATCGGCTCGGGGCTGATGGTCCGCAGCTTCGCGGCGTTACACTCGGTCGATCCCGGCTTCTCAACAGACAACCTGCTGACGTTCACGGTGCAGCCGCTGCCGACGAAATACGAGAACGCGCAGGCCGTGGCGCGGTTCTACGACAGGCTCATCGAGCGGTTGGAAGCGGTGCCGGGCGTAACACGCGCCGGCGCCGTCAACACGCTGCCGCTGACGGGTCGGGGCTGCTGCTACATGGCGTCAGTGATCGAGGAGTTTCCACCCGCCGAGGGCGAACTTCCGCCCAGTTTTTTCCACCGTCGCACGACGCCCGGGTACTTCGAAGCGATGCGCATCCCGGTCGTCGAGGGACGTGCGTTCACTTCAGACGACCACAATCATCGCCTCGGCTCCATCATCATCAGCCGCTCCGTCAAAGACAGGTACTGGCCCGATACCAGCGCGCTGGGTAAGCGGATCACCGACTGGGCGGGTACCCAGGCGCAGGTGGTCGGCGTCGTCGGAGACGTGCACAGGGCTCTCGATATCGCGCCGGATCAGATGCTGTACCTGCCGATGCTCGATGCCGAGGGCGCCAACCCAAGCATGATGCCGGTGACCGCGATGACGATGACCATCCGTACGGCCGTCGAACCGCTCAGTCTGGTGAGTACAATCCGCACCGCGATCGCGGAGGTGGATCCCGACGTGCCCATGGTGGACGTTCGATCCATGCAGGGTGTGCTGGGCGATTCGGTGAGCCGCACCCGCTTCACGATGTCCCTGCTCGTGATCGCCGCGCTGATCGCGCTTTTCCTCGGGGCGGTAGGCCTCTACGGCGTGCTGTCCTACGTCGTGAGCCAGCGCGCCCCGGAGATTGGCCTGCGTCTGGCGCTCGGCGCAAGCCCCGGTGCCATGCGCGGGATGGTCGCCTCGCAGGGACTGCGCCTTGCAGGCGTCGGTGTGCTGATCGGGCTCATCGCTGCGCTCGTGCTCGGCCGCGTGATGGAGACCCAGCTCTACGGCGTGGACCCTGTCGATCCGGTCACGCTCGCCGCGGCCGCGGCCGTGTTTCTGACGGTGGCGATATTCGCGAGCGTGCTGCCCGCGCGCCGTGCCGCTGCCGTGGCGCCCATGGATACGTTGCGCGTCGGCTGACCTTCCCTGCAATCCACCGCTTCTCGTTTCACGGCCCTGCTCGACGCGCTCGGCTGGAGCGGCCAGCACTACCTGCGCCCGTCACCCGACCGCGCGTCGCCGCGGATCGCGACCGTCGAGCGCGGTCCGATCGAGGCGATCGTCAGTGCGTCAGGCGTTGGGGCTGTGTCGGGATACCGTCCCCCGTCCTGCATCCGGCCTGGTGACGGTCTGCGGGTGGCTTTTTCGCGGGAACTCAAGCACGATGCAGCCAAAATCTTTTCGGTAGAGGGACGTCACATGACAGGAAACGGCATGTCGCGCCGCGCGCTGCTGGGTAAATTCGCCATGCTCGGATTCGCTGCGGGGCCATGCAGAGCCTTCGCCGGGAGACACGCGAACACTTCGATATACCGGGGCTTTTCCGATCCGTATCTCGAACTCCTCCGGCTGCTTCGGGAGGCCGCCGAGATAGAACACGACCTGATGATCCAGTACCTCTACGGTGCGTTTTCACTCAAGCCCGCGTATGCGGAGCTCGTCGGTGGCCCGCAGCCGAATTCGAGTTCGCTCATGGGTGTCGTCATCGAGGAGATGCAGCACCTCGGAGCGGTGAATCGGCTGCTCGTGGAGTTGGATGCCGCGCCGGTACTTACGCGCCAGGACTTCCCCTACGAGCACGACATCTATCCGTTCGCGTTCGAACTTGAGCCGCTGGGCGAGGTCAGCCTGGCCAAATACACGTACTGCGAAGCGCCGCCGGACGCCTTGCAGACTGCAAGCGAGACCGGCAACGGGTCGCCTCGACTTCTCGGCCGGTTGCAGACTACCCTGGGCGACAGGATCGCTCCGAATCATGTCGGGCCCCTGTACGATGCCGTTATTGCCACGCTGGGTGAAGTCAAGGAGGCCGGCGTTGTTCATATCGATTTCGACGCCTGGTTTGAAGATCTCGAACGTATCAAGGATGAGGGAGAGGTCGGTCACTTCGAGTTCTTTCGATCCCTCTACGAGGGCAGCCACCCACTGCTCAGGGACGTCCCCGATGTCTGGAACCTTTCCGCCGACGATGCACGCCATCCGTGCTACCAGGTGCCCTCGAATCCGACCGCTTATCAGGGACACCCGAACAGCATCGAGGATCCGGACCTGAGAGCCCTCGCCTGGCTGGGCAATCTGAACTACTGGGTCATGTTGTCACTCCTGGATGCGAGCTATCGGCGCAAGTCCCCTCTCGAGCTCGCCTTTTCGCTGACCATCATGATGGGACCCGTTTGGTCAATCGCGCGGCAATTGCCGGCACGAGGTGCCGCGGTTCCGTTCGATCCGCTCAGCATGGGCTTCAAACCCGGACTCAACTCGGAATCGGCACAACGAATTACCCGCCTGATGCTGGAAGAGACTCGCGATTACGCTCGATCGATCGAGCACCTGCTTCCCGCCGACTTCTCGCTGGAGATCTATGGCCAGTTGTTGGCCGCGCTGCGATCGTGACTGTCGGGTGCAATGCGCTGATCTGGCCGGGATGGCCGGGATGGCCGGGATGGTCGGGATTGGCAGTCCGTAAGGAATCAAGGTTCACCGCCGGGTATGCCCCCGGCAGCGGTATCGCTCGCGGCTGGTGAGCGTTTGGGCTGAAGTTTCCTTAAGGCTTGCCAAGGCGCTGAATATGCAGATGTTTCCTGCTTGTTAAACAACGAAATTTCCTGAACCGGTTCTTCTCCAGCTGGTCAAATTACGACAAGAGCCATACCTGACAGGTTGGCTGACATGGTTCAGTAATTTTCAGCTCATGAAGGAGCAATTGACATGCGCATCAAGACACTCGGGATAGTTGCAGGCGCCGCGATGCTGGGCGTGGTGGCGACGGGGCAGGTGATTGCGCATCACTCGTTCGCCGCGGAGTTCGATCAGGAAGCGCCGGTCCAACTGGACGGCATTGTTACGCGCTTTGAGTGGGTGAACCCGCACTCGTGGATCCACGTCAGTGTGGAGAAGGACGATGGCACCGTCGAGCAGTGGAAGGTGGAAGGCGGTGCGCCGAGCGCGTTGATACGACGCGGCTGGACCCGTGACACGCTGCCGGCCAACACGGTGATAACCGTCAGGGGCTTTCAGGCCAAGGACGGTTCGTTGCGCGCCAATGCCAGCGACATCGTTTTCCAGGATGGCACCGAACTGTTCGTCGGATCTTCGGGCACCGGGGCGCCGTATGAAGAGCGTGCACGGGAGGCCGATCGCGGCAGCCGCTGAAGCTGGGTATTCCGCGATTGATTGATTGACTGATCGATCCGGGTGGTCGGTGCGGATGCACCGACCACCTTTTTCTTGGTGCGCCGGGCATGGCGCGCAGCGCCATGAACGGCGCTGGACAACCGGTAAGCGAAAGCGAGCCGGGAAGTGATTTGGAGGTGAGAGTCCTCTGGGGGACCCGGTGACAGGAACCGGACGTTGTCAAGCTAGTTGTCGCATAAATGGGTTTTCTAAGCGGCCTTCTTCGGATTCATGATCTGTTCGGTTTTGAGTTCTCCTTGGGCATCAACTTGGTCGGGATTCAGATGCACGACATCGACGCGCCGCCAGTTCCGGGTTGCGCCCTTCCAGCGTAGTGGATTTTGCGCTCGAGCAATTGCGTAGACTGAGCTCCGTCGCGTCAAGATGGCCTCGTCAAGATTGGCATGGCGCTGGGCAGGGGTGACGAAGCGGATCGCGCTGTGCCGATGCTCGTGGTTGTACCACCGCACCAACGTCGTGGCCCAGGCTCGGGCGGCCGCGAGATCGACAAACGGGTCGAGCGGATACTCCGGCCGATATTTGAGCGTCTTGAACACTGATTCGGAGTACGGATTGTCATTGCTGACGGCGGGGCGGCTCAATGACGCCATGACGCCGAGCGCTCGCAACGTCGCCAACATCGTGGCGCCCTTCATCGAGCCGCCGTTGTCGGAGTGCAAAACGAGTTGGCCCGGCACGATCTGCTCACGCCGACACAGATCCCGCATCACCTCGCTGGCATGAGCGCTGCTTTCCTCGGCGTAGACCTGCCAGGCGACGATTTTGCGGCTGAACACGTCGAGAAACAGGTAGAGGTAAAAATACAGGCCATGAACCGTGGTGGGCAGGTAGCTAATGTCCCAGGTGAACAGCTGGTTCGGCTCGGTCGCGCACAGCGCACGCGGCTTGGTACGTTTCTGGGCCACGCGCTCCACTCGCCGGTGCGCTAATTGGTTCGCATCCCGCAGGACACGGTAAAAAGTCGATTCCGATGCGATATAGCGCTGCTGGTCGGCGAGTCGCGGCACGATCTGACTCGGCGGTAGATGCCCAAATTCGGGGGAATTCGCGACCGTCAATAGCGTCGCGCGCTCCAGGGCCGAGAGCTTGTGCGCCGGCGCCTCGTGCCGCAGCGTGCGCCCGTCGGGGCGCTCTTCGGCCTGCAACTGCCAGCGCTGTAAGGTGCGCTCACTGACGCCCAGCAGCGCGCAGGCCGGCGCCAACCGCGCCCCGCCGAGCACGGCTTCGTCGATTAGGTCCTGGATCGCGCGTCGTTGCGGTAACGTGTTCATGCGTCCTCTGCCGCCCACAGCGCCCGATATTTTTTTTGGAGCACCAGCAACGCCGCGGCCTCCGCCAACGCCTTGTCTTTACGGTTCAGATCGCGCTGCAGCTGCATATTCGTCAACCGCAATTGGCGCAGCTCCTCCGCCTCCTCGCGCGGACGCGGAGCTCCGGCGGCGGCGCAGAAATCGCTGCGCCACTGCGTCAAGACATGCGCGAATAGCCCGCGCTCCCGGCACCAAGCGTTAAGCGCCTCTTCGCCCAAGCCGTGGCTTTCGTGCAGCGCCAGCAAGCGCTGCGCCGCCGTCCATTCCGTCGTGTGAACCGACTTTGCCAGCGGGTGCTTCTGGTCTCGCATCGCGACTTTCATCCAACCTCGCAGGGTTCCCATGTTCATGTTCAGATCATCAGCGATCGACAGAATCGTTTGGTCAGCAGAGCGCGCGAATACTTTCGCCAGCGCCTGCTCCTTAAAGCCGGACGGATACTTTCTCTGTTTCATGGTGCATTGTCCTCGCTCTCTAAAGTAATTGACGATTATTTAGAGGCGACAACTAGCCTGACACAGGGGGGAACCCCTAGCCGAACAGCAACCGCGCCGTCGCGAGGCGGGGTGGGAAGGAAGCTGTAAGCAAAGCTCTGGCCCGACGAACAGGAACCGCATAGAGGCGAGCATCAGGTGGGCGAGGAGGCCAAAAGATCCGAAGCCCGATGTCACCCGGACCGGATGTGCGTAGATGCGGCGGGTATGTGGAGTGAAGGTCACGCGTCTTACCCCGGGAGATCTGCTGCCCTGCCTTGGGCTACTCACGTCGAGAGGCGTGGGGATGGGGAAGCAGAAGTCAGCCGAGGCCATAGTAGTCGCCGGTGCAAGGCGACGAAGGGCCGAACGGAGAGAGCCGAACCGGAACCGGCCGTTCGATGACACGTGAAGTGGCAGATCAACGGGCTGAGATGCCCGAGCGACGCTCGAGAGCAGGCGGCGGAACCGCCGAGGGTAAAGCGTCTGCGCGACAAGTGTGTCCGGCACGAGCCGGAGACTCCGGTGACGGGTCGACGGGCCTCATGGAGGAGGTATTGCGCCGAGCGAACGTGATGGCGGCGCATCAGCGGGTGGTGCGTAACGGTGGTGCACCGGGAGTCGACGGCCTGACGGTCGACGCACTGCTGGACTACTGCCGCGAGCACTGGCCGCGACATCGGGAGGAGTTGCTCAGTGGCCGTTACCGGCCGCAACCGGTGCGTCGGGTGATGATCCCGAAGCCCGGCGGCGGCGAACGGATGCTGGGTATCCCGACGGTCTTGGATCGGTTGATCCAGCAGGCTCTGCTGCAGGTCCTGCAGCCGATCTTTGATCCGACATTCTCGGAGGGCAGCTTCGGTTACCGTCCGGGGCGCAGCGCTCATCAGGCGGTGCTGACCGCCCGAGCGCACGTGCGGTCGGGTCATCGATGGGTGGTGGACCTGGACCTTGAGAAGTTCTTCGACCGCGTAAACCACGACGTGCTGATGGCTCGCGTGGCCAGGCGGGTGAAGGATAAGCGGGTACTCCATCTGATCCGCCGCTACCTGCAGGCGGGGATGATGGACGGCGCAGTGGTGAGCCCTCGCTCCGAGGGCACACCACAAGGCGGGCCGCTGTCGCCGCTGCTCTCGAACATCCTGCTCGATGAGCTGGACCGGGAGCTGGAGCGGCGCGGTCACCGCTTCGTGCGCTACGCCGACGACTGTAACGTATACGTGAAGTCGAAGGCGGCGGGCGAGCGGGTGCTGGCGTCGCTGGAGCGCTTCATCGAGAAACGCCTGCGGCTGAAGATCAATCGTGACAAGAGTGCGGTGGCAAGGCCGTGGGAGCGCAAGTTCCTCGGCTATAGCTTCACGATACACAAGGAAGCCCGGCTGAAAGCGGCGCCCGAATCGCTGAAGCGACTGAAGGCCAAGCTCCGGGCGATCTTCCGTCAGGGGCGCGGACGCTCGCTGCGCCGCGTCATCGCCGCCCTCGTCCCGGTCATCCGGGGCTGGGTGGCGTACTTCCGACTGAGTGAGGTGAAAGGCTACTTCGAGGAGCTGGATGGCTGGCTGCGGCGCAAGCTGCGCGCATTGCTCTGGCGGCAGTGGAAGCGTCCGCGTACACGGGCTCGGAAGCTGCGTCAGCTGGGGCTGGACGAAGCTCGCGCTTGTGTGTCGGCCTTCAATGGTCGCGGCCCGTGGTGGAACGTGGGTGCGGGTCATATGCACTCAGCCTTGCCCGCTCGGTTCTTCCGCCGTCAGGGGCTCGTGAGCTTCCTTGATGAGTACCGTCGACTTGCGCGCTCTGTCTGAACCGCCGCATACGGAACCGTACGTGCGGTGGTGTGGGAGCTGGGGCGGGCGACCGCCCCGGCTACCCGATCCAGAACGATTCCGCGGAATCATCGCCCCGGAATTCGTGCAAGTCCGTTCAGGTTCGACTGACTGACTGACTGACGGGCCGGCCGACCGGCTGAGATGCGCCTATCGCTCCGCCGCCTGCCAGGCATATGGCCGCAGTTCTTCCGGATGCATGCGTACATAGGCCACGACGCGGTGTCGTTTCTGGGGGCCGCGATGGGTGTTGTCGGGGTTGATGCCGGCATGGACATCGTTGTCGATCAGGATCTCGGGTTTGAACTGCTCGACTCTCGCGAATATCGACATCCAGCGTTTCTTGACGGCCTCAACGCTGATGCCCAGTTGCGTACCGAGTGCGGCATCCGTGTTGCCATTGAGCGCCGCCGTGAGCAGTGTCTGTTCCGCCTGCCGCAGGCGCAGCACCGGTGGCTGGTAACGATACACGCGCGCCGCTACCGAGAACGGTGCGGCGCGGGCACTGTCCGGAGAGGCGACGAACAACGCGCTGCCATGCTCCGGGAACTCCGCCACCAGACGGTAGGATCCGGTTGCATGCGCCAGAGCGATGCCCGGCTGGCCGGCCGCTTCCTTGACGACCCTGTTGAAGCGGTATCCGGCGAGGCTGTCGAGAAAGCTCACCCCGAGCAGGGTTTGCACTTCGACAAGTTGGTCGGCATCGAGGATGCCATCGCGCCAGGTTCCATAGAGATTGACGAAATCGAGTCCGGCGCCCGCGTTGCCCGATGCGATTGCATGGCGGTCGAGGACCACGGAGTGGCGGGATGCGACGCTTTGGACAATGCGCGAATTCAACCCCGGCAGCGGGTTCGCAAGTTCGCGGTCCGCGAATGTCCGGTCGACGAACACACCCATGCCGCAACCCACGATCGTGTGTCCGCCAATGGGCGTTTCGGTTTCGTAGACGCTGCCCTGGAAGGCCGGATGATGGAGCAGATCCCGCCAGACGCGCAGTGCCCCGTCCCGGCCGGTGAGTGCGTCGCCGATACAGGCCGGTTGGATTTCAAGGCAAGTCGAGAGGTCTGCTTCGCGAATCGGACGCCAATACATGCCGGGTTCTCCGGGGAGCAGCGATCAACGAACCAATGAACTGGCCGAGCCGATAGGAGGAGGTGGCCTCGTTCAGCCTCGTTCCGGTGTGTCGCGGGCCTGTTCGTCGCCCAACGCTTCCTGGCGCTCGCGGATCACTTCCTCGGACAACTGCGGGTGCGCCGGAGGCGGTGCGAGGCCGGCGCGACCTTCCCGAGCGCGTTCGTTCATCTGGTGTATCGTCGATGCAGCTTCGAGATCGCTGCCGGACTGCACGCCGGCCATGATCTGTCGGTCCTTCAGATAATTGCGCATGTCGCGGATCAGTTCGTCGCACAGCGCAGGGCTCCTTTCCATGCCGAGCACGTAGCGTCGTTGTTCGAGATTCAACGCGCCGCTGACCGCGATGATGCTGGACGTGATGCGGCTGACGATCAGCCACGGCGTGATGCTGGAGCGCACGATGCGATTTTCCGAGCGGGTCGAATCGTAAATGCTCATGCCGGTGGCCAGACGCGATTCCGAGTACGTGCCGCTGGCCTGAAACGCGAGCAGCTGTGACTGGAAGCGAATCTCGCCGAGATAGATGTTGGCGGTGGTCGCGACCGCGGCACCGAAAATCGACAGCAGAAACGGACCGGTCGCAAGCTCAAGCAGCGCAACGCCGTTGACCGCGTCCGCGGCGGATACGCCCCGGTACAGCCAGAGCGCTGCGACCAGCAGCAGGAGCTGTCCGAGCGCCACGCCCGGCAGCACCAGCGGGTCGCGGCGCTGATCGGCCAATGGCTCTGGCTGGATTTCCTGCAGCGTTTCGCCGGTGAAATCGCCCTTGTTCTCGCTGTCCTGGCCCTTCAGGTTCGGTCGCTTCAGCCGATAGACGCGATTCGGTATTTCCAGATAGCGATGATTGGCGAGGGTCATCTCGAGGGCTCGAAAAATATCCATCGGGTGGACGTTCTCCTGCCAGTGTTCGCGATACTCGGACACATTCGTCGGCACGACCTCGCGCGGCGCGCGCCGCCAGGCCATCAGCAGCGCATAGGCCAGCGCAATCGCGGCCAGTGCCGCGATCATGCCCAGCCACGGATAAGGCGACAACGGCACCGGCGGCAGCGGCGATTCAGCGTGCATCTGAAGCAGCATCCAGGGCAGGGCGATGGCCAGCAGTACGAGCAAGGCGTGCTTCATGAACCAGCGGAACTTCGGGGTGCCGCCATCCAGCAGCGAGCTGTGCAGACGCGGACGGCGCAGGTCGCCACGGTGCGGCAGGAAGCGCAGCCATACGAGTACGAGACCAATCAGCAGCGCGGTCGCCAGATAGTCCTGCACCGGCGTGCTGGTCACCGCGGTCAGACCGGTGGTGCCGGAAAACATGGCCAGTCCGTACAGCGCGAACAGCATGCCCGTGTACCAGGTCGCCATGAACAGTTTCAATGTCACGCCACGCATCGGATGCGGCAGGAAGATCATCGGATAGATCAGGCTGTTCAGCAGTCTGGCCAGCCAGCCGCGGGGTTCGACGAACGTCAGGTTCTTACGCCCGAGCAGCATTTCGGACAGCTGCTTCGGCACATACTGGCCCTGGTAGCGCGGGTCACCCTTGCTGCCAGGGGCAATGGTTGTGGACGAAGCGTACTCACCGTGTGCGTCTTCGGAGAACTCCTCCAGCGAGTGCGCGGCCAGATTGGCCGGCACGCCCCGGCCTACGTAGAAGCGGAACATCTTGAAGCCGGCGATCATCAGGGCATGCAGTCCGTAGGCAATCAGGATCAACCCACCGGCTGCCCAGAGCCAGCCCAGCGTCTGCTCACCGGCGCTGACACGCTGCTCTACGCCCAGCATCAGGGAGACACCCAGCGGCACGACAATGAGGCCGCGAATGGCATACGCCAGCCCTTCCAGGCGGAACGGGTTGCGTACCGCGATAACCTGGGAACCGTATTCAAAGGTCATGATGGTTTCGACTCCGGGTGCTGTGCGGCGGTGCGGCCGGCGTATGCCCGGCTACGGCCTGCGTCGTGCTGAGAGCCAAACCGGGTGACATGTTCAACGCCTGCATCGGACCCCGTTCATTCGTTTTTGATTATTCGTGGTCAGGCCCAATAGGTAGTGGTGCCGGAAGTCACGTTCAGACTCGCCGACATGTCCAAGTAGAACAAAATTCCGGTGACTAGTCACGCCAGGATTATCGGCGCTCGGATCCCACACCGAACCCACATCGAACCATGTCGACTTCCGCTTTTCGACTTCGATGACTCAGTTGGAGGACTTGAGACCTGTCAGGCATTTACCGGGAGAGTCAGCTCATGCGCAAACTGGTTGCCAACACCTTCATCACACTCGATGGCGTCATGCAGGCACCGGGAGGGCCAGGAGGGGCCGCCGCCGACAGGCTGAACGGCGCGCACAAATGTGTTGCGTCGCGGACCCTGCAACAGGTCGGATGGGGACCCGCGACGCTTTCCCTGGATGAGCAGACTTCGGCTTGACGGTTCCGCGGAGTCGCCTCGCGCAGGAAGCGACCGGGTCAGTGTCTGCTTTCCCAACGGAAGCGGACTATAATCGACGCCGTAACAGATACCGCGCACCGGGGGACATCGTGACGCTGGAGAATCGAAAGCGGCTATCGGCGGCGCCCGTGGCAACTGCTCTTGGACTGATGCTGGGCAGCGTGCCCCTGACCTCGGCCCATCACAGTTTCGTCCCGCATTTCGACCCGGATACACCTGTCGTGCTCGATGGCACGGTCGTACGTTTCGAAGCTCGCAATCCGCACGCCTATCTGCACATCGAGGTCATCGGTGACGACGGTGATCCGCAGGTCTGGGTCTGCGAGTCGCATGGCGTGACGATGCTGGAACGCCACGGTGTGACACGCGGCGTGCTGGTACCCGGCACGCGTCTGGTGGTATCCGGTGCCGCGGCACGTCGGGATCCGCGCGGCTGTTTCTTCCGCACCGTCGAGCTTGCCGACGGCCGAGTGCTCAGTGCCGACGGACCCGCTGCCGCACGTGCGGCAGCGTCGACCCCTTCGTCGCCCGCCGCCGAACCTGAAACCGTGGCCGCCGGTACGATTTTCGGCGCCTGGCTGCTGCGGCCGCGCGCTGGAGGCGGAGGCGGGCAGCAGGATCCGATGATCGAGCACCTTACGGAGGCGGGCCGGCACGCTTCGGCCGCCTACGATCCTTATACCGACGACCCGGTGCTGCGCTGTGACCCGATCGGTGTACGGCGTGTGTGGTTCGCGGTCGGGACGCCACTTCAGATCAGTCGTGACGGCGAGCGCGTGCGACTCCGTGCCGAATGGATGGACGCCGAGCGCATCATCCATCTCGATGTCGACGAATTTCCGCAAACGCTGCAGGCGGGTACGCTCGGCTATTCGATCGGCCGCTTCGAGGATGACACACTGGTGGTCGACACACGCTATGCACGCGGCGGTATCGTCAGCCAGTACGTGCTGCGGGCGGACGGCGCACAGATCGGCCTGCTGCATTCTGATCAGATGACGACCCGCGAGCAGGTTCGCGTCGACCCGGAGACAGGACTCCTGAACGTGACGATCGAAACACATGATCCCGTTTACTACACGCGTCCGTTTCCGCCGGTCACCGCCACCTACGCCCCTAGCGAGCTCGCGTTGCAGCCCTTCGGCTGCACGCCCGAGGTCGATCACTGACGGGGGAAAGCGACTCAGCCGCGGTGACTCATGCGCGAACGTCACCGGCCACCAGCGCGGGGCGAACCGGCGGTTGAGGCGTAGCACAACCATCCTGTAGTAGCATCGGTGGATGTTGCCTCGACTTTCACGGTTCGGCGAACGCTTCACGCGCGAAACCGGCGCGCTCGAACTGATGGACGACCTTGGTCACGCGATGAGCGGCGAACGCAAGGTTGCGATGTTGGGGGGCGGCAATCCCGGACGAATCCCGCAGGTACAGCGGCGCCTGCGGGAGCGGTTGGCGGAAGCCGCGGCCAGCGAGGCGGACTTCAGTCGCATGCTGGCGAACTACGCGCATCCGCGCGGTGAAGTCGGTTTCCGGCGCGCACTCGCGCGATTGCTTACCCGCGAATACGGCTGGCCTCTGACCGAAGACAACATCGCGCTGACCAGCGGCAGCCAGACCAGTTTTTTCATGCTGTTCAATATGCTGGCGGGTGAATTCACCGATGGTGCCACGCGCCGCATCCTGCTGCCGGTAACACCCGAGTACGTTGGCTATGCCGACGTGGGCCTCAGCGACGATTTCTTCGTCGCCAGACGGCCAGTCATCGAGGATCTGGATGACTGCTACTTCAAGTACCGCCTGGATTTCGAAGCACTGGAGATCGACGAGTCGATCGCGGCGGTGTGTGTGTCACGGCCGACCAACCCCACCGGCAATGTGCTCACGGATAGCGAGCTGAACCGGCTGGAGCAGCTGTGCCGAGGCAGTGGTGCGCCGCTGATCGTCGACAGTGCCTACGGCGTGCCGTTCCCCGGCATCGTGTTTACCGATGCTGAGCCGTTGTGGAACGACAATGTCATCCTGTGCATGAGCCTGTCGAAGCTGGGGCTGCCCGGCGTGCGCACCGGTATCGTGGTCGCGAACGAGGGCATCATCGACGCACTGACACGCATGACCGCCGTATTCAGTCTTGCCGTCGGCAGCGTGGGGCCGGTGCTGCTCGAACCGCTGGTCGCAAGCGGCGAGATCATCCGCATGAGCCGGGAGCAGATCGCGCCGTTTTATCGTGAACGCGCATTCGCGGCGGCCGAACTGCTGCAGCGCGAACTGGCCGGCCTGCCGTTCCGGCTGCACCGGCCGGAAGGCGCGATGTTCCTGTGGCTGTGGCTGCCGGGGCTACCGGTGAGCAGCGCCGAACTCTACCGACGCCTGAAAGCGAGAGATGTGTTCGTGCTGTCAGGCCACTATTTCTTTCCCGGGCTTGCAGAACCCTGGCGGCATCGCGACGAATGTCTGCGCCTATCATTCGCGCAGGATAGCGCCGATGTCGAACGCGGTATCCGTGTACTGGCTGAGGAAGTGCGCCGCCTTCATGCGGCATCGGGCTAGTCCGTAGCGCCGGCTGCTTCCGTCAGCGCTTCGATCGTGAACAGAAAGCTGCTGTCGGTCAGCGGTACATGGCAGGCCAGACAGGCCGCCTGGTTCGCCGCGACGTTCACATCGCCGTTGGCGTCGAGGTTCGCATACTGCCAGTTTTCATTGCGCAGCAGCCTCGGAACCCGGTCACCCCAACCGGCTTCGCGTGCCATCACGTTGTAGCCGATGCGTTCGCCCGCCAACGGCTGACCGTCGTCGCCGAGCACCACATTGCCGTCGACATCCTGCCGCTGTGCGAAGATTTCGACGATCAGGTACGAGCCGTCCGGCAGATCGCCACCGGCGCGTGCGGCCGCCACGGCAACCTCGTTCGCGTACAGATAGCGCACCTGGCTGCCGGGATAGGTCGTTCGGTAGCGCAGGAATCCGGATTCGTAATCGGCCGGGAACGGGAACTCGGCGAGCACCAGCTCGTCCAGCATCGGTGATGTCTGCGAGCCGTCCGCCGGGCCGGCCATCGCGGCGTAGTGCTCCGCCAGCGTGTCGATCTGTGCGTCGGACAGCGGTGCGGCCACGGCATTCATCAGCGCGTTCTCCCGCATGCCGGAGCGGTAGGCGCGTAGCTGAGCGCCGATGTAGCCGGCCCGCTGCGCGGCGAGGTTCGGGGTGCCGGCGTCGATACTGACGCCGTTCTCACCATGGCAGGCGGCACAGGTACGCGCGTGTTCAGGCACTTCGTTGCCGGCGGCTGGCGACTGTGCCTGGGCAGCCGCAGCGCCCAGTCCGAGCATTAGCAGCGGGATTGTCGGGAGTTTCACGGCCTCTCCGGTGAGTCTTCTCTACAGTGCTGATTAGCGCATGGTATCCGCAACTGCTGCCGGTCAACCACCGTGTCCGGGGCTGCCCGGACGCGGCGAGTCTGGCGGTGCTGCCGCCGCGACCTGACGTGGCCACACGCTTCGCCGTGGTGCCTTGCGCCCGTTCAAACGCGGTACAATCGACAATCGCGCGTTTGCCCGCGCCGGATGACAACAACAGGATCAGGGGAATGGGGATGCGAAGGACATTGCTGGCCGCACTGCTTGCGGCTTTCGGAGTGGTGTATGCGCAGCAGGGCATACTGCCGCAGGAAGGCCATATCGCCGGAGTCGTCGCCGGCAGTGGGGGCCCGGAAGCCGGGGTCTGGGTGATCGCCGAGACCACCGATCTGCCGACGCCCTACATCAAGATTGTGGTGACCGACGACGATGGCCGGTTCGTGATCCCGGAACTGCCGATGGTCAACTACCATGTCTGGGTGCGCGGCTACGGCCTGCGGGATTCGGAGAAGTCCTATCTGCGTCCTGGCGCGCACGATGTGCGGCTCGACGTTGAGCCGGCCGCGAATGCCGCCGAGGCGGCAAGCGTGTATCCGGGTGATTACTGGTGGTCGCTGCTGCGTCCGCCGGCCGAATCCGAGTTTCCCGCGGCCGGTGGTGACGGGGCGGGTCTTGGCGGCGCGATGCAGAGTCAGGCGCAGTGGCTGGACGGGCTCAAGCTGGGCTGTAATTTCTGCCATCAGATCGGCAATCAAGTCACCCGCACCTTCGACCACTGGACGCCCGAGTTCCTCGCAGAGGAAGGCCTGACCGATGCCACGTCGCAGGCGCTGTGGCTGCGGCGACTGCGCACCGGCGTACGTGGCAGCGACATGTTCGCACGTCTTGCCATGCTGGGCGCACAGCGCAGTACCGAGGTGTTCGCGGAATGGACCGACGGCATCGCGGCCGGCGCGCTGCCACCCTCACCACCACGTCCCGAAGGCATCGAGCGCAATGTCGTGATCACGATGTGGGACTGGGGCACCGAGACCTCGTACATGCACGATGAGATCGTGACCGACAAGCGTGATCCGACCGTGAACGCCAACGGCCCCGTGTATGCGGTCTCGAGCGGCCATGGCAAGCTCGCGGTGCTGGACCCTGTCACGCATATTGCGCACGAGATCCTGATTCCCACCCGGGACGATGCGTCCACCGTGCCCACGCGTTTCCCGCCGGCGACGGCGACGTCGCCGTTCTATGGCGACTTCCATCACTGGGGTGCCGAGCAACCGTCCGATCCGCACAATCCGATGCCGGATGCGCACGGCCGTATCTGGCTCACGTCCGCGATCCGGTCGGCGGCGAACCCGCCATGGTGTCGTGAGGGTTCGACGAACCGCTACGCACAGTATTTCCCGATCGCGAACGCGTTCCGGCATGCGTCTTACTACGATCCGCGAACCGGTGAGTTCACGCTGATCGACACCTGTTTCGCAACCCATCATCTGCAGTTCGGCTACGACGAGGACGACACGCTATGGTTCAACCCGCTGGCCGGTCCCGGCTATCTGGGCTGGATCAACACGCGCATGTTCGACGAGACCGGCGATGAGCAGGCGTCGCAGGGCTGGTGCCCGCTGGTCATCGATACCAGCGGTGACGGTCGTATCACGCGTCCCTGGAACGAACCCAATCAGCCTTTCGATGCGTCCCGTGACACGCGCATCGGCGGGCAGGTGTACGGAGTGCAGCCGAGTCCGGCATCGGGCGAGGAGTTCGTGATCTGGGCATCGATCACCGACTATCCGGGCTATCTGGTGCGCTTCACGCCGGGTGACAATGCGCCGGATACCTGCATCGCGGAACGTTTCCGCGTACCGGAGCCGGGCTTCGGGCCGCGCGGCCTCGATGTCGATCGTGATGGCGTTGTCTGGACGTCACTGGCCGGCAGCAGTCATGTGGCCAGCTTTGATCGCCGCCGCTGTGAGGTGTTGAACGGACCGGCCACACGCGACGGTGATCACTGTCCGGAAGGCTGGACTCTGTACCGAACCGACGGGCCGACGTTCGCGGGCACCGATGTGCCGGCGGACTTCCAGTACTACAACTGGGTGGACAACTGGAACACCTCCGGCCTCGGCGAGGGGCTGCCGTGGACACCGGGCGGCAACTCCGATGCGCTGCTGTTGCTGGATCCGGAAAGCGGTGAGTGGAGTACGTTCCGTGTACCGTATCCACTTGGTTTCTTCCAGCGATTGATGGACGGTCGTATCGACGATGCGGATGCGGGCTGGAAAGGCCGCGGCCTGTGGGCGAACTACGGTACCCATCTGGCCTGGCATATCGAGGGTGGTCAGGGCACGAAGACGAAGATGGTGAAGTTCCAGTTCCGTCCGGACCCGCTCGCGCACTGAGGGGGAGCCATGGGGGCCGGTTCAGTCCCCGGCTTAGCCCCCGGCTTAGCCCAGCCAGCCTGCCGAGAGCTGCTTTTCGTGGGCCGTGATGGCGTTGCGTATGAACATGGCAACTGTCACCGGGCCCACGCCGCCGGGCACCGGTGTCACCCAGCTGGCGACCTCGGCAACGCGATCGGTGTCGACGTCGCCGACGATGCGTGTTTCACCATGCTCGTCGGTGATCTGATTGATGCCGATGTCGATCACAGCGGCACCGGGCTTCACCATGTCGGCGGTAAGAAACATCGGTTTGCCCACGGCCACCAGCACGGCATCGGCGCGCCGGGAATGCGCTGACACGGAACGTGTCATGTGATGACAGACCGTCACCGTCGCGCCTTCGGCCATCAACATGAATGCTGCCGGTTTGCCGACAATCTCCGAGTGGCCGATCATCACCACCTCGAGGCCATGCAGGTCCAGGCCAGTGGCCTTGATCAGCTCCACCGAAGCGGTTGCGGTACACGGGGCCAGAGCGAGATCGTTGTAGACGATGTCCCCGATGGATGCAGGATTCATGCCCTCGACATCCTTGAAAGGATGAATGGCGGACTGAAGTGTTCGAACGTTGACGTGCTTCGGAACGGGGCGTTGCAGGATGACGCCGAGCACGCTGGCATCGTCGTTCATGGCCACCAGCCGGGACTTGTAGTCGCTCTGGGTGAGATCGGCCGGCCATGTCTGGTCATCCACTTCCAGTCCGACCCTGCGTGCGGCGGCGGCCTGGGCGCGTACGTAGGCACCGGCCTCCTTGTGTTCACCTATGCTGACCGAGACGATGCGGCCGATCGGCCGTTCGCGGCGCGCCTTTTCGACACGCTCGGCCACCTGTTGAAGGATGCGGTCGCGGATCTCGCGCCCGTCCAGCAGCCTGTTGTTTTTCATCACACTCCGCTGTTGTCTGCAAGGGGGGCGGCCCCGTCAGGTCGCCGACCGGCATGATATACCACTCCGACACCCGCGAATGCGACGCAGTCGCTGTCGCCGCCCGCAACCACTGCCTGTTATCCTTGCCCACAACGGACCGTTTCGATCTGCGGAGTCACCGATGACGATTCATGGCCGAAAAGCGCTGCTTGCCCTGGTCTGCGGTGGCCTGCTGGCAGGTACGGGCGAGCTTCCTGCGCAGATACGGACGCCACAGATGCCGCTGCAGCTGCCCGCCAATGACTTCACCTGGGTCTGGGGCAATCGTACCCGCGCGCAGGAGGCCCGGTCTCCCTCCTTCAATGTCGATGGCACCGATACCGGCTTCGACTGCGAACTGCAGGGACGGCTCACGCCCGGCCAGATGTGGACGCACACGGAAATCGTACGCATGGAATCGGAAATACGCACCGCGCACAGTTTCGTGGAGGCCACGCTGTCGTACATGGGTGCGCTGAACAATGAGCGCGCGCTAGACTGGGCACGGCTGGAGTGCAAACGCTTTCGCGTCGACGACAGACCGTCCTCGGAGACCTCGGGCGTGCAGGCCGATACGCTCTGGCTGGACGTCACCGTCAGTCTGTACGAGGCGTTTCCCGCGGACGCGGGCCGTGATGCGGGACACTGGACGGCGAGCTTCCATCAGGCCCAGGCGTGGCGCCTGCGCGCCAGCCGGCCAGACAGTCGCGCCACCTATACGATCCGGCCGCAAGGCCTGTTGCTGCCATCTGCGCTTCATGACGTGGAGGGCAGCGCCTGGCGGATCTGTGTGGACAACGGCAGTGAGTGGCGGACGGACTGGTCCGGACCCGTCGAACCCGGTCCGGTGTCCCTGTCGGTATCCAATGAGGGCGGTGATGTGGTGTTGTGGGTGAGCGTGCCGGACGTGCTGATGCAGCATCCGGGGGATGCTCACATCGATGCCGCATCGAGCTGTCACCGTGCGAGTCAGCCGTTCATGGATCGTCTGCAACTGAATGTCGCGGCGCTGGCTCGTAGCGGCGCAGTGATCAATGATGCCGGGTCGTTACGGCTGGCTTCATTCCCGTGGAGTGAAGTGGCCGAAGTGATGTCCGGGCAGGCGACGTCCATACCGTTGCAGCTGCGGCATGAGGTCAGCGATGGCGGGCAGCGCATCGTGTTCGAAGTGCAGGGCACACTGGGTCAGCAACCGGCCGCCGGTCACTGAAGCGCGCCCGTCCGCGATGCGCTCGCCGCTGGCGGGCGGTCAGAACTGCACGGCGCGTGCGTCGCCGAGAATCATTTCGCGATAGGCCGGCAGCGACCAGCCTTCCTCTTCCAGCTCATTGAGCCGCGCTTCGAAGTCGCGCAGATAATTTCGGCGATTGCCGTACAGCTCGCGCAGCTTTGCCGTAGAAAACGGTGTCTGATACGAACTCAGGCGGCACATGATCTGGGCGCCCATCGGCTGGTTCGCCTGAATCCACGCACTGGGATTGGTGATCGGCGGGTCGGCGACCACGTTCACCGGCGTATAGGTGGCCACCGGTACGTCGAGGTAGGGATTGCGCACCCCGCCAATCGGGTTGCCATGCTCGTCCAGCAGTGCCATGGAGCCGTCGTTGTCGACGTTGCGGTCGAGCAGAATGCGATTCGCACGCGGCGGTGCGATGTCTTCGTCCACCCAGCGGAACAGGTGGTGCAGGCCCACGGCGATATAGGCCTGCAGCGGCAGCGTACTCAGGTCGTGCCGGCACGGATTGGGAACGAGGCGCACATTGTCGCGTGAATCAAGATGGCCCAGTCCCGCGATCTCGTAAAGCCGGTACTGACGGCCCGGTTCGTCGCTGTCCTGTCTTCGCGGCACGCTGGATTCGATTTCGTGCATGGTCGGGATCTGGATCAGCGGCACATCGGTGTCGATGATTGTCGCGCCCGTGGATGTGGGCAGAAAGCCGTCGTAGATTCGTCCGCCGTCGGGCGCGCGCAGGTAGGGATGATCGGGCAGGTAGTTGATCAGCGTCGCGGCGGTCATCGACGTACCGAACAGCACGACCCGCCGTGCCGGTGAACCCAGGGGACCGCGGGTGCTTTTCAGGAGCGCGCCGACCTGCGCGAGAATCTCGTTGATCTGGTCGTCGTTCAGTTGCAGCTCGCTGTAACGGGCGGCATTGAAGTCCACGAACTGCTGTGGCGACGTGGTTACGATCTCCACGGCGGCATGACCGGCATCCATCACATACATTGCGTTGAATTCAAAGCCATGCGCCGAGCCGCTGTTGTGCATGGACTCGGCCACGACCAGTCCGGTGAACTTCGACGCATCCGACGGCATCCTGACGACCACGCGTGTGGTATAGGCACTGTCGTTCGCCGTGCCGGTGGCGAAGTATTCGCGCGTGACGAATTCGTAGTCCTCGGGTCGGTGGCCCGGTGGATGGGATGGCGCGGACTCGAACATGGGGCCTGGTCCGGTGACCTCCCGCAACGTGGGCAGCGTCACCTCGACGGTGGGGCGTGAGGAGCGTCCACCCGGGCCACCGGGTCCGCCCGGACCGCCGGCGCCCGGCGGCTGTGCGTCAGCACCCGGCATCAACATTGCACTGGCCGTGATTGCCGACAGCAAACCGGCGGTGCGGGAAATCCGATGACGAAACGTGGCATTGTTCTTCTGATCTGTGTCGGGCACGTCGGCTTTCCCCCCGGAGCTGCGGACTGGACATGGACCTGTGTGAACATACGTCAATCGCCTGC
Source organism: Gammaproteobacteria bacterium (assembly GCA_050485645.1). GTDB lineage: Bacteria > Pseudomonadota > Gammaproteobacteria > Steroidobacterales > Rariloculaceae > JBJHBP01. The sequence continues at coordinate 204,019 of JBJHBT010000002.1, read as the reverse complement.
AAACCGGAAGCCCGTGCGTGTTCGCGGCAGCGCCTATAGACTTCGCCGGGTGTTGCCACGTCGATTCGAATTGCCGTCATGTCGCTGACCCTGCTGGCGGTGGGCGATCTGCATCTGGGGCGGTCCCCGACCCGCCTGCCGGCGGCGCTGCAGCCGCGGGCCGGCGAACTGGGTCCGGCAGGCGCCTGGCAGCGCATCGTCGATCATGCCATCGCCACACGGGCGCAGCTGCTGGTGCTGGCCGGCGACGTCGTTCAGCAGGAAGACGATTTTTTCGAGGCCTATCGCGAGCTGGCGCGAGGGGTTGAGCGCCTGCTGGCGGCGAATATCCGCGTACTGGGTGTGGCCGGCAATCATGACGTGCAGGTGCTGCCACGACTGGCCGATCAGATACCGGGGTTTCATCTGCTCGGGCGTGGCGGTGTCTGGGAGCAGGTGGTGATCGAAGCCGGTCAGGAACGATTGACCCTGCATGGCTGGTCGTTTCCGCAGCGCGTGGTGACGGCAAGCCCGATGGAGCGCTTTCGTGCCGGCACCACTGGTGTTTCAGGCGCCGCCAGCCGGGAACCGGGTGTACATCTGGGGCTGCTGCACTGCGACCTGGATCAGTCCGACAGTCGCTATGCGCCGGTCAGCACCGGCGAGCTGCGCGCTGCAGGACTCGACGGCTGGCTGCTGGGTCACATTCATGCGCCCGGTACGCTGAGCCCGGATGCGCTGCTCGGTTACCTGGGATCGGCCATCGGCCTGGATCCTGGTGAGCCGGGCGCCCGTGGCCCGTGGTGTATTCGTATCAGCGGCGGGCGCGTGGTGGCCGTCGAGCAGCGGACACTGGCGCCGCTGCACTGGGCAAGACTGGACGTCGACCTGTCGGGAATCGATGCACCGGAAGATGCCCGCGACCGATTGCTGGATGCGGTGCGCGTTCTCGACGCCGGGCTGGAACGGCATACCGCTAGGCCCGTGGCCGCGGGACTGCGTGTCACGCTGAGCGGACGCACGCGACACTACGCCGGTGTGCAGGCGCTGTTCAATCGGGAGCAGCTGGACGAACTGTATGCTGGTGACGGTGGCATCCACTACTTCGTCGAGAAGCTCGCGTACCGGATGTTGCCGGAGATCGATCTGGACACGCTGGCGCAGCGTTCCGACGCGCCGGGACTGCTGGCTCGCCGTCTGTTGCTGCTGGACGGTGCGGTCGACGATGCCGAACGCGGCGAGTTGATCCGGCGGGCGCGGAAACGGCTTCAGGCGCGTGCCACGCAGCCGCACTGGGGGCAGCCGGTTGCGTCTGACCGGGCCGCGGTATTGTCCGATGCCGCGATTGCCGGCTGGCTGAAGGAAGCGGCGCTGGCTGCTCTGGCGCAGATGCTGTCCGACAGCGGAGACCGTGCATGAAGCTGCGGCGTCTGGCGATTACCCATCTGCCCGGCATCAGCGCGGCATTCAGGCTCGACGGACTGGCCGATGGCGTCACCGTGGTCACCGGCCCGAACGCATCGGGCAAAAGCAGTCTGGTGCGGGCACTGCGTCACCTGATCGATGCCGACGCGTCACCGGCCGATGGTGCGCTGACGCTGGAGGCGGAATTCGAGTCACCCGCCGGTCGCTGGACCGTACGTCGTGCCGGTTCTCAGGTTGAATGGCTGCAACACGGCCGCCGTGTTGAGCCGCCGGTCCTGCCGCGGGGTGACTTCCTGCGCTGCTACTGGCTGACGATGCGCGAGCTGCTGGAGGCTGGCGCCACCGAGCAGCGCATTGCCGCCAGCCTGCGTCAGTCGCTGTATGGCGGGTATGACCTGGATGCGGTGCGCCGCCAGCTGGCGCGCTCGCCGACTGGCGATGTCGAGGTCGGTCCGCGCCATGGGCGGCGAGAGAGCAGCGATTTTCAGGCGTGCCTGCGGGCGCTGCGCGGTATCGAAAACGAGTATGCGCAGCTGGAGCGTGAACGAAGTCATCTGCCGGTGCTTGGCGAGGACATCGAACAGGCCAGAGCCGATCAGGCGCGACTGCTGGTTATCGACCATGCGCGCAAGTGGCTTGAAGCAAGCCGCGAAGTGGAACGGGCGCGAACCCGGCTCGCACAGTTTCCGGACGGCATGGAACGACTGAGTGGACGTGAGCTGCAGGATCTTGAGTCGCTGCACAAGCGTCGCGACAAGGCACAAGGCGAGTTGCGCGAAACAACGCTGCGGCTGGAGGCCGCCAGTCGTGAGGCGGCGGACACCGGGCTGGGTGAGGCGGCGTTCGAGCTCGTCGAACTCAGGGCCAGGGCCCAGAGCCTGCGCGACGCGCGGGTCACGGTGAACGAGATCGGCAGGCTGGAAGGCGAATTGATCGAAGCCAGGGCACGGCGCCGCCAGCTTGAGAACCGATTGCGTGCGCCATTCGATGCTGCCGACCGCAGCATGCCGGGCAGCGACGCGGGTGTTCCGGCTGATGTTGCCGGTGCTGGCGACACTGGCGGGGAACCCGTCGACCGGTCGATCAGGCTGGATGCCGACGCCGTGGACCAGGCCGTCAAACTGGCGGAAAAAATCCGCAACGCCCGGCGACGGCTGGCTGAGTTCTCGCCGCACGCGACGTCCACGGCCGATGACGACGCCGTCAATCGACTGTCGGCTTATCAGGCGCTTGTGGCCGAACTGCGTCGCTGGCTGCGTCTGCCGCAGCCGTCCCGGCTGCGCGGGGTGCGCATTGGCGCATGGATTGCGCTGCTGGCCGGTGTGCTGGGCGCGTTGGGCGCGCTGACCGGTATCGCTGCGGCGCCGGGCAGTGTGACGCTGTCGCTCTGGATCCTGCTGTGCGCGGTACTTGCTGCTGCCGCCGGCGGTGGTGTCGTGGCATGGCATGCAAGGATGCCGCGCGCCGAGCGTGCGGCGGTCGAGCAACGCCTGCACGAGTACGCACGCGAGCTGAATCTGTCGTTGCCAGAGCCGATGGATGGCGATGCCGTCGGCGCGTGGCTGGGTGAGCTCGAGCAGCAGCAGACAGTCATTCACGTGCAGACGGCACAGGCCGACTACGTGCGCAGACAAGCCGACCAGGCATCACGTGTACGCGACGACTTGCGCCAATTGGAGCTGCAGCATCGTGAGCTGATGCAATCGCTGGGGTTCAGCGCGGCGGCAACCGCGGAAGGCACGGCGCGGTTTCTGCAGCTGACGCTGGACCACGACCAGGCAGTGGCGCTGTGCGCATCGCTGACCGACCGGATCGCGGCGGCGCGCGCTGCCGTCACAGAGGTCATCGCGGCCGTGCATGACGTGTTGGCCCGGACTTTTCCGCATGGCGATACGGCATTGTCGGTGTCGCCTGGAGGCGAAGACACATGCGTGCCGACACAGGCCGAAGCGTTGCGGTGGTGTCAGTCCAGACTGGATGATCTGCTGGAGCGCGCTGACCGGCTCGCCGCAGCGCGACGCGACAGGCAGGATGCCGAACAGCAGCTGGCGCGCGTGCGCAGTGAGATCGATGGCATCGATCGCGATACGGCGATCCTTTTCGAACAGGCCGGGCTGCCCGGCGCATCCGAACACGAGCTGCGTATGCGCTGTGAACGCGTTGCCGAGTATCGCGAAGCGCAGCGTGCGCTGGATGATGCATTGACGGTGGAACGTGAGCGTCGCGAACACGTCAATGCCGATGCCGATGCCGATGCCGATGCCGAGCTGCTTGCCTGCGTTGAACAGGGCAACGAAGATGGTTTGATCACCATGCGAAATCAGCTCGCGCAAAGCGGCTCGCGCCTGAACGGACTGGTGGATCGCAGTGCCGAAATCCGCGAACGAATCAGACTCGCCGGTGGCGACCGACGACTGGAAACGGCACGGCGCGCTGTCGACGAGGCCCGTGACGCACTGCAGGAAGCATTCGAGCAGGCGATGTTCGCCGAAGCCGGTGCGTTTCTGATCGACGATGTTGCCGGCGAGCATCGCAGCGAGCAGGAGCCTGCGGTGCTCGCTGCCGCTCGTGCGCGCTTCGCAGCGTTCACGAACCATCGCTACGATCTCGAGATCGATGCCAATGGCCATCCCCGGGCACGTGATCGCGAACAGGATACGCTGCACGAACTTGCTACGCTGTCCACCGGAACATGCATGCAGCTGTTGATCGCTGTGCGACTGGCATGGACGCAGGTTGCGGAGCAGGGCGGACAAAGCCTGCCGCTGTTTCTTGACGAGGCCCTGACGACGACGGATCCCGAGCGCTTTGACAGCATCGTCACGTCGCTGGAGCGCATGGCCGACGAGGAGGGGCGGCAGGTGTTCTATCTCTCCGCCCAGCCGGCCGACGTGCATCGCTGGGAGCGTGCCGCCGGCCGTGCCCCGGCACATGTCGATCTGCCGTACATCCGCTTTGGCGAAAGTTCGTTGACCACCGATGACCACCAGTTGTCGATCGCACAGCCGATACCACCGCCGGACGACCTGTCGCCGGAGGAATACGCGGTCAGGCTCGGCGTGCCTCCACTGCGTCCGCGCGAGGGTGCCGGTGCGCTGCCGATCTTCCATCTGCTTCGCGATCGCCTCGATCTGCTGCATCGCCTGATGAACGAATGGCGCGTCGCGCACGCCGGACCGTTCTGGCAGCTGCTGCGCAGTGACGCCGGCGCGAAGGCCGTCCCGGATGAACAGTGGCGCGCGCGCCTGCTCGATCGCTACCGCATCGCACAGACCTGGTGTGAGCTGTGGCGTCGTGGTCGCGGTCTGCCCGTGGAGCGCAATGCGCTGGAACAGTCCGGCGCGGTGTCGGATCGTTTCATGGATGAAGTCAGCGCGCTGGCGCAACGCTGTGACGGTGATGCCGGTTCGCTGCTGCAACGCCTGCAGGCGCGTGCCGTCAGCGGCTTTCACCGCAGCAAGCTGGAAGAACTGGCTGAGTGGCTGACCGATCACGGCTATCTCGTGCCCGAGGAGCAGCTGTCGCGGCAGGAACGGCTCAGCCAGTCGCTGCGCCTGTGCGGCGGCTACGCGACGCCCGCGGAGATTCACGCGGTGGTGGCAAGCCTTGAGGCCGGCGTGGCGGCCGGTGGTGGGTGAATATTCACATATCAGGAAAATACTGGTAAAACCTGACTTTTGATGCTTCGCTGATGTCGCTTGTTTCGGGCTTGCGGGGGGCTGCAATGTTCAGAGCACTGCTGTTGCTGGTCGTGGGGAGCGTCGCCGGGGCAGCCGCCGCCTACATGATCTGGCCGTCCGCCGGCACGGGGGGCGCAGCGTTTCCGGACCCGGTCGACGCGTACTCGACCGGGGAGCTTTCACCATCCGGCCCTTCCGACGCTTCCGGCGCTTCCGGCGCGCCGGCGCCCGATGACGGTACACCGGGCGCCACGGATGAGTCTCATGCCGGATTTGCATCCCTGCGCCTGTCTTTCTTCCAGCAGGCGGTGGCGATCACCGATCCCGACGAACTCGAGCGTCGCGTTCTGCCTGCTGCCGCGCAGCCACGCTCCCGCATCCGGGACGCCGAGATGACCGCTCTGCTGCTGCGCTACGCCGAACTCGACCCGGCCCGTGCAACGGCCTTTGCATGGACGTCGAATCTCGAAACCCGATTCGTTGCATCGCTGATGCGGGTCTGGGCATCGGCCGATGACAGGGCGGCGATCGCCTGGCTGGTTGCGATGTCGCCGAGCGTGGACCGTCGGCAGCTGGCGCTGGCCGTGCTTGATGTGCTCGGTCATGACCCGCGCAGCGTGGCGCGCGTCGCCGCCGGTCTGCCGGCGTCCGATCGATCCGGACTGGAAATGGATGTACTGCTGCTGCGCGCCGAGAACGACCCGGCTGGCGTCCTGCGGACGTTGATGGCGATGGACGAGAGCGTAAGGGTTTTCGCACTGAGCCGGATCGCACCGGTGATCACCCGCAGCGATCCGCGGCAGGCACTGACAGTCGCGTCGGCCATCGAGGATGCATCAGTGCGCGGGCTGGCGATGAACTTGCTGCTTTCGGCATGGGCCGAGGCGGATCCGGAAGCGATGTTCACGATGCTCGAGTCGCTGTACGCCGATCACGACGAATCCGACCCGGTGATGCGGTATCTGCGCTCGGGGGGCTCGTTACTCGGTATGTTTCAGCGAATTGCCGATGGTGATCCAGAGCGGCTGCTGCGGCTCGCCGATCAGTTCCCGAGCAGTCTGCGAGGCCAGGCGCACAGGGCGGCGTTGCAGGCGATGGCGACGACGAACCCGCAGGGGGCCATCGCAAGGATCGATCTCCTGCCGCTCGGTCAGGAGCGCTCATCACTGATGAATTCGATCGCCAGTGCATGGGGACGAATGGATCCGCGTGCCGCCCTGGCCTGGGCCAGATCGCTGTCACCGGCGTCGCCTGAGGCGCTGAGGGGTGTGATCAACGGCATAGCGTCGGTGAACTTCGATGTGGCGATCGACGTGATACAGACGGAGCTTGACCGCAGTGGGGCGGGCGTGACGGGGGCGGGCTTCGCGCGCACCGACTTGCAGCTTGCGATGTCGCTCCTCTCGGGCATGAATCAGCGCATATTCGCCGGATCGGCGGATCCGTCGGATGTGGTGCGCATCGCCAACCGGCTGCTGGAGGTCGATCACCCGACCATGCAGATGGCTCTGTCCTCAGCCCTTGGCATGTGGGCAGCTACGGATGCCGAGTCCGCACTGGCGTGGGTCATCGCGAACGAGTCGCGCCTCGACGCGTCCGCGCTGATGACCATGGCGCAGCAGGTCGTCCAGTCCGATCAGGCAAACAGGGCGATGGAAATGACGGACAACGTGCCGCCACAGGTACGTGCTGGGTGGATACAGGGGGTCTCGGCTGGACTGGCGAACTACAGCGTCGACCAGGCGGTGGCGTTTCTCGAACGCTACCGGGGGCAACCGGGATACGACGCGAGCATCAACAACGTCGTCACCAACCTGGCGCAACGCGACCCGGTGTCGGCCGCACAGATGATCGGCCGGCTGCAACCTGGACCGCAATTGAATCAGGCGGCGGTCGCCGTGGCCAGCAGCTGGGCGCGGCAGGACCCACAGGCGGCGGCACAATGGGCCGCCGGCGTTCCTGATGAGCGGGTGCAATCGGCCACCTTCGGGAGCATTGCGTCGACCTGGGCGACAAGTGATGCTGACGCGGCCCTGGCGTGGATAACGACGCTGCAGACCGGCGCTGCGCGGGACCAGGCGATCACCGGGCTGCTGACGGCCACTGCCGCACGAGGCCAACTGGACGTCGGCCTGATTGGTATGTTCAGTTCCGATCTGAGCCGCGAGAACGCGCTCAACGGCATCATCGTCCAGCTCAGCCGTACGAATCCGTCGCAGGCGCGCAGCCTGCTCGATACCTGGGTCACGGATCCACGGCAGCGCGAGCGGATCGAGCGGAACATGGCGCGCATGGCGACGGCACCCGCCATGCTCGACGGTGTTCGCATCGTTCTTCCATGAACACGCTTCCACGAGCGGATACGACAATGACCAGAAACCTTTTCCTTCTGTCGACCGGCGCCGTGATCGGTGCCGTGGTGTTCCTGCTGGTTGCCGCGTCTCCGCATGACGTTGAATCCGGCGCAGACGATGCGCCGACACTGCTGACCCAGATCGTCCAACGGGTCACGGGCCAGGATTGGTCATCCGCCGCGCCGTCGACGGTTCTGACCGGCCGCGATCACCTTGAAGCGTATCGAGCGGCGGCTGCGGAATCGGATCCGGACGCCCTGCAGACGCTGATCGAGCGTGCCGCGCGCGGATCGGTCACCGCCCTGGATCACCTACAGATCGAGGCCTGGCTGTCGCGGCTTGGCGAGTTCGACCCGGCGCGCGCGGCGATTCTCTCGCACCGTCTGAACCTGCAGCGCCAGACCGTCGTGCAGGCCTTTCAGTCCTGGGCGGAAGTCGATGGCGACCGGGCGCTGGTCGAACTCGACCGTATCGAACACGCGGGTCTGCGACGCGCTGTCGCCGTCGGACTCATGGCGACGTTCGGCGACGATGCGGGCGGTATCCGCAGAGTGACCAGCGCGTTGCCGACCATGGATCGAGTCTCGTTTCAGATCGAGGCGGTGGAGCGGCTGGCAGAAACCGACCCGAATCAGGCGCTGCGCGTCGCGCTGGATATTCTCGACGGCAATCCGCGGGGGCGGTCGATCCAGCGCATCGCGACTGCCGCTGCGATGCTCGATCCGCGCGCCGCCATCGTACAGTCGGCGCTGTTGCCGGACGATCTCAGATCTCAGTACCACAGGGCGCTGAGCACCGAGTGGGCGCGTCTCGATATGGAAGGTTACCTGGCGTACCTCGACGACAGCAGGAACCTGAGTCAGGATCTTTTCGGCGGCCTGACGTTGCTGCTCGCCAGCGACCCGGAAAGGGCGTTTGAACTCGCGGAACGACTGCCAGGACAGGCCGCCAGCCAGGTCAGGCTCAGCGCCATGATCACGATGGCGCAGCGTGATCCGCTGCCGATCCTCGACCGCGTGGATGGTATGCCGCCCGGCCCGGAGCGGGAACAGTTGATACAGGCGGTTGCCGGCGGCTATGCGCGTCTGGACCCCGAAGCCGCGATCACCTGGGTCCGACAGCTCGAACCGCCGTCGCAGTCGGCGCAGATGGCGGTGTGGATGGCACTGGCCAGCAGCGATCCGGACCGGGCGGTAGACCTGATGCTGGAATCCGCTTCGGTATCAGGAGGCGCGGGCCAGAACGTGGACATCATGATGATGACCTCGGTGGTCGCCAGTCAACTGGGTTCCGACCCGGCCAGGGCCGCCATGTTCGCCGACCGGCTGCTCGAATCCGATGCCGATACCGGGCGGCGGGCGTTGAGCAATCTGATGTCGAACTGGGCCCGGCGTGATGAGGACGCGGCATTCCAGTGGATGCTGGACAACGCCGACCGCGTCGATGCCTCGCTGATCGGCAACGTTGCCGGTGCGTACGCCCGCAATGACGTGGCCGCGGCGGTGGCACGGGTGGATCAGGTGCCTTTGTCGATGCGTGCGGCGTGGATCACGCAGGTTGCCGGAGTTTATGCCGGCTACGACCTTGATGGTGCGTTGAACTGGGTTGCCGGATACCAGGGACAGGATGGCTATTCGACGGCTTTGAGGCAGATAATCAGTCGTGCGGCACAGGATGATCCCCGCATGGCCGGGCAGGTACTGGTGCAGGCGCCGGCCGACGTGCAGCGAGGCGCAACCAGTCAGGTGGCATCATCGTGGGCGCGACAGGACCCGTCGGCAGCGGCCAGTTGGGCGCAGAACCTCGCCGACAGTCAGCTCAGAACACAGGCGGTGGCTGCGGTTGTCTCACAGTGGGGCGCCAGCCAACCGGAGGTCGCGAAGCGCTGGGCGCTCGCACTGCCCGGCGGTGCGTTGCGGGACCAGGCAGTCGAGTCGCTGATCGTCGCCGCCGCCGCGTCCGGCCAGGTGGATCGCTCACTGTTCGATGCACTGAGTTCGGATCAGTCCCGTGATAACACGTTGCAGCGGCTGGTGCCGTTGCTGGCGCGGCAGAATCAGGATGAGGCCCGGCAACTCGTCGGCGCCTACGTGACCGATCCACGGATGCGCAGCATGCTGGAAGAGCGGATCGACGCCGCGGCTGCGATGTCGTCGCCGTCGCCGTCGCCGTCGGTGACGGTTACCAGTTCCGGCGGCATTATCATCAGCCGTTGAGGTCGTCCGGAGAGGCTTCGAGTGGCCCGAAGGGGCTTAACAAGCCCGACCCGGGCCGGGGTGCGTGGTCCCGGCTCAGGCCGACGGTAGTGCCAGATCCGTGAACCGCCAGCCGTCGCACTGCTTCCGATAGGCCGCCTTCAGCTGCACCTGCCGTTCGTGACGGATCACGCCAGTTCCCTGCAAACGGGCCATTTCCGCAAGCGTGCCGCCATCCGCGGACAACGGAGTTGCGATCTGCGCAATGCAGCACAGCGTGGCCGATGCGTGCGCGCCATCGGAATCAATCGAGATGCCGTCGCTGTCGGAAGCCGGTTCGCCGCTACTCCCGACAGCGTGGCCGACAGCGTGGCCGGCCGCATGGCTGGCGGCATGGTCATGCGAGAGGCGTGCGATACGCGAGTCGATAGTGGCGATGGCACGGTCCGGGTTCGCGAACAGCGCGCGTACCGCTTCATGCTCGCCACGGTTCACATGCCGCATCAGTGTCGTGTTCAGCGCGCGAATGGCTTCGACATCTTCCAGTCTTTCCAGCCGCTGCCTGAGATCAGCGTCACTGCTGGCCGTGCCCTCCGATGCGTGCACCGCACCGGCCGCGCCCGCTGCCAGCGGTGCCGTCAATGCCGCGGCGCCCGCCTTCCAGAAGAACGCGCGGCGCGAAGTCGAGTTGCCCTGTGTCATCGCGATTCTCCTTCAGACGTCCGAACGGGCGAAGTACTTCATGATGTCGAACTTGCCGGCGTTGCGTGAATGCGCGCCGATGGCGCTCAGGCTCAGTCCGTTGCGGCCGCAGCTGTAGCCGATGCCGCAGTCGTGCATGGTGCGCTTGTTCACGAGAATCGTGCCGAGCACGCCGTTGCAGGCCTCTTCGAGCCAATAGACCAGGTACAGGTCGTCGCGGATCTTTACATACGATGCCGGGCCGCTCCATTCCATGCCCCCGGCACCATTCTCGAGGAAGATGATCCACGACAATGAATGCGGCGTGGAGTACAGGTGCATGGACGTGAGGCCGGGCGAGTAGTTCCAGGTCAGTGCACTGCCGACCAGGTCGGTTGAGAACTCATGGCGATGATACCTTGGCGCATTGACACCGGAGGCCTCGATCACGCCGAAGAATGTCTTGGCGGCGGATTCGTTGGCGATGTATGGCGTGCCCATCGTGCCATTGATGCAGCTGGCAAGACCGCGGTCGAAGTCGGCGACGATTTTCAGGCAGTCGTGTTCAGGGGCTCCGGACAGGAGATGGCCGAACATCACCACGCCAGGCATGGCTTCCCACGCCTGGTAGCGCTCATCGGTCCAGCGCCGTTCGCCTTCACGGCGCCAGCGCAGCTGGTGGATCCCGTCGAACTGATATTGCACCACCGGGCCGCGATCCAGACGCAGTGTCATCTCCCGGCCGACCAGAAAATCACTGATCGGCATGCCATTGCCACTCATGGCGCTGCCGCCCTCCGGGAACACGCGGCGATTGCCTGCCACCGCGGCATTGACTTCGTCGGCAGTCATGGTCCAGTCGTTGCGCATCGGGCGGTACACCGGGCGCGCGCCACGACGGGCATCGATCTGACGATTACCCAGCGGAATCGTCTCGCCCTTGTCGTCGAATGGCGAGAACGTGGCCAGCTGGCCGACGGATTCGCCTTTGCCGTTGAATACGTAGTATTCGAGCGTATCGGTCTCATCGAAGCCCAGACGTACACCCACCTGGGATTCGCTGCGCAGGTCCAGCACGTACATCGTCAGGATGCCGGAGAACTCGGCTTCCACGCGTGCATAGATGTAGAGGTTGTCCGTTACCTTCACGTAGTCGGTGGGCGAGCAATAGCTGAGCTCGCCGCCGAATCGCGTCAGGTCGACGAAATTGGAGGAGAACACCGACGGATAGAACTCCAGCGTCTCGATGCCGTTGTCCTGCTTCCAGTAGAAGCCATTGCCTTCGATGCGGTTGGTGATGCCGTGACGGGACTCGGGGGGAGTCTGACCGGCCTCGTCCACGTAACCATGGAAGATCTCGCGCTGCACTTCGCGGTTGTCATCGAAGCCGCTGAACCAGACGTCAAACACCGTGACAAGCCTGGAATCCTGATCGATCACGATGTTGTAGCCGCGCTGCGTGCCGGGCACCATGTGCGAGAAGAACACGACGCGATCCAGCGTCAGCGCGCCGTAGCCGGTTTCCACCGCCGCGGCGCCGTTCTCGGACAGTGACAAGCGGTTGCTGCTGGTGAACCGGTACTCGAGGGCCGGGCCGTTGTCGGTGACGATGCGCACCGTGCGTCCAGTCAGTGCGTCGGACAACGGCGAGGCGCTGCTCGGGCCGTTATTGGTGGCCCGCAGGCGCTCGGTGATCTGTGCTTCCGTCAGCTTGGTATAGCTGATGCGGTGCATGTGCTCTTGCGGATACCTGACTGTCTGCACGGTGGTGCTCCCCGGTTGTTCTGGTTTGCCGCATGGTAACTCCAACCATGGGAGAGTGCACGAGGGTTTCCGAAAGCAGTTTTTTCCTGCCCTCAGTCGAAGTCGAGCAGGTCAAGGAAGTCGAGGTCCACGTCGTCCGGTATGGTGAAATCGTAGCCCTTGGTGAAACCGATCCAGCGGCCGAAGAAGATCACCCCTACCCAGATCAGTATCGACAGTGCGCCCGCGGCACGGGCAGCCGGCGGCGTCCGTGCGGAATGGTCCCAGGCTGCCACCGAGCGCACCGTCCTGAGCTGGAAAACCGCCATGTTGATTCCGGCCAGCACCAGCAGCAGCAGTTTCCAGCGAAAAGCGGTGTTGTTGAAGTACGTGGTGGCGTTGGCCGCGAACATCATTGCACCGGTCATGACGGCGACGACAAAGGCGACCCAGGTGAAGCGCAGCAGCTCGCTGGACACGCGCGTGAACGCCCGGTGTGTGTTGGCGATGCCCAGCAGTCGGAGGTCGACGATCAGGATGCTGCCGAACAGCAGCGCGATCGCCATCACGTGCACGGATTCCACCACCGGCATGGCCTTCAGCGAGGTTCTCATCCACTCGCCGATCCCCGAAGCCTCGATTCGCGTGACTATCTCATTCATTGTGGTTCTTGTTGCTGGTGATGCGCCGCGGTGATCAGCCGGTGAAGGCCAGTGACCATGAACCCCAGACCTCGAAGTCATAGGCGATCGCGCGGCCAAGGAAGATGATGCCGAGCCACAGCAGCACGGTGGCGATCGAGGCGGCTTTGGTGTCGGCCGGTACGGAGCCTGTTACGTCATCGGCATCGATGGCCGGCAACAGGCTGCGGCTGAACACCAGCGCCGAAACGATGCCCACGATGAGCAGCAGCATTTTCAGCCAGAACGAGAGACTGTAGAACTCCCGCATCGGTTCGCCGATCACCAGCAGCGCTCCGGTCACGGCCATCACCGCCAGGCCGTACCACAGCCAGGGTGCGTAGCGCTGCCATACGATGGCCAGCCTCTCTTCGCCATGCACACGGCCGTGTATCCGCAACACGGTGATCAGGATGGCGATGAACACCACGCCGATCGTGACGATATGCACGGACTGCAGCAGCGGTATGACCCAGCCCGTAGCCTGAATCCAGCTGCTCAGGGCTGTGGACTGCAGCCACTGCGCGAAATCCGACAGCATCGGTGACTACTCGGTGGGGGTCGGCAGGCCCTGATTGCCGAAGGCCGTGTGCCCTTCGACCGAATCGCAGTGCATGCCCGGTTCCGGGCGTATGCGGTCCGGGCACATGAACAGGCCGGAGGTCTCCCGGCTTCCGGCGCGCTCGCCGCTGCGCAGTGGATGCAGACCGACGCTGAAAATCGTGCCGCGGGGGAATGTGCTGACTGAAACGCCCTGTCGCGCCATGGCGGCGGATCCGCCCATCTCCACAGCCCAGACGACCGGCTCACCGTTCTCGTCGCGCAGTACGTCGTTGCGTTCTTCATTCATGGGCGCGAAAAAGATCTGCAGGTGGTTTGCGTCGGGATTCACCCGTGTCACCACGCCGGTAAATACCAGGGTTCGGCTGCCGTCGAAGATCGAGAAGGAATGATGTGCATGGACCGGTACGGCCAACAGCAGGGCGACCGCGATGGCCATGCCGAAGGCGCCGGCAACGGTACGATGTGCTTTTCGGTTCAAGTTCGTCTCCAGTTGCTGATGTTCAATCGAAGCGGAATATGTCTTCGGCCTGCGGCCTGTCCATATGCTGCTCGTGGTATCTGTCCCAGATCTGTGCCCACGGTCGTCCGTACATGTCGGGCACTTCGTGCAGAAAGGTGGCGCCGGGCGTCACCGGCGTTGACCAGCCTTCTATCGGGAATATTGTCTGTACGCATTCTACGGAAATAAACGGATCGCCTTCCTCGAACCCGCTCTCCCTGACGTAATTGCGCACGATACGTACCGGTTCGAGCAGCGCTTCGGGGTCGTAGAATACCGATTCATGGTTGAGGCCGACGAACCGGCCGTCCTCATCGTGGTTCGGCGCATAGATTTCGATGGTCTGAAGTTCGTTGGAATGCTCGTAGGCGCCATGCGTCATCCAGCCCTGGATGTTGGAGGTCCAGGTGATCAGGGTGTCATCATCCCAGAAGCCGATGGTCTCTCCGTACCAGCGTGGCACGTCCGCGCCCAGCCGCGGCACGCGACCGCTGGTGTCGAATTCGCGGCCGACGTGTATGTTGGTGATGAAGTTTCGCGCCACGCCGGTGAGAATCTGAACCAGGGATGGCGTTACCATGATGTGCCATTCCCATGACGCGAATTCGTGCCAGCGCCGCATGAATCCTTCCGGCCAGCAGTATTGCGAGGGCCACTGTGGCGCATTGGTGTTTGCATGGTGGTAGCCCTCCTGCACCATGCGTGTCTGGTATTCATCCGTCAGCAGTGACAGCACGGTTGGAAACTGGTTGTGGCGCATCCGGTACCAGTAGGCATTGCCCGGTGTGCGCCCGGGGTGGGCGTAGCGGCCGGTCCATTCGCCCGGCAGGGTGGCGTAGCCGTGTTCGGTGGGGCCACCGCGCTCACGTGTCTCGTCCAGCAGCGCCTCGTAATGTTCCCGGGCGGTACTGAACGGATAGGGGCTGACGATGGCTTCGCGTGGATAGTCGCGGTCGCAATGGCCCCAGGCGCCAGTCGCGGCATCGTCATTGCGTATCAGCACCACGCCGTTCGCTCCCCATTGCTCTTCCAGGGCAACCGGACTGTTGCAGCGAAAATAGCGCGGATCAGTCCACAGATGGCGGTCCTTATAGAAATCTTTGGATGTGAATATGTCGACCTGCAGCGGTTCGACGCCATCCGGAACGTCGCCATTGCGGGCGGCCCCGACGAAGGGGCCGGAGTCGCGAGGGGCTTCCTGGCCGAATTCAAAGAGAATGCTGGGCCCGGTGATGTCGAAGTCGCGCAGGTCGGCGGGCATGGGCGCGCCACGGCCGACGCTGCTGAAGCCGGGGTCGGCCACATGCTGGGCAGCGGCCGATGCCGCGGTGAGCGATGCAATCGCGATCACGGACGTGTGCCACGCGGCCCTGCTCATGCCGATTTCCCCTCCTGCTTTCCGTTTTGATCGCCGCCAGGGCTGCCGGTTCCGGTCTTCGCCGGTTGACTGTGTGAGCCATTCACGGACGATAAGCCCGTGCTGCGGCTGATCTGCGCCATACCGTAACCTTTTGGCGTGCCGATGGCCATCCTGATGCGGGAACTACCAGTGCGCTGTGGCACCATTGGGGTATTGACCAACGGAGACCGCCGATGCCACGCATGAACCGGATTTCTTCGGTGTGCTGCGCAGGCGCCGCGCTGCTGGCCTGCGCCGCGTACGCACAGTTCGATATTCCGTTTGCCGAGCTGCCCGGCGGCCGGCTTGGCGCGGATGGGCAGCTGGACCCGATGTCGTCGCCGGCCGATGCGCATGCCGGCGCATTCGTGGCGGCCGAGAGACTGGGGCTGTTCCACAATTTCGAGTGGCTGCACTGGCTGCCCAGCGCGCCTTCCAGTCGCGATCAGGAAACCGGCGAGTGGCGGGGCGGGGATCTGGATGGCTTTGCCACCGGCTGGGGTTCCACCGGCATGGGTATCGCCGGCGACTGTCTGTACTTTGGTCGCAGCAATTCCACGAACACCACCGGACCCGGCGTGACGCGCGATGTGATCATCTACCGGATACAGGCCGACCCGGTACGCAATCCGCCACAGGAAGTCGGTCGCATGCCACAGCTGACGGTCAATGACGGTGAGACCGCGGTACGCGATCGCGAACTGCGGCCCTACAATTACACGTCCAGTGATGGCGAGGAACGCATGCTGATGGTGCGCAGCGCGGCGACCGGTACCGGTGGCGATGTCATCACCTACACGCTGGATCCGCGTACCTGCCTGCCGACGGACGAAGGCACGGTGGCCGCCGGCGTGCTCGCGCACGAGTTCTACCTGTGGCACGACCCGGGCAACCCGAACCGCCTGCTGGTGATTTCCCAGACCTACGGCGCACAGGATGCCGACCTGATCTTCACCGCGGTGACCGACGAGCGGACCGGCGAAGTGCTCGGGGAGCCGCTGTTCCTTGCCGCGTTCACGCTGGAGAACGTCGGCGGCCCGATACGTAACGAGATGCCCGACGAAAACGGTCTGTTCGCGGCCGGCCGCTTCGCCGACTTCAGCCATCTCACGGACGCCTGGGACCGGCCAGGCGCCTCGCAGCGCTCGCTCGGTCATGTGCTGCACTCCGGATCCCTGTCGGATGACGGCGAGCGTTTCTACGCCGCAGGGGGGACCGCCGGTGTCTATATCCTCGACACCGCATTCATTGCGCGGAACTCGAATGCAGACATCGCTTCCGGGCGTGCCTGCAATCAGCACTCCACCAATGTCTGGTTCAGCGACGAGGTCGGCAGTCTGGTGGATGTGATCAGGCTCGAACAGGTCGCGAATGACTGCGTGCACCCGGTGCTGAACTCCGACCCTGGCGTGCTGGCCATGCTGCGTTCGGATGTCCTGTCGGAAGTCGAGAAGCTGGTTCGCTACACGCGGCTCGAGGAACGCTCGCGCTTCAGCTTTACGCCGCCCATGGTGTCGATGGTGGGCGTGCACAGCGCGGTACCGGTGCCCAACCGTCCGTCACTCACCCGCAACAACACACGGCAGCGCCCGGCGTGGGTCGTGATCACCGAAGAGTGGCCGTTCGGGCCCTGCCCGGAACGCGGCATGCGTGTGATCAACGTCGAGGTGGAGATGACGCCGATGATGATCGGCTCGCACGCGATGTCGGACAGCGTGGTTGAAAACTGTCTGGAGCAGCCCGTGCCACCGGGTGCCGGGATCCGTCCGATGATGCATGCACACAATCTCACCGTGTTCGAAAACCTTGTGTTCGTGAACTGGCTGGGCCACGGAGTGCGTGCCATCGACATATCCAATCCGTTCAATCCCCGTGAGGTCGGTCACGCACGGCCGGTGCCATGGGGGGATGTGATGACCTATCCGGATTTTCACAACGGCCTGATCTACATCGGCGACAACCATACCGGACTGCATGTGCTGCGCTACACCGGTCCGCGTGCCGACGAGATTCCGGGTGATGTCACCTGGTCATCGAACCGCACCAGCCCGCATTGAAGTGGCGGTGATGTGATGTTGGCGGCCGGCGCCATCGAAGTCGGGGTTCGCGAGGCTGCCGGACGTGTGCTCGCCGCAGCCGGGCTGTGCCTGATACTCGCCTGCGCAGCGGGCGGGTCGACTGCCGTTGCACAGCCGGATCGGTCTGATCGCGACAGTGATCACTCCGGCCATGGCGGCGACGAAGACCGCGCCGGGCATGCCGGACGCGCCGCCGCCGGCGCCGACGGTTCCTCGCATCGCGCACCGGGACCGCCGCTCTACACCGTCGGCGAACTGACCTTCCTCCAGCACATGATCGTGCATCACCAGCAGGCACTGGATATGGCGGCGCTGGTACCCGGCCGTAGTGATCGCGCGCGCTTCATTCGCTTTGCGCGCTACATCGCCGGTGCCCAGGCCGCGGAGATCGCACAGATGCAGGCACTCCTGGATGCCGCCCGCGAACGTGGCGCGACGCTGCCGCAACCGCTGCACACGGATGGGCATGCGGCCGCCGATCCGCCCATGCACGGCATGCTGTCCAGCCGGCAGATGGCCGACCTCGCGGACGCCAGTGGTCCGGCTTTCGAACAGCTGTGGCTGGAGGGCATGATTCACCACCACGAAGGCGCGATCGATATGGCAATGGCCCAGCAGCTGGCGCAGCTTGAAGCAGGGCGGCGTCCGTATGGCATCGACGTGCTGATCGAAGCGATGCTGATCGAACAGCGCGCCGAGATTCATCAGATGCGGACATGGCTGCGCGAATGGGGCTACGGTCGGCACGACGACGTTGTGCCGCGGCCAGTCTTACCGTAGCCCCTCGCAGCGGGCGATACTCAGGGCGTGACCACGTACCAGTTGTTCTGCACGTCGTGGGCCAGCTTCTTCGTCTCCACCGAAGTGAAACCGGCCCTGTACAGATACTCCAGGGTCTTTTCCTCGCCCCACATCGCACCAAGGCCTTCGCCGTCCTGTGCGAGCGATACGGTCATGCAGTGCATGCACGACACGGTATACAGCAGGGTGCCCAGCGGATGGTCGATATCCTTGTGGACATGGCCGGTGCCGCTGATGTCCTGCATCAGATACACGCCACCCGGGGCAAGGGTGCGCCGGATGCCCTTCAGTACGTTGAGAGGCTTCGCCTGGTCGTGAATCGCGTCGAAGGTGGTGACGAAGTCATAGGCCGCGGGTTCCGCGGTGGAGTCGAAGTCACTCAGGTCTCGTGCAATGAACCGCAGGTTGTCGATGCCGGATGCTGCATGGCGTGCGTAGTCGATCGCATCGACCGACAGGTCGATGCCGGTAAACCGGCTGCGCGGATACATGCCTGCCAGGCGGTTCAGGATCAGCCCGCGTCCGCAGCCGAGGTCGAGCACGCGAATGCCGCGCTCCAGCCTGTCCTTCAGTCCGGTGACCAGCGGCAGGACGTGGCTTTCCAGCGACGACAGCACCGACTGTCCGCTGTCCTCGGCCATGACTTCGTGAAAGCGCACGAACCGTTCGTAGGGCACGCCGCCGCCGGCATGGAAGCAATGCAGCACATCGTCTTCGATGCTGCCGAGGCCGCTGATGTACTGCGTGAACACGGCCATGTTGTCGGCACCGGCGGCGCGTGTGAGCGAGGCAGCATGTTCGGCCGGCAGGCTGTAGCACCTGGTATCGGGATCGTAGTCGACGACCCGTGCCGTGACCATCGCACCCAGCCATTCGCGCACATAGCGCTCGTTGAGTCCTGCGGCCTGCGCCAGCTGTTCGCTGCTGCAGGCCGGCAGACGGCTCAGCGTATCGAACAGTCCGCAGCGGTGACCGATCGAGGTCATCAGGCACAGCGCACCGTTGTTCAGGGCGGCAAGCAGCCGCTCGCCGAAGGCGGCCGCTTTTTCGTCGTCGAATCGGGTTTTCTGAGCCGTCATGGTACACATCGCGCTGTTCTCCCAAATTGCCACGAAATCCGGCGCCGTGACGTCGCCTGTCGGGCGATTGCCGACGCCGGGCAGACTAGTCCGCTCCGATGCACTGGGTTAGAGTCATTTCAGACACTTTCCGGACGAACCGGCCATGTCACACACACAGACCGCTCTGCGGGTCGCCGTACTCGCAGTCCCTGAATCCACGGCGTCCACGTTGTACGGCATGCATGAGCTGCTCGAATCAGCGGGCCGCGACTGGGGGCAGTTGACTTGCGGAAAGCCGGGCCTGTCGTGCTTTCGCCCCGTGATCGTGTCCGCGGACGGCCAGCCGTTTCGCACGGCGAACGGGTTATCGATCTCGCCGGGGCTGGCTCTGGCCGACTGCGACGAGGTTGATGTGGTCGTGATCCCCGATCTGAATGTGATGCCCGACGAAGACCTTCGCGGCCGGCATGACGTCGAGATCGACTGGCTACGGCGACGGAATGCGGCCGGCGTGACGTTCGCAACCGCCTGCACCGGCGCACTGATGCTGGCCGAGGCCGGACTGCTGGATGATCTGGATGTAACCACCCACTGGGCCTACTGCGATGCCATGGCATGCCGATTCCCTCGGGTGCGTATGCAGCCGAACCGTGCGCTGGTGGTGTCCGGCGACAGGCAGCGCTTCATCATGGCCGGTGGCGGCACGTCGTGGCAGGACCTGGGGTTGTACCTGATCGCGCGATTCGCCGGCGTCGATGAGGCCATGCAGGTGGCCCGCCTGCATCTGCTGGACTGGCATCACGTGGGGCAGCAGCCGTTCGCGATGCTGGCATGCAGTCGGCAGTCCACGGACGCGGTGATCGCGCGTTGTCAGGAATGGATCGCGCAGTATTACGACACCGATGCGCCGGTAGCGGCCATGGTCCGCCTCAGCGGTCTGACGGAACGCTCGTTCAAGCGCCGATTCGGCGCCGCGACCGGCATGGCGCCGTTGGAATATGTGCACGCACTGCGACTGGAAGAAAGCAAACTGAAGCTTGAAACATCGCAGCTGGCGGTGGAAGCGATTGCGCACGAAGCAGGCTATGGTGATGCGAGCTTTTTCAGCCGTCTGTTTCGCCGCAAGGTGGGCCTGACGCCCGCACAGTATCGCAAGCGTTTCCGCGCGCTGCGACAGGCCTTTGCCGCCGGCGCAGCCGCCGATGCCGCGGTGGCGGATGCGCCGCCTCGCCGCCGTACCGTCAGAGCGGCTCGCCGGGCGACAGCCTCAGCAGAGCACCGTCAGATTCGTCGGTGATCACGTACAGCAGCCCGTCCGGCCCCTGGCGCACGTCGCGTATGCGCTGGTGGAGTCCGGTGAGCAGCGATTCGCGACGCAGTTCCTGCAGATCGTCGTTCAGGACGATGCGTTCAAGACCGCCGGTGCGCGGTATCTGCCCGCGTCGCGCACTGCCCACGAAAAGGTTGCCCTGCCACGCGGCGATCCGGTCGCCGGTGTAAACCGCCATGCCGGTGGGTGCGATGGACGGCATCCACAGGATCAGCGGCGGCTCGGTGTCTTCCCCAAGCGGGCGTTCTGTGGCCATCGGCCCGTCGTACTCACGACCGAAGCTGTATTCAGGCCAGCCGTAGTTGCGACCGGGCAGGATGAGATTGACCTTGTCACCGCCCTGGGGGCCGTGTTCGGCAGCCAGTACGGCGCCGCTCACCGGGTGTACCGTCAGGCCGAGCTGGTCACGGTGTCCGAGCGAAAAGATTTCGGCTCTGGCGCCCGCTTCGTCGACGAATGGATTGTCGGCCGGAATGCGTCCATCGTCGTGGATGCGCAGCACCTTGCCGTAGATGTTGTCCGTGCGCTGTGCTTCGTCACCGAAGGGAGCGCCGGTACTGACATACAGCAGTCCGTCCGGCGCGAACGCCAGACGTGAGCCGCTGGCGCCGGAGCGTTCTCCGCCATCCAGGATCACTTGCACATCGTGCAGCGCGCGATCAGCCAGTCGACCGCGGGCGACGATCAGGGCGATCGGCCGCTGCCCGGGGCCGGGTCCACCGGCGGCTTCACCGGCGCGGTTGAAGGTGAAGTAGACGAACCCGTTGGCGGAGAACTCCGGGTGCAGTGCGATGTCGTGCAGACCGCCCAGCAGCACGCCCTGTGATACCGGCGTGCCGGTCACCGGCTCCGGTTCGAGCTCGGCCGATCCGTCGCTGGCGGTGGCGTTGCGCACATAGCGCAGTGCCGCGCCACGTTGCGCAATCAGCGCATCCCCGTTGGGCAGCAGCGCGAAGCTGTAGGGGTTCTCGATGTGGCGCACCACCACGTCCACGCGCAGCGGGTGCAGTTCGGCGGTGTCGAATACGTACGGGCTGTCGTCCAGTATCACCGGTGCGACGCCGATGCCTTCCTGGGCGTGTACCGCAATGGCGGCTGGCAGCAGAAACGTGGCGATCAGCCGCGCCTGTAGTCTCGTGGCAATTCTGAACCGTGCTTGCCGCCGGGATGAGCGGTTGGCCCGGGCGGTGACTTCCGGTGACGGATGTGCTGTCTCGATGCTGTTCATTGGCGGGCGGTTCCGGCTTGCTCAGGGAAATACGGGCCATGATTGTGGCAGCGGGCCGTCCACGTCAAACGGTGTGGTAAGCGGCGTGGCAAACGGAGAGGGGCCTGCGGGGGAGGGATCGGGTGTTGCCGGCGGGTTTCATCGGCCGACGGACTCGTGTATATAATCGAGACAAAACTCGGGGGGGTATACGTGTGCATCATGTTTACACGTTGAAAAGGCTGCTGTGCACAGCCGTGGCCGCGATCACCATTGCGGCTTCCGCGCAGGCTCAGGAAGGGCATCCACTCAAGGGGTCATGGATCGGCCAGTGGGCCGGCAACGAGGCGCACGGTAACAGCGTGCTGCTCGTGCTTGATTGGGACGGCCGCGATATCACCGGCATCATCAATCCCGGCACGCAGAATATCCGCATCAGCAACGCCACGCTGGACCCGGAAACCTGGACGGTACGGATCGAGGCTGCAGCGGTGCTTGCCGATGGTGGTGCGGTTCGGTATCAGATCGAAGGCCGCATCGGGGATCTGGCACTGTCGCACCGGTACATCACCGGCACCTGGCGCAGTGAGCGCGGCAGCGGCTCGTTCGAAGTCCAGAGGCAGTAACCATGGGTACCCGCGTTTCCGGAATGATACGCGGTCTGATCGGTCTTGCTGGTGTATCACTGGGTGCCGCCGCGCTGGCGCATCATGCGATCCACGCCAAGTTCGATCCGGCGGCTGCCAGGACGATGCAGGGTGTCGTGACTTACGTCGACTGGCGTAACCCTCACGCGCATGTGTTCATCAATATCGAGGACGGCGACCAGGTCAGCAACTGGGCTGTGGAGCTGCACAGTCCCGTCGAGCTCGAGCAGTCGGGCTGGCATCACAACACGCTCTCGCCTGGCGATGTGGTCATCGTGTCGGGCATCACTGCTCGCGACGGGTCACGCCAGATCTGGGGCGAGAACGTGGTGCTTTCCTCCGCCAACCGACAGGTCTACAACCTGCGGATTGCTCCGCCGACCAAGCCGTTGCAGTCGCGGCCCACACCGCGCTGGCCTGATGGCCAGCCGGCACTGGGCGTGGTGCCTGGTCAGGGTTCCGGCGGCTACTGGAGCTTTCCCAGTGCCACGACACTGGTCGAGGATGGCGTGAATGTCGCGGTGAACGCAGACGGCATGCTGCGCAATCCGTCCGATGCTTCTCGGGTCGCGCCGTTTCAGCCATGGGCGCTGGCGCTGTATCGACACCGACAGGAGCGCTCGCTGCGCGACGATCCGAACTTCCTGCACTGCAAGCCGCCGGGCGGCCCGCGTCAGTTCCAGTCCAATCTGGGCGTGCAGCTGATCGAGGATCGCGACAACAGGCGCGTGTTCGTGCTGATCGGCAGCGGAAATCGCAACTACCGGATCATTCACCTGGATGATCGCGATCATGTGGGCCAGGTCGGCGGTGACGACGACAACCCGCTGTACTACGGTCGCTCGGTCGGTGAGTGGCAGGGTGATACGCTGGTCGTGGAGACGCGCGGCTTCAACGAGGACTTCTGGTTCACCAATGGCGGTCTGCCGCATACCAGCCAGTTGAACATGACCGAGCGCTTCTCGCGCCCCGACAGTGACACGCTTCGTTATGAGCTGGAGATCGACGATCCGGGCGCCTACACCAGGCCATGGACCGTCACCTGGACCCTTCAATGGGTCGGCGGGGAGGAGATGCCCGTGCATTTCTGTCAACACAATCGATCGTAGGTCGGATCGTTGAAACTCGGTTATTGAGACACGGTTGCCCGGAAAGAACGGTATGTTCAGGAGGCCTGACATGAAAAAGTACATGCTCGGAGTCGTCGTGCTGGCAGCGACCATGCTGCTGCGGCCGGTGGATGCCCATCACTCCTTCGCTGCGGAGTTCGATGCGGAACGTCCGATACAGCTCACCGGAATCGTCACCAACATTGAGTGGACCAACCCGCATGTCTGGTTCTACGTCAACGTGGTCGATGAAGAGAGCGGTGAGGTGGTGAACTGGGGCGCCGAGATGGGCCCGCCGCATGGCTTGCAGCGACGCGGCTGGCGGCGGGACTCGCTCAAGATCGGTGAACAGGTCACCGTCAACGGCTGGCTGGCCAGAAACGGCAGCAACCGTCTGAATGCGCGCAATGTGGTTCTCACGGAAACCGGTGGTCAGCCCGGGCAGACACTGGACGCCGTTTCCAGCCGCGAGTCCACTCCATGAGAGCGGGGGCTGTCAGATCGCTTGCGTTCGTTGCACTGGCGGCCGCGCTGTGCGTGATGGCACCTCTGGACGCGGATGCGCAGCGACGAGCCAGAAATCCGAACCTGCCGCCCCCTGATCCCGCGCCTCGCAACGAGGACGGGCGTGTGATACTGGGTGGCGTGACGATCGACGATGTCGCCGTCTGGACGCCGATGTTCGGTATCACGGATCCGATCGCCACTTACAGTGAGATCCCGTTCCAGCCCTGGGCCAGGGCGCTCTACGACAGCCGCCAGGCGCACGAGCTTGAGCCGCATGCCCGCTGCAAGGCATCAGGTACCGCGCGCCAGTTCCTGACTCCCTATGGCGTCGAGTTCGTTGAGCTGCCGGAGCTGCAGCGCCTGTACATCTTCGATGTTGGTGGGCCGCATACCTTCAGAGTGGTCTACATGGATGGCCGCGGCCATCCGCGGAACCTCACGCCCACCAACTACGGTCATTCCATTGGCTGGTGGGAGGGTGACACGCTGGTCATTGATTCGTATGGATTCAACGAAGACTTCTGGCTCGACCGTCGCGGTCTGCCGCACACCAAACAGCTGCACACGCTGGAGCGCTTCACCCGTACAGACCAGGCAACGATCCGGTACGAAATTACGATAGACGACCCGGGTGCCTATACGGCGCCTTACACCGGGTGGTTCAATCTCAATCGTGAAGAGGGAACCGAGCTGTTCGAGTACATCTGTCAGCAGGCCAACTACGCCGACGAACTGATGGTCGGCAGTGAAGCCACTGACATCGATCGGACCAGTCCGATCGTCCCCTGACCGATGCCCGGCCGGCGGCGCTTAGGGCTCGGTCAGAGCCCTTAGTCCGCCGGCCGGCAGGGTCAGAGTTCACGCCGCGCATTACATGCAGCTTTCGGGGATCTGCGGCCGTGCGGCCGGCTCCTTCAGCTCGGTCGGCAGCGATGCTGTACGCTTGGCGACCGACACGATCTCCTCGATGACATAACCCGGGGTCTGCCATGCGAGGACGATTTCCTCCGCCTGTGCCGCGAACGGCGCCAGTGTGATCAGACCCGCAATCATCACAGTCTTTATGGCTTTCATGGCTTGCTCCTTGAACTGCTGAAACTCCAAAACCCACGGCTACACAATAGGCGCGCAGCCGCCAGGAGTCTCCGGAGAAGCCTGAAGAAAGGTCAGTCGAATCCGAATTATCGTGAAGGAAATATCAAGCGATAATTCAATTGCTTGCGGCATTCGCCCGGCGTGACTGCGCGTGGCGGGCGCCGCCAGGGCCGGTGCGCTACAGCGGCGCGTCCGGATTGGCGATCGTACGCCACATATGCGCAACGGGGCTGTCGTCGTTACCCAGTCCCTGCCGTGGTTCGCGAAAGTGGCGGCCGATGATGTCGACGAACGGATCGATCGAAACCTCTGCATCCGGTGCGAATGCATACAGGTCGCTGACAGTGACCGCACGCGCCGCATCGTACCAGCGATGCCCGCGCACACGTTCGTAGTCGGCCTGAATGTGCGGCGCCGGGACATAGTCGTAGCCGTAGATCTGATGGTAGAGCTGCGGGTACTCGTAGCCTGCCGCCTCATCCGCGAAGAAGCGCAAAGCCTGGTGATAGCGAATGGCGAACGTTGTGCGTTCGGGTACGTAGGGTTCGAACAGCTGTGCGCCCCAGTAGCCATGGTCGGTGCGCATGATCTCCTGGATCAGATCGTGCAGCAGGCAGGCGAGTATCACCTGTTCGTCGGCTCCGCGTTGCATCGCATGCCGCGCGCTCTGAAAACAGTGATCGCGCGTTCGGGTGAAGCGGTGTTCGAAGAAATCGAGCAGCGTGGGCCGGGCCGGCATCGGCGGCAGGCGTTCAACTGTGCCGCCATGCTCGAGGTCTACGAAGATCTTGCCGACGCCACGTCTGTAGTTTCGTGTGGCGATCTGCGCTTCGATCCTGGCAGCGTCGGGATATCGGGTGGCCAGCGAGGCGTGCAGGGCGTCGTCGAGCGCGTCGGCCCGGGCTTCGTGCGTCATGCGATCGGCCGCATCGGCGCCACCGAGCTGTTGCAGGAATTTCTCACGATCGATGTCGGCGGGCATGGGGCTTCCTTCGCTGCGTCAGCTTTCGAACATCCGCCAGTCCGGCATGTAGGACTGGCCCAGATTGACGATGCGTTGTATCAGGACGGGATAGTCGATACCTGCTGCGCTGGCCGACTCCGCGAAATCTTCGCCATAGGTCAGGTCGGGGTTCGCATTGGCTTCCAGTACGAACACTTTGCCATCATCGCGCATGCGCAGATCAAGGCGCGCGTAGCCGGACATATGCAGCGCGCGGAACGAGCGTTTCGCAATGCGCTCCAGCATCGCCCGCTGCTCGTTGTCAAGGTCGATCGCCGGCCCTGTCCTGATTCCGTGGCGTGCCTGATACTGGCGATCCCACTTCATCTTCCGCGTGGCCACGCGCGTGCGCGGATCCGAAAGCCTGCCGAAGTCCAGCTCCCATGTCGGCAGCGCGGTCAGACGGGAGTTCCCGAGCACGCCGATGTACAGCTCGCGGCCGTCGATGTACTCCTCGACAAGCGCGTCCGTCTGCACGTGATCGTGTATGAACTCGATGCGCTCGCGCAGGGCTTCGACGGTATCCACAACCGACGCCTGGGCGATGCCCAGGGAGGCATCTTCGGTGGCCGATTTGACGAACAGCGGGAAGCTCAGCTTCGCCGGCGCGCGAAATCGCCTGCCGTACGGAAACAGCTGAAACCGCGGGGTGGATATTCTGTGCCAGGCCAGCAGCTGCTTGGTGAGTACTTTGTCGCGGGTGAGCATCAGCCCGCGCGGATTGCAGCCCGTGTAGGGCTGACGCAGCAGTTCCAGATAGGCCACGACGTGGTGATCGTAGGAAACGATGTGCGAGAACTGATCCAGGACGTTGAACACGACATGCGGTTGCCATGCCCGTACCGACTCGCGCAGCTCCGTCAGGCGGTCGCCGACACCGATGACGCGGACATCGTGGCCAAGGCCTTCAAGCGTCGACAGTACGTTGTACTCCATGCGAAACGGGTCGATGTCGGTCTCCGGCATGCCCGAGATGTCCGCTGGCGGCACCAGCGTCTCATGCACGATCAGAAGCACTCGCCGTTTCTTCATGTCGCCAGGCTCACAGATTGAAATGTTCCCGGTCCCGCCGCAGCATGTCGAAAATCACCCGCTCATGCAAAGTGACGACGCGGCGCTCGATGTCGCGGCGCGGGCCGGTCGCCACCAGGTCCAGAGTCCGCGCGCGCTGGACCAGCCTGTGCATCACATGCTCGGTGAGGTAGCGGCCGACACGGGTGCGCCTGAGCAGCAGCCGTTGCAGTTGCGGCGCCATGGTCCGCATGAAGCGATGCGCCGCCGTCGCGCCAGGTCGTGCGTGGCGCGCGGTGAATGTATCCCTGATCCATGGGTCGTAGCGTCGGTCCACGCTGTCGTACAGCGAACGCTTGCGCGCATAGTGTTCTCCCAGTGTTCGCCGGTTGTCGGCCAGCGCCGCAATGACGCTGCGATCCCTGTTCGGTGCGGCAGCGCCGGCGATGGACTGCATCAGTTCGTCTACGTACTCGAGTTTCCGCAGTGCCGGCCAGTTCTGGTACTCACGCCGCCAGCGCGCCCGGGGTTGCAGCCACACTGCGAACGTTTCAGCGAAGTCTTCGGTAGGGTGACTCTGGGCATACCAGTAACCCAGATGCAGCACATGATCGCGGCTTGCCGGCCGTGCCCGATAGCTGTTCGGGTAGGGCTTGGAAGCCGCGCCGAATACCTGTCGCCAGTCTGCACGGCGGCGCAATCTGAAGGCGGTGTCCAGGGCGTGACCGGCCTCATGACGCAGGATGCGCATTCGCCATGGCCGGCTTGCGCCTTCAACGTCTCCGATCATCCTGCGCTCCAGGTTTCTCAGGCGTGGATGGACGACGAAGAAGGGTATCGCGATGCCCGGAACGCCGTCCGGCGAGAACCATTCGGTGGAAAGCCATGCGTGTGGCATGAAACGCAGGCCGCGGCGTGTCAGGGCGGTGTGGAGGGCATCGAGTTCGGGTTGGATCAGACTGTTTCTGAGACTGAGTCTGAGGTCGCAGAAACCAAGCCTCAGGAGGTCGGTATCGTCCAGACCGGCCCAGCGGTATCGGTTGGCGATGACGCGTACCTCGCGGCGATCAGGCAGCGATGATGATCCAGTGCATTGACAGCAGCAGGCTGCCGGTCAACATCACCGCCAGTCCGCAGGATGCGCTCCAGCGCGCGATCAGGGCGCAGTGGCCGCTGCGGCAATGCACGGGCAGGGCATGCCTTGTGGCCAGCATCGACATGGCATGCGCTGTGCGCGGCCAGCGTGCGGACCAGCCGAGTAGTTCCGGGCGCGCGAGCACCGCGTCGGCAAGCAGGTGTGGGTCGCCAAGACTGCGGAGCGCTTCGGCGCGCGCGTCGGCGGGCGCGTAGCCGGCCGCGATCGCGTCTCGTTCCAGATCCTCGCAGTGATCGGCGAGTTCCATGATCAGCCGCTGTGCATGCCGTGTTGCGATTCCACCGGCCAACAGTGCGTCGCGCAGCGTTGTGAATTGATGGTCATGCATGTTCGGGTTCTCCCAGCGCCGACTGTATGCCGCTGCTGACGCGATCCCATTCCCCCGAGAGCCGCTCCAGACGTTTGCGACCTTTGGGAGTGAGGCCGTAGTAGACACGGGTGCGCCCATTGACGGCCTTGCGTCGGGCTTTCAGCGCGCCGCTGCGTTCCAGAGCGTGCAGCACCGGATAGACGACGCCTTCGCCCAACGCGATCGCATCTCGTGTAACGATGCGAACCGACTTCACCAGCTCGTAGCCATACATCTCCTGGCGCGCCAGAAGGCGCAGCACCAGCAGCTCCGGTACGCCACTCATGAACGGTGGATTGGTCTGTGGCATTCCTGGCTCACTCGAAATCCGCCTGCCCCACGGTCACGTTACTTTTCCGTTCAAGGCATGTCAACCGCTTGAAAACTCGCCTCCGGCAGGGTCTCATAGCGCCAGCCGACGCTTCACACCCGCTGCTGCGGCGCGTAGCCTCCGGGGCGTCTTGACCCGCATTGGTGACCTTAGAGTTGTCCGTTTTACCCACGATTGTCGAGCTCGAACATTGGGCGGATTCGTCGCTGCGCTATCGCGCCCTGCGGGACATGCCAGAGGCGGTGTTTCTGGACAGCGCCGGCGGCACCAGCGGCGGACGCTACGACGTCATTGCCGCCGATCCTCACATCATCCTCAGAACCCGCGGTGACATCACCGAAACCCGTTATCGCGACGGCCGGGTCATCAGCCATCGGGGCAGGCCGCTGGATGCATTGCGGCTGGCACTGGGGGAACGGCTTGCCGCACCCGCGGACAGGCCGTATGCACTGCCTTTCGCCGGCGGGGCGATCGGCTATCTGAGCTACGATCTGGGACGGCAGTTCGAGCTGTTGCCGACACAGGCGCAGGCCGACATTGCGATGCCGGACATGGCGATGGCCGTCTACGACTGGGCGGTGATCGTGGATCATGTCGCACGGCGCAGCTGGCTCGTGGGACAGGGGCGCGACCCGGTTACGCGACAGCGCTGGAGCGAACTTCAGGAACGCCTGCATGCGCGCATGGTGGAAGACGACTCGTTCCGCGTGATCTCCCCGGTGACGTCCAATCTCGACCATGCCGCCTATCAGCACGCGTTCGCGAAGGTACAGGCGCATATCCGTGCCGGCGACTGCTATCAGGTGAACCTGACGCAGCGCTTCAGTGCAACGGTCAGTGGTGATTCATGGTCGGCCTACCGCAGATTGCGTGAAATCAATCCCGCACCGTTCTGCGCCTATCTTGCGCTGGCCGAGGGTGAGGTGCTGAGTTCATCTCCGGAGCGGTTTCTGCGGGTGACGGGCAGCGACATTCAGACCAGACCGATCAAGGGCACGCGCCGGCGGCTGCACGATGAACGCGACCGACAGCTGATCGACGAGCTGCGCAGCAGCCCGAAGGACAGGGCGGAGAACGTCATGATTGTCGACCTGCTGCGCAACGATCTTGGTCGATGTGCTGAAGCAGGCTCGGTGCACGTCAGCCGGTTGTTCGATGTCGAGAGCTTCGCCAGCGTGCATCATCTCGTGAGTACGGTGGAGGCCAGACTCAAGCAGGGCCTCCACGCACTGGATGTGGTTGCCGCGTCCTTCCCGGGTGGTTCCATTACCGGTGCGCCCAAGGTCAGAGCCATGCAGATCATCGAGGCGCTGGAACCACATCGGCGCAGTGTTTACTGCGGTGCCATCGGCTACGTCGGCTACAGTGGCGACATGGATCTGAACATCGCGATCCGCACGCTGGTGCGTTGTCAGGACCGCATGCATGCATGGGCCGGTGGCGGTGTGGTGGCTGATTCGAACGTCGAAGCCGAGTATCAGGAGAGCCTCGACAAGGCCGCGGCAATGCTCGAGGTGCTGGCGGCCGGTTCTCGAAACGGGCTGCAGACAGGTTCGTGAGCGGCACACCGGGCTGCTTCGGCGTTGGTGCTGTGCCGGTGTCCTCCGCGCCACGGTTTCCAGAGCGTCGATGTTCATGAAATGTCCGGGTTATGATTTGCGCCTTCTGTGCAGAGGTTTCGTTATGTCCGCCGTTCGCCCGCAGGTTGCCCGATTCCCGACCCTTCGCTCACACACCCGGGACTCACACACCGGGGACTCATACACCAGCGACTCACAGACCATGGGCGGTGTGAGCGTGATGAAGGCGGTATGGTCCGTACTGCTCGCGGGGCTGCTGTGTGCTCCGGCTGCGGCGGCGGCTGCCAGCGCGTGCGAACGGCTGGGGACACTGCTGCTTCCGGATGCCGTGATCACCACGGCGGAAATGGTGACCTCCGGTGAGATCGAGTCGGAAGGCGGCATCGGTGAGGAAGACATCGTCGCCGTGCCGGTGATGTGCCGTGTGGCCGGTCTGGTGGCACCCAGGGTCCGCTTCGAAGTCTGGCTGCCGCAGCGCGATGAATGGAACGGCCGCTTTCAGGCCGTGGGTGGCGGTGGACTCGCCGGTTCCATCAGCCGTACGGCAATGGGCCGGGCCATTCGCACCGGCTTTGCCACCGCCTCCACCGACACCGGACACAGCCGCGATGACGTGACATGGATGCGCAACCGGCAGCAGATGATCGACTACGGTTATCGCGCGATTCACGAGATGACGAAAAAATCCGCCGCGATCATCGAAGCCTACTATGGGCAAGGCGCCCGATATTCGTATTTCAATGGCTGCTCTACGGGCGGGCGCCAGGGGCTGATGCAGGCGCAGCGGTTTCCCGACGACTACGACGGCATCGTGTCCGGAGCGCCGGTCAATCATTTCGCCGATCTGCATATCGGCCAGCTGTGGGCATCGTATGTGACGCTGGCGCGGCCGGAGGCACGGTTGACGGAAGATGACCTCGAGCTGCTGTACCGCAGTTCACTGGACGCCTGTGATGGAGATGATGGCGTGGAAGACGGCATCATCACCGATCCACGCAGCTGCGACTTCGATCCCGGCGTTCTGTTGTGCGCCGACGGCCAGTCGGGTGAATGCTTCACCGCCACTCAGGTGGAAGCCGCCAGACTGCTCTATCAGGGGGCGCGCAACCCGCGCAATGCCGAACACATCTATTCCGGACTGGAGCCGGGCGGCGAGGGTGCTCAGCCGGAGAATCGCGGCTGGGCGATGCTGCTCGACGACGAACCGTTTCATATTACGCTTGCCGTCATCAACGACATGGTCTTCGCGCACGATGATTTCGACTGGCGCAGCTTCGATTTCGATCGCGACGCAGCGTTCGTGCGCGCACGGCTGTCGCATCTGCTCGATGCCGTGGACGCCGATCTGCGTGAATTCCGGGATCGTGGCGGCAGGCTGATTCTGTACCACGGCTGGAACGACCCGGTGGTGACACCGCGGCAAACGATTCGTTACCACGACAGTCTGGTTGCGTTTGCCGAACGGACAGGTGCGTCGGACGGCCTGGATGCAACGGGTGACTACGCGCGCCTGTTCATGATGCCCGGCGTCGGCCATTGCCGTGGCGGAGCGGGTCCGGATCAGGTGGACTTCATGTCGGCGCTGATCGCCTGGGTTGAAGAGGGCCGTGCGCCCGGACAGCTCGTCGCCAGCCGTGTTCGTGATGGCGCCGTCGACATGACCCGGCCGCTGTGCCCACATCCGCAGGTGGCCCGTTACCGCGGGCAGGGCGATCCGAACAATGCGGCCAGTTTCGAGTGTGCCGTTCCCTGACAGTCGCCGGCACGAAGAGCGTGGCCGCTTCCGCAACCGCCTTTTCAGGCCAGGTGTGACCAGCCGGTGAACGCGGAGGTATGCAGCGGCACGTTGTGCACGCGAAGGATGTCCGTGCGTGCCTCGCACAGACGCAGCGACGCACCGAGCGTGACGAGGTCACGCTGGCGGTTGTCCACGCCGCTGAACGAGTTCATGAACGACTTGCGTGAGTGACCGATCAGCACGCGCAGGCCGTGGCCGCGCAACCGCGACGCGTTGCGCAGCAGGTGCAGTGACTGCAGGGGCGTCTTGCCGAAGCCGATGCCCGGGTCCAGGATTACGCGGCGAAGATCGAGGCCGGCATGCTGCCACTGTTCGCGCTGGCGTGTCAGCCAGCGTTCGATTTCGTCACAGGGATCGGTGTCGAGCGGCAGCGTGCGGCCGCGGTCGGCGGGAATCGACACATGGTGCATCGCGACCCAGTCGGCTGAACTGTCGCAGGCCAGTCCGAGCATCCGTGGATCCGTCAGGCCGCTGACGTCATTGATCATGTCCGCACCCAAAGCCAGCGCCCTGCCGGCCACTTCCGGGTGGTAGGTATCGATGCTGATCCGCGGTCGCAGCGGGTCGCTGCGGTAGCGGTCGGTGAGCAGTTCCAGTGCCGGTGCGAGCCGGGTCCATTCCTGTGCGGCGGTCAGCGGCGTGGCGCCAGGACGGGTGGATTCGGCACCCAGATCCAGCAGGTGGGCGCCGGCAGCCACGGCCTCGTCCACGTGGGCCAGCAGGCGCTCGTGATCCTTCAACAGCCCGCCATCGGAGAACGAGTCCGGTGTGATGTTGACGATCGCCATCCACAGCGGCAGATGGTCGGGCAGCGATGCGGACCATTCGAGCACGGTGCGTGTACCCATGCCTGGGACGACCCGTAGCGGATCCAGTGCGACCAGCGGTGTCAGAACGAAACTGCGGCGTGTCAGCTGCGGATGCGGAACGATCAGATCGCGTTCCTCGATCCGGTCGCCGTCCCACAGCAGGATGTCGATGTCCATCGGGCGTGGTGCCCAGCGTGCCTCGCGGCGGCGGCCCAGACGCGCCTCGATGGCCTGCGCGATCGCGAGCACGTCGTGAGGCGAGTGGCTGGTTGTGAATTCCGCAACCAGATTCAGATAGGGTCTGTTCCAGTCCGCGTCCGCATCGTCCGGCAGCAGTGCCGGCGATTCAACGATGGGCGACAATCGTTTGAGGTTCAGTCCTTCGGCGCACAGTGCGGCAAGCGCTTCTCTCAGCAGTGCACGACGGTCGCCCAGGTTGCTGCCAAGGCCCAGAAATACAGACATGATCATCCACAGACAGGTATGGCGCGCGTAGTCTAACGTTACCCGTCGCCGCGTGCGCTGCTGATTGGCTGGGCAGGCACGAGCGCGTTGACGGTCGCCGGGCAGGATAAATTGTATGCAATATGCAGAGACAACCACGGTGCTCTTGCCTACAATGCGCACTGGATTCACCCGGTTTGGCGATCCGGTTCAATCGGGTTGCCTGTCACTGTCCGGCTGTAATAACAATTCGGCGCATCGGTAGCGCCATTGCGAGGACGAAGAATGAAAGCAAGAGCAGCGGTGGCCTGGGAGGCCGGCAAACCCCTGTCCATCGAAGAAATTCACGTGGATGGACCGAAAGAAGGCGAGGTACTGCTGAGGGTGGTCGCAACCGGTGTCTGTCACACCGATGCCTACACGCTGTCGGGCGATGATCCGGAAGGCGCGTTCCCCGCCATTCTGGGACACGAGGGCGGCGCGATCGTCGAGGACGTGGGTCGTGGCGTCAAGGGTCTGAAGCCCGGCGACAAGGTGATCCCGCTGTATACGCCCGAGTGTGGCGTCTGCAGATTCTGCACATCCGGCAAGACCAATCTGTGCCAGGCGATACGGGCGACGCAGGGCAAGGGCCTGATGCCGGACGGGACCAGCCGGTTTTCCTGCAACGGCAAGTCGATCCTGCATTTCATGGGCACTTCAACGTTCTCCGAATACACGGTGCTGCCCGAGATCGCCGTGGCAAAGATCAGCGATGACGCGCCGCTGGAGTCGATCTGCCTGCTCGGCTGTGGCATCACCACCGGCATCGGCGCGGTGCTCAATACCGCGAAGGTGGAACCGGGTTCCAGCGTTGCCGTCTTCGGGCTGGGCGGCGTCGGTTTGAGTGTGATCCAGGGCGCGCGCATGGCCAAGGCTGAGCGCATCATCGCAATCGACATCAATCCGGATAAGGAAAAGATGGCCCGTTCACTGGGCGCCACCGACTTCGTCAACCCGCGTGACTACGATCGCCCGATTCAGGAAGTGATCGTCGATCTTACCGACGGCGGCGTGGACTACTCATTCGAGGCCATCGGCAACGTCAACCTGATGCGGGCAGCCCTGGAATGCTGTCACAAGGGATGGGGTGAGTCGACGATTATCGGTGTCGCCGGATCCGGCCAGGAAATCTCGACGCGGCCGTTCCAGCTGGTTACCGGTCGCGTGTGGCGGGGTAGCGCCTTCGGGGGCGTGAAGGGTCGCAGCGAACTGCCGGGATACGTTGAGCGCTATCTGGCCGGCGAAATCCAGGTGGACGAAATGATCACGCACACAATGGCGCTGGAAGAAATCAACGATGCCTTCGACCTGATGCACGAAGGTAAAAGCATCCGCACCGTCATTCATTTCTGAGCGGTCATTTCCTGGCAGCCGCGTGTGCTGCAGGCGCTGACCTCCAGGTCGCCGACACCTGGCCGGAACGGACTCTCCGCCATTGCCGGAGCAGCCGTTGCCCGATTGCTGTGCATTCGGGCAACGGCTTTTCCGCCGGTTGCCGCCGACACCGGCCGCTGTCTGTTGCAGGCGTCGGTGTAGAAAGGGCGGGGACGCTGCTCAGCGTCCCATCATGTACCGCAGCGTGACACCGGCGAACAGATTGCGCCCCGGAGCCGGTTCATAGAAGCGCGAACCCGCCGCGTTGATGCGCACATTCGCGTTGTAGCGCTCATCCAGCAGGTTGTTCACACCGATGAACGGCGACACCACCATCGAGCGTCCGATTTCGCTTTCCAGTCCGAGTCGCAGATTGGTGGCGTTGTAGCTGGAGTTCACGGAGCTGTTGGCATTGTCGGCATACTGTGAGCCCACATAGAGCGTGTCCAGCGCGCCGAACCAGCCGCGCGGATGTCGGTAGCTCAGCTCGGCGAACAGCAGATCCTTCGGTGTGCCGGGCAGCATGTTGCCGGCAAAGTCGTTGTCGAAGCGGTCGAGGAACTCGCGGAACGTAAAGTCAGAGTACGTGTAGCTGAACGTGGCCCGCAGACGCTCCGTGGGCCGCGCGACGAACGACATCTCCACACCCTTGCGGCTGGAGCGGCCGGCGTTGGCGTAGTAGAAGCGGCCCGGACTTGCGTCCACTTCATATTGAATCAGTTCGTCCTTCACATTGACGCGAAACAGCGCCAGGTCGTAGCTGTGCCTTCCATCGATGATGCCGCGCATACCGATCTCGTAGTTGCGCGCCACCTGAGGGTCCAGATCCGGGTTGAATCCACCGGCGCCGCTGGGGTTGGCAAACTCCGTGGTGGTGGGTGTTTCGAATGCGCTGGAATAGGTGGCGTACAGATGTGTGTTCGGTGACACGCTGTAGACCACACCTGCCATCGGGCTGATGTCGTCCAGTTTGCGGCGGCCCGAGTCGTCACCGTCGGCGAGGAACCGGTCTGTGACGTCGAAGGTGACCTCGTCCAGACGCATGCCCAGAGTCAGTTCTACGTTGCGGGCGACGCGCAGCTCGTTCTGAATGAACAGGCCGCGACTGGCCACTTTTTCTTCCTGGTCGAAGGTCAGCGCGCCGCGCACGCCCATATTGTTGTTGTAGCGCTGGCGGTCGTCGACCTGGCGGTCGTAGTCGAGGCCGACGATGACACGGTTCGGTCGGTCCAGGAAAATGCCGTCGTAGCTGTAGCTGACGCCTCCGCCGGCAAAGAACCGATCAAACTCGACGCGTCCACCATTGACGAATGGCAGGCGATTTTCGAAATCGCGCCACAGGTAGTAGTTGCGTGCCGACAGTTCGTGGCCTTCACCCAGTGGCATCGTGTAACTGAAGCCGATGCGTGACTGCGTGAATCCATCGCCGACATCGAAATTGACATTGGCCGGCCATGCCGCGCGGGGGGTTGCCGCGGCGGCTGCGGCCGTGAGGCTGCCCGGATCCTGGGACCACGGTTGATCGGTGTAGTTGAACGCGGCGATCAGCGACCGTTCCTCGCCCAGATCGAACCGGAACCGGCCGCTCAACTGCGTGTTCTCCGTGTCGCTGTGATCGCGGAACCCGTCGAACTGCGATTCGGACAGGCTGACGAAGTAGTCGACGCGATCCGTACTGCCTCCGAGTTTGACCTGGAGTTTGCGGAAATCGTCATTGCCGCCGGACATCCGTCCTTCCATGTAGGGCTCCGTGGCGCCGCTTTCGGACGTCACATGGATCACGCCACCGGATGCGTTGCCGTACAGCGTCGAACTCGGACCGCGA
The DNA here is from genome assembly GCA_050485645.1 of Gammaproteobacteria bacterium. Classification (GTDB taxonomy): domain Bacteria; phylum Pseudomonadota; class Gammaproteobacteria; order Steroidobacterales; family Rariloculaceae; genus JBJHBP01. The sequence continues at coordinate 167,263 of JBJHBT010000002.1, read as the reverse complement.
ATCACTTCCACCTGGCTGGTTGCGCCGATATCGATGCTGCTGACCTGCCCCTGTCCGTCCGGCAGCGTTTCGGGAATGCCGTCCACCAGCACCTTGATGCCGCGGATACCGAAGTTGGCGCGCGCGCCGAACCCGCGAATCGATATCCTCAGACGCTGCGCGAAGTTGTACTGATTCTGCATGAAGACGCCCGGTACGCGTGTCAGGCCTTCATCCAGCGTCAGCTGCTGGCGGGCGAACTGTATGTCGTCCTGGGTCACGACGCTGACCGCGCCGGCAACTCTGTCCAGAGACTTGTTCATGCGCGTGGACGTGACGATGATCTCATCCAGGGGCGTTGCGGTATTGCCCGGTCCGCTCTGGGCGTATGCCGTCATCGAGCAGAGGGGAATCATCGCGAGTCCCACGGCCAGTCGCAGCGGCTTTACCTGGATGTGCTGTGCAGTTTTCCTGTGCATGGTTACTGTAGTTCCCTTGGTTTGAATCTCGAAACCGTATAGCGGAGTTGTCGGGTGGGTGTGAGGCCATGGCGTGCCGCGAGCCGGATTTCCGGCATGACCTGCATTCGCGCCTTGTGCTTCGCGCCTTGCGCCGACTGCCCGGATGCGTTCACGCCCCCAACCCCGGATTGCCTGTTTCGGCCGCCGTCTCGGCCAAATGGCCCGTTATGATGACTGATGCCCGCTTGCGTGTGCAAATTCCCCGGAATTCGCGGTCGCGAGCGGCTTTGAACCGCGGCCCGCGGTACCGCCAGGTCGCTGCCTGCGCCTGCCTGCGCCGTCAGCGGTTGGCGGCTCAGCGGCCGGCGGCGTCCAGCGCGTGCTCTATCGTATGCAGGATGTTCTGCGTGTGCGCGATCGTTTCCATATTGCCGCGGCGTTTGCCGCGCAGCATCCGCTCGATCTCGCGCAGCTGAAACAGCGCCATCGATTGCGACGGATAGTCGAATCGTGAGCGCCCGGAACCGGACACGATGTCGGCCAGTCGTGACACATACTCCATTTGCAGATTCTGTCGGAAAGTGTCGACGTCGCCGCGCAGATCGGCTGTGAATACCGCGTCGGTGAGCTCCGGCATGAATTCGGACAGTTCGTACTCATTGCCGTACAGCCGCGAATCGGTGATCCGCCTCAGCACGACCGGATGCAGCAGGTGATCGAGGATGTTGCGCTGCACGCTGAGTACGTTGGCGTGCAGCTTGGGATCCTGCGTGGTGCCGGAAAAGTCGAACAGACGCCGCTGTCGCTGCAGACTTGCATAGAGTTCCCTGCCGCCGTCCAGGGCATCGGATGCGAACACGTGTTGGCTCAGCGCCGCCATGGCGCGACGCTGTTCGCTGGCGGCCACCGGCACGAATGGCAGTCCGGCGCCGTCCTGGCCCACAAGCGCCTGCGTGGTTTCCACGCCGCCTATATAGCGTGAAATGATGATGGCTGAGCGACTCAGCTGCGACAGCATGACCACATAGGCATCGGCCAGCTCGTGGAAGGACTGACCATCGCGTACATGCCGGTCCGCCGCGTGGCTGAGCAGATGGTTGACCAGTTCGATGCGATCCAGTGCGTAGCCGATGGGATCGCTGCTGAGGTCGTACACGTTCACCCGCGGATCGATGGCGCGACCGGGTGAGCGCATGTCGTCGGCGTCGTTACCGAAGGCGAGCCGAGGGTCGGTTGAGCGTGCGGCAATCGCAGCCAGCCGCTGCCGCTCGGCTTGCGGATCGTGCCAGGCATCCGAATAGGCGTACTCCACGACCCAGTCATCGTAGGGGCCGGGTTCGTCCTGAAAGAACCGAGTATGCGCACGCCCCGGCGGCGGCACGTGGATGTCCGCGTAGTCCATCACCGAACTCATGAGAGGCACGCTTCGGGCAACCTCCGGGTCGTACACCTCATCCAGGTCGAGCAGCTGAGAGGCGGCGAAATTGTGCGTGAATCCCAGTGTGTGACCGATCTCGTGCAGGGTCAGCATGGCGAGGAATTCGTGCACCAGCTGCCGCTCGGCATCCGCCCCCAGGTTCATGCCATGCACGGCGAAACGGCCGAAGATCTGGCTGGCATGCAGGTCGAATGCCAGCGAGCAGAACAGGTGGTCGTGGTCGTCATGCGCATGCGTGAGCAGGGCGCCGTTCGCATCCAGAATGCGTTGATGCTGCAGGCGCCGGACAACGCTTGCGTATTCCAGCATCACGTTGGCGCTGATGATCTGGCCGGTACGCGGATTGGTGAACGACGGGCCATACCCGGAGAAGGGCGGATTCGGTGAAGACGTCCAGCGCACCGTGTTGTAGCGCAGGTCACCGGCATCCCAATCAGCGTTGTCCGGCTGGATGCGCACCTGTATCGCATCGCGATAACCGATCTTTTCAAACGAGCGGTTCCAGGCGAGGATGGCGTCCCGAATCGTATCCCGGAACTCCAGCGGCGTGGTGTTCTCGATCCACCAGACGATCGGCTCAACCGGTGCCGACAGTTCAGCCCCCGGATCCCGCTTCTGCAGGTGCCAGCGCTGTACAAGATCGCGGTACGGGGTGACGCTGTCGGAAGTCAGGTCGGTGACGCGTTCGGCGAAATGGCCGAGTCGGTGATCGACCAGTCGCGGCTCGTAGTTGTTGTCGGGAACCTCCAGGAAAGTGTGCTGAACGACCGCGCTCACGTAGCGCGCGTCCGTCACGTCCGGCCCGCCGCGCACCAGCGGCGCCTGGTTGCGGTAGACGTATTCGACGATGAAGTCGAGGTTGCGGGGGTAGTTTCGCACTTCGATCAGGCGACTGCGCTCCTCGTTGAGGTCGCCGAGTCGGAACGCGTCACGCGGGCCCTGATCGGGATTCGGCGAGGGGCGCACCTGGTGCAGGCTTTCGTTGAGCAGAAAGCCATCGGCACGGATCAGCACCTCGCCACTGTCGGGGTCCTCGGCGACGATGCGCGCCACGGCCAGTACCGCGGGGCTGATGTTCGCGGATGCGGCGCGGCTCAGCGGACTTTGCGGGTCGAAGTGGAACGCGGTGTTCTCTGCCCGCAGCTCGACCCGATCGTAGTGTCGGCTGATCCTGATGATGCGGTTGTCGCGATAGTTGCCGCGAAAATGGCGCGCTTCGACCACACCGTCGGTGGTGATCGCGGTGTAGATGTAGTCCCGGTTCAGCTGATCCGGCCGCAGTGCCATGTGCACCGCACCCGAGTTCCGGTCACGGTAGACGGTGAACAGGCCGTCGTGGCGGTCTGCGTTTTCAGTGAGTTCGGCGATGCTCCGTGGTGCGTCGCCTCCGCGTTCGGCGCTGTCGGCCCGCGGCCCGCCGTTCGACGTCTCATCGTTCGCCGTCTCATCGTTCTGTGCCGTTGCGATAACCGCTATCAGTGTCAGCAGCAGGCACAGCACCAGATTCGCGGGACGAATGTCCCTGCCGCCTGAAGATCCCAGCCCGGCTTTGCGCTCGGGTACACCGTGCTTCACCATGTTTCCGTCCAGTTCGCCCCTTCCCGGGCGAGCATAGACAATAGACGCTGTATCGGCCAGCACCGGCTCGGGCCGTCGATTCGAGCCTGATCTGCGCCTGATCTCCGCTTGAAGAAGCGGATGCGGATACACGCGTGCGCCTGGCACGCTAGAATTCCCGCGCACGGTGCGCATCGCCACCGAAGGAGTCCTGTGTCATGCCCGAAGCGCCCAGCGAGCCGGATCGCTTTCTGACCACCACCGAGATCATCGCCCAGGCACATCGGCGGTTGCGTCCGGCCATCTGGGACTATGTCTGTGGCGGTGCGGAAAGCGAAACGACGCTGCTCCGCAATCGGGCGGCACTGGACTCCATCGCGTTCCGTCCCAGGGTACTGCGGTCGGTCCATGAGACGACGGTCGAGCGTGAGTTTCTCGGCGCGCGCTGGCGGCTGCCGGTGTTGCTGGCGCCGGTGGGCGGTCTCACGGAACTGACACCCGACGGCGCGCTGCCCGTCGCACGGGCCGCCGCGGCCTTCGGATGCCCGCTGCTGCTCAGCTCCGTGACAGGGCCGGATGTGGCGCAGACGGCGGAGGCGGCCGGCGATTCGTTCATGTACCAGCTGTATGTGCAGGGCGATGATGCCTGGGTGCGTGACCGTATCCGGCGCATCGTCGATCTGGGTGCCCGGGCGATCTGTCTGACGGTGTGTACCGCCTACTACGGTCGTCGGGAACGCAGCCTGCTGCGGCGGCACAGTGTCGGGAATCGCCCGCTGGCCGGCGAGGCGGATGCGGATCACTTCATGATGCGTTGCGACTGGTCCACCGTTGAAATGGTCAGGCAGGCGTCGGGTCTGCCGCTGATGCTGAAGGGTATCGCCACGGCCGAAGACGCCAGGCTCGCGGTGGAGCACGGGGTCGATGTGATCTACGTCTCCAATCACGGCGGCAGGCAGCTTGACCATGGTCGCGGCGCAATCGACATGCTGCCTGAAGTGGCTTCCACCATCCGCGGCAAGGCGCGTGTCGTGGTCGATGGAGGATTCCTGCGCGGCTCGGACATCGTCAAGGCCATCGCCATGGGCGCCGACATGGTCGGACTGGGGCGGCTGCAGGCCCTGGCGCTGGCCGCCGCAGGTCAGGCGGGCGTCGAGAACCTGCTCGAAATACTGCAGGCCGAAATCACGACGACAATGAAGCTGCTCGGCGTGAACAGCTATGACGAGCTGGATGGCAGCTACCTGCATCCGGGACTGCCGGTGGCGCGCGGTGCGCTCGATTCCGCGTTTCCCTTGCTGCAGTCATTGATCGGATCCCGCGGGGAATGATGGCGCGTACTTCCGGCGCGGAACGTCCCCTGGTTGCGATCTTCCGCCCGGTCGATGAGAGCGGCGAGTCGCATGAAGCGTTGCGGGCAGTCGGTTGCGAGGTCGTGGTCGGACCCCGCGAACCGGCACCGGATCGGCTGCCGGATCTTGCGTCCGGCGCCAGCGCCCTGATGGGCGCGAGCTTCCGGACGCTCACGATCACGCGCGAACTGATGCGCGCGTTGCCGGAACTGCGCATCATCTCCAAGTACACGATTGGCGTCGACGACATCGATGTGGATGCGGCCACGGAACTGGGCATCCTGGTGACGTATTGCCCGACCGAAGCGAACTGGGGTGGCGTTGCCGAAGGAACGATGGCGATGATGCTCGCGTTGCTGAAGCGGCTGCGCGAACGCGACCGGCAGGTGAAGGCCGGTCGCTGGCGGGATCCGGGGCTGCGCGGCGTGTATCTGGGTGCGCGGGAAGACGGCTACGCGGGCATTACCATCGGACTGGTGGGGCTTGGCCGCATCGGAACGCGGGTCGCCGACCTGCTGGTGCCCTGGCGGGTGCGGGTCATCGCCTGCGACCCCTATGTCGACGATCGGCACTTCCGGCGTCACGGCGTCGTGCGTGTGGACCTGCCATCCCTGCTGCGCGATGCTGATGTGGTGAGCCTGCATTGCAGCCTCACTGCGCAGACGCAAGGCATGATCGGTGCGCACGAGCTGGCCCGCATGCGGGAGGGCGCGATTCTGTTGAATACGGCGCGCGGGCCGCTGCTCGACGTCGACGCGCTGTGCGATGCGCTGGACCGCGGCGCGCTACGGGGAGCGGCGCTGGACGTTCTGCCGGAGGAACCGCCACCGGCCAGCGCCCGTCTGCTCACGTACGGGGATCGGGTGCTCCTCTCCCCGCACATGGTGGCGGCCAACGACGGTGGGACGCTGGCGGCCGCGGTCCCGTGGGCAACCCTGGCGACCATGCAGGCGCTGCGCGGCGAGCTGCCGGAACACATCTACAACACGGATGCGGTGCCGGTCTGGCGGCAGCGTTTTGGCGGACGGCCCCGGATCTGACGTTTCTGCTAGTATCGGTGGCAGCATCGGGGTTGGCTGGCACACGTGCCACAAGCCCCGCCGACGGTTCTGGCGCCGGCATCAGGGGAGCGAACATGGCACCGGACTTCAGAGGCCATCCCATGTATCCGCCGGGCTTCAACAGCCCGACCCGCTTCGAAGCGGAGATCCACGACTGTGAAGTCTGGGGGAGATTCCCTCCGACATCGAAGGCACGTTCTATCGCCTGCACTGTGACTTCCAGTATCGCCCGCCACAGCATGTCTGCGCGGCGCAATGGAATGCTGACGAAAGGGTGACGTGAGATGGCGGTGATGATGGCGATTACGGCGATGAACGACGGCTCCGGATCACCACTGGAGGCCGCTAAGGAGGTTGCCGTGGTATCCGCCGCATTTTCGGGCGTGAGCGCGAGGGTTTTCTCACCGGCGCATCTCAGCATGGGCGCACGGGCACAGACGATGGGTCGCGTTGCCCGGGGTGGCTGGGACATCCACCGTCTGACGCTCAGCTATCCGCGTTATGCCGCGGCGGTGGCGCACAGGCGGCTGTCCGGGCCGGTCGGGTTGGCGTCGGGTGGATCCGGCGGCCCGCAGGGTGGTGACGATCCGCTGGATCATGTGTTTAATGTTCAGGTGTCATGATGACGGGAAAGTTTTTCAGATCACTGGTTGGCACGGTCGCGACACTGTCCGTGGCGACCCTGGCATGGGCGCATCACTCGTTTCCCGTGCATTTCGAGAGCGAGGCGTCGCTGCAGGTGTCGGGTGTGGTAACGGAGTTCCGTTTCACCAATCCACACGGCCTGGTGTTCTTCACCGTGTCCGACGCCGACGGCAACGAGGCGCAGTGGCGTGCCGAAACCAATTCGCCGAGTGTGCTGCGCCGCCGCGGCTGGTCGGCCGATGCGATCAGGCCCGGCGATTCGATTACCGTGCACGGCTATCCGTCGCGCGATGGATCCAACTTCATGCGCATCTATCGTGTCATCCATGCCGATGGCCGCGAACTGATCGGCCAGCGGCCGTCCGTCGCCGATTCTGAGTAGGAGGGGATGGATGTGAATGTGACACCGACGTATTCGCGCCGGCTGCCGTCCCCGGCGAGCCGGCCGCTTGTGGCGACTGCCATCGCGGCGCTGGTGGGTCTGGGCTTTGGTCTGAGTCTGGGGCTGGCACCGGGCGAGGCGAAGGCCGAATCGTCGCCACCGGACATCGACGGCTTCTGGAACGTGCGCTTCGAGCGTCCTGATCCGGGCATCGATCTGGTGGCGGAGTTGCCCGACGCGGCAGTGATGATCGATGACGCCGGCCCTGGCGAGCTGGCATCGGGCGATTTCGCCGGAATCCGGCTCATCGAGCGGGCGCGCGACGAGATCCGGGCCTACAACCCGCAGGATGAGCTGCTGCGCGAAAACACCTGCGTGGCGCCGTCGGTGGTGTTCTACATGCAGGCACCATTTCCGATGGAAATCCATCAGGGGCGCGACATCATTGTGATCCGGTTCGAGTACTTCGATCAGGTGCGGGTCATTTTTCTCGACGATCGGCCACGGCCACCCGCCGATGCCCCGCATTTTCGTTCCGGCTTCTCGCTGGGCCGCTGGGAGGGCGATACGCTGGTCGTGGAAACCACACATATCGCGCCGGGCACCTTCATGAACAACGGCTTCAATCACAGCGCGAACATCCGCATGGTCGAGCGCTTCCGCCCGTCACCGGACGGCCGCATGCTCAGATTGACCCAGCTGTACGAAGACCCCGACACATTCGAGGGCCTTGCGGCCAGGTATATGGCCTGGGCCAGGGTGCCCGGCGATTACATCTACCCCTACGACTGCGACCCCAGCTACGGCATCTGATCGGCGCTTTTCTGCTGCGCTGCTGTGGCCATCCGGCGGCCGTCCGCCGCGCCCCGGGCCACGCCGAGGCTTGCCTGCGCGCCGCGCACCGCCTTGAGAATCCACCCCGAAAACGCTACCCTGAACAGCTTTGTCGAGCCCGGGATTTCTTCCCGGCCTCGTTCTCCACTACACGGAATGTGGGCGTAAGGTGTCTGAACGCAGGCTGTTCTTCGTATTTCCCGGACAGGGCGCACAGTATGTCGGCATGGGTACCGACCTGGTCGAGGAGTTCGCTGTGGCCCGCGAGATTTATCAGCGGGCTTCGGCGGTACTCGGCTACGACATCACCGAACTCAGTTTCCGTGATCCGCAGGGCGACCTCGACAGGACGCGTTTTACCCAGCCTGCGCTGCTGACCCACGAGTACGCCTGTCTTGAGTCGTTTCGCAGCCTTGCCGGTGATGCGGTGGCCCCGGTCATCGCCGGCGGCCACAGCCTGGGCGAGTATACGGCGCTGGTCGCTGCCGGCGTGCTGGGCTTTGAGGACGCGCTGGCGCTGGTCCAGGAGCGCGGCAGACTGATGGGCGAGCTTGGGCGCGGTGGCATGGCCGCCACGACACTGGACGTGGACTCCGCCCGCGCACTGGCGGACCGGCATTTCTGCGGCATAGGCGGCTGCAACCTCCATGATCAGACCGTCGTCGCCGGCGACGATGCCGATCTGGACAGGCTGATCGATGACCTGGGCACGAGCTTTCCGGGCAAGCGGGCCATCCGTCTGAATACCGAGGGTGCGTTCCACACGTATCTGATGGTCGGCGCAGCCATGGAATACCGTGCGGTGCTGGAAAAAGTTGTCTTCGCGGCACCCGGTGTCGACGTACTGTCCAACTACACCGGCACGGTGCACGACGCCGTGGCGGACTCGATCCGGTCACGGCTGTTCTTCCAGCTGTTCAATCCCGTGCAGTGGGTCGGGTGCATGCGCACCGCAATGGCGTCGGGTTTCGACACCGTCATCGAGTTTGGCGGTGGCATCGGCAAGGGAGCGACGCCCGAGGACAAACGTCCCAACCTCGAAGGTATGTTCAGGAAGGCGATGAAGGTGCAGGACTTCACCGCGCAGTATCTGCCTGCGATCAACGCGGCCGGCATTCGTGCCGCGGCCGACACGCTCGGTGCGGCCTAGGGCACCGATCACAGCCGACAGCAGCCGCATACCCGCGTCCTTCATGCGGGCGGCGCTGCGGTACCAGTCATCAATGTAGGAGCGATGTAAACGATGGGAGCGTTCAAGGAACCTCACGGCGGGGAGCTCAAGAACCTGTATCTGAGCGAATCGGCAGCGCAGGAAGAGAAACAGCGGGCGCGGGATCTGCCATCCTGGGATCTGACCATGCGTCAGATCTGTGACCTGGAACTGCTGTTGAACGGTGCGTTCTCGCCACTGGAGGGCTTTCTCGGCGAGGAAGACTATCGCGGCGTGCTCAAGTCGATGCGCCTGGCGAACGGCGTGTTGTGGCCGATCCCGATCAATCTGGACGTGCGTGAGTCGTTCGCGGAGAACCTTGCCAAAGGCAACACGCTGGCACTGCGTGACCAGGAAGGCGTGCTGATTGCGACGCTGGAAATTTCCGACATCTATCGTCCCGACAAGGCGGCCGAGGCGAAGGCCGTGTTCGGCACCACCGATGAAGCCCATCCGGCCGTGCGCTATCTGATGCGTGATACCCACGATGTGTACCTGGGCGGAAAGCTGCGTGGCGTGGAGCGCCCCACACACTACGATTTCAAGCATCTGCGCGATGAGCCGCGCGAACTTCGCGAACGCTTCCAGAAACTGGGCTGGCGCCGCGTGGTGGCATTCCAGACCCGCAACCCCATGCATCGCGCGCATCTGGAGCTTACCTTCCGGGCTGCCAAGGAAGCCGAAGCAAATCTGCTGATTCATCCTGTGGTCGGGATGACCAAACCCGGCGATGTCGATCACTTCACGCGCGTGCGCTGCTACGAGCATCTGCTGTCGCACTATCCCGAACAGACCACGGCGCTGAGCCTGCTGCCGCTGGCCATGCGCATGGCCGGACCGCGCGAGGCACTGTGGCACGCCATCATTCGCAAGAACTATGGCTGCACGCATTTCATCGTCGGTCGCGACCACGCAGGGCCTGGCAATGGCAGCGATGGCAAGCCGTTCTACGGGCCGTACGATGCCCAGGAGCTGATGCAGGCGCATGCCGACGAGCTCGATATCACGATGGTGCCGTTCCGCAACATGGTCTACGTGGAGGATCGCGCGCAGTACATGCCCGAAGACGAGGTCGACAGGGACACCCGCGTGCTGTCGATCTCCGGGACCGAGCTGCGTCGTCGCCTGCAGGAAGGCCTGGACATCCCGGAGTGGTTTTCGGTTCCCGAGGTGGTGGAGGAGCTGCGGCGTACTCACCCGCCACGTCACCGCCAGGGCTTTACGGTGTTTTTCACCGGGCTGTCGGGCGCCGGCAAGTCCACCATCGCGAATGCGCTGATGGTCAAGCTGATGGAGATGGGTGGGCGCCCGGTGACGCTGCTCGACGGTGACATGGTGCGCAAGCACCTGTCCAGCGAGCTCGGCTTCTCCAAGGAGCACCGTGACCTCAATATCCTGCGTATCGGCTACGTGGCGAGCGAGATCACCAAGAACGGCGGTATCGCGATCTGTGCGCCGATCGCGCCCTATGCGTCAACGCGCAGCAAGGTGCGCGACATGATCGAGCCGGTGGGCGGATTCATCGAAATCCACGTAGCCACGCCGATCGACGTCTGCGAAACGCGCGACCGCAAGGGCCTCTATGCCAAGGCGCGGGCCGGTCTGATCAAGGGTTTTACCGGAATCGACGATCCGTACGAGGAGCCGGAGAAGCCCGAGATGAAGGTGGACACATCCGATCTGACGCCGGATCTGGTCGCGCACCGCATCATCGTCAAACTGGAAAGCCTGGGCTTCATCCGCTGACGCCCGATATCGACGATGCGCTGATCGCCACCGGGCGTCAGCGCATCGTTGTTGCGAAGAACGGATTCAGCAGACGGTCCTGAGGATCAAGTTCTCTGCGGATGCGTGTGAAGAACTGCAGTCGCTGACCCAGCGCCTGCGTGATCTGGCCGGGGTTGGCGTGCGCTGTCTGATTGAACAGTGCAACCGCGCCGTGACGGATTGCAAACTCGGCAAACTCCAGCGCGAAGTCATCCCAGCTGTCCCGGCTGGTGGAGATCGCCGTGAGGGTGACCAGCGGGCCGTCGAACGACGGTGACAGCAGCGCGCTGCGGTCCTCGTTGAGACGAAAGGCAACCGACGGCATGTCGCAGCGAAAGCCGGTGCGCGTGTAGTGCTCCTGGCACATCAGCTTGTAGGCCAGTGCGATGTTGCCGAAATCGGCGGCAGGGAAACCCCAGGTGGAATACTGCAGCCGGCTTCGTCCGCCGAGCATGCGTATGCGGCCGCTTTGTTCCAGTGCGTGGCTGCCGTTACGCAGGATCTGGCTGCTCAGCACGCGCTGCGCCAGCAGGCCCATGCTGTCGATCAGCGGGTAGCGCAGTCCGTGCAATGGCACGGCACGACTGATGGACCTGACTACATCCGGCAGCGCGGCATTCACCGTCCAGTCCCGCAGCCGCCACGCGAAGCGTCGGCCGGCCACGCCCTCCGCTGCGGGACGGCGCAGTTCGAAGTACACCCTGTCGCGGAACGGCAGCAGGTACATTTTCAGGCCCGATGTCGCGTCGGTGAGCCGACTGCCGAGCTTGGCGAAATCGCGAAACGAACTGCGCGCGCTGTGTACCGCGAACCCCTGCACCGGGCGTACGCGCAGCGTGATCTCGTACACCACGCCGAGCAGTCCGTAGCTCAGCCTCATCAGCGCCAGCAGGTTGCGGTTGCTCTCATTGGCGACAAAGCGCTTGCCCTGCGGCGTCACCAGTTTGATCTGTGTGGCATGGGCGGCGAACTGCCCGGCGTCGCCCTGCATGGACGGCTCCAGTGTCGCGCTGCAGACCGCGCCTCCGGCGGTGCGATTGGCCAGGTCGAAGCCGCCAATCAGCTCAAGCTGCTGTTCGCTGAGAATGTCGGCCAGTTCGCTGAGTGTGATGCCCGGTTGCACCGTGACCGTGTCGTCGCCTGTGCGCAGCACCCTGTCCATGCCACTCAGGTCCATGACGGTGCCGCCTCCGGCGCTGATGCAGCGTGTGGCGCTGCTGCCGGAGCCAACCGGCCGCAGGGGGGAGGGGTAGCGTGTGCGGTCCTGCATGATTTCCGCGATTTCGGTAGCTGATCGTGGTGAAACCACGGTTGCGGTTGCGGACGGCGCCGGCTGGCGAACCTGATCCTTGCGTGCGACGGCGGTGGCCATGGGCGCTTCTCTCTGCGGTGAACGAGCTGGCTACCGGGCATCGGGAAACGGGCGGGTCACGGCGCAAAGGCGCGCCGCAAGCTGGCAACCCCGCCGTCATGGGAATGAATCCTGTAGACCGGTGGCTTTGTGTCCCCGGTTTTCACCGGGTTTACCCTGTCAGCGAGTCGAATATCGCTCACATGAGGGGGATGCGCAAGCGACCAGTTCAGGGTTATGGGGTTCATGGCGCGATTCGCCGCCGGTTCAGGCCGACCTGCGCTTGGCGGCGGCCGGGAATCCGCCGGCAACACGCCAGAACCGCGCTCCGAGCCGCCTCCGAGCCGCCGGCGACTACAGTGTTTCGTCGAGGAACCGGTAGATCCTGCGCCTGACGACATTCAGGCCCAGCGGGGTCATCGCATAGAACGCGCGCCGGTGGCGCGACAGCAGAACGATGCGTCGCGGGAAGCCGGTCACCTCCCACAGCGCTTCGCGTGACGACCGCGGCATGCAGTCATCGAAGCGTGCGTCGATCATCAGGATATTGTCGCGGTTGAAGCGGCCCGGATAGTTGATCGGGTCGGCGGGATCGAACAGACCGTCAAAGAAATCGCGATACCGCTCCAGCGACCAGCCGTATTCCCTCATGACATGCGCCCGCACCTCGCCGGCGCGGTGTCCGCAGGTGGCGAAAACATTGGCGAACTCGGCGGCACCCACCATCAGCACGGCAGCCGACAGCCTGTGGTCATTGGCAACGGTGGTGGCGGCCACCAGCGCGCTCATGCTGAATCCGACCACGGCGATGCGCGACCCGTCGACGTCCTCACGCGCTTCAGCCCAGTCCAGCAGGCGACGCAGATCCACGACCGCGGCGCGATAGCGTTCGGCGCTTTCTTCCGCCATACGGACGAATTCGGCCTCGCTGCCCGTGGTGCTCATCTGGTCCCAGGGGAACAGCGGTGCCTCACCGAATACCCACAGTATGTGCGCGTCTCCACCGGACCTGCGTGCGTAGCCGCGCGAAATGCGGCTCGGCGGATAGGTGCTGGTGCCCCAGATCGGCAGCACGATCACCAGCTTTCGTGGGCCAGGCTCGGTGCTGCGGAAGAACAGACCTTCGACCATGACCGGTTCGTCGGCCTGCTCGACGGAGACGAAACTGACCCTGTGCACCTCGTGATGACGCATGCTGTTCACGGGTTCCGACATCTGCACCGCCGCCGGCTGTTCGTACGTGAACAGCGGGTGCGGCTCGGCAGGCGGCTGGTACTGGTACGACGCCGGCGGTTCCACATCACGTGTCAGGTGCGCAACACAGCCGGACACCAGCAGGGCCAGCCCGACCGTCATCAATCCGAACAGATATCTGATACTCATATCCTCATTATCATTGCCGCGCGTTCACAGTTCATGACCGTGCGAACTGCTGCTGCGCAAACGGAACCGGCGAGCGGCGATCTGTGCGCCATGCGATGAAGTACTGATGCATCACCGTTTCCGTCCGGCGCACATTCTAGCGACCGTGTTGGCAGCCGTGAACCCGATGTCATGGATCCGCGGTCCGAAGCGGACACCTTGCGGCAATTCATTGCGACTGGCGCTCGGCTCCTATAGATTTCGGAGTATGGATGCGCATCGAGGCAACGTCCCCGCTGAGTTTGTTCCGTTGCGTCGACTGCGTGCCTGTCCGCCGGAGAAAAGTCGCCAGTGAATCTGCGCGAGCAAGTGGAGCAACTGCTGCCGGGCTGGGAGCGCTGGTATCCCAGTCTGTTCGATGCGGCCACCGATCTTGGCCTGCTGCGCGCCCGCGTCTGCGCGCCCGGTTCGCTGCTGCTGAGTAATCGCCACGCTCGCGTTCAGACCGAGGCGGAAGCAGCGCATCGGGAGAAGTGGGGCGGCGGCCCCCCCGAGAACTGAGCGGTGCACCGGTTGTTGCGGGCGGCCGGGATGTGCACAGGCGTCGCGGCCACCCTTCGAGAGTCTTCTGTGGTGCCACGGCGTTGAGCGAACAATCTCAGTCGAGTTTCTGAAACGGGTCGTAACACATTGAAAAAATAGTGTTAATCAGAATTTTGACGTATTTTTGACCAATCTGTTTCAGAGCCAGCGCATGCGGGCGCCATGCCCTGTTGCCCAGCTGTTGTTCACAGTGTTATCCACAGAGGCTGTGGATAGACTCGAAGGCGTTATTGCCGTTCAGTGGCTGGCGTGTGCCGTTTCCGCATATGGTTCTGAGGCATTCTTATAACCCGCTGTCCTAAGTGGACGTGTAAAATCGGCGCATGGACCATTCGGCAGGCAGGCACCTGCCCGGTGGGGATTACCGAAATCAGCGAGGTCAGCTCCGCACAATGCCCAAGATGATCATAGCCAGCCGGCTGGAAGCCGGACTTGTTGCATTCCTGACCGCGACCGGTGAGTGGGTGGAGTCCATCGCGGACGGACTGCTGATCGAAGACGATGCGGAAGCGGAGCGCCAGCTGGCGGTGGCGAAGCAGCACGAGGCCGCCAATCGGGTGGTCGACCCCTACCTGATCGATGTGGTCGTCGAAGGCGGATCGCGCCGACCCGCTTCGAACCGTGAGGCGATTCGCGCCTTCGGGCCGACCGTGGAGACCGGGCGGGAGAACATCGGCGCAGGCGGTACGGCAGCGCGCTGACCCTGTTCGATGGCGCCGCCTGAAGGCCCGGCCGCCGACAATCAGATTTGAACGGATGTAGATATGTATCGCTATGATGAATTCGATCACCGCCTCGTTGCCGAGCGGATCCGCCAGTTTCGCCGGCAGGTGAAGCGCCGGCTCGAGGGCGACCTGAGCGAGGAACAGTTCCGGCCGCTGCGGTTGAAGAACGGTCTCTACCTGCAGCTGCATGCGTACATGCTGCGCGTGAACGTACCGTACGGCACGCTGTCGTCGCGTCAGATGCGTCGTTTCGCGCATGTGGCCCGTACCTATGATCGTGGTTTCGGTCATTTCACGACGCGCCAGAACATCCAGTACAACTGGATACAGCTGAAAGACGCTGCCGACGTGCTGGCCGAACTGGCCGAGGTGGAAGTCACCGCCATCCAGTCCTCCGGCAACTGCGTACGCAACATCACGTCCGATCAGTATGCCGGCGTGGCCGGAGATGAGATCGACGACCCGCGTGTGTACTGTGAGCTGTTGCGCCAGTACTCCATTCTCCATCCGGAGTTCTCTTACCTGCCGCGCAAGTTCAAGATCGCTGTCACCGGGGCGCCGAACGACCGTGCCGCCGTCGCAGTGCACGACATCGGGCTGCGCATGTACCGCAACGAACAGGGCCAGCCGGGCTTCGAGGTGCTGGTCGGTGGCGGGCTGGGACGCACGCCGTACATCGGGCAGACCATCCGCCGCTGGATCGAGCCCGAACACCTGCTGTCGTATGTGGAAGCCATCCTGCGTGTCTACAACATGCACGGCCGCCGCGACAACATCCACAAGGCGCGCATCAAGATCATCGTCAATCAGATGGGGCTGGACCGCTACCGCGAACTGGTCGACGAGGAATGGGAGCGTATCCGGGATGGCGAGCTTAGAGTGCCGCAGGAAGAAATCGACCGCATCAATGCCTATTTCGCAGCGCCCGCGTACGAGGCGCTGGTGTCCGAAGCCGCCAACCTTGCGAAACTGCGCGTGGCCGAGCCGGAGTTCGATCGCTGGTTACGCAGCAATGTCGTGGAGCACAAGGTGCCCGGCTATGCCATCGTCAACGTGACGCTCAAGGCGCCCGGCCGCGTGCCCGGCGACATCACGGCCGATGCGATGGATGCGGTGGCCGATCTGGCGGATCAGTACAGTTTCGGTGAAATACGCGTCAACCACCGTCAGAACCTGGTACTGCCCGATGTGCGGCAGCAGGATCTGTATGCGTTGTGGAGCCGGCTGGCGCCACTTGAACTGGCCACGCCCAACCTGGGCCTGCTCACCGACATCATTGCCTGCCCCGGTCTGGACTACTGCTCGCTGGCCAATGCCCGTTCCATCCCCGTTGCGCAGGACATCAGCCGCCGATTCGTGGACGTCGACCAGCTGGCAGCGATCGGCAATCTCACCATCAATATTTCCGGTTGCATGAACGCCTGTGGTCACCATCATGTGGGGCACATCGGTATTCTCGGCGTGGACAAGCGCGGTCAGGAATTCTTCCAGCTGACGCTTGGCGGCTCATCGGACCAGAACGCGTCGCTGGGCGATCGCCTTGGGCCGGGACTGCCGCAGGAAGACGTGCCGGAAGCCATCCGCGCCATTGTCGACGTGTATCTTCAGCGTCGCGACGAAGGTGAGCGGTTTCTCGACACCTACCGGCGCGTGGGCATGGAGCCGTTCAAGCAGGCCGTCTATGGCGGCGATGCACACAAGGCGGTGGCATGAGCGAGGCGGGTATGACCACGATAGTCCGTGACGGCGAACTGATTGACGATGCGTTCCAGGACGTCAGCGCGCTGGACGCGATTCCCGACGGTGTGCCGGTGCTGGTCAGCCTCGATCAGTGGCAGGCGCACCGTGATGCGCTGACCGCGCGTGGTACGCCGGTGGGCGTGCGCCTGCGCAGCGACCAGTCCCCTGAGCTGATCGCCGATGACCTTGGCCAACTGGTTCTGGTTGCGCTCGAGTTTCCGGCCTTCAAGGATGGCCGGGCCTATTCCTATGCCAGGCTGCTGCGGGATCGCTACGGCTACGAGGGCGAGATCCGCGCCATCGGCGATGTCCTGATGGAGCAGCTGCATTTCATGCTGCGTATCGGCTTCAATTCCTTCCAGATCAAAGGCGAGGATCCGCTGCGTCAGTACCAGGAGGCCCTCGGAGACTACTCCGTGTGGTATCAGCCCACGGGCGATGGCCGTCCGGCTGCATGGCAGCTGCGGCACGGACGGCGTCAGGCTTCCTGAGCGCGCG
This sequence comes from Gammaproteobacteria bacterium, assembly GCA_050485645.1. Taxonomy (GTDB): domain Bacteria; phylum Pseudomonadota; class Gammaproteobacteria; order Steroidobacterales; family Rariloculaceae; genus JBJHBP01. The sequence continues at coordinate 150,298 of JBJHBT010000002.1, read as the reverse complement.
CAATCCAGTCCGGCCCGGCTCCTTCGGGGCCGATGCCTCCGGGGCGTAGACCGGGTGATGAGACCACCCGATCAGTTGCGACATGGTCCGCAATCCGCTTCCCGCAAGCTTGCGGGGCGGCGGATACTCCGGTATTAGTGGCCCCTTACGGTTTTTCTGTCGGTTTCGCACAGCTGCAGTCGGGGAAGGGCGCCAGCCGGATGCGATCACCGCGTTGTTTTTTTACAGCATCGGGGATGCGCCATGTTGAGGAAATCACCTTTGGCAACAGCCGTGGGCTTTGTGCTCGCAGCCACGCCGTGGATTGGAATCGAGCCCGTTCAGGCGCAGGAGGGCCAGGTCGACGAGGTCGTCGTGACCGGTACCCGGATCCGGCCGGACGTTTACACCAGTTCCGCGCCGATGGACGTGATTACCGCCGAAAGCGGGCAGCTGCGCGGCGTGTCGGATCTGGGCACCCTGCTGCAGACGACCACGATCGCCTCAGGCTCACCCCAGGTGACAGCGGCGTCGTCGACCATCTTCGTTGAAGATGGCGGTACCGGTGCCCGTACGCTGTCCCTCAGAGGGCTGGGCGCCAACCGCACGCTGGTGCTTCTCAACAGCCGCCGAGCCGGCCCCGCGGGTGTCTGTGGCGCCGTGTCCTCTTTCGACTTCAATGTGCTGCCACTGACCATGGTGGATCGCGTCGAGATTCTCAAGGACGGCGCATCGTCCATTTACGGCTCCGATGCCGTGGCCGGTGTGGTGAACATCTTCACCCGTCGCCTGGACGGCGGTCTTGTGGACGGTTTCATCAGCCAGCCGACGAAGAGTGGCGGGCAGGAATCGCGCCTCAGTGTGTCGTGGGGCCAGACGGGTCACCGCGGGCACTTCCAGCTGAGCGGCGATTTTCACCGTGAAGCCGAGCTGCGCATGGGGCAGCGTGACTATTTCGCCTGCGGTGAGCAGTACATATTCGATGAAACAACCGGTGAGCGGGTCGATGTGGTCGATCCCCGAACGGGCCGTTATCGCTGTGCCGATCTGGCCTGGGGGCACGTGTGGGTGTTCGGTTCCGCGCCGAACTTCCCGTCCGGCGCGCTGCTGCAGTACGACTACGATGGCGATCTCGGTAACTACATACCGCCCATCGACACCGATCCCGACGATCCCGAGTATCTGGTCGCACCGCCGGACTGGTATCTGGTCAACTACGACCGCGCGTCCGATGCCGTAACGAACGCGCTGCATCCGTTTCGTGCGTCGGCTTCCGTTCAGCCCAAGGTGGAGCGTTCCACCTTCTTTGCCGATGGCGGCCTGGAGCTGGGTGATCGGGTGTATGGCTATGCGGAGGTGCTCTACAACCGCCGGACCACGGCCACCCACAGCTACCGTCAGTTCTGGCAGGACATGCTCAGCAGCAGCTTCGGCAACCCGGTAGCCGATGGATGGGAGGGCTTCGTGCTGGTCAGTCCGACACCGGTGACGGACCACAACCGTTCCCGGGTTGAGGTGGACTACACCCGCTATCTGCTTGGCGCCACCGGCGACTTCGGCTCGAACTGGAACTGGGATGTCTCGCTGCAGCTGAGCCGATCGGACGGCAAGTATCGCAATGATCGCATCTTCAATGATGCGATCCTGGACGAGGACGGCTTCGAGGTGAACTGGGATGATTCCTGCGTGGGTCTGGTGACCTACGCGCGAGGCATCCCGTGCATCGATCTGCCGTGGTTCGATCCCGAGTTTCTGGCCGGCAACTTCACGCAGGAAGTCCGGGATTTCCTGCTGGGTCACGAGGTGGGCCGGACGGTTTACAGCCAGCAGTCCGTTGAGGGGTATGTGAGCGGTCGCCTGGGCACGCTGCCAGCGGGCCCCGTGGGTGGCGCCTTCGGCGTGCAGTACACGCGCGACCGGATTCGCGACGTGCCCGGTGAGATCACACTGGCGGGCAACACCTGGGGTCAGTCGGCGTCGGGTGTGACGGCCGGTCGCGATACCACCAGCGCGGTGTTCGCCGAGTTCCAGGTGCCGCTGCTGTCCGGGCGACGGCTGGTGGAGATGCTCAGCCTCAATGCCTCGGCACGCTACACGGATGTGAAGTCCTACGGCGATGACAGCACCTACAAGCTCGGGCTGAGCTGGCAGGCCACGCAGACCGTTGCCGTGCGCGCGAACAGGGGTACGTCGTTCCGTTCGCCGGCGCTGTTCGAACTGTACCTGGCCGATCAGACCGGGTTCCTCGGTCAGGCACAGGTTGACCCGTGCCGCAACTGGGAAAACGAGCTGGACGCCGGCAATATCTCGCAGCGCATAGCGGACAACTGCGCGGTCGACGTCGGACCCGGGTTCACCGGCGGTGCCGGCTCGGCAACCATCTTTACCCGAGGCGCCCAGGGTGTGCTGGACGCTGAAACGTCGACTTCGAACACCGTCGGCGTCGTCTGGCAGCCGATGTTCGCCGACGTCAGTTTCTCGCTGGATTACTTCGACATCGAAGTGAAGGACGAGATCGACCAGCGTGGTGCGGGTCGCATCGTGCGCAGCTGCTACGACTCGGAGTTTTACCCGACGGACCCGCTGTGCGACCTGTTCGAGCGCGGCGGACCCGATGACGCCATCGTGACCATCCGCGACGATTACTTCAATGTCGCCAGACAGAACAACCGCGGCTATGATTTCTCGGTGCGCTACCGTGTGCCCACCCGCTGGGGATCCCTGATGCTGGACACCCAGCATACCTACCAGAAGACCAACGTCGTCGCGCTGTTCGAAAATACCGTGCGCGACGAGAATGGTGAATTCGGCCACCCGAAATGGGTGGGCCGGTTGAACCTGACGGCCGACGTGGGCGACTGGTCGGCCTACTGGGGCGTGCAGATGGTCGGTTCGGTTTCAGATGTCGACCGTCTCGGCGACACGGCGACGTATCGCGGTGACACGGTGCGTGTGGTGCGTGCGGCCGACAGCGTGTTCTATCACTCGTTCTCGACATCGCGACGGTTCGATGGCGACCTGACTGTGCGACTGGGTGTGGCCAACGCGTTCAACAAGAAGCCACCGCGCGTTTCGTCTGTTGGCGGTGTAATGGAACACATTGGCGACGCCGCGTTCTACTCCCAGTACGATTGGCTCGGGCGCCGCGTATTCATGAACCTGTCCAAGCAGTTCTGACGGCGCAGGGTATTGTGTAACAGGCTCAGATGCCCGACAGCATCTGGGCCTGTTGCGTTTCGTGCGCCTCGGTCCACAGACCGGCTTCGCGGTAGTATCTGATGGCTCCGGGGTGATACGGATGCACGTTGTCTGAAGGGGCCAGCTGATCGGCCTGCGTGGGCCGGATCTGGGCATGGTCGCGCCGCAGTTCCTCCCAGTTTTCGTGCAGCGTACCGACGATGCGGTAGACCTGATCGTCAGTGAGGTGCGTTCCGGTATTGAGATAATCGGCCACGCCGGCAACACGGATCGGAGCGGGCATGCCGACGCTGCCGGGGCCCGGCGTGATCGTGACCGGATTGGCGCCCGGCATGATTTCCGGCAGTCTGTCTTCGTTCTCGCCCATCGTCAGATAGCGGATGCCGTCCGACAGCGATGAATGCACCTGCAGCGCAAGCGCCGTGTCCAGTCCGGTGGGCACCGCATCGGCGCGTCCTTCCTGAAGCAGGCGCATCGCGTCCTGCAGGCCCGACACGGTGACGGCGCGAACGTCGTCTTCGGTGAGTCCGCCGGTGGCGAGAATGCCGTGATGCAGCTGTTCCAGCGCGGCGTTGGCGCGGAACGCGACCACGACCCGCTGGCCGCGAAGATCTTCCACGCGGTACAGATTCGAGTCGGCGCGCACCATGTACATGATGGGCAGCGGGAAGATGTTCGCGACCAGACGCAGATTGCTCATCGCATCGGCATAGGGCGGCAGTCCGCGAAACGACAGGTAGGAATCGATACTGGTGTTCAGTCCCAGCGCGATTTCACCGCGTTGCATCATCGGGATGTAAACCGAAGAGCCTGAAAACGGCCTGATGGACGTGCGCATGCCGCCGCGTTCTGTCAGCACCTTCGCAAGCCCCGCGGCAACGGCATAGACATGGGTGCCCGCGGGGTTGGAGCCGATCGTGATCTGCGCGCCTGACTCACCCGCGTCGCAGCCGGACAACGCAACGCCGGCGACGGACGACATGGCGGCCAGAAAGCCGCGTCGGTCCATGCGTTGTCCCGGTTCCGGTTGCCGTGTCATGCCGACGGGTCTCCTGTGGCCGCGCCGTCGGCCAGCGGGCGAAGGCGGGGGAAGTTGACCACCGTGCCCGGCTGTACGCGATCCAGGTCCAGTTCCGGGTTGTACTGACGCAGCAGCCAGACGGGCACGCTGTAGGTACGGTTCGCCAGCACCCACAGCGATTCACCGCGTCGCACCACGTGCTGTTCCACGTCGGCTATGTGATAGCGGGAAAAGAACGCATCCTGGAGGTCGCGATGGTAGGCCTTGCGTCGCTGCTCGAACGTGGCCGGATCCACCTGCGAGAAGTCCAGACGCAGCGACTGGCCGATGACGACGGCGCGCTCGAACGGCATGCCGTTCAGGTCGCGCAGCCGTTGCGTGCGCAGTTCCAGCCAGTCCGCGAAGTGGCCCAGTGTCTCCAGTGGCTGCACTTCGATGGTGTGATTGCCTGCAACGAGGTAGTTGCTGGGATCGGCGGCCAGGTCATCCTGACGCGACTCCAGCGCATTGGGATCCTCGCCACTGGAGTCGTAGAGACCGGCCAGGCCGGCATCGCGCAATTCTCCGGCGGCATCGCCAGGGCTATCCGCCGCGTCGGCTTCTTCCGGTAGATGGCGGCCGTCGTAGAACGCATCCTCATAGCGTACCGGGTCGCTGGCTGCGATCAGCACCAGCGGGGTGGGGCGGCGCGCCAGCTCACTGGCCGGAGCGGATTCGCCGGCCAGCTGTTCCTGATCGTCACCGCGTGCGGCGTCCGCGGCAGAGGCGGACGCGGACTCTCGTGCGCCGGACTGACGCGAATCGGACAGGACGGCGAGCGCCGCTTCTTCGGCAAGAGATATCGCCGGTTCCACGCCGGCGGCGCGCGGTACACGGAGCTGTTGTCCGGCGGTGATACGATTGCGATTGGCAATGTTGTTGGCCGCAAGCAGGGACTCCTGAGCGACACCCAGATTACGGGCAATGCGTTCGATGCTGTCACCGGGGCGCACCACGTAGATGCCGTCGACGACCACGGGTTGCGCGGACACTTCGCGGGTGCTGGCCAGCACCGCATCCGCTGCCGCTTCCGCATGGCCGGGCAGGCGCAGGACCTGTCCGGCGCGAATGAAGTTGGCGCTGGACAGTCCGTTCATGCCCATCAGGGCGCTGACGCTGACGCGATAGCGCTGGGCGATCTGCGACAGCGTTTCGCCACTGCGCACACGGTGCTCGACGTCGGGCGTCTGTGCGGCGAACAGTTCACCCGCAGGCAGCGCCGCCAGCAGCGCCGCGGGGTCGAGACCGCCCCTGGCCGGTACGCGCAGCCGAAAGCCGCGTGGCACATACTTCTCGCCGCTCCACACCAGGTCGCTGAGCGAGGGGTTGAGTTCGCGTAATGCACGCGGCGTGGTTTCCAGAACCCGCGCAATCGTGTCTATGCCGACATAGCCCGGCAACGGTGCGACCACCAGGTCGCGCGCGGGGTTGGGTGTGATGCGTCCGAAGAATCGCTCCGGGTCGCTGTCCACGTCCAGCGCCGCGAGAAAGGCGGGGTAGAAGTTGCGCGAAGCGAAGCCGAAAGCCCGTCCGTTGTAATCGCGGATGATCACGCCGATGTCGCTGGTGCCCAGCTCCGACACGGCGCGTCGCATGCCGCCGGCACCGTGGTTGTACGCCGTGATTGCCACCGGCCAGCTTTGCAGCAGCGAAAAGTTGTCGGCGAGCAGCCGTGCGGCCGCGTCTGTGGAGAAGTAGGGGTCACGGCGTTCGTCGACGATATGGTCGATCTGCATGTAGCGCATGCCGGTGGAGCGGATGAACTGCCACATGCCGGCCGCGCCGGCGTGGGAGTACGCGGTGGGGTCGAACGACGACTCCACGTGCGGCAGTACGGACAGCTCGCGGGGCAGTCCGCGCGCGGCCAGCACCTGGTAGATGTAGGGTTTCCACTCGCCCGCGCGAACAAGGCCGGCGCGAAACCGGTCGGACTGCCCGAGCTGGAACCGCACGCGTTGCGCGGCTGCACGCAGTTCCGCATTGCTGACATGCGCCGGCCACAGTGCCAGCACGCGCCGTTCTTCCTCGCTGAGCCCGCTGCGGGTTCCGTTGCCCAGTTTGTTGAGGATTTCACGGTAACGATTGAGTTCGCGATCGCGCAGCCGCTGGCGTTCGGCCTGACTGCTGCCTTCCGGATAGCGGAGCGTGGCGTAGACCACGTCGAGATGGAGGTTGTCGTGAATGAATCCGGAGCGTGTGTTCACTTCGGTGTAGACACGCGTCCAGAACTGGACCGCGGGCTCTATGCCGGCCGGCCTGGGAAACAGTTCGCTGTTGGCAGCGGCGGCGGGCGCGGCGGTCAACGTGATGACGGCAACCGCGGCGATCCATGCCAGGCGAAGACACGCGACGGCATTCATGGATTCATATCCCCCTTTGATATTCAAGCCTTTATATCAGCATGGTCGGGTGAATTCTACTCAGCTGCGCCCACGCCACTGCACGCTGTACAGATCGTGGCGACGGTCCCTGAGATTGCGCACCGTGCCGCTCTGACGCGCCGTGCGCAGGGCGTTCAGGCTGAGGTCGGCGAACGCGACCATCTCGACATTCGGCGTGGTATCCGCGGCGACGCCATCGCGGGCGAAGGGAAAATCGCACGGCGTGAGAATGCAGCTCTGGGCGTAGTGAATGTCCATGTTCGGTACATTGGGCAGGTTGCCGCAGCTGCCGGACATCGCCACGTAGATCTGGTTTTCCACCGCTCTGGCCTGCGCGCAGTAGCGCACCCGCAGGTAGCTCTGGCGTTCGTCGGTGAGAAAAGGCACGAACAGGATATTCATGCCCTGGTCCGTGAGGTGCCGCGTCAGCTCCGGGAACTCCACGTCGTAGCAGATCAGAACGGCGACCGGGCCGCAGTCGGTGTCGATCAGCTTGACCTTCGTACCGCCGGCCATGTTCCACCAGTAACTTTCGTTGGGCGTGGGGTGGATCTTGTCCTGACTTTCGCTGGTGCCGTCACGCAGAAACACATGCGTCACGTTGTAGAGTTCGTCGCCACGAATCACGGGCGTGCTGCCGGCGATAATGTTGATGTTGTACTTGATCGCCGCGTCCTGAAACAGGTCCATCAGCGCCGGATCGTGCTGGCTCAGCTGGCGGATCGCCTCGCTGGGAGACACCGGGTCGTTCTCGATGGACAGCAGCTGCAGTGTGAACAGCTCCGGAAAGAGCACGAAGTCCGAACGGTAATCGGCGGTGACGTCGATGAAGTACAGCACCATCTGGCGGAATTCGTCGAACGAGCTGATACGGCGCTGGCCATACTGCACGGTGGCGATACGAACCCGGTTGGTCTGGACCCGGCGCGTCCTGCCGACGCCGCTGGTCTGGGAGTCCGCTTCGCTGTACAGCGGATTGCGCCACACCATATGCGCCGCAAAGCCGCCGGATTCGCGATCGCCTGGCAGGTAGTCCTTTAATACGCCGATCACTTCAAAGCCGTTGCGCAGTTGGAAGCCGAGTACGGGATCGCGCACCTTGCGCGCCTTCACCGCTTCAATGTATTCCTCCGGCGAGCTGAACTGCTGACGGCGTCTGGCGTAGCCTGGCAGACGACCCGCTATCACCGTGCCCTTGAGGCGCAGGTTCTCGCACAGCCGGCCGCGCTCGCGATAGAAGCGCTGTCCGATGCGATAACGGCGCATTGCCGGGTCGACGCAGATTTCGTAGCCGTACAGGTATTCACCCTCACCGTCGTGCGTGGCGCCGTAGCCGCCACCAGTGATCGACTGCCAGGAGTGGGCAGCCAGCGCGCGTTCTTCCGACAGTCGCAGCGTGGCGCAGTAGCCGACAATCGTGCCGTCCTGTTCCGCCACCCAGACACCTTCCGGGAAGGCATTGATCTGGCCGCGAATCATGGCCGGCGAGTACGGCGCCATGCCGGGGTAGGCTCGCTCGGTGAGGTCGATGATGTTGTAGACGTCTTCGGGGCGCGCTTCGCGAATAGTCAGAGTCGGGGCTTTTCCGGTCATGTACTGGGTTTCTGGTGAGCAGAGGGCGCGGGTTTGTCGATCATCAGGCTGATAGGCCACCAACGGGAGCGGGCAGGGTGTTCGCGCTGCGGATATCCGTCGCCGGAGGGCGGCACTCCCGATGACACCGGATTGTTGTCACTTTCAACCAGCATAGAGCAACCGACGGGTTTTCCGCCAGTGCCGGCGTCTCAGCCGGCGTGTGCTCGCCGGCGCGGCGCGGGTGCCGGAAGCGCTTGTTTCATATGGCGGAAGGGGTGGGATTCGAACCCACGGACGGTTTCCCGTCGCTGGTTTTCAAGACCAGTGCAATCGACCACTCTGCCACCCTTCCTGCAACTGCTTTCAAGGCCGCCGCATTCGACCGCTGTGCCACCTCTCCGGCGCCCGCATTCTCGCGAGCGGTGGACGCCGATGCAAGCTGAGTGGCACTGAGCTTGCCAACAGCGGCCTCTGCCCCGACCATTACGGCAGTTTTCCCGAGGAGTGTGTTGGTGGCACGTGCGAATGCATTGATCGTAGCGCTGGCTCTGGTCAGCACCGCCCCGGTGGCACAGGTGGTGCCCCTGGATCCGGCTTCCCAGGCCTTCGAGCAGGGCCACTGGGCGGATGCGATCACCGCCTTTCAGCGGCAGATCGATGCGGCTGGCGGTGAGGCCACGGACGACGGGGACGGTGACTTCCGGCTCGGCCTGAGCCTGCTGCGCATCGCGCAGGCCGAGCGTGAGCTGGGGCGCCATGACGACGCGCTGGGTACGCTTCAGCGCGCAGCCGAGGCGGAAGGGCCCGAAGCCATGATCCACTTCGAGCGTGCCCGCAATCACGCGGCGCTGGGCCGCCCGGAGGAAGCAATGGCGGAGCTGGAGATGGCCGAGTACGCCGGCCTGCGCGCGCTGCAGCCGCTGCTGTCGGCACCGGAGCTGGCTTCGCTGCGCGGCGGTGAGCGCTTTACGCGTGTGGAACGCAGTGTGCGCGATCGTGTTTATCCCTGTGAATCCATGCGCGAGGCATACGAATTCGACTTCTGGATCGGGCGCTGGGAAGTGCGCGCGGCCGATGGCTCACTGGCCGGCCACAGCACGATCAGGCGCCGCGACGGCGACTGCGGCGTCGAGGAGCGCTGGGAAAGCATTGCCGGCGCCACGGGCGGCAGCATCAGCTTCTACACGCCCAGCATGGAGCAGTGGCGCCAGGTCTGGGTGGGTTCGGGCGGTACGCTGTTCGACATCAGCGGTGGCATGGTCGACGGTGAGATGCGCATGCAGGGTACGCTGGAGTACACGACCATCGATCGGGTGTCGGCATTCCGCGCCGCCTGGATTCCACTCGAGAACGGTGTGGTTCGTCAGTTGCTGGAAGAATACGACTCGGCGACGCAGGCATGGCGCGTCTGGTTCGACGGCTACTTCCGTCGCATCGAAGCCCGGTAGGCTAGAATCATTCCGATGACCGGACGCATTTTCAACTGGCGCACTTCCACGAACCCCGTCGTGCAGGTGCTGTCGGTGCTCGCGATGGGCGTGGTGCTGATCGGCGCCGTGCTGATCGGTGCGGTGATCCTCGCTGTCGCGCTCGGTCTCGCCATCGTCGCGGCCATCGTGTTCTACCTGCGCATCTGGTGGCTGCGCCGCAGGTTTGCCCGTGCCGTACAGGGACATCACGGCGCTGGCGGAAGCCGTGATCAGTCCGGGCAGGGCAGTGCGGGGACGCGATCAGGCGAACGCTCCGGGGACGCACGCGCCATAGAAGTCGAATACACCGTGGTCGACGAGCGCGATCCGCAGGATCCGCGTGACCCGCGGTCCCACCGCGACTGACGCCGCCGTGGCAGCGAATCGACCACGCTCGATGCTGAGCCGCCGCCGCCGTCGGCTGGTACCCATGTTCGTCTTCGTGCTGTCGGCCATCGGGCTTGCCTGGCTGCTGGAATCCCGCATGCCGACCACGGTGATCGTTGTCCGGCACGCCGATCTGGCCGCGAACGCCAGTGCCGACGACCGGCCCTGGGCCGGGATCGGGCTGAACGAACGCGGTCGGATGCGCGCCAGCCTGCTGGCCGACGTCATGCAGCGCGTCGACGTGGTGCGTGGTGTGGACGTGATCTATGCCAGCCCGTCGCTGGCCACGCAGCAGACTGCCGAGCCGCTGGCGGCCGCACTCGACCTGAACATTCAGGTGGCCGAGCACGATGATCTTGAACGTTTCACCGACCGCCTTGTGAAGAATCATTCGGGCAAGATCGTGCTGGTGATCACCTATGGCGATCTGATCGGCCCCATGGTCGCCGAACTGAAGGGTCATCAGAGCGTGCCTGAGATCGCCGACGACGAGATGGAGAACATCTACGTGGTGACACGGCCACGCTTCGGCAAGGTCAAGACACTGCGGTTCGTTTACGGCGTGACCTGGCCCGAAGCCGGGTCGACGGATGCCGTTGTCCGTCAGCGCTGATCGGCTTCGCCGCTCGCGAGCGGATCCGGCGCAAGCGGATTGACCTCCATGCTGCCGTCCTCGCGCAATTCAGGGTAGGGCCGACCCAGCCTGCGGCAGCGCCGCGCCACGTGCGGGTAGGCCCACTCGAACAGGGTACCGGCCGATTCCTCGGCGGTCAGTCGTGACCGCTCGTACAGACCGGCCGCTTCACGCTGCCTTGCCGCCTCGAACAGGACCAGCGCCGCGGCCACCGACACGTTCAGCGACTCGGCCATGCCGCGCATGGGCACCGACACAAGAAGGTCGGCATCGTTGATGGCATACCCGCTGAGGCCATCCCGTTCCATGCCGACCACGATCGCCACCCGCCCGGTGTAGTCCGCGTCGCGGTAGTCGATGGCCTGTGGTCCGCGATGGGCCGCGATCAGCCGCCAGCCCTGTGCACGCAGTGCCTGGTACGCATGGCTGGTATCGTCGTGCAGTGTCACGTTGATCCAGCGGTTCACCCCGCCGGCGATCATGTGGTAGCGGCGAACCGTGCCATGCGGCGCCACCGCATGCGCGGCGAACATGCCCACCGCATCGCAGCTGCGCAGAATCGCGGAAAAGTTGTGCGTCTTGTAGACATGCTCGGCCAACAGGGTGAGGTCCGGCTGGCGTCGGGCCAGTATCCGCCTGAGCTTGTTGATGCGTTCGGGGGTCATGGACAATGATTGTCGCATGTTGCAGGAAACCGGCATGAAAACGACTCAGGAAGCCATCGTCGTGGATACCCGCGGCCGCGGTACGTGGAACATCACCGCAGCGGTGACGGAGGTTGTGCGGACGGCGGCCGTGAGTACGGGGCTGTGTCATCTGTTTGTCCGCCACACCAGCGCTTCGCTGATTCTGTGCGAGAACGCCGACCCGGACGTTCGGCACGACCTGGAGACTTTTTTTGGTGATCTGGTGCCCGATGGCGATCCGCGCTTCATCCACACGGCTGAAGGTCCGGACGACATGGCTGCCCATGTGCGCTCCATTCTCACGCACAGTCACCTGTCGATTCCGGTGGTGGCGGGGCGGCTGGGACTGGGAACCTGGCAGGGAATCTATCTGTGGGAGCACCGCACCTCGCCACACCGCCGCGAGGTGGTCATCACGGTGCAGGGCGCGGGCTGAGCGATGGCCTGAGGGCCGGCCGTTCACCGTCACCGGAATCAAGCTTGCGGCTGGTATCCGGTGTGACGGATAATCCGCGCCTGCAGCATGTGGGGCCGTAGCTCAGTTGGGAGAGCGTCGCGTTCGCAATGCGAAGGTCGTGGGTTCGACTCCCATCGGCTCCACCAGATTCCCTCCCGGTCCTCAGGACGCCAGGTCAGCTTCTCCGCCGAGCCGATGAGTGACTTTGCCGTAATCCTCCGCCAGCGAATTGCCGAGCACGGCCCGCTGTGCATCGGCATTGATCCGTCCGCTGCGCTGCTGACGCGTTGTGGACTGGAAAATTCCGCTGAAGGTGCGCTGGCGTTCGGTCGTCGCGTGCTGGAGGCGGCGGACTACCGGCTGGCCATCGTCAAGCCGCAGTCGGCATTCTTCGAGCGCTTCGGCAGCGACGGCATCGTTGCGCTGGAAACGCTGATTGCCGATGCACGCGCACGCGAGGTACAGGTGCTGCTCGATGTCAAGCGCGGTGACATCGACAGCACCGGCAATGCCTACGCCGAAGCGCTGTTTTCACCGCGCAGCCCGATGCGGGTGGATGCGGCGACCCTGAGTCCGTACCTTGGTATCGAGGCGCTGCAGGGTGCGATCGAATTCGCCGTCGGCCACGGCAGTGGCGTGTTCGTCGTCGTGCGGTCGTCCAATCCCGAAGGCGAGGCACTTCAGATTGCACGACGCGAGGACGGTCGCACAGTGGCCGGTGCGATCTGTGATGTCATTACCGAACTGAACCTCCGCCTGGCCGCCGATGGAACCGGTCCGGTCGGCGCGGTAGTCGGCGCCACCTGCCGTGATGCATCGCAGACCGTGGATGCATTGCCGCGATCCTTCATTCTTGCGCCCGGCGTCGGCGCACAGGGTGCCACCGTCGATGACGTGCGGACGCGAATGGCCAGTGCCCGCGGACGCGTCCTGCCCAGTGTGTCACGCGCGGTGCTGGCCAATGGCAGTTCAGCAGTCGAGATCCGGTCCGCCATTGCCGCGCTGAAGGACGAAGCGCGCGCACTGGTCTGATGAACCTGATGCATAGCCCCGCGGCTGAACGCAACAAGGACCCGATCCTCGCCGTGCTGCGGCGCGTGCTGCCCGAGCGCGGCACGGTGCTGGAGATCGCCAGCGGCACCGGGCAGCATGCGGTGCATTTCGCGGCCGCGCTGCCCGAGGTCATCTGGCAGGCCAGCGATCCGGATGCCGCGGCCTGCGATGCGATTGCCGAGCGTGTGCGCCAGGCAGGACTGGACAATCTGCGCCCGCCGCTGGCGCTGGATGTCACCCGGCATCCGTGGCCGGTCGACAGGGCCGATGCCGTCGTCTGCATCAACATGATCCACATTTCACCCTGGGAAACGACGCCGGCGCTGTTTGCCGGCTGTGATCGCATCATTGCCGGTGCAGGTCCGGTGGTGCTGTACGGGCCGTTTCGGCGCCGGGGCGTGCCGCTGGCACCGGGCAATCACGCATTCGACGCCGACCTGAAGTCACGCAATCCGGCATGGGGTCTGCGTGAGCTGGATCAGGTCGCAGCTGAAGCTCAGCGCTGTGGTTTCGCGCTGCTCGAGGTCAATGAACTGCCGGCCAATAACATCGCCGTTGTATTCGCCAGACCGGAGGACGCTGCAACGGATGTCTGAAGGCGTGTGACTTCGTGCCTTCGGTCGTGGCGCGCGGTTCGCCACGGTGGCTGCTGCCGCCATCCTCGGCGTCAGCCGGTACGATGCTCCAGTATCACCGGAATGATCAGGTCTTCCTCGTCTTCCAGATGGCGGCGCAGGCGCGTGTTCAGTGTGAAGACGGCGTGTGAGCAGATGTCGCCACTGCGTTTCAGAGCCTCTTCGTCGGCGGCGGTGAGAAACGCATTGGTGGTCTCCACAAGGCTGACGATGCTGTCGTGCAACACCTGATGGTCGTTGTCGAGTACGTCGAATCCGCGAGAAAGCTGCGCTTCCGCCAGGCGAAACGCCGGAAAGTAGTGGTGGTCCTCGATCTCGTGGTGACCGTGCAGGTGTGAAATGAAAGTCTGCAGCCGCGGCGCCAGCCAGTAACGGAACTCCGTGGCGCCGCGTTTGCCGTTCAGGTAGTCCTCGGCCGCGGCAGCCAGTTCGGCGGCATGATGTCTGAACATCCCGTGCCGTTCCAGCCAGAACTGCGCCAGTGCCGCGTTCGGATGCGACGACCAGGTATCGCGGGGATGCATCTCAAGCAGCGTTCGCAGTTCACCCGGCCAGCCGGTGCGTATTTCCAGTTCCAGACTCATATGCGCCTCCCCACCCCTGATGGCAGCGTGGCGGATTCTGACAGAAGGGGGGCAGTGACGCATCCGCGAACCACAGCCCGTCGCGACCCGCGGATCGTCCGCCGGCGGGCGCGGTGCGGGAGTCGGTTCGCGCCTGCCGTTGATCGTCGCCGGAGCCGTGTCTGGATGTGCGGCATGGTGGGCAGAAGCGGCCGCACAACCGGGGGGGGAAGGCGACGGAGGGCGCGATGCCAGATGGGTGACGACCGCCTCTGCCCACCTGATACGTAGCAAGCTTCGTGCCAGAGTCGCATGTCGCGCGAATCCGCGGTGTTGGGGCGATCGACACATCGTGCGGCCGGCCTGCCTGCCCGCTTTCGGAGCATTGTCATGGCGACAGGCACAGTGTTGATGCAGTAGTGGCGTCGTCGCAGGCCGACGGCACCGATGTCGACTCGCACAGCGGCGCGCGAAAGCGTTAAGGTATGCGCTTTCATTCCAAATACAGGAGTTCAGGAATGGCGAAGTTCGAGTTACCCCAACTGCCATACGCCCAGGATGCTCTGGAACCGGTGATCAGCGCCAGGACGCTGTCGTTTCACTACGGCAAGCACCACCAGACCTATGTGGACAAGCTGAATGAACTGACCGACGTCTCCAGCGGTGATGAGAAGGCGCTGGTGGAGCTGGTCCTGACCTCGAAGGGTCCGGTTTTCAACAATGCGGCACAGATATGGAACCACACCTTCTACTGGAACAGCATGGCGCCGGCGGGCAGCAGCAAGCCGGACAGCAATCTCGACGGCGAGCTGTCCAGGCATTTCGGTTCCGTTGATGAATTCAAGGCGCAGCTGACCAAAGCGGCCGTCGGCCACTTCGGTTCGGGCTGGGCGTGGCTGGTCAGGGCCGGTGACGGTGCCCTGAAAATCGTCACCACATCCGACGCCGGCAATCCGATGTGCGACGGCCTGCGGCCCCTGCTCACCGTGGATGTGTGGGAACACGCGTACTATCTGGATTATCAGAATGCGCGCCCCAAGTACGTGCAGGCAGTGGTCGATCAGCTGATCAACTGGCAGCAGATTTCAAAGCTCCTGGAGCGCGGCTGAGGCCATCGGGTCGACGAGGAATCGACGAACCGGAGCCGGGATGGAGTTTCCCGGCTCCGGTTCGCCCGCCTTCAGTGCCCGGCTTCGCGTTGATCTGCCTGGGTCGGATCGCCTTCCGGCATCTCATCGTCTTGAGACTCGTGGTGCGGCATCATTTCCAGCGCGGCCTGTGATGTACGGCCGAGCATGACGAACGGTTCGGTTGCCCGCGGTGCCGGTCGAGTGCGCATCCTGAACAGGATGAAAACCGCCAGGCCGCCCTGCATCAGTGCCAGGAACCACAGGAACATGACCTCGGTGCTGATGTTCATCAACAGCCCCACGAGCACAGGGCCAACCGCCGCACCCAGGCCATAGGCGAGCAGCAGACCGCCCGCGGTCTTCACGAAATCGTCCTGCGGCACGTTATCGTTGCTGTGCGCGACGCACAGTGGATAGAGACTGAATGTGGCGCCGCCATACAGGAATACCAGCAGGTAGAACGCGGCGTCGAAGTGTCCGACGGTCAGGGCCGCCAGCGCCGCGAACAGGGTTCCACCCAGACTCACGCCCAGTATCACGGTGCGCCGATCCCACAGGTCCGACAGATGGCCTATGGGCCACTGCAGGGCCATGCCGCCCAGCAGTACGAGACTCATGAACAGGGCGATCTGTGTGAGGCTCAATCCGATGCTCTGCGCGAACACCGGGCCGAGCGCGAAATAGGCGCCGTTGGCCAGGGCGGCCACCAGTGTGCCTGCCACGCCGAGTGGCGAAGCCTTCCACAATGCGCGCGGGTCGAGCTTCACGACGGTGATCGGCGCAGGTTCGGGCACACGAGTCAGCACGATGGGCACCAGCCCGAGCGACAGCAGGGCACCGGCGACAATGAAGGGGGTGGTGACGGAGCCCTGATCGAACAGAATCAGGTACTGACCCACGGCGAGGCTGAGCAGTGCGATGACCTGGTACACCGCGAACACCCGTCCACGCGCTTCGTTCGTTGTTCGTTCGTTGAGCCAGCTTTCCACCACCATGTATAGCCCGACCACGCAGACGCCGGTGATGAAGCGCAGCAACGCCCACTCCACCGCACCGACCAGCAGCGGGTGCGCCAGCACGGCTGCCGCCGCGCAGGCGGCGAATGCCGAGAAGGCGCGCACGTGGCCGGCACGGCGAACGACGCCCGGGCAGAAGTAGGTGCCGGCCACGAAGCCGGCAAAGTACGCGGCCATCACGATGCCGATGACGACCCTGGAGTAACCGGCGGCATCGGCCTGCAGCGCCAGTATCGTGCCCAGCAGCCCCGTGCTTGCGACGAACAGGCTGGTGCCGAGCAGCAATGTGGAAAGCGGCAGAAACAGAGCGGTCAACGATCAACGTCCTGTAAGTTCAGGGGAATCTGGAGCTGCGGAGCGGGTTGCCGCAACCCTAACTATACAGGCCGCTCCGGCAGTCGACGAGGTGGCTCCGGAACACGGTGCTCGCCGTCTCCCAGCTGTGGCCGAGCGCGTACTGCCGGCAGTTCTCGCGCGGGATGCCCAGAGCCGCCTGCGCGGCAGACATCAGATCGTCGTCGAGCACGCCGGTGACGTTGTCCTGCACGACATCGATCGGTCCGGTCACCGGAAACGCCGCCACCGGCGTGCCGCAGGCCATGGCTTCGAGCATCACCAGTCCGAAGGTGTCGGTGAGGCTGGGAAACACGAATACGTCCGCGCTGGAGAGATGCTGTGCCAGTGCCTCGCCGAAGCGGTAGCCGACGAAATGGGCATCGGGATAGCGGCGCGTCAGTCGCGCCCTGTCCGGGCCATCGCCCACCAGCACCTTGCTGCCTTCCAGCGGCAGGCTGAGAAACGCCTCGAGGTTCTTTTCCACGGCGATCCGGCCCGCATACATCCAGATCGGGCCGGGCAGGTGCAGATGCTCCCGACCGCAGGGCCTGAACAGTTCGGTGTCGACACCGCGTGGCCACAGTGCGACGTTGTCGAAGCCGCGTTTCCGGAGCAGCCGCTGCTGCTGTCGTGTGGCCACCAGGGTTCTGTCTGCGCGGCCGTGGAAGCGTCTCAGCCACGCGTAGGACACCGCCAGGGGGATGGGCAGCCGCTTGCGGACATACTCCGGGAACTGCGTATGGTAAGACGTCGTGAACGACAGCCGGTTGCGGATACAGAAACGGCGTGCCGCCATGCCCAGCGGACCTTCGGTCGCAATGTGTATCGCATCCGGATCGAACCGGCCAATGGCGCGCGACAACCGCCGATAGGGCAGCACCGCAACGCGAATCTCGGGATAGGACGGCAACGGCACGGTGAAGTGCGTGTCACCGGAAAGCACCATCACTTCGTCGCCGGCTGCCTGCAGATGTTCACGCGTACGGCTCAGCGTCGTCACCACGCCATTGACCTGCGGCTGCCACGCATCGGTGACCAGGGCGAGTTTCATCAGATCGTTACCGTTGCCGGACGCGACGGTCCTGGTTGTCTGCAGGAATATCACCGCCATTTGACAGCGTGATGACAGGCGATACGCAACACGCTGCCATGCAATAAAAAATTCACGCAATCCGTATTGCGCTGCCACATCCGGGGGCGATGCTGTGTAGCAGGCTACAGGCTGCGAGATGCGTCATGGCGGGTCTGACGGCACAGGCATTCAACCGGTTCGAACGGGCGGAGCTTCGGCTGTGCCGCTACCTGAATCGATGCAGTCACGTGACCGCCGGCAGGGCGCTGTTCGGCGGTGTGAGCTGGCTGGGCGATGGCTGGGTCTGGTACGCGCTGATGGTGTGGCTGGCCGCGGCCCACGGTCGCGACGGCATGCTGGTGGCGGTACAGATGGCGGCGACTGGCGCCGCGGGCGTGATCATCTACAAGTTCATCAAGTCGCAGACCGTGCGCGAGCGGCCGTTCGTCAGTCACAGTTCGATCGTGTGCGCCACCGCGCCTCTGGATCGCTACAGTTTTCCGTCCGGCCACACGCTGCACGCGGTGTCGTTCTCCATCACCGCCTGGCACTACTTTCCGGTCTATGGCGAGTGCCTGCTGGTGCTGGCGGTGCTGATTGCGCTGTCGCGCGTGACATTGGGGCTGCATTACCCGACCGACGTCGTCGCCGGGGGCATACTGGGGGTCGTGATTTCCGTGGCCGGCATCCGGATTGCCGAAGTCCTGGTCTGGTCGGCGTGATGCGGTAGCGGCCCGGTCAGAAGAACCGCTGCCAACCGATCAGTGCCCAGATCGCAACTGTCAGCATCAGGCTGATGAACACCGCGGCCGAGCCGAGATCCTTGGCGCGGCCGGACAGGCGATGATGATCGGTGCCGACGCGGTCGACCACCGATTCCACCGCGGAGTTCAGCAGTTCCACAACCAGTACCAGCATACAGCTGCCGATCAGCAGCGCAATCTGCGTGACATCGCCGCCCACCCAGAAGGCCGTCGGTATCAGCACCGCGGCCAGCACGCATTCCTGCCGGAATGCCGCCTCGCTGTGCCATGCCGCCCTCAGCCCCGACATGGAAAAGCCGGTTGCGCGCACGATTCTCGTCAGGCCTGTCGCTTTGGTGTATTCCATTGGATTCCCGGTAGCGCCGGTGGATGTGGAGGCGCCGCGGCGCTGTTCAGACGGCATCCTGGATACCGGTTGCCCGTGACCCTGGCGTCATTTCACGCGGCCTTCCGAACGGGTTTGCGAAGGTTGGCCGATGCCTGCTGCGCGTGCCAGCGAACGATGCTCAGTTCGCCACGTGCATCTTCCACCAGCGCCGAGCAGCTTTCGACCCAGTCGCCGTCGTTGGCGTAGATCAGCCCGCGTAGGCCGTGAATGCCTGCGCCGTGGACATGCAGCTCTGCAAGATGAATGTGGCCGCAAACCACGCCATCCACGCCGGCTTCTTGCGCCGCTGTCAGGCAGGCGTTGCGGAAGCGGTTGATATAGTGCACCGCCTTGCCGATGCGTGTTTTGACGTGTTGCGCCAGAGACCAGTAGGGCAGGCCGAAGAGACGACGCACGCCGTGTATGAGCCGGTTGCCGCTCAACAGCGTGATGTAGGCGATGGAACCGGCGAGCGCGCCGAATCGGGTGGAGCGCAGCATGCCGTCGAACTCGTCGCCGTGCGTCACCAGCAGCCGTTGTCCGGATGCCGTGGTGTGGATCGCGCGCAGGGCGATGTCGAGGTTTCCGAAGCGGAATCCGGCGAAGCGCCGAAACTGGTCGTCATGATTGCCGGGTATGTAGGTGACGCGCGTGCCGTTGCGGGCCATCAGCAGTATCTGGCGCAGTACTTCGGTGTGCGCCGGCGGCCAGTAGACACTGCGTCTGAGCTGAACGAGGTCGATGACATCGCCAACGAGAAACAGTCTGTTGCACCTGGTGGCGCGCAGGAACTGGAGCAGAGCATCAGCCTGACAGGCTTTCGTGCCCAGGTGCAGGTCGGAAATCCAGGCGGTCCTGAAGGTGTGGCTGTGTGTCATGGCAAGTCTCCGGCGGTAAACCGGAAATCAATCCTGGTCCGCATACATGAACGCAGGATTGCGGTGAGGTTAGGATTTCGTTGCAGAGATTCATGATCCGGTAATCCTGTCGCGCCACACTTGCAATGTTCGACCCGGAGGGAGCCCGGTATTGCGTGTGCTGATGATTTCCGATGTCTATTTTCCGCGAGTGAACGGCGTGTCCACGTCGATCAGGACATTCCGCCGCGACCTGGAGGCAGGTGGCTGCGAGGTCGACCTGCTGGTCCCGGCGTATCCGCAGGACTGGCACGACGATCCCGGTACGACACGCGTCGCGTCGCTGTATCTGCCCTGTGATCCGGAAGATCGGCTCATGCGGCCGGCCGCGCTGGCGCGCGCCGGTCGTGGACTGCCGGCGCGCTATGACGTCGTGCACGTACACACCCCGTTTCTTGCGCATCGTCACGGGGTGAAGATCGCGCGCCGTCTTGGTGTTCCGGTGGTGGAGAGCTACCACACGCTGTTCGAGGAGTATCTGCACCACTATGTGCGTGGCATTCCCCGTGTCCTGTCGCGCACGCTGGCGCGGCGAATCTCGGTCAATCAATGCGATTCGGTTGATACGGTCATCTCGCCTTCTCTGGCGATGGCGGATCGGCTGCGCGATTACGGCGTCGGTTCACCGATCGAGGTCATTCCGACAGGTCTGTGTCTGGATGCGTTCGAGGGTGGTGACGGCGCGGATTTTCGCGCGCAACTCGGCATCGCCGGCTCCACGCGTGTGATGCTGTATGTCGGACGCGTCGCGTTCGAGAAGAATATCGCCTTCCTGCTCGACGTGGTCGAGGCCGTCAACCGGCAGTGGCAGGATGTTGTGCTGGTGATTGCCGGCGATGGACCGGCCAGAAAGGAGCTGGAATCGCGGGTGCGCGGTCGTGGGATGGCCTCGATGGTGCGGTTCGTGGGCTATCTGGATCGCGAATCGACTCTGCTCGACTGCTACCGGGCCGCGGACCTGTTTGTGTTCGCGTCGCACACCGAGACCCAGGGTCTTGTGCTTCTGGAAGCCATGGCCTGTGAATTACCGGTGCTGGCGATGCCGGTGATGGGCGTTGCGGAGTTCGTCGATGGCCAGGACGGCATCGTTCCGGCGTCACTGGATGTAATGGAATTCGCCGCCACGGCGATACGGCTGCTGGAATCGGGTGATGCGCTGCGTGCGCGCGGGCGCGCGGCACGCGCGTATGTGCAGCGACAGTGGTCCAGTGAGGTGATGGCAGCGCGGATGATGGACACGTACCGGCGCGTTACCTCGCGGCGAGGTAACGCGCCGGCAGCGTCAGATCGTCGGGCAGCCGCGCCGGATGGCTAGCGGGACAGGTCGAGGCTGACCTCAACCGTCACGCGCTCGCCGATCCAGCTGGTGTCGTTCCAGCCTTCGCCGACGTTGAAATCGAAGCGGTTGATGTTCATCGTGCCGGCGAATACCGCGGATGTCCCGTTCGGCTCAAACGTGAAATCCATGACCATCGGCTTCGTTTCACCTTTCAGCGTGAGTTCGCCATGCGCACGATAACCGCCGTCGACGGTCTCGATGCGCTGCGACTCGAAGCGCGACTGCGGATGGGCGGCGACGTTGAAGAAATCGGCGTCACGCAGGGTCTCATCGCGGTCGTAATCACGGGTGTCGACTGTTTCCAGATCCACCACGCCGATGATGCGGCCTGCGGCCGGATCGGCGGGGTCGAAATCGATCGTCGCCT
The DNA here is from genome assembly GCA_050485645.1 of Gammaproteobacteria bacterium. GTDB lineage: Bacteria > Pseudomonadota > Gammaproteobacteria > Steroidobacterales > Rariloculaceae > JBJHBP01. Next base: position 128,913 of record JBJHBT010000002.1, on the reverse strand, counting down.
GGAAGGACTCGAACTGCCCCTCGAAGCGTGACCCCTGCTGGGTCGCATAGAACTTGACTGCGCTGGACTGCTCGGCGACGCCCCATTCATCCTTGGCGGAAGCGCAGGCCACCAGCCCGAGGCTGATCGCGGCAACAAACGATGACTCTACATAACGGATCTTGCGCATTGGTAATCGACCCCTTGGCTGCGTGGCATTCAGCGCGCATTGTATAGGCGCTGACGGAACCTGCAACCAACCACGTACATCCCTGGATTTCAGCGGCTGCAGGACTTTCAACTCACAACGGTTTTGACTGCGCGCCTGTCGAACAGTTCCGGTGGTATCGGGTGACCAGCCGCGCGAGAGCCCGCGAGGGTCCGCGAGGGCCGCGAGGGCCGCGAGAGCCAGGGCATCGGGTCATCGGGTATTGGGTCCGGGCTGTCGCAGTCACGGTGAGCCGTGCGTGGCGGCTTCCAGCGCCACCCCGTTCGGGGTACGGTTCCGGTATGACGACATGGTGTCGATGTCAGGTGCGTGGGATTTTCCGCCGGGTCGGGCCATTGGCCGGCCTGATCGCCGCAGGAAGCCTCGTGCTGGCCGCGGCGGCGTGCGACGGTGGCGGTGAACGTTCTTCGAGGGCCATGGGCGGGGAGGGCGGGGGCGAGCCGTTGCCTGCCCGAAGCGCCATCGGGGATGCCCGCGTGGCCGGCGATTGGCGCTTCGTTGGTGCTGATGCGGCAGGATCACGGTACTCGCCGTTGACCGACATCAATACGCGTAACGTGGCCGATCTGGAACCTGCGTGGGCGGTTGCGCTGGCGCGTCCTGCTCTGGGAGCGGAGCTGACCGTTGCCGTGCGATCGACGCCGCTGGTCGTCGCTGGCGTCATGTATCTGACCAGTGGCGATCAGGTCATCGCGCTGGATGCCGCGACCGGGAAAGAGGTCTGGCGCCACGGGCCGACACGATTGAATTTCTCCGCGCGCGGCATCGCCTACTGGCCGGGTGACGGCACTGTCGAGCCACGTCTGTACGTGGCGGCTGACGGCAGCCTGCTGGCACTGAACGCACGCACCGGCCGCCCCGCGGCCGGGTTTGGCAATCGCGGACAGATCGCTGCGTCGATCGCCGATGGCACCACGCCGCTCATCATGGGCGCCCGCGTATTCGTTGCCACGGCCACGGCCAGGGTGGGGGTGCGCGCCTTCGCGCTCCACGACGGGCAACCACTGTGGCGTTTTGATGTGCCGCATCCGCAGGCGGAACAGCTGCGGGTCAGCGGCATCATGGCCGAGCAGGACCGCGGTATCATCCATGTGTCGCTGAGCGCACAGGCGTCCGCCGAGCCGGTGACGCCGGCGATCGATATGCCACCGAGTTCGCTGCTGGCGCTGGATGGGCCGCGGGGGCGAACGTTGTGGCAGTACGATGTCATCAGGGCTGACGTATGGGGCCACGGCATCGTTTCCTCACCTTTGTTTTACGATGCCGGCCGCGGTGCATCGCGCGTTCCGGGACTGGCGCTGCTCAGTGGCGTCGGGCTGCTCCATCTGCTGCAACGTGCCAGCGGCGATCCGTTGATCGCGGTGACTGAACTGCCGACACAAAGCGCATTGTCCGATGCGCTGTCCCCGATCTCCCAGCCGATCCCGCAGACGGCGGCGTTGCACCGCAGCCTGCATCAGCGGCGCGATGTGCTGGTCACCGCCGAGGGCACTGATGCCACGCATGCAGCGGCATGCGCGGCGCTGTTGCGCGATGCCCTGGAAGTCACAGGTATCGATCCGGTCTCGCCGGTTGTCACTGCGACGGGCGGCGACACGCCGGACGCCTTCGTGCGCCTTCCGTCCGCCCGTTTCGCGACCGCGGGGGCGATGGCATTGGATCCGGCGCTGGGTTATCTGTTCATGCACATCAGCCATGTTGGTGAAATCACCTACGTGGCCGCGGCCACTTCATCGGCCACGGACAGACCGGCTCGATTCACCCAGCCGTTCGTCGCCCAGCCGGATTCGCCCACCGCCCAGGGCGCATGGCCGTGTCAGCCGCCGCCCTGGGGAGAGCTGGTGGCCGTCAACACGGCGGATGGCGCGATTGTCTGGCGGGTGCCGCTGGGAATCACCGACGGATTGCCGCCGGAACGTCGCGCCACCGGACGGCCGGGACGTGGTGGCCCGCTGGCCACCGCCGGCGGGCTGGTGTTCATTGGCTCAACGGACGACCGCAAGCTGCGTGCATTCTCGTCCGGCACCGGCGATGAACTGTGGAGTACGGGGCTGCCGATGAACGCCTATTCGATGCCGTTCACCTACACGGCCGGTGATGGCCAACAGTACGTCGCGGTGATCGCATCGGGCGAACCGATTCTCGACTCGCGCGTGTGGATGCCCGTGGCGACACCGCAACTGCTGACGTTTGCGCTGCGTGGTCAGTGATTCGATGACGTGTTAGGCTCGCCCTGTTTTCAGCATGACCGTCCCTGCCGCGCTGATATCAGTGCTTCCGCGCAGGGTCGGGAGGGGAATCCAATTGATGCACAATTACCGGAAGTCTCGACAGTTCCTGGCGGCTGCTTGTCTCGTTGCCTTTGCGTATTCCGGCCACGCCCAGCAACAGGAGGGTAGCGACGTGATCGAAGATGGTAAGACCGTCGGTTTCGAATACAGCCTGTCACTCGAGGATGGCACCGTCGTCGAGAGCAATCTCGACATGGATCAGCCGATCGAATACGTACAGGGTGGCGGACAGCTGATGCCGGCGCTGGAAGCCGCGCTCGCCGGCATGAAGGCTGACGAGACCAAGGCCGTCACGCTCGTCGCCGCTGACGCCTATGGTGAAGTCGATCCGGAAGCGTTCCAGGAAATTCCGAAAGAGACCATTCCCGAAGATCTTCAGGTGATCGGTACGCAGCTTCAGGCTGAAGGGTACGAAGGCCCGATCCGAGTCCACGAGATTCGTGACGACACCGTGGTACTGGATTTCAATCATCCGCTGGCCGGTGAGTCGCTGACGTTCAACGTTCGCATCGTATCCGTGAACTGACCGTTCGCCGCCGCTGCCGGCCGCCGGCTGGATCAGACGGGCCGGGCTGGCTGCGGTCAGCCCGGCTGACGCGGCGCCCTGTTCGTGATACCGGTGGTTACCGGTTCAACCAGGGTCGTGGCTGAACAGCCAGCTGTACGGCCGCAAAGTACTGCAGACGGGACAGTTCCCACACACTGCGATTGGGTGCACTGTCATCCAGTGACTCTTCCCGTTCCCGGGGCGTGTAGCCCAGACGTTCGGGAATGGCCGCACCGCGTGCGTTGGTCGGCTGACAGCGGATGACGATGCAATCGACATCCTCGTCCGTGAAGAGGTGAGACGTGATTGCCGACACGGCCTCCGTGGCATAGCCACGCCGTGTGCAGCGGGTGCGGACCCAGTAGCTGATTTCCCTGTCGCACTGACGCCGTCCCGGCCTTACGTCCAGACCACCCAGCACCTTGGTTTCGGCGGAATCAAACAGGCCGTACGACCAGCTCCGGTCGCTCAGAAATGCTTCGCGCCTCTCTGCCAGCCACTGCGTGGTGTCCTGCGCCGACAGTCTGTCGGCCGCGGCCCAGGGAAACACCCGTCGCAGTTCTTCCTGGCTGGCGAGGATGGATTCGCGCAGCTGACGCGCGTCAGAGGCTTTCCAGCCGCGCAGCATGAGCCTGGACGTGGCGATACGTGTTGCGAGTGCCATGGCCGCCTCCCCTGACGCCGTGGGTGGTCGCGATCCTCGGAAGGACAGCGCGCGGGCTGCGATCGCTCGTATCTGGTTATGGTTGACGCCGTATCCGTCAGGAAGCGCGTCGGGATCACAGACGATGAATCGAGGATACCGCAGTGGTGCTGGTTGCGCCATCGCCGACCCAAGGCCCGGGTTTTGGTAGTCTGATGACGAGGTTGGGCGGAAAGGATGTGGCATGGCGGTGACACGGCGTGTGGCAGCCGGCATGGAACCGGCTCGCAGAAAGTTTCGCAAGCTTCTGATAATCATGGTGATATCAGTTGCGATGCCGCTGTTCGTGCACAACCTGCCCGGAGAGGAGCGCGCCACGCGGGGAATCTCCGCACAGGCGCATGCCTACCTGCGCTTCGCGCTCGACATCATGCAGGAACACTCGATCAACCGGGATCATATCGACTGGCCACAGTTCCGGGCGCGGGTGCTGGCGCGTGCGGACGGGGCGGTCGTAGCGGCCGACACCCATCCGGTGTTGCGTGAGGCGCTGCGCGAACTGGGTGACGGGCACAGCTTCCTGCGCGGCGGCGCATGGCCTGCGCAAAGGCCGGTGACCTGGGGCGCGCGGGAACGCAATCCGATGTTCTCACTGGAACAGCGCAGTCAGATGCTGGACGGCGTGGGCTATCTGTCCGTTCCCGCTTTTCCGCGCGGTACACACGCGATGCAGCAGGCGTATGCGGCCGACATACAGTCACGCATCGATGAGCTGTCGGCACAGGGTGCCTGTGGCTGGATCGTGGATTTGCGCGGCAACACCGGAGGTACTTTCTGGCCCATGCTGACCGGCACAGGGCCACTGCTGGGCGATGGTGTCTGGGCATTCGCGGTGCATGCCGACGGTCGCCGCGTTCCGGTCTGGTACCGCGACGGACAGAGTGGGCTCGACGAGTCCGTGCAACTGCGGGTGTTCGAACCGGTTCGCGATGACGAGCTGGCTTCCATGCCGGTTGCGCTTCTGATCGGGCCGATGACCGCCAGCGCGGGCGAAGCGGTGGCGATCGTCTTCGCCGGTCGCGATGGGACACGCACCTTCGGTGAACCTACGCGTGGCGTGAGCACGGTGAATCGCTCGTTCCCGCTGGGTGATGGCGCGACGATGGCGCTGACGGTGGCCGCAACCGCGGATCGTCATGGACGCATCCATCAACAGGCCATCGAGCCCGATGTCGCGGTTCCCGCCGCTGCGGAGCGGTTGCCGGTGCTGCCCGATCAGCCCGAAGTGATGGCGGCACTGGCCTGGCTTGCGTCCGCATCCCGGTGTGATCGGCCCGCGGCTGCCGTCCCGCCGGCGGCCGGCACGGGCGTTTTGCGTTAGCGACACTATAATGTCGCCAGCTGAAGTGGCCCCGCGGCCAATGCGGAGCCGTGCGGAAATCAATCCTGCTGAAACTGGAAGTGAGCAATGATCATAGACTGCCATGGTCACTATACGACCGCGCCGAAAGCGCTGGGTGAATATCGGGACCAACAGAAATCCGATCTGGCCAGGGACCCGCAGTATCCCGCGGTCAAAGGCGAGGTCAGGATCAGTGATGATGAGCTGCGTGAGAGCGTGGAAGGTGCCCAGCTCAAGCTGCAGCGTGAACGCGGTACCGACGTCACGATTTTCTCGCCGCGCGCCAGCTGGATGGGACATCACATCGGCAACCAGTCCACCAGTACGACGTGGACCGAACATTGCAATGACCTGATCTATCGACTGACCCAGCTGTATCCGGACAACTTCATCGGTGCGGCGCAGTTGCCGCAGTCGCCGGGTGCATCCATCGATGCGTCGGTGCGTGAGCTGGAGCGGTGTGTGCTGGAGCTGGGGTTCGTCGGGTGCAATCTGAATCCCGATCCCAGTGGCGGATACTTCACCGGGCCGGATCTGGGAGATCGATACTGGTATCCGCTGTACGAGAAAATGTGCGAACTCGAGGTGCCCGCCATGGTGCATGTCAGCGGTGCCTGCAACACGCCTTACATGCAGACCACGGGTTCCTATTATCTGGCGGCCGATACGATCGCCTTCATGCAGTTGATGACGTCGGATGTGTTCCGCGACTTCCCTGCCCTGAAGATGATCATTCCGCACGGCGGTGGCGCCGTTCCCTATCACTGGGGGCGTTTTCGCGGACTGGCGGACATGCTCAAGCGCCCACCGCTGGCGGAGTCGGTGCTGAACAACGTGTACTTCGATACCTGCGTCTACCACCAGCCGGGTATCGATCTGCTGCTCGACGTGATTCCGCTGGACAATATTCTGTTCGCGTCGGAAATGGTTGGTGCGGTGCGCGGCATCGATCCGGAGACCGGTTTCTATTTCGATGACACCAGGCGCTACATCGATCAGAGCACACGCCTCGACGACGAACAGCGCAGGCAGATTTTCGAGGGCAACGCCCGGCGCGTGTTCAGGCGACTCGCGGATCGCCTGGGCGAGTAGGTCGCCAGGCTGCGGCGCGTCGCTGCGGCGCTGCCTGCGTCGGCGGTCATCGTCAGTAGCCTCAGCCTCAGCCTCAGCCTCAGCTTCAGCGTGTGCGACTGTTCGATGGTTCCCTGCGGTTGATCGTTGCGCGGCCGTCGTTCGAGGTTCGTGCCGGTGGTGTGCTGCTGCGCGATGTGCTGCCCCTGTCCGCGGAAGGCGCGGAAGGTGCGGCAGGAGTCGCCGGGCTGGTCGAGCGGTTCGGCGTAGCGGTCACGCGGGACGGTGACCGCTGGGTCGACTGAGGCTGAGCCGGCTGAGTGCGGGGCTGGGTCCGGGGCTGGGCCTGAGGCGAAGTCCGGGGCTGCTGAATACGCGTCGGGGGCTGCGCGGGCGGCGCCAGCGTGGTCTGCCTCTGCGTTGTCTGCGACTGCGACTGCGACTGCGTCGAAGTCCGGCGTTGCGGAGTCTGTGCCGGTGCAGCCAGTCGACCCGCTGACGTTGGCCTGTCGCCGGTTGCGCTGTCACCGCCGGTAGCCCTGTCACCCGTTGCCGGCCGGTTGCCGGTGCGCCCGGAGATCGTTCCGGTGGAGCGTTCGCTACGTGGTGTGGTGACCTGCGGCGTTCCGCTGCGGGGCGCCGTCGATGGCTGCGTGGATCGCGGCGTGGTCGTGGCACGTACGCCGACACCGGTTTCGCGGCCGCCGTCCCGCGTGGCCACGCGCGCATCGAAGCGCTCATTGATCCGGCTGCTACCGGACACGGTTCGAGCCGTTTCGGTGCGACTGGTGGCGCGTGCATCGGATCCGGTAGCGGCTGCGTCCCGTCGTGAATCGGTCCGGGTCTGGCGTCGGCTGTCGTCGCGGGCATCAACAGTGAAGCGTGAGTCCGAATCGCGGCGCGACACGGTCTGAGGCCGTGAGCCGCCACGACTGGCCGGTCGCCAGACATCGCCTCGACGGTTGTCGATACGGATGTTGATATTGGTCACCGTCTGTGGCGCGCGAACGTAGTACGGCACATGGTAGGGGCGTCCGAAAAACGGGTGACCGGTGTAATGATGATGGTGGACGTGCACCACACGGGTCCGCCAGCCGATCGAGAACACCGTGGTGACACCCCAGAAGTAGCGTGTCGGGAACAGGTAGTCCACCGGATAGGGGTAGTAATACACGGGGTAGGCGCGCGGGTAGTACCAGATCACTGGCGCAGGCTGGTAGACCACGACACGTCGGGGTTCGTAGTAGGGCACGTAGATGACTTCCGGCTGAACCGGCACAACTTCGATCACGGTGTCGCTGCGGCTGACCACCTGGCGTTCATCGCTGCGCAGATTGCCAGCGGCATAGGCGCGATCCCTGAAGCGCTGGACCGCGTCCAGCACACCGTCCTGGTCGTACAGTACTTCCTCGCCCAGCGTCCACGTCCAGTCGAGGTCCTCATTCATCATGGCGAGGACTTCCGGATAGTTCAGCAGCGCGATGACAGCGTCGTCCCAGTCCGGATTCGGTTGCAGACTCGAATCATATTCGTAGTCTTCGAGAAATCTGGCGGCCTGTACGACCTGAAGCGGATAGGTGGATGCAGGCAGGACAATTGCGATCAGCGGATCCGGGTACAGGGCGATCCGGCCGACCACGTCACTGAGGTCGTCGGCCACTGGCTGGGCGGTGGCGGGGCCGGTGGAAAAAGCCAGAAGCAGAACCGCAAGCCAGCCGACACGGTGGGCGTTGCGCGAAGATGATGCCGCTCGGCTCGATGTTATGTTAAACATATGCTGTCCTCCGGTGCCGATGACCGGTCAAGCCAGTATCGGGACTATGGCCGGAAGGTACCGGATGAACCCTGAACACAACCTTAACGGATCATGGCGAGCGCTCGCGCCGCACGATGGTGGAACCGCGTGTATTGAACAGGGTCAACATGCATTGATTGTGGCCGCGACGCGGTACGGAGGATACGGGATTGCTACAGGGTCGAATTGTTCTTGGCGTACCGGCGCGCTCCGGTCGCGCCGGTGTGAAGGTCGTGCGCAGAATCGCCGGCTGTGCCATGGCCGTTCTGGCAGCGGTCCTGCTTGCCGCCGCGCCGTCGGTGGTCGAAGGTCAGTATTTCGGGCGCAACAAGGTGCTGTGGGACCAGTTCGATTTCCAGGTGCTGGAAACCGATCACTTTCTCATTCACTACTACCCGCCCGATACGCCCGCCGCCGACTACGTGGCGCGACTGGCGGAGCGCTGGTATCACCGTCTGTCCACCTTCTTCGAACACGACTTCGACGAGAAGAAGCCGCTGATCATTTATCAGGATCACGCCGATTTTCAGCAGACGCTGGTGACCTCGGGACTCATTGGTGAGGGCACCGGTGGATTCACCGAATCATTACAGGACCGGATCGTACTGCCGCTGACCGGTATTCATGCCGACAATGATCACGTGATCGGACACGAGCTGGTGCATGCGTTCCAGTTCGACATGGCAAGACGTTCACGGATGGAAGGCGAACCGGGGCAGCTGTTCCGCCTGCCGTTGTGGGTCGTCGAGGGGCTGGCCGAATATCTGTCCGAAGGCCGGCATGATGCCGCCACTGCGATGTGGATGCGTGATGCGCTGCTGCACGACATGCTGCCGCACACCGGCCGAGGCGGTTCACGGCGTCAGCTGTCGCCGTACCACTTCGGCCAGGCCGTATACGCCTATATCGCCGGCCGCTGGAACGACGACATCGTCAGGGCGTTCTTTCGCAGGGCGATGATTTCTGGACCGGATGCGGCATTCAATCAGGTGCTGGAACTGACGCCGGACGAGTTTCTGGATGAGTTCAACGCGGCCCTGGATGAGGCCTATCGGCCCATTCTCGATGGGCGCCGACCGGTTGCCGAGCAGGCGGACGCCGTCCTCACGGCGGATACCACACGGGGCAGTCTCAATCTTGCACCCAGTCTCAGTCCTGACGGTCGGTGGGTGGCGTTTCTGTCCACCCGGGATCTCGACATCGAACTGTTTCTGGCGGATACGCAGACCGGGCGCATCGATCGACGTCTGCTGCGCTCGGAAGCCGACGGCCACTTCGACAATCTCAGTTTTCTCGACTCCAGCGTCGGCTGGTCGCCCGACGGACGCCGGTTTGCGTTCTCGGTGTTCGCACGCGGCGAACGCCGCATAGCGATCTACGATGTGGCTGCTGGCCGTGTCGAGCGGCGTCTGGATCTGGAGGGCATCAAGGGCATGCGGCATGCCGTCTGGACACCGGACGGCGGGTCACTGGTTTTTTCCGCCGTGGTTGATGGTGGCAGTGATCTGTATCGCTATGAACTGGCAACAGGGCACATCGAGCGTCTCACCGACGACGGCTATTCGGCGCTTCTGCCCAGCGTTTCGCCGGACGGTTCGCGTATTGCCTTCGTCACCGATCGCGGTCCCGGCACCGAACTGCAGCGGCTGCAGTTCGGTGCCCTGCAGATTGCGCTGCTCGATATGGAGACGCGACGGATCGAAGTGTTGTCGTTGTTCGGGCATGGCAAGCACATCGATCCGAAGTTTTCCGCGGACGGCAACAGCCTGTTTTTCGTTGCCGAGCCGGATGGCATTGCGGATGTGTTCCGTCACGATTTCGCGTCTGGCGTCACGTCGCGTCTCACCGCGGTGCAGACCGGAGTGTCGGGTTTTACCGCCAAGAGTCCGGCGCTGTCGGTGGCCGGTCCGGATGACACCGTGATGTTCTCGGTGCTCGAGGAAGGGCGCTGGAACGTCTACAGGTTGACGGACCTGGTCGGCGAGCCCGTGGAAGCGGTTTCGCTGCCGGCGGCGGCACAGCTGCCACCGTTGTTCGATGACACGCAACCGAGCCTGGTGCGCCAGTATCTGGAGAACCCTGGCGCCGGCCTGCCCGGCGCCAGGCGTCCGTATCCGAGCAGCGCCTATCAGCCACGAATGGGGCTCACCGCCATCGGTCCGGCGATGGTGGAGGTGGGCACCGATGCCTTCGGCACCGGCGCCTCCGGCTCATTCAGCATGTTGTTCAGCGATGTTCTCAATGAGCGCATGCTGGCCACGTCGATCAGCGGTGGCAGCACACAGGGTGTGCTCAGTCTGGAGGACACGCTGGGCACCGAGGTGGCCTTTCTCAATCAGTCGCGGCGGCTGCAGTGGGGGGCGCGGGCTGCGCGAATCCCGTACCTGGCCAGCGCCACCTTCGTGTCGCGGCAGCTGGTTCCTGATCCGGGCGGTGGTACGGTGCCTGCGGATGTCGTCGAGCGCTATTTCGACCTGCAACGCGTCAGCGGCGGCTCGCTGATCGCGCAGTATCCGCTGTCACTGAACCACCGGGTTGAAGCTTCCGCGGGCGTGACGCGTGTGAGCTTCAAACGCGAGTTCGAGCGGTATGTGTATCCCCTCGGTCAGCCGCCGTACATGGAGAGCGGCCGTTTCCCCGCACCGTCGACGCTGAACCTGCAGCAGGCGTCGATGGCATTCGTGCGCGATACGTCGCAGTTCGGCTTCGCCTCGCCGATTCGCGGCACGCGGTTCCGTGCCGAGTCCGGCTGGACCTCGGGTGATTTGAGCTTCCAGACGGGGCTTCTGGACTACCGTCGCTACTTCTTTCGCCGTCCGGTGACTTTCGCGATGCGCGCATTGCACGTTGGCCGCTGGGGCAGCGGCGCCGAAGATTTTCGTGTCGGTCCCTTGGATATTGGTGATCACAATCTGGTCCGCGGCTACGAAGTCGGCTCGTTCTCCGTGGAAGAGTGCTCACTCAGCGAACAGTCGAACAGTTGCCCGGAGTTCGAACGGCTGATCGGCAGCCGCATCGGCGTGCTGAATCTGGAAGTTCGCGCACAGGTGCTGGGCACCGAGGATTTCGGACTGGTGTCGTTCCCTGCCATGCCGACGGAGGCGCTGCTGTTCGTGGATGTCGGTGCCGCATGGACGGCATCGGAGTCGGTGGACTGGCGTTATGATCGCACCACACCAGAACGCGTGCCGGTGGTCAGTGTCGGCATCGCCACGCGCAGCATACTGTTCGGCATGCTGCCGATCGAACTGTACATGGCGTATCCGCTGCATCGCCCGCAGCGGGACCGTGTCACCGGATTCCGTATCGGCATCGGCTGGTAGGTGATCACCTGACCCGTCAATCGTTATCGCAGGGTTCCGCTGCGCAGTGTGAATGTCACCGGCCGCGCGACTGGCGGCGGCACTGTGCGATCGGCGCCATTTCACCCCGCTGTTCGTGCCGCTGCGTGCGCCCGTGATGTTATGATCGGCGCGTTGCCCTGGGGGCGGGGAATGACATGAACTTTCGGTTCTGTACAGGGCTGCTTGTCCTGCTGGTGGTGTTTGCGGCGACGATGGACATCGCGCATGGCAGGGAGCGCGTTCTTCGACTCGGGTTGTTCATACCCGAGACTCACGGACATGTGCGGGAGGCCCTGAAGCCGTGGGTGGAGCGGGTCAATGAGCAGATCGAACCGCAGGGCTACACGATCCGGATCTTCAGCGGCGGCGTTCTCGGCCGCAGTGCCATCCTTCAGTCGCGCCTGCTGCGCACCGGTGTCATCGACCTGACCTGGTTCCTTCCGGGCTATACACCGGGGCTGTACCCGAACGTCGAGCTGATGGAACTGCCCATGGTGCACGACGATCCGCTGCTTCTGACGCGCGCATTCTGGCGCATGTACGAACAGGGCATGCTGCCGGACCTGGAAAACATGAAGGCGCTGGCGCTGTCGGTGTCACCGCCGTACCAGGCACATCTGACATTCCGCCTCGAATCGCTGGCCGACTTCGCCGGTCGCAAGATTCGCGTGGTCGACGCCTCCGAGGCACAGATGGTGCAGGCGATGGGCGGTACGCCGGTGGCGGGAATCGGTGCAACGGAGCTGGCCGAGAGTCTCAGCCGCGGCCTTGTCGACGGTGCGCTGTTCAGCTGGCACGCCATGGGTACGCTGGGCGTGGATAGGGTGACGTCTGTTCATGTGGACTATCCGCTTACGTTTACGCCCAGTGTCGTCGCGATGAACCTGCGTGCCTTCGAGTCCCTGCCGCCCGCCATACAGCAGGTGCTGGTGGAGACCAGCGGCGAGACGCTGTCGCTGGCCTACACCAATTCGATGATGCGCGGAGCCAATGCCGCGCGTGAACGTGCCGGGAACGACGATCACCGACAGTTCTACGTACCCACGGAGGCTGATAGCGTGCTGATTGCCGACGCCATCCGCCACATGAGGGAGCGCTGGATTGCCGGTGATCCGGAGCGGGTTGCGCTGATCGCGCACATGGAACAGGTCGTGGCTGACATCGAAGCGGAGGATCGGCAACGTGCGAATGGCAATCGTTGATTCGACACCGTTCGAGGCCGGGCTGCGACGTGCCGCCCGTATGCTGGCGGTGGCTGGCGTCGTCGTGCTGCTGGCGCAGTCCGCGTCGATCGTGGCGGATGCACTGTCGCGCTGGCTGTTCAATACGCCGATCCCGGGCATGGAAGACATCAACATCGTGCTCATCGCCGTCACGGTGAGCACCTTCATGCCGGCGCTGTTCATCGAGCGCGGCAACATCACGGTGAATCTGCTGGGCCATGCGGCGGGCACCCGGGTGTCGGCGTGGCTGGATGCTTTCGGTCATCTGCTGGCCTTCCTGTTCATCATACTGCTCGCCTGGCAGTACTTTCTCTATGCAGTCGACCTTGGTCCCACCTACACGGTGATTCTCGAGCTGCCCAAGCAGCCCGGCGCCTTCATCGTGTCACTGCTGCTCGCGGCCAGCGCGCTGCTACAGGGCATGGTGCTGTGGTCATCGGTGAAGCTGGCACTGGCCGGCGGGCAGGCGGGGGGAGCCCGGTAATGGATCCGATTCTGATTGCCGTTCTCGGCACTGTTCTGCTGTTCGTACTGATCCTGCTTCATGTGCCGATCGGCGTTGCCATGACGCTAGCCGGCGTGGCCGGTTTTGCGATGCTCGCGGGTTTCGCACCGGCGGTGGCGATACCCGGCATCGAGGCGGTCACTGCGTTCGAGAGCCTGGATCTGGCGATCATTCCGCTGTTTCTGCTGATGGGCAGTCTCGCGTCGGTATCGGGGCTGTCGTCAGATCTGTACAACGTGGCCAACGCGTTTTTCGGCCATCGTCGAGGCGGGCTGGCGGTTGCAACGGTCGGAGGCAGCGGTGCTTTCGGTGCGGTCTGCGGTTCGTCGATCGCCACCGTGGCGACCATGACCCGCGTTGCGCTGCCGCAGATGCTCGAACGCGGCTACCGACCGGCGTTCGCCGCCGGTTCCATAGCGGCGGGCGGTACTTTGGGCATCGTTATCCCGCCGTCGCTGATACTCGTCATCTACGCGATTCTCACCGAGCAGTTCGTGCTGGCGATTTTCTTCGCCGCGCTGATTCCGGGGATCATCGCCATGCTGTTCCAGATTGCCGCTGCCGGCATCTATGCGCGCATGCAACCGGACGCGGCGCCGGCCCAGCCGCGTTCGTCGTGGCCGCAACGGATGCGTGCGCTGCGACAGGCCTGGGCGGTGGTGGCCTTGGGTCTGGTCGTGACAGTGGGTATCTACGGCGGGCTTGTGACCGTGACGGAAGCCGCGGCGCTGGGTGCATTCTGCGCCTTCGTCCTGACCGTCGCGCGCGGCAGGCTGAAACCGGAGGTTCTCAAGGAGGTTGCGCGCGACACGGCCCTGAATACCGGCATGATCTATATCGTGATCATCGGCGCTTTCACTTTCAGCTATTTCATCGCGCTGTCCGGGTTACCGCAGGTGCTGGTGGAGGGAATCGGTACGCTCAATGTGCCGCCGCTGGTCGTCATCCTGGTGCTGTATCTGATGTACCTGATCCTGGGGTCGATTTTCGAGTCGGTGGCGGCGATGGTGATTACGCTGCCGTTCGTTCTGCCGATCGTCACGTTCCTCGGCTACGACCCGATCTGGTGGGGCGTGATGCTGGTGATGGTGTCGGCCATCGGCATGATCACGCCGCCGATCGGCATGAATGTGTTCGTCATCCACGGCATGGCGCCGCAGCTGGCACTGACCACGATCTTCCGCGGTGTCATGCCATTTTTCATTGCCGATCTGCTGCGCGTGCTGCTGCTGACGCTGGTGCCGGTGCTGACGCTGTGGCTGCCGGGACGCATGGGGCTGCTGTGACGCTGCCAGCAGGCCCGCATACGTACATGTCGTAGTGGTGGCCCGCTGACCTGACTCCTATCCTGAACGCTGATCCGAACCACTGTCCGGGTCGACATGAAGAACAGGAGTTCAGCCATGAGAAAGATCCAATGGGCAATCGCGGCGGCGGCGATAACCGTGCTGACGACCGTATCGCTCTCGGCGTTCGGTCAGGATTCCCGGCACGACGAGGTTCAGCAACTGGCAACACGCTGGGTGGAAGCATACAACCGGCATGACCGGGCCGCGCTCGGTGCGTTGTATGCGCCAGACGCGAAGTTGATGATGCACGGTGCGCCTACGTATTCCGGGCGTGAGGACATCGAGGCGTTCTGGGCGGAAGATTTCCAGGCCGGCAGCCCGCTCACGGTGCTGACCATCACTCACGCCGTGGAGGGCAGCGACATGATGCTGGTGCACGGCAACTACCAGGTGATCGACCGGGAGAGCGGTGAGCAGGTTACCTTTGGCCGCTTCGCCCACATCTGGACCCGCGATGCCGGCGGGCCCTGGTTGATCGACCGGGATCTGTGGAGCACGGCGTTCGATCCTTACCGCCCCTGACGCAGCAGCGCAGTCCGGATTTCCCGCAGTTCCGAACGCAGCTCGCGAATCTCGTGTTCCAGCTGCACACTCTCCTGATGGACCGTGGCCTCGATGTGGTCACGGTCCTGCTGGTGGTCGGCGGCATGCATGGTCTGCATCGTGTTCACGATGATGGCGATGAACAGATTCAGCATCGTGAATGTGGCGATCAGGATGAAAGGTACGAAGAACACCCACGCCATCGGGTACTGTTCCATGACCGGTCTGACGATGCCCATCGACCAGCTTTCCAGTGTCATGATCTGGAACAGCGTATACAGGGAGCCGGGTACCGACCCGAACCAGTCAGGGAACTGGCTGCTGAACAGACTGGTGGCCATCACCGCGAACACGTAGAAGATGATGGCGAGCAGGCCGGCGATTGCGCCAATGCCGGGCACGGCATGCAGCAGCGCTTCGACGATGAACCGCAGTTTGGGCATGGTGGAGATCAGTCGCAGCACACGCAGCACCCTCAGCGTGCGCAGCACGGCGAACGGACCGGCAGCGGGAACCAGCGCGATACCGACGACGATGAAGTCGAATACGTTCCAGGGGTCGCGGAAGAAACGACGGCCGTGGGCAACCAGCTTGGTCAGCACCTCGATGACGAACACGCTGAGTATGAGCTGATCGATGCGCATCAATGCGGCACCGACGCGCTGCATTACCTCCGGCGAGGTCTCCAGACCCAGCGTGATCGCGTTGATCACGATCAGGACGATGATCACGCGCTGCACGCGCGCTGATTCCACCCAGGCGGCCAACCGTGAGCGATCCGGAAGCGATATGCCCATTCGACGGTTCTCCCAGTACTCGGAAGCGGGCAAGTATGCCGTTCCCGGCGGCCCGTTGCATGGCTTCCGGCTATCGCGCGGGCGCTGCCCGCGCGGCGCCGGGCGTGTCGTCGGCCAGCCGGCCTGTCAGCCTCCAGCCGCTAGCCGCGGGACTGTCGCAAATTGCACACATATCAGTGCGATGGGCCAATATGCTTTAAGGTAGCTGAACTTTCTGTGAGCGTATTGCATCCGTGCGGCAATGGTGTAACCCTTGCTGCCAGCCGGTTGAGGTCGCTTGCGGGGGCAGCTGTTTCAACCTGTAGAGGAATTCACAATGTTTGAACTGGGCAAGAAGGGTACTCCGGGTCGCGGTCCTGAGGGCGAGTCGGGAGATCGCGAACGTGAAGAGGGACGCCCGTCAGCGGCCTCATCACCACCCCGTACGGTGTCGTCATCCGGATCGGTGCGGGATGCCGCGGTCATCGGGCCGTCCATCCACATCGATGGCGATCTGCGTGGTGAGGAGGACCTGCTGATCGAGGGCGAGGTCAACGGCACGGTCCAGTTGAAGAGCAACAGCCTGACCATCGGCGCCAAGGGCAAGGTGCGTGCCGATGTGTACGCGCACTCGGTCTTTGTCGAAGGCCTGATGGAAGGTGACCTGTTCGGCTCGGAACGGGTGGCAATACTCAAGACCGCCGAGGTTCGCGGCAACATCACCGCGCCACGCGTCAGCCTGGAAGAGGGCGCACGCTTCAAGGGATCCATCGAAATGGATACCGAAGTCGTCAAGTCGACACTGGGTGCATCACAGGGGACGGCCGGCGGACAGCCCACTGGCGGACAGCCCAAGGGTGGTGCGACGGCGGCGCGTCCCTCGGGGTCGGCAGGCACCTCATTCAAGTCTGACTCGGCGACGCCCGACGCCGCTGCGAAAACCGGCGCCGCCGGCTGACCGGCCTTGTTCGGAAAGTTGTACCCGGTGCCGGCTGACGCTGCTTTCAGGTGAGTGTCGCAGATTCGGTCAGACGGTCCGTGGAAACCGGGGAAACGGCCAACACAGCGGCGCTGAATGCGCCGCTGTTCCGTTCCGTGATCGAGCGCCTGCACGGCGGGGGGCGCTGGGTGATCCTCGACCTCGGAGCGGCCCAGAGTGGCACGGTCAGCCTGTTCAGCCAGTTCCGATGTCGGCTGGAGATCGCCGACATCGGGCACGACATCGATCTGCTGAATGCGGCGGAGGATCCCGCCACGATGGCCGAGGCGCTGTTGCCGCCAAGGCGCGAGGAGCCCGTGGACATCGTGCTCTGCTGGGATCTGCTGAACTATCTCTCGCGCCCGGCGCTCAAGGCACTGATGGATGGTGTCGCGCAGCGCAGTCGTCCACAGACGCTGCTGCATGGCCTGATCGTGTATTCGGCGCAGCGCATGCCGGTGAGGCCGGGTCACTATCTGCCTACCGAGGACGCACGCCTGCTGAATGTCGGTGCGAGTCTCGAACAACGCGATGCACCACGCTATTCACCGGAAGACCTTGCTCTGGCGATGCCGCTGTTTACCGTGGAGCGCGCGATGCTGCTACGCAATGGTATGCAGGAATTCCTGTTCCGCTCGGCAATCAGAAGCCGAGCAGGTTGAACGCATGACCGTGACCGGGATCGTCACGATGCGATTCGTAGTGCTGACGTAGCAGATCGGCACCGTAGTCGTTGCCATTGGGCGTACGCACGACGCTGTGCACGTGGCGCCGCTGCGCCGTATCGCGTGCCCCTGGCAGTGCCACCGGACCCTGGTGATCGAACTCGATGTAGATCACCGGGCTGTGAATGCGGTAATAGAACACCGCATCCGCACCGACAGCGCCCTTCCATGCGAACCATGTGTTGTCCAGATGGGCGCGCACTTCTTCCAGCTTCAGCTCTGCGTGTCCATCCGGCATGTGACTCACCCACAGCGCGACCAGGTCCATCAGACGCGCGCGCTGTTCGGCGTTCAGACTGGTGGCGGCAATGCCCTGATAAGGAACCACCACATTGTCGCTGAACATCTCGGCCAGGTTGTCGCCACGACGCTTGATCGGGTCGATGATCGCATCACGCTGCTGCCCCGCCGACAGCGTCTGCATGAACGCGAAACCCAGATCCTGTTCTTCGGCGAGCACCGACGTGCCGGCATACTGACCGGACTCGGCGAACGTGGGTTCGGAGCCCATGAACGTAGGTGTCATGACGATCTGATCGCCGAGCAGAAAATAGTTGATGATCAGGTGATGCCCGTCCAGCTGCCAGCCCCACGGTTGCTCGGCTGACGGCAGTCCCATCATCGTCACCCAATACAGGTGCTCACCATAAGACTCGAAGTTGTCCACCAGTTCGGCCAGATGATGGTTGAGGCGCATGATGTCGCGTGTCGTACGGTAACCTCGTGCGCTCAACGACTCCCGCAGCAGCGTGTAGACCGCTTCGCGCTGCGCTGCCGTCATCTCGTCCAGGCTTACACCCTCGCGCGGAAAGCGGTGAACATTGGCCCAGTTGCGCCATTCGGAATGCGTGACGGGAAAGGTCATCGCCTCACGCTGTTCGGCGGACAACGCATCCAGCAGCTGCTGCGCGGCCATCCTGACCGGTTCGGTGCTGATGCCGGTCTCGGCAATGGAGAACAGCCCGTCGAGTGGTGTTCCATCGGTCGTCAGACCCGTCATCGGCTCGGCAAGGGCGGTGCGTGCACGCTCGGCCATGCCGGGTGGCTGCGAACGCACCGCTCCGGCGATGACCAGCGCGGTGGTCACGAAAGCGGCCGCGATCAGTGCCGTGGACCTGTTCATGCCAGCGAGTCTAGCAGAATCGATGTCAGTAGCCATTGTCCGCGGCCAGGGCAGTCACCCGCCAACTTCCCGCGGAGCCGCTTGCATCACTGGCAGTCGGCGGCGAGACTGTACCGGACATCTGGCGGATGATCGGGGCGGTAAGCATGGAGCGCAGGGAGTTTCTGGGGGCAGTCGCGGCCACCGGCGTGTTGTCGTCTCTGATGGGCGACGCGATGGCGCAGCAGACCGTGCAGCGACGCAATCGTATCCGTCAGGGACTGTGGAACATCAACTTCGGCGACGACACGTCATTGAGCTTCGATGAGATGTGCCAGGTGGCCGTGCGCCTCGGGGCGCATGGATTCGACCTCGTCGATCCGGGCGACTGGCCGACGCTGCGGGCTCACGGTCTGAAGCCGTTGCTGGCAAGAACCGGCGGCGTGGGCTTCGAGAGCGGCCTCATCCGACCGGAAACCCACGACCGGATCGAACGATCCGTCCGTGCGCATATCGACCTGTGCGCCGAGAATGACGTGCGCACTTTCATCTCGATTGGCGGCCAACGCCAGGGCATGTCGTATGCGGAAGGTGCGGATAACGCGGTGTCCTTCCTGAACCGCATCAAGGGTCATCTCGAAGAGCGCAACGTCACGATCGCGATCGAGAACATGAACAATCGGTACACCGATCCGGCGTATGGCCGTGAAGACCAGATCTTCGGCCATTGGGACTGGGGCGTGGAAGTCTGTGAGCGCGTCAATTCACCGAATGTGAAGCTTGTCTGCGATATCTACCACCTGCAGATCATGGACGGGGATCTTGCGCGGCGCATCGCCGAGTCGGTGCAGTGGATAGCACACTTTCACGTTGCCGGCGTACCGGGCCGCCACGAAATCGACGATACCCAGGAGATCAACCACCGCTACCTCGCGGAGGTGATCGCGGGTCTGGACTACGACGGCTACGTCACTCACGAGTGGCGCCCGGCACCGGGCCGCGATGCGCTGCAGAGCATCGCCCGCTGCATGGACATCATGGACGTCTGACGATTCAGCGCTCCTGGATCTCGATCGAGCGGAACTCCACGGCGCCGACCTCGGCCTGTATGCCGATGTAACCCCGGGCGTTGACGATGTTGGAGGCGTGGCTGAGTTCCGAGCCGTTGAGCCATACGGTGAGCGCCTCTCCGGCCAGCTCGATCTGCAGCGTCTGCCATTCACCGGTGCCGGTGGACAGGCGATCGGCGTCGGCGGCGTCGAAGCGCAGTGGGCCCTGCGGCGTACCGTGGCGGAATACACCGCCGACCGGCGGGAACGGGCTATCGCCCAGCGGGTTGCGCAGCTGTACCTGGTAGCTGTTGTTCGGCCAGCCGCGAATGAACGGCGAGTCCGCGACAGCGCGGACGAAGATGCCGCTGTCGGCGTTGTCGGTGAGAAAGCGGAACTCGATGCGCAGTACGAAATCGCCGTACTGCTGCGCCGACTTCAGCCAGCCTTCCGGTTCCTCGACTCTGAGAACGCCGTCGTTGATCGTGAAGTTGTCGTGAGTGCTGTTCTCGATGGTCCAGCCGTCGAGCGTGCCGTCGAACAGCGGTGTGAAGTCGTTCGACTGTGCGCAGGCGAACGTGAGCGGCAGTGCGAACAGGAGTGGAATCATGATGGCCGTGGCCGGCTGCCGGTGCTGCCGGCTTCGTGGTTCACCCGGCGTCCGGTCGGTGTCCGTCCGGTTGCGGACGGCGTGCCGTATGCTGGCGCTGGCGTGATGATCGACGTAGTGATGGTTCATGAGGCGGTACTTTGCTGGATGGTGGGCGCTTCGGTGACGGGCTCGGTGTTGTCGATGGCTTCCACCTGCAGTGTCAGGCCATCGACGGCGATGACGCGGATCGGCGTGCCGGTGGCGGGGGCGGTGGCAGCGGTGTGAGGCGACCCGGTCTTCAGGGTGGCCTCCCAGCGTTCCATGCCTATCCGGACCCGGAAGCGGCCGGACTGCGATCCGGGATCCGGCACCACGTGTCCGCTGGCGCCAATGAGATGGGTGTTCGCAGGCTTGTTGTCGTCGGCGCCGACGCGCGAGAACAGGGCGGCGATGTGCTTCCACAGCAGAACGCGGACCACCACGTACACAATGGCCAGTGCCACGCCCAGCAGCAGCAGTCCGGTGACTATGTCCAGTGTCCGCATCCGTCCGTTTCCATGCCCTGGCCAACCTGCTGCCCGACGATAGCTCAGCAGCCGTCGGCATGCCAGTGGGTGGCCGGGCCGTGCTAATGAGTCATCGCGTAGACGACGTAGTTGATGAAGATCCGCATGGCCATGGCCGAATAGTGTTCGGGATATCGCGGGTTGTCGGCATGCTCGACAGCGTCGCCCAGATCCATGTTGTGGCAGATCGCCACCATCAGCCGTCCATGGTCATCGTATATCCCGCGCCAGACTGCCTCGTAGCCGTCCTGCTCATGAATCTGACCGGTAAACAGGAACTGTTCTCCGGGTATCTGCACCCGGTCGCTGAGGTCGTACACGGTGTGGAATATCGGATCGTCGTCGGGAATGTCGACGATCGGCCGTTCGGGGAACACCCGCTGCATGCTGGCCAGGAAGATGCGCCACTCCCGTGTGCCGTGAAAATCGTCGGCCATCAGGAAGCCGCCGCGCAGCAGGTATTCGCGCAGCTTGGCGGCCTGCGAGTCGGTCAGATCCCAGGTGCCGGGCTCCACAACGTACAGCCACGGCCAGTAGAAAATCTCGTCGCCGTCATCGAGGTTGACGGGCTGCTCGACCGAGCGCGCGTGTACGCGTGACAGTCGACGCACGGCCTCGGCAACGTGCCGGTCGGCGCGCGGATAATCGATGGTCCAGGTCGTGCCACCGAGTCGCCAGTCGCGCCCGCGCCCCCAGCCGACACCCGGCACGGACGGATACATCAGTCTCGCAAAGGTCCATTCGCCGGGCTCGCGGAAGTCGGAGGGCAGTGGAAAGTCGTCGTACTCGACACCCGGATACTCGCGAAACGGCGGCGGAAATGCCGACAGCGTGCCGATCAGCAGCCAGCCGGCACTCAATACGACGACGACGCGCAGCCAGCGTGGACGCTGGTGGTGCGCAGGCGTCGATGCGGTCTGCCCGGGTTGTCGTTCCGCTGCCATATCCCTCGTCATCAGCGCATCCGCCCCTGGCCCGGCGGCCTATGCGGCATCGTTTCAACAGCCCCGGAGGTTACCGCAGCTCATCGTCGAACGCACGAAGGGCGTCCGGGGTCACCGTGCCTTCGGGGCCTCCACAATCAGAAGATGGAACCGAAAAATATCCGAACCCCGGTGCCCGCGGACGATTCACGAATGCCGATGCCGACGCGGTCCAGCCGGAAGCCCAGGATCTGGAATGGTCTGGTCCGTCCCGCGGCCACACCCACTTCCCACTCGCTGTCGATGCCGCCCGTGCGGCCGTCGACCAGGGCGCGGGCGTCCACCGGGTCGACATACCAGTTGCTCAGCAGGTGCGGCATCAGGCGCATGGTGTGTTCGCGGAACCGCCAGCGATGCAGATGCAGGTCGAACTCCACGCCGTTGGATACACGGGCCATCGATGCCCGTGTACCGCCGCTCGGCACGTAGCCGGACAGCAGCAGTCCGTTGATCATGGCGGGCCGCCCTGGCACCTGCGGCCACGCCAGACGACTGCGAATTCCGGCGGCGTAGATAAGCGCATTTTCGCGGGCCACGTACTTGTGTGTGCCCCAGCCGGCCTGGGCCTGCACGCGGAGGGTCCATCGTTCACTGCGCGCGAACTCCAGTTCCACGCCAGGCAGCAGGCCGATGTGACGCGCTGTGCGGGGCAGGTCGCCGGCGGTACCGCGGTCAAACGTTTCCACGCCCAGCGTCAGTGGTGCAAGCAGCCGTATCGTGCAGTTGCAGCGTGATTGCGGATCGGCTTCGCGCAGCCTGACGCGGACCGGTATCCGCACGACGAGGACATCCGAATCGTCGGTAACGGTATATCGGCCAGTGCCGAAGTTGGCAGCGTATGCCCAATGGAAGCGCCCCTCGACCTGCGCCAGGGCCGGGCCGGTACTGATCAGCCCGGCGACCAGCAGGCAGACGGCCGCGAAGCGCGGATGCTCGCGGCGGTCGGGTGTTCGATTTCCTGAAACGGGCACGGCGGGAGGATACCGGCAATCGTGGCTGTCCGGCAGCCCGAATTTTCAGGGTGCCGGTGGTATGATGTAACATGTTCCGCCTTTCTGCATCCCTGTGGCGGATCACGATGACCGAGCCTTCGGCACAAGATATCTCGACAGATTCTCCGGTCGTTGCACCGACGCGCACCGTGCTTGTCGGCGGGACCGAAATCACGCTGCTCGGCACTGCGCATGTGTCGCGGCAGAGCGCCGACGACGTTCGCGAGGCGCTGGCGCATGGCGACTACGATGCCGTTGCCGTTGAACTGTGCGAGCCGCGTCTTAGGCATCTGACCAATGAGCACGACTGGCGTGAGCTCGACCTGCTGCAGGTCATACGCAGCGGCCGCGCCGGCATGGTGGCCGCGCAGCTGGCGCTTTCGGCCTACCAGAAACGTCTGGCCGATCAGCTTGGCGTGGAGCCGGGCGCGGAAATGAAGGCCGCCGTCGATGAGGCACGCGAGCGCGGACTGCCGCTGTGGCTGGTGGACCGAAACATCGGCGTGACAATGCGTCGCGTGGTTCGCGCCGTGCCCTGGTGGCAGCGATGGTCACTGATCAGCGGCCTGCTGACGACCTTTCTCAGCCGCGGTCAGATCGAGGAACGACAGATAGAGAGCCTCAAGGAAGGGGATCTTCTGGAAGCCACGTTCACGGAGTTTTCCGAGCAGTCGCCGCGACTGTACGAGGCGCTGGTGGCCGAACGGGATCGCTACATGGCCGCAATGCTGCGTGAGCATGTGGCCGCGACGCGGCCGCGCAGGGTGCTGGTCGTGATCGGCGCCGGCCACCTCAAAGGACTGGCGGAACAGCTCAAGGGTGTCACCGACCCCGAGCAGGAACGCGAACTCCTGAATCGTGTACCGCCGCCTTCGCCACTGCGTCGTATCCTGCCTTGGGCCATCGTCGCCATCATTCTGGTCGGATTCACGCTGGGGTTCTCGCGTGGCCCGGAACTGGGCTGGCGTCTGGTCACCGAGTGGGTGCTGATCAACGGCACGCTGAGTGCGCTTGGCGCCCTGATCGCCGCTGCGCATCCGCTGGCGATTCTCACGGCATTCGTCGCCGCGCCGCTCACTTCGCTGAATCCCACCATCGGCGCCGGCATGGTGGTTGCCGCGGTGCAGACCGTGCTGCGTCCTCCGCATATGAATGACTTTGATTCCGTGCGCGATGAAATCACCAGTCTTACCGGCTGGTGGCGCAACCGCGTTGCGCGCGTGTTTCTCGTGTTCGTGCTGTGCACGCTGGGATCGGCCTCGGCAACGTACATCGCGGGGTTCCGCATATTCGACCATCTGACCGGCGGATGACGGGCGCGATCAGACTCCGTTCAGCGGTTGCCGAGAGCCGGGGACCGGCGTTCGCCCGGATGACCTGAGATGGACCCGGTTGCGCATACGCTGGCAGGGTCCACGCTGGCTGCCGCCGGACTGCGGCGGGTAACACCGCTGGCGACGGCCGCCCTGATCATCGGCGCCAATGTGCCGGATGTCGACGTGCTGGCGTATCTGGCCGGCGCCGATGCGGCACTCGCCCATCGGCGCGGCTGGACTCATGGCGTGCTGGCCATGGTGCTCTGGCCGCTGCTGGTCGCAGCCGCGCTGCTGGCTTTCGATAGCGCCGTGCGCGGCCGCCGTGATTCGTCCGCGCCACGGGCGAGAGCCGGCCCGCTGATCCTCGTCGCCGCCATCGGTGTCGCCACACATCCGCTGCTGGACTGGCTCAACAATTACGGCCTGCGCTGGCTGATGCCGTTCGACGGCACCTGGTACTACGGTGATGCACTGTTCATCATCGATCCGTGGATGTGGCTGCTGCTCGGAGGCGCCAGCTTTCTCGCTTTCTCGCGGACGAGCGTGGGATTGGTGCTGTGGCTGCTGTTCTTCGCGTTGACCTCGTGGCTGATGGCGACACAGTCATCCGTGCCGCTGCCGGCCAGGATCATCTGGTTCGCGGGTATCGCTGGCATCCTGCTGGCACGCGCCGGCGGGTTGACCTGGCAGCGGCGTCCGCAGGCGGTGCAGAGGATCGCCTGCGGCGCGGTCGCGGTGATGACTGCTTACATCGCCGTGGCGAGCCTTGCGAATCTGCCGGCACGCGAGCAGATTCTTGCCGACCTTGCGGCGTTGGATATGACGCCGGTACACGACGTGATGGTGGGGCCCGTGCCCGGCAACCCACTGGCGGGTTCGGTCATCGCGGTCGTCGACGATGCCTATCACTTCGGTGCCTGGCGGTGGTGGACGCAACCGCGCTTCACGCTGTCCGCCGAGCCTCCGATAGCGCGTGACCTGCGTGGCCCCGTTTACGAAGCGGCGGCACAGACACGAACCGGGCAGCGCTTTCTGGCGTGGTCGAGGTATCCTTATATGCTCGCGCAAGCGGTCGATGACGGGTACGTGGTCACGTTTCGCGATGCGCGCTATCGCGGCACGGAAAGCGGTCTTGCCGACGGCGTAGCGATCAGGCTCAACCACGATCTGGCGCCACTGGCAAATTGAACAGCCGACACATATGGATTTTCTGACTCAGCCACTGGCGCAGGTACTGCTGCTGCTTGGATTTGCGGTCGCTGCAGTCATGCTGCTGCAGCGGCTGCGGTTTCCGTCCATCCTTGGCTATCTGCTTGTCGGTATCGTGCTCGGGCCACATACGGCCGGGCCGGTGATCGACGGTACGCAGATCACTCTGCTTGCGGAGTTCGGTATTGTCTTCCTGCTGTTTACTATCGGGCTGAATTTCTCTTTGCCGCAGATTCATGCGCTTCGGCATCTGGTCCTGGGTCTTGGTACGGCGCAGGTGCTGGTGACCGCTGCGGTCATCGGCGTCGTCACATGGCTGCTGGGCCTGCCGGCCGTAGCGGCGTTCGTGGTTGGCGCGGTGTTTGCCCAGTCCTCCACCACCATTATCAGCAAGCAGCTCGTGGAGCAGGGCGAGGAACACAGCCGTCACGGCCGCCTGGGTACGGCGATGTCGGTCTTCCAGGATGTGACGGCGGTGCCGTTCGTGGTCGTCATCCCGGTACTCGGCGTGGCGTCGGCTCAGGTACTGGCTGGTGCGCTGGGATGGGCAGTGGCCAAGGCAATTGTCGCGTTCGTGCTCGTGTTCGTGGCGGGGCGGTGGTTGCTGCGTCCGCTGTTCCATGCGGTCGCGGCACGACATTCAGCCGAGCTGTTCACGCTCACGGTGCTGTTCGTGTCACTGGCGGCGGCGTGGACCACGAACAGCCTCGGGCTTTCGATGGCGTTCGGTGCGTTTCTTGCGGGCATGATGCTCGGCGAGACCGAGTTTCGGCACCAGGTGGAGTCCACGATCCGGCCGTTCCGGGATGTGCTGCTGGGTCTGTTCTTCGTTGGCATCGGCATGCTGTTCGATCCGTTCGTGATCCCGCAGATCTGGCTGTATGCGCTGGGTGCCGCGCTCGGCCTGTTGCTGATCAAGGTGCTGGTTGTTGCCCTGATCATGCGTCTTGCGAAACTCGACAGAGTCACGGCGCTGCGCACCGGCATATTGCTGGCGGTGGGAGGCGAATTCGGTTTCGCGCTGCTGTCGATTGCGCTGGGTGCTGGTGTGATCGACGAGCAGCCGGCGCAGGTCGCGCTGACAGCGGTGCTATTCTCGATGCTGATTGGGCCGCTGCTGATTCGCTACAACCATGCACTTGCCGCGCCGCTGATGCGCAGGCCGCCGCCGTTCGCCGATCACGATATGTTGGCGAACGGCGTGGAAGGTCTCGGTGAACTTCAGGACCACGTTATCATCTGCGGTTACGGCCGTATCGGCCAGAGTGTGGGTCACTTCCTGGAGCAGGAAGGCATTCGCTACGTGGCGCTGGATCTTGACCCGCGTCGCGTTCGTGATGCGCGTACCGCCGGCGAGCCGGTGTTCTATGCGGACTCGGCCGAGCCGGACATCCTTCATGCCGTGGGGCTGCAGTCCGCGAAGCTGTTGGTGATCAGTCACGATGACGTGGCGGCGGCCCTGAAGGTGCTGCATCATGTGCGCAAGCAGCGATCGGATCTTGCCGTGATGGTGCGCACCCGTGATGAAAGCCATGTAGAGGAGCTGCGTGAGGCCGGTGCCAGCGAGGTTGTTCCGGAAACCCTTGAGGCAGGTATGATGATTGCGTCCTATGCGCTGCTGGCGATGAGTGTGCCGCTCGCGAAAGTGATGCGCAGGGTGCAGAAGCAGCGGGAAGGGCGTTACCGGCTGCTGCGTGAGTTTTTCCGCGGTGACGCGATACTGGCCGAGCGCGGCGAGGCGCAGACCGCCGACCGCATGCAGCCGGTGGTGTTGCAGGATGACAGCCCCGCTGTCGGCCGGACGCTGGGCGATCTGCAGCTGGAGAATGTGGTGGTGACGGCAATCGCGCGCGACGGCAGGCGTCAGCTGGCGCCGGACCCGCAAACGGAGCTGATGTCGCAGGACGTCGTTGTGCTGTTCGGATCGCCCGATGATATTGAACGCGCCATCGGGCTGCTGCTGGGCTGAGCAAGGTGAAAATGTATTCCATACGATCAGTCATGGCGGCGACCGACTTTTCGGACGACGCACTGCGTTGCGTGCGCAGGGCGGCAGCTCTCCTGCAGCAGGGTGTCGCTGACAGCGCTGCGGTCGTGCACGTCATCGAGGATTCCCTTCTTGACGCGTGGAAGGAGGCGTTTGCAACCGGCGGCGATTCGGCATCGCTGATTGCGAGTGCCGAGCAGTCACTGCGCGATCTGGCGGAGCCGCTGTTTACATCAGGCGACGTGCCGCTGCAATTGACGGTTCGCAAGGGCAGCGTGGCCCCCGAACTGGTGCAGGCGGCGAGAGGCTTTGATCTCTTGCTGCTCGGGGCTCGTGGCGAGCGTCGCCGGACGCTGTCGCTGCCAGGCTCCACTCCGCTGCGCGTGCTGCGCCGACGCAGGCAGCCCGTGCTGGTCGTGAGTGATCGCTCGGCGGATCGGTATCAGCGCGTGCTGGTGGCCGTGGATCTCGAGGACGATTCACGCCATCTGATCGAGATGGCCGCAGCCGTGGCGCCTGCCGCGGAGATTCACGTCGTGCATGCGTTCGAACATCCGTTCGAGGCCTCGATGGTCTACGCACGGGTCGACGAAGCGGTGATCGACGAACATCGAGCGAAGCTGCGGGCCGTGAAGCAGAAGACGCTGGACGAGCTGGTGGCCGGTGACGTGGACAGCGTTGCGGGACTCACGGCGTCGGCAGTACACGGCCACACACCTGCCGTACTGCTGCGTGAAGTGGAGAGCCGGCGCGCGGATCTGCTGGTGCTCGGACGAAGGACGCAGTCGCTCCGGCAGGAGCTGCTGCTGGGCAGTGTCACCACACAGATGCTGATCGAGCCGGTCTGCGATCTGCTGATACTGGGTCCGGAGTCCGTCAGGGACTGAGGTCCAGTTCGGTGACTTTCAGCGTGCCGGAGATGTAGGTTCCGCGCCGGTAGGCGCCCACCCAGATGTCATACTGGCCTTCGGCCGGGTTCGGCAGCACGACCATGGGGTCGAATGTGCCCAGGCGTGCATCGTCATTGCAGGACCAGCTGCCATCGGGTTGGTTGATGACAAGCGTGGCATCCTCGTTGTCGTCGGCTTCGAAGAATATCCGCAATTCACTGGAGCGGCCGCTCCAGTGCAGGCGCAGATCCGGCGCCGTCGATGCATGGCCGACACAGCCATTGCCGATGCCTGAAACATCGATGGATCCGCCGGCAACGATGGTCGAGACTGCCGGATCCGGTACGAAGCCGGCGCGCAGCGTGACCGTGCCGAAATAGGGGTCCCGCGTGAAGTCCAGGCCGCCACGATCCATCGTGGCCGGATCCATGGCCAGTTCGGTGATATGCAGCGTGCCGCTGATGAAGTTGCCGGCACCGTAGCTGCCGACCCAGATGTCGTACTGACCCTGCGCGGGCGTGTCGACCACAACCATCGGATCGACTGTGCCCGGCCCCGCATCGTCGTTGCACAGCCAGCTTGCATCGGGCCGGTTGACCAGCAGCGTGGTGTCTCCACCGTCATCGGCCACGAACAGGAATCGCAGCTCCGATGCACTGCCACGCCACTGCAACCGGAAGTCCGGCTGCTGTGCGGCATAGCCCGTGCATTCACCGCCCAGGTAGCCAACGTGAATTTCGCCGCCGCTGATCATCTCTACGCTGTGGGGATCGGGCAGGAATCCCGACTCCAGCGCAGCCGATCCGAAAGTCGGGGGCTGGCTGAAATCCAGGCGTCCGCCCGCGATCACCGGTGATGTCGTGCCGCCCGAGATCGTGGCCCTGTCCAGCGAAAGGCCGGTGTCGAGTGCCGCCTGCACCGCGTCGATGGAGAGGATGCCGCCCAGGCGACCGCCGGTGTGATTCTCGGTGCGTACCGCCGTGGGCAGACCGACGATCTCGCCGTTCGCGTTGACGGCCAGGCCACCGCTGTTGCCCGGTGAAATCTGTGCATCGGTCTGATACCAGACCGGCAGGCGATGTTCACCCATTGTGCCGTTACGTATCGTGGTGACTGCGCCTTCGGTGTAGGCCAGATACCCCTCGCCGATGGCCGGATATCCGAACACGAAAATACGGTCGCCGCGATGAACCTCGGGACTGGCGGGGCGCAGAAAGGTGAGACTCAGCGCGCTGGTGTCCAGTGGCTGTCCGGCCGCGTCGCGGTCGATCTGGAGCACGGCGAAATCCACGTCCTGCGAGTAACCGGTCAAGCGCGCCCGGAAGCGCCCGACCGGTGGTTCGTTGAGGTCTTCGAGCACTTCGATCAGATAGTCGTCACCATCCTCGATGACATGACGATTGGTATAGATCACGCCGCCGGGGTCGATGATCGTGCCTGAGCCACTCGACATCGCCGAGCCACGGTCCAGTGCGACCACGCGTACGACGGCCTGCGAGATGCGGTCGATCTGTGTGCGTCCGAGGCTCTGGCCGAAGACATCAACAGGAACGGCAAGGGAGCAGACAAGCAGGCCGGCCATCAGGGCGGGAAGATGCAGCGATGTGATGCGCCATTTCACGCCGCGATCTTAAGTCGTTTCCTGCGGGCTGCAAAGGAGCGAATTCACATTTGCTGCGCGCACTCACGTTCGCAGGCGCGCGCATGCAGCGAAGTCCGCCGTCACACGAGCGCCGGACCATCTACCCGTCGCGCAGCCCCAGTGAAGGCTCCAGGCCCGCCACCCGGCGACCGCCGATGGCCGCGGACAGCGTTGCCGCGATCAACGTGATCACCAGTGCCGCCAGCAGGTGAACGATGCGCAGTCGGCAGACGGGCTGTCCATCGCCGATCTGCGCGGCGAGCATGCCGTTGAGCACGACCTGCACAATGAAGTAGGCGACAGTGGCCGTCAGCCATGCGAGGAAGGCGGTGAACGCGGCCTGGAGGATCGGAAACCAGACGATCTGCACGGTGCGGAATCCGGTCAGCCGCAGCACGCTGAACTCGCGCTGCTTGCGGTCGATATTGGCCCACACGGTGGCGGCGAACGATGCACAGTAGCCGCCGATCGCAATCAGCGCAATGATCCAGTAGGCGATCGACAGGTTGCGATCGAGTGACTGCACCAGCGAGATGTCGGCCACGCTGGTGCGTACTTCGATGTTCTGGTCGAGCATTACCTGGCGCAGCGTGCCAACGTCATCGATGCTGCGCGCATAAAGCCGGAAGCCAGCGTAGCGTCGTGCTGCATCGCGCGCCTCACTGCCGGCCCAGCCCAGTGCCGGCACCGCGCGGCCGTCGAGAAAATCCTCCACGGCGCCGATCAGTGCCACCGATACGAACAGCGCATCGCGTGCAAAGGCGGCCGGTGCGGCAACGCCGATCACTTCCAGTGGCAGCCGCTCGGTTTCCTGCGTGTCGCGTCGGGTGCGTGTCAGCAGGCCCTCTACGCGGTCGCCGACGGCAACCGACAACCTGTCGGCAGCGCCCCAGCTCAGCACCACGCCGTTTACACCGACAGGTGCCGCCACGCCGGCCAGCGCAGGATCACCGTCGGCCGATGGAATCAGTTCCACGTCGATGATGCGTCCCACCGCGCTGTCGGGCACGCGCAGACGCATGCTGGCCGCAATGGACCGCGTGCGCGGCACGATGAAGGCGACTTCCGGACGTGTGCCGATGGCATCCAGCCACTGCTGGTCGAAACTGCCGCTGGCCAGCGGCGTGATCTCCCGGTAGCGTGGATTGTCGACCAGCGGATCGAGCAGGTTGGAAATCAGTCCGTACTTGAGCCCGAACAGCACCAGCAGCGGTATCAGCACCGCGGCCAGCGCCAGTATCGAACAGGCGGAAATCACCCACTCGTGCCGGTAGTCGTCGAAGGCGAGCTTCGCGATCAGCCGCGATCGTCCCGCTGCTGGCGCGGCGCTAGACATCGGATACCGTCGCGGTCATGGCATGTGCTCCCGTGGCACGGGTTTCGTGGCGCAGGATGCGGAAGCCGGCGCCTTTCACCAGATCGTGCGCGTGAGTGGCGACGATCAGCGTGACGCCCATCTCGGTGGCGAGTTCGCCGAGCAGCGCCATGATGCGCTGCGCGTTGAGCGGATCGATGGCGGCGGTGGGCTCGTCGGCGATCACTACCGGCGGCTGATGAGCCAGGGCACGGGCGATGCCCGCGCGTTGCCGCTGGCCCACGGAAAGCTCCGACGGACGTTTGTTGAGCTGCTGGCCAATACCCAGTCGCTCAGCCAGCATCGCCGCGGTATCGTCGCCGGACAGACCCAGCAGCTGGCGTGGCAGCTCGATGTTTTCGCGCACGCTCAGATAGGGCAGCAGGCCACCGTGCTGCAGTACGTAACCAAGGTACTGGCTGCGCAGTGCGGCCAGCTGGTCGGCATTGCGCTGCGTCCACAGGGGCAGGATCTGCCAGGCACTGCCGTCGGCCTGCGGCTGGAAGCTGAAGTCTTCGGCCTGGTCGGGTTTCAGAATCATCGCCAGCAGTTCCAGCAGCGTGCTTTTCCCCGAACCGCTCTCGCCGGTGAGCGCGATCCTGGCGCCGCGGGCGATGCGCAGGTTGGTGACGTGCAGCCGGAAGCCGGTACCGGCTGCACTGTAGGACTTCTCGACGTTTTCCAGACGGAAGACGGCGTCGGCGCTCAGGGCAGTGCCTCCAGCAGCAGCGGGTATACGGAGTCACCATCGACCGCGCCGCCGTCCAGTGATACCCAGAGATCGAGGTTGTCGTGCAGGGCGCGGTAGTACGCCACCTTGCTGTCGAGCTGATTGATGAACTCGAACTGTTGCTGGGCGGTCCACTGCTGCCAGGTGCCCAGGTCGATGTTCATGACCTCGCTGCGGTACGGCAGGTCTTCCATGTATTCGCGCATATAGCCCAGGTCGGCCAGCGTCGTACCGGCACCGGCCGTCTGGGCGGCTTCCGGGTCGCGGCTGATGATGGCTGCCAGGCTGCGCAGCTCGTTGAGGAATCCGTGTGGCGCCAGCGCACCTTCCTCGGCGCGATCCAGGATGCGTCGCAGCAGTTCGTGCAGGTCGCTGAGCTGGTCGCGTGTCAGCAGGACGCGGATGTCTACCGAGCGTTCGCCGGGTGCTTCGGGGTCGCGGTCGAGCATCCAGGCATTGAACAGCAGCGGTGCGGCTTCGTCGTCCGCCGACTCGCGCAGATACTGCATGCGCAGCGCGTAACCAAGCCTCGCCACCCGTTCCTGAAAGGAAGCCAGCCCCTCGCTGTCGGGCAGCGGTCGCGAACCGGCCTGCAGCGGCTGGAAACCGGCTGCCGCCGACGCCACCTGCGCAGTGAGCTGTTCCATCATGGCGCGCAGCACGGCGCCGAAATCACCTACATCACCGGCTTCCACGCCGTGATAGAACGTGCCGACATCGTCGATGTGCGCAAGCTCCTGGTAGTGGCGCTCGGCATAGTCGTGATTTTCGTTACGCGCACCCGAAGCGGTCTTCAGGTGAATGACCCACGGCGCGATGCCGTTGGACAGCAGGCGCTCGCGGACCTGTGCGGTTGAAAGTCCGGTGGTCGACAGCGGGTCGTCGGCCAGGCGTGGCCCGGCATCGGTGATCAGGATCGCGTAGCGGGCGAAGTGGCCGTCCCAGTCGATGTCGTCGATCGCACGCACCAGCCCGGCGTAGGGGTCCTCGTTGAAGTCACGACTGGACACGCCGGTTTCCCGGACATTGGCCACGGCACGCATGAAGTCCTGGCCGCTGCCGGTGAGATCGGAGACCACGCGCGAGACGTACTCCAGACCCGGTACGGCGTCGGTGTTGTCCCTGAACGCCACGACGCCGTAGGAGACGCGTTCGGACAGACCCGCCGCCTCGATCTGTTCGTAGACGTCCCGCATGATTTCACGGGTGCGTTCGATATAGGGCTGCATGGATACCGTGGTATCGATGACGAATACGATGCCGGCGCGATAGGGGTCCTGCGAACGCGCATAGTGCAGTGGCACGCTGGCCACTTCCAGCAGGCGGGCCTGCTGGCTGCCGACGAGGACATCCTCGTGGCCCAGGATCGGCACCAGATAGAAATTGCGGCGTATGTCGATGAAGGTGTCAGGCTGTATCGCCGCGATGCGGGTGCCGCTCACATCGCCTTCGAGCGCGCGGTTGCGCAGTTCGCGGTAGGCGGCCACATCACTGCTTTCGGCCAGTTCGTAGAGCGCGTCCCGGTCGTCGAACATCAGCACGCGGGGCAGTCTCGCCGGGTCCTTGAATCCCACGGTCAGCGTCTGCCGCCAGGCAACGCCATGCTCCTCCGCGAGCCAGCCGCGCTGGTCGCCGCGGCTGTCCAGACCCACGCGCAGCCAGTCGCGGCCATCAACGGAGCGTCGCTCGTAAACATAGAACACCGTAAACGGCGTGACGGTCTGCGCTACGCGGCCGCCAGCCGATTCGGCCAGTCCCGCGCCGGGCACGGCAAGCACCCGCTGGTACAGCGTTTCCTTGCCTTCCAGCGTCAGTGGCCGCGGTGTCTGGGCCATGGCCACTGCGCCGGCGAGCAGGCCGCTGGTGAGCAGCGTCAATGCAACCAGCAGGTAACGCGCCCCCGCCATCATCGATCCCGATGTGCTCGATCCCGATGTACGCTGTGCCTCCGCCGTCCGCGGTGTCGATGGATGAAGAATTCTGCGACTGCTGCTCACGATCTCACCTCGCCCATTGCAGCAGCAGCCGATCGGCGGCATCGTCGCCGGCGGCGGCTGCGTTCCGTGCCCAGTCCTGGAGCGCGTCCAGACGTGCCGCGGCGTCTGCTATGCCCTGATCGCGGGCAACAACGTACCAGCGGTAGGCCTGGAATGCGTCCGGCTCCGGCAGCAGGCTGGTCTGCGCGGAGTGGTGATTGGGGTCGTTCATTGTTGCCAGTTCGAATGCCGACGGGCCGTGACCGTCTCTGGCCGCGTAGAACAGCAGCAGATAGGCATCGGCCACCTGGCCTTCGCTCTGAAAGCTCTGCGCACTGTCCAGTGTGGTGTCGTAGTCGATGCTTTCCGCGCGCCCGAGCTCGTCGATCAGCTCGCGAGCTTCCTGGGCGCGTTCGGGCCCGGTGATGGGCTCCAGCCGGGCATCGGGCGCAGGGGGGCCGGTGCGGAGCGCCAGATACAGCGCTCCGCCGACCACGATCACGACGGCAGCGATGATGCCGCCTGTCACTACCCTGCGCATGCCATCCGTACGTTCATTCGACCGTATGTTCGACGTGTTCACGATAACCCTTTCCCCTGGTCTGCGCAAAAGTTGCCGACGCATTGCCGACGATCCAAAAAGGCGTGTTTCGCGGTGTCAGAGTATCATCATCATGAATGAGCGTGATGTCCCGATGACAAGGTCGCTGTCACGACCCCGCCAGGTGCGCAGGCGACGCCGCGGGCGATGGCGGCTTCTGGCGCCGGTGCTGCTGGCTGCGGCGGCGCTGGTGGCCATCTATGCCGGCGGTGCGATGCTGGCCGGCGCCTGGTTCGTGGACAGGGCGGTGCAGCGTGCCGAGAGCCGCCGGCCGGGTCTCAGCGTGGAAGTGGGCTCCGTGCGGGTTCACCCGTTTCGCTGGAGTGCGCGGCTGGGCCCGGTGTACGTGCACGACACACACACCGGCGAATTCGTGTTCACACCGGAACTCGTGCTGGAGCTGCACACCGATTCGCTGCCGAAGGGACGTCTTCGTCTGCGGCGTCTGCTCGTCGTCCAGCCGCATGTGGCGATCATTCCGCCGCCGGCGCGCCGCGCGGCGCTGCCAGCCGAGGCGGCGGCACGGGATGCCTTCAACGACGCGCTGTTCAATCCATCGCGTCTGTTGCGGGGTGTTCCGGACGTGCCCATCGACGAACTCGTCATCGACGACGGTCGACTGGTCGCGCCGCGGCCGCCTGGCGCGCCCGCCCGCGATGTCGATGCGCTCATGGCTGCGCAGGCCGCACCGGGGGCGGACGCCTCCGCCGGCGGGTTCACGTTCAGCGCCCGGCAGTGGCCCGGCAGTCCCGATGCACCGGCGGCCTACCGGCTGGACCTGCGCGCAGCGCGCGCGCCAGACGATACCTTCACGGAATCGTCCACCGATGCGCCCGCCGACATGCAGCTTGTGGTCGAGGGTGAACTGCTCGGCGGCGAAACCCTGATGCGTGGCCGTGTCAGGCTCAGCGGCTTCACACCCGGCGCATTCGGCGGCTGGCAGGATGCCGCGGGCGACCTCTTCGCCATATCTGCGATGGCCGGGATGCTGGACGCAACCGGTGAGTTCCGCGCCGTGAGGGCCGACGCCCCGGGCGGCACCGCCCGGGTGGTCATGGATCTCGAACTTCGCGGCCGGTTTTCCGCGGCCGGGCCCGCGACGGTGTCGATGACGCTGGACTCCGCCGATCCGGTCGATCCGGCGTTTTTGTACCTGCGTCTGAATGAGCTGCCCGCCGGGCTGCTGTCGCGCTACACCGAGCAGGAATGGGCGCTGCCGGTCCGTGCCGGCCGTGGGGAGGTGCTGTGGCAGTACCGGCGTGACGGTTCGCGAATCGATGGTCAGCTCGACCTGCAGATCGCTGATCTGGCACTGGAATCATCCGACGAAACGCCGCCGACGCCCGCGTCGGGTCCGCATCTGGCCATCGCACTGCTGGAGGATGCGCGGCAACGCATTGCACTGAGCGTGCCGGTGGCCGCGGACCTGGCTGCGGGTCAGACTCCGGCCGATGCCGCCGGACAGGCGCTGCGTGCCACGTTGTCGGCGGTGGTGGATGCGCCGTTCACGACGCTGGCCACGGCCACCGACAACCCGTCACTCACCGACAGTCTGCACTTCACGCCCGGCGAAGCCGCGGCCACCGCCGCCACCGATGCGACCATCGCCGCACTGGCCCGGGCACTGGCCATGCGGCCGCGCCTGGGGCTGGAACTGGATGCACCCTATGACCCCGAACTCGACCGCCAGCATCTGGCTGAACGACAGGTGGAGCTGCATGTCACGCTCGCCACCGCGGGTGCCGAGTTCGGTGCCAGGACCGCGACGGTCGATTTCGCTTCGCCACGCGTGCACGACGTGCTCGAGGAGTTCGCCGGGGAGCGGCTGGATGCGGGGCAGCTCGCGGGCCTGCGCACGCGTTTCGGCTTCGAGCCGGCTCAGGTTCCGGACGCCGCGCCCACCGCCTACTATCGCGCCGTATTCGATGCACTGGCTGCCAGTGAGCGTATCGATGCAGCGGCAATGGAACGGCTGGCCCGCTTCAGGGCGCAGGCCGCGATCGCGTCGCTGGCCGACGCCGGCATCGCCCGCGAAAGACTGCGTGCGCGGGCACCGGCCGTGGTGTCCCCGGCGCAGCGACAGTGGTTTTACGTCCCCGCTTCGCTGCAGCTCGTGGCCGTGCGTCACGTGGCCGACCCGGCGGAACACTGAGAGTTGGTGAGATTCTCACGCCCGTCCGCGATAATGCCGTGCATAACAGCTCCAGCTGGCGCTGGCACATATGAACAATCCGCCTGATCCGGCGGCGGCTGCCACCGGGGTGCCGGTACCGGCAGCCGGCCGGGCATCACCACCGGGTTTCCCACGAGGTTTTCCATGGAAGAGAAATCCAATCGCGTCATAGTGACCGTCATCGGTCAGGACAGGGTCGGCATCATTGCTGGTGTCTCGACCGTGCTGGCGCAGGCCGGCGTCAACATCGTCGACATCTCCCAGACCACGCTGCGCGAGTTCTTCACGATGATCCTGATGGCCGACATGGGCGGCAGCAATGTGCGTTTCGACGATCTGAAACGACAGCTCGCCGAGCTCGGCGAACAACTGGGCGTGCGCATCGACGTGCAGCACGAGGACGTCTTCAAATTCATGCATCGTGTCTGAGGGCCGGCCCGTGACGTCCCGTTATTCCTCGCAGGAAATCATTGAAACCATCCGCATGGTGCAGATGGAGCATCTGGACATACGCACCATCACCATGGGCATCAGCCTCAGGGACTGTGCCGGCGAAGCGGCGCAGCGCGTTGCGACGCGTGTCTACGACAAGGTGTGTGCCAGGGCCGCAAGGCTGGTGGCGGTCGGCGGGGAGATCGAACGCGATTACGGTATTCCCGTCATCAACACGCGCATCTCGGTCACGCCGGTGGCGCTGATCGCTGAATCGGGCGGCGTGGACGGCTATCTGACGATTGCTCAGGCACTGGATCGTGCCGCATCGGAAGTGGGCGTGAATTTCATCGGTGGCTATTCGGCGCTGGTGCACAAGGGCATGACGCCTGGTGACACGGCCCTGATCCGCTCCATTCCCGAGGCGCTCTCGATCACCGAGCGCGTGTGTTCATCGGTGAACGTGGGCACCACACGCGCCGGCATCAACATGGATGCGGTGGCCGAGATGGGGCGCGTCGTGGTCGCGACCGCCGCGCGTACCGCCGATCGCGACGGCCTTGGCTGCGCGAAGCTGGTGGTGTTCTGCAACGCGGTGGAAGACAACCCGTTCATGGCCGGTGCGTTTCACGGCATTGGCGAACCGGACACGGTGCTCAACGTGGGCGTCAGCGGACCCGGCGTGGTGGCGAGTGCGCTGACCAAGGAGCCGGAGGCGGATTTCGGGCGTCTGGCCAGTGTGATCAAACACACGGCGTTCAAGATCACACGCATGGGCGAGCTCGTTGGCCGTGAGGCCTCACGGCGTCTGGACACGCCGTTCGGCATCGTCGATGTGTCGCTGGCACCGACGCCGGCGCAGGGCGACAGCGTGGCGCGGATACTCGAGACCATGGGTCTGGAGCGCGTCGGCACGCACGGCACCACGGCTGCGCTGGCCATGCTCAACGATGCCGTCAAGAAGGGCGGCGCGATGGCCTCCAGTCATGTGGGCGGGCTGTCGGGTGCGTTCATTCCGCTGTCAGAAGACGCGGGCATGATCGAAGCTGCGGAACTGGGTGCAATCAGCTTCGACAAGCTGGAGGCGATGACGGCGGTGTGCTCGGTCGGTCTGGACATGATCGCGGTACCCGGCGATACCAGCGCCGCCACGATCGCGGCCATTATTGCCGACGAGGCTGCCATCGGCATGATCAACAACAAGACCACGGCCGTGCGCGTGATACCCGCACCCGGCAAGCAGATCGGTGATCGCGTGGAGTTCGGGGGATTGCTCGGACACGCGCCGGTGATCGCGGTCAACACGTATTCATCGGAGGCATTCATTGCCCGTGGTGGCCGGATTCCCGCACCCATACAGGCGCTGGGCAACTGATGAGCGATGATGAAGGATGAGCGTCCCGTAACGCCGGCACTGCGTCGTCGGGTCTTTGTGCAGCTGTCGCCCAGGGCGTGGCCGCGCGAGGGGCTGTCGCTGCCGAACAGAATCATTGTCATTCTGATCGTGGCCGCCAGCCTTACCGCGATTCTGGATACCGAGCCGACCATACGGGCGGCGGCGGCACCCTGGCTGCTCGGGCTGGAAATCCTGTTCGTCACGGTGTTTCTTATCGAATACCTGGCGCGCGTATGGATCTCGGTGGAGGATCCGCGCTTTCCGCATCCGCTGTGGGGGCGACTGCGCTACATGGTGTCGTTCTGGGCACTGGTGGACCTGCTTGCCATCGTGCCCGTGCTGCTGACACTGATCGGCCCGGACATGTTCCTGCTGCGGCTGTTGCGACTGCTGAGGATACTGCGCCTGGCAAGACTGGGGCGTTTCTCCACGGCATTGCAGAATCTGGGCGAGGCGGTGGCGTTGCGACGATTCGAACTGGCGATGAGCGCCGGGGTGGCGGGACTGCTGCTGGTGTTTTCATCGGCGCTTCTGTATCTGTTCGAGGGACCCTGGCAGCCGGATACCTTCGGCAGCATTCCGCGCGCGGCCTGGTGGTCGGTGGTCACGCTGACCACGGTAGGCTACGGCGATGTCTATCCGGTGACCGTCATGGGCAGGATGTTCGCGGCGCTCACCGCGGTGGCCGGTATCGGTCTGATCGCGATGCCCACCGGCATCCTGGCCTCGGCGTTCAGCGATGTGCTGCAGCGACGCCGGCAGATGGGGGGTGGCGGGCATGGGCCGGCATCGCGCCCTGCGGATGATGCCGCGCGCCACGCAGCAGACGATGCCGTCGGCAGCACCGCGGATCCCGGCGCTGCCTATCGGGAAGACCGCAACGGTCGGATCGATCGAGACAGCAGGCCATGACCATCAGGGCGGTCGCGGTCATTGCGATGGCCGTGAACATGGCGACGGCGGCGGCCATCGAGCCGGAAGGACGGTTCGCCAACGTGTCCATGGAACAGGTGGTGACCGCGCTGCATCGGCAGTGCTTCAACGCCGGCATGGCGGTGTCGATGCCCGACGACAATGCCGTGCTGTGCTCGGTGATCGTGGCGCGTGGTGACGAGCTGCTGCTGCATGCCGACGACCTGCCCCCGGATATCAGCATCGGACGGGTGCATGGCGGTGAGATCGCGCATCAGCTGCGATTCACGCTCGCCGAACGGGGCAATGACGTTCGCGTCTGGGCGCATGCGTGGCTGACGGTCTCCGAGGGCGACGGTGCCGTGCTGGAGGAGGACATCAGCTCACCTGTGTATCTGTCGCGCCTGCAGCGCGTGTTCGATGACCTGGCAGCGTCCGCTGATCCGGCGGACGATGACGCGGCCGCCGCTGTGGCCACAGTGCTCAATGCCGGCTGGGCCGACCACTTCGACAGCGAACACGACCTGCGCCTGGCGGCACATCTTCGGGCAGTGGCGCATTGCGATCGTCTGTCCGCCGGCCTCGATGCCGATGCGATCGACGAGGGCCTGCGCGCTATCGGTCTGCGTCCATACGGCAACTCACCACGCGATCGCTGCGAGGCCATGTACGAGGTGATATTTGAATGGGGACTTGCCCGCGGTATGGAGCAGCCAGGCATGCAGGCGTTCCGTGCGTTTCTCGATGCACAGCCGCACGATCAGCCGGTGTGTATGGGAAGGGTGGCGCTGGCCAGCTACTGTGACCGTTCGTTGCCGGATGCCGACTGAACGGCAGTGGACCTGTGACCATCGTGTTGTCGGTATCGATGGTCGGGGTGATAGGATTTGAACCTACGGCCCCTGCCTCCCGAAGGCAGTGCTCTACCAGGCTGAGCTACACCCCGATCCGGCCATTATAGTGCTTATGGCGCGAAAACCAGCCGCATTGTATCAGCACATCGGCTGCGCCGATATCCGTCCGTGGCGGTTCGACCGCCTGCGTTTTGCTGCTGCTGCTGCTGCTGCTGCATGCCTGCGTGCTCCGTCCCGTGCTCCTGTCGTTGCTCGCACCCGTGCCCGCGCCACCGTCGGCTGGCTTTTGCGCTCGGCGGCAATGGCCGTTGCCCTGCTTGCCGGCAGCGCGGCCGCGGCCGGGCAGCTCAGTTCCCGCGTCACGCTCACCAGTGAATACATAGCCCGGGGTCTGGCGGCGTCCGGTCACCAAGCCGTACTGCAGGCGGCGCTCGACTATCAGCACGGCTCGGGCGTCTTTGCGGGTATCTGGGGCAGCCGCATCGCCATCGACAGCGTCGCAGGCGGTCGCAGGCGGAACGAAGTCGACATCTATGCGGGCTACCATCGCGATCTGGTGGGCGACTGGTCCGGGACCGCAACCCTGATGCGCTACACCTATCCTGGCGCGCGTGCCCAGCGCCGCTACGATTACAGCGAGTGGCTGCTCGGCGCACAGTGGCGGGGGCTGCTGTTTCTCGAAGCCGGGTACAGCCCCGATACCTATGGCAGTGGTCGAGCCGGCCGGCATCTTCAGATCGCAGGGCGACATTCATTGCCCGGTGGCTGGGTATTCAGCGGGGCGATCGGTCGCAATGACCTTGCGGCGCTGGGTGCCGATCGCTACTACCACTGGGATGTCGGCGCGTCGGTTACCTGGTCGCGGGTGACGATGGACCTGCGCCGCTACGACAGTCAGCGTTTCTATGGCGGTGGCTACGGCGGCGCCGCCGCGGGGCCACGGTGGGTCGGAAGTCTGACGGTGGCATTCTGACGTCGACGTCGCAGGGCATGTGACTGCTCAGCAGCGTCAGCGCCCTGCAGGCATTCACGGGTTCGCCCGGCGCCACCCGACTGCCGGTCAGTGCCGGGCCGATGTCCGATGCGGTGATCTCCGGTCTGCCGGAACGCAACAGCGCGGTGATGCCGCTGACAATCGCGGCGGACAGCGAACTGCCCGACCGGTAGTCGTAGGCGTTGCCGGGCGCCGTGGCGAGAATGTCTTCGCCCGGCGCGTGCAGCCAGTGTGGTGGTGCGTCGCCGTACCCGGCTGCGCTCTCCGCCGCCGCCACCACCAGCACGCCGGGCACGGCCGATGGAAATCCGGCGGGTCGCCCCGGAGGCGGCGCCGCGGCGACCACGACAGTGCCCTGTGCCAGCGCGGCTTCCACCAGCCACGACAGCAGTGTATCCGGTGGGCCACCGAGACTGAGGTTGATGACCGATACGCCCGAATCCAGCGCATGTGACAGTGCCTGCGCGAGCGTGAAGCTGTTGCACAGCGCCGCATCCTCCGGGCGGGTCTGCCAGCACGCACGCAGTATGTGCAGTCGCGAGTCCGGTGCAATGCCCACGATGCCGATGCCATTGTTCGCATCCGCGGCGATCACGCCGGCGACGGTCGTGCCGTGATGCTCGGCGGTGACGTGCCGACTGCCCGGCGTGACAAAGTTCTTCTGCGTGACAACCCGGTTGCGCAGGTCGGGATGACTGGCGTCCGCGCCGGTATCGATGATTGCGATGTCGACACCACGGCCGGTGGACCACGCGTGCGCCGACGGGATGCGCAGGGTGTCCAGTGCATGCTGAAGGTGGGCGTAGGGATCATCGTAGCGCACTGCGGGGGCCGACTGCGTCTCGTACACATGCAGGGGTTCGGCCGAGCGCACCTGATCATGTGCGCGGAGGTCATCCAGCACCGCTTCGAGGTCCGCGGATTCGGGAACCAGAAATACCAGACAGTAAAGCTGCAAGGCGGGGATCGGCCAGTCGATCAGTGGTTCCAGATCGAATTCGCCGGCGAGTCGGCGGGCTGCACGGCGAACCGTTGGCGATACGCTGTAGGGGGTACCGCGCATGTAGGTGGGGCCGGGGCGACCGCGAAAATCGGGGCGGCCTGCCTGCGGATCGGCGAGCGTCACCAGTACGTGGTGCCCGGGCCGGTTCAGTGAACCCAGGCTCGCGAGCTGGTCGGCGGACCAAGCCGGTGCGGCTGATTCGGCGAGTGATCCGGCGGTCGGTTGCGCGCTGTCCTGTGCGAAGGCCGGGTGGCCCGCGACGACCAGCAACAGCACCAGCCATATGCGCCGGCGTGATCTCATCTATGGATCCCCGATGTACACAGCCTCTGCAAACAGCACCAGAGGAGATGCCTGCAGTGTACGCAACGCCACCGGCGCCGTCGTGGCGTCAACCGCCAGGGTGTAAACGCCCCGGGCGGTTGGTCCGGCAGTGATGCCTGCTCCCACCTGGCCGATGGTATGCGCGATCGTATCGCCGTCGAGTTCGGGCTGGAACACGACCCGGATGTAGTGCCCCGGAGCCAGGGCGCCAGGATCGGACAGCGTGGTGAACTGCCCGGGCGGCGCTTCACGCGACGGCGGCAGGGCAATGACGATGATGAGCGCGCAGGCGAGCATGCCGGCAGCAAGTGCCATGCGCTGCCAACGCGCCGGCAGCCACCACGGCCGCAGCCCGCCCGGACGTGCTCGCGGCGAAGTGCGCGGCGAGATTCGCGGTGATGAATGGCCGTGTGCCCCGGCAGCCCGGCTACGGATTGGCGGCAACGGAGTCGGAGGAGGCTGCGAGCCGTGACGGCCTGACGGGTCGGCCCGTTCCAGCAGTAAATCCACCCGCTGGCGAGCCTCGTCGGCAGGCAGCGTGGCGTGTTCGGGCTGCAGCTGCTGCATCAGCCTGGCCAGTGACGAATGCTGTTCGAGGTCCTGCCGGCAGTGTTCACAGTGGTGCAGGTGAGCGTCGACGAGCTGACATTCGTCGTCGGACAGTGTGCCGTTCGCAAGCCATGGCAGCAGCTCGGACACTTCCTGGTGGGTAAGATCGCGGGTCTGGTTCATCACGGTGCATTCTCCGCGGGTTGTGCCTGCGACACGAGTTCCGCCTGCAGTCGACGGCGGGCATGAAACATCCTCGTCTTGACGGTATTCACCGGGCATGCGGTGATCTGTGCGATCTCCTCATAGGAGAAACCGTGGATGATGGTGAGTTCCATGACATGGCGGTGGTCATCGCTGAGTCTGGCGAAGGCTGCTTCCAGCCACTGCGCCGCTTCCACCTGTCCCGACGTATCCGTTGTGGCA
This sequence comes from Gammaproteobacteria bacterium, assembly GCA_050485645.1. Taxonomy (GTDB): domain Bacteria; phylum Pseudomonadota; class Gammaproteobacteria; order Steroidobacterales; family Rariloculaceae; genus JBJHBP01. Next base: position 85,460 of record JBJHBT010000002.1, on the reverse strand, counting down.
TCGACGGGCAGTCGCGGTTCGGAATCGACCCGTCGGCGTCGCCGCAGGGCGTTGGCGGCGGAGCGGTAGGCGATGCCGAATATCCATGTCGATGGCCTGGACCTGAACTCGAATCGCACGGCGTTCTGCCACACTGTCATCATCACATCGTCGCTGATCTCCTCAGCCAGCGACGGATCACCGGTGATCCGTCTGACGAAGCCTTGCAGGCGCGGCTGGAAGCGTCGGAAAAGCATCTCGAATGCCGCTCGCTCTCCTTCCGCGATGCGGCGCAGCAGCGCGGCATCGTCCACGTCGTCAATAGCGGCAGCGCCGTTACCGTTACTGCGCCCGACGACTACGCCGCCCGCGCTGTCCGATGTGTCCGCGTCTTCGTCGTCAGCGCGGCTTGCAGAGTCCGTCGATCGGGCCGTTGCGCTCATGCCATCGTCCTCCCCGGAACGATGGTACCCCCGCAAGCCGGAGGTGTCAGAAGTACACATGCAGTTGAGCGAACCATTCATCCCGATTCTGGGGTGCGATGCCCGGTGTGCCCCGCATCCTGCGCCAGCCGACCCGGCTCTGGACGAACGGTATCGGGAAGTACTCCCAGATCACGCTGTTGCGGCTGCGTGTGTCCTGGTCGGGTGCATTGCTGTACAGGCGCTCCGCGGTGAGCTTCAGATTCTGTCCGGGTGCCAGTCCCCAGTTCGCCTCGATCAGTGCGGCACGCATATGCCGGTTGCCTGGGCCGGACAGCTCGTCGCGTATGTAGTCCAGTTCCGCAAGCCAGACCAGCGGTCCGCTGCGTAGGCCGGCAAACACACCGGCCATGTCGCGATTGCCCGCGTCGGCGCTGTTGTGGTTGGCGCTGATCCCCATTCGCCATCGCGGACGCAGGTAGGTGGCAACGGCACTGATCTGTTTGCCGTCGTCGATCTCCGGCGCGCCGGCGGTGCCGTTGGTCACAGCCACACGGGTTGACCAGCGGGCGCGTTCATGGCCGAACTCGAGTCCGGTGTCGGGTGTGGTGAAATTGATGCCGGTGCTCTGGCGTATGAACGCTCCGTCGTCGGCCAGACGAAGACCGAACGGCAGAAAGAAGCGGCCGCCCCTGATGTACCAGGGGCCGCCGCCGGGTCTGATCAATGCATAGGACTGGCGATTCGAGGCGCCGCGTGGTCCGACCCGTTCATCCACGTGCACGGTAAGACGGTCTGGTATCAGGTTGAACGTCAGGTAGGCGAATACGTCCTGAACCTCGAATTCCGCCGGCGGGTTGGTGTCACCCTGCACCCTCGTGCCGGCCATTCGTCCGCGAAAGTCTCCGCCAACGGACACCCATCGATTGATGGCGCCGGTCCATGCTTCCCGGGCATTGCTGATGGCGCCAGGGCGGGCGTTCATGGCGTTCTGTGCAAAGGTGTTGCCGAACGCATTGCGTTGTCCGCCGCCAGTCGGGTTGACGTGGCAACTGGAACACTCCAGCCCGGCGCGCACGGCGATGTAGGGCTCTGCATGGGCGTGGTTGCCGCTGAAGGCCGCTGACGCCAGCAAAAAGATGACCGCCACGCTGCGTAGCAGTGTGGCGGTCAGGTTCAGCGGGCTCGGCATGATGCTCACGTCAGGCATGGGTTTCTGTGCTCCTGGAAAGCGGAAGGTCAGACGCGTGTGTCGGGGCGCGTGTGCGTGGGTGATCGGGTTCAGGGCGCAGTGCCTTCAGCGGGCCAGAACGCGACGGTGAAGTTCAGTACCAGATCGGCGCCCTGCGGGCTGTCGTCCGCTTCGACACCGTCGAGCCAGCCGCCGTTGAGACGATTGCCCTGCAGGTCGAGAATCGGATTCGGTCCGGATCCCGCGACCACGAGCCGGTAGTCGTCGGGGGTGTCGGTGACAGTCGGATCCAGTTGCAGGTGCAGGGCACGTGGATTTGTCAGCGGAACGGACACGGAGGCGACTGGTATGTCGATCTGCGTGCCGTTGTCGAACAGGCCATCACCGCCGCTGCGTTGCAGCGATACGGCAACGGGCTGCGCGGTCGTTGCATCGATGTCACGGTCGAAAATGATCACGATCTGCCGGGGCAGGGAGAGCAGCGTGCTGTCGGGAACGATCGATGCACCCGAGGCGCGGACCGCTTTCGTGGATGCGGTGGCATTCTGCATCGCACCATCGGTTATCCACTGTCGTATGACGTCGATATCCGATTGCGGCAGCGGCGGACTGCCATCCGGCATCCTCGCGCCGACGGCGGCGGTGCCCTCGAGCTTCATGATCAGATAGCTGTCATCCGGATTGCCCGGATCCACGCGCAGCAGCCCGGGAACCTGTGCGCTCGCCACATCGACCAGCAGCCCGTAGCTGTTCGCCGCATCCAGCATCAGCCCTTCCGGCGCGGCTGCACCCGCATGGCATGCGGTGCATATCGGCGTAAAGATATTGGCCTGTATCGACTCGAGGGTCGGGACCAGCGCAGGTGGCGGGGGTGGAGGTGGCGGGGGGTCACTCGGACCGCCGCCACCCCCGCTACCGCCGCTGCTGCATCCTGCGCCGAACGCCGCGGTGACAATCCATAGCGACGCAATACTGACCCTGTTCATCGCGGTACTCCACTTCGTGCCGATACGGGTCGTTTACTGCTGACCCGTTCGCTGAGTGGTCGCGAGTTGCGTCAAGGTTCAATCAGGTGATTCGGATTGGACAATCCGCGGCGAATCATCGTTGTGAGGGATGAATTCCTGGCTGGCCATCTGCCACAGAGTCAGGAACAGCGCGGCAATGATCGGGCCGATCACGATGCCCGCCAAGCCGAAAGCCATCAGTCCGCCCAGTGTGGACAGCAGAATCAGATAGTCCGGCAGGCGGGTGTCGCGGCCGACCAGGATCGGTCGCAGTACGTTATCCGTGAGGCCGATCACCACGGCGCCGAAAACGATCAGCGCGATGCCCGCGCCGACGCTGCCAGTGGCGATCAGGTAGATCGCCGCCGGTATCCAGATCAGGGCCGGGCCAACCGCCGGAACGATGCTCAGCAGTGCCATCACCACGCCCCAGAGCACCGGTGCACCGATGCCCAGAACCGCGAAAGCGAAACCGCCCAGGAGCCCCTGTACGATGCCGACCACCAGCGTGCCCTTGATCGTCGCGCGCGATACCAACGTGAACCTGTCCAGCAGCACCTGCTCACGCTGCCGCCCCAGTGGCAGCGCCTGCGTCAGGCCATCCAGCAGCTTCAGTCCGTCCCGCAGAAAAAAGAACAGCAGGTAGAGCATCAGAAACATCAGAATCGTGAAGCGCACGACATCCTGACCGAAGGCCACCGCGCGGGACGCAACGAAATTGCTTGCCGAGGCGGCTGCCGAGGACAGCCGCGACTGGATCTGTGACGCGTCGGTGCCAAGCATCTCGAACCAGCCGCTGAGCTGGGGCAGCCACGACGCGGCGCGTTCGTACCATTGCTCGAAATCCAGCCCGTCCTCGCTCAGCCTTTCGTACAGTGCGGTTGCTTCCGCCGCGATGGCTGCGACCACGGCCGTCAACGGGATGATGACGATCAGCACGATGATCACGACACTGATGCCGGCGGCCGCCGACGCGCGGCCGCGCAGATGACGTGCGATTGCTCTGTTCATCGGATGAAATACGATGGCCAGCGCCGCGGCCCAGAATATCGGCTGCATGAAGCCGCGTATCAGCCACAGGAATGCGATCGTGACCAGCGCGAGCAGCACGACGAACAGGGTCTTCTGCATGTTCCAGCTGGTCATCGCAACCTCACAGGTATAGCAGCGGCAGCACGATCGATAACGACAGCCACATGATGATCTGCAGCGGTATGCCGGTACGGAAAAAGTCGGTGAACTTGTAGCCGCCGGCGCTCATCACCAGAAGATTGGTCTGATAGCCGATGGGCATCATGTAGGCCATGTTGGCGCCGAACAGTACGGCCAGCACGAACGGAACGGGTGGCAGCCCGAGTGTGTTCGCGATAGCGATGGCGATGGGGGTTGCGATGACTGCGACGGCATTATTGGTGATGACTTCGGTGAGCAGCGCCGTGAGCAGCAGCAGGCAGGACAGCACAACCGGCGGAGGCAGATCGCGTACCATGGCCACGAACGCGTCCGCGATGTATTCGGCCGCACCTGTCGTCGACAGGGCGGCGCCCAGAGCCAGGCTGGTCACGATGACCAGCACCAGGCGTGTGTCAATCGCGCTCCACGCTTCATCCCAGGCCAGGCAGCGGCCCAGCAGCATCAGGCTGACACCACACAGGGCGCTGGCCATGATCGGCAGAATGCCCAGCGCGGAGACCACCACGACGCCGGCCATCAGTGTGAATGCCAGCAGCGCCTTGGCCGAACGCGGAACGTGGATGGTGCGGTCCAGGATCAGCATGTTGTGCGTTTCCTTGAGCTGCAGGATGTCGCGCCGGTCACCCTGCATCAGCAGGACATCGCCGGTTCGCAGCACGGGATCGGTGCCTTCCTCGATCAGTGTCATGCGCTGCCGTCCGGGTCTGTGAACACCTACCGGAAACAGCTTGCCCAGTGTCGCGCCGCGCAGTTCGCTCAGGCGTTTCTGATGCAACGGCGATTCTGTCGTGACAACGATCTCGACCAGCCGCTGATCGGGCGCACGGCGCAGATCCCGGCCCGCGTAGATGCCGCCAATGGAATCCTGAAGTTTCTTGATCGCGTCCGGCGACCCGCGGACGTGGAGCTGGTCTCTGACCCTGAGTTTCAGTGTCGGCAACCGTGCCAGTTCCAGCGTTTTGCCGCGCTGGACGCGTTCGATTCGGATCTGGCCCTGCATCAGCCGCATCACGTCGGCCAGTGTCTGGCCGGCGAACGAACTGTCGTCGGTGACTTCGATGACGGCGTCGAATATGCGCGGCGCACTGCCCTCCAGCGGCGAAGGGCGGTCGGGTAGCAGTCTGGGTGCGAGCAGCCACAGGTACACGATCGCGATACTGCCGGCGATGGCAGCGGGCAGCACAAAATCAAACATCTCCAGGCGGGGCACACCCAGATCCGCGGAGACGCCGACAACCAGCAGGTTGGTCGACGTTCCGATGGTCGTCGACATGCCGCCGATGATGGTTGCGTAGCCTACGGGGATCAGGATTCTTGACGGGGCCATGCCCATGCGGCGTGCGACGCCCACAAGAATCGGCAGCAGCATCACCACGATGGGGGTGTTGTTGGCGAAGGCGCTGACGAAGGCGGCCACAACCAGTGTGGCGAGCAGCGCCAGTGTACGGTTACGCAACCACAGCTGCACCAGCAACCGGCCTACCGGTCGCAGCGCGCCGCTGACTTCCAGTGCCTTGCCGAGGATCAGCAGCAGACAGATCGTAATCATCGCTTCGTTGCCGAAGCCCCTCATGAACTCGACACCGCGCAGGGCAGTATCCCCGGACTCATAAGGGAACAGCTCGAAACCCAGCACCAGAATCAACAGCACGGCGACACAGGAATACTCCAGCGGAATGCGCTGTCGCGTGAACAGGATCAGTGCGACGGCCGTGATGCCCATGGCAGCCAGCGCATGTGGTTCCGGCCACATTCAGCTGCCGTCCCTGCGGTCGGCAAACCAGCGCAGACGCTCGGCGATCTTCGCCTCCAGTCCCTGGTTTCCCGGCTCATACCAGCGGCTGTCGCGCAGCCGATCGGGCAGATACTGCTGGCCACCGGCGTGACCACCTTCGTTGTGGTCGTAGCGGTATCCGGCACCGTATCCCAGTTCCTTCGTCAGTCTGGTCGGCGCATTGCGCAAATGCAGTGGCACCTGCTCGCCGGGGCTGGTGCGCGCCGCTTCCAGCGCCTGGTTCCATGCCTTGTAGGCACGATTGGATTTGGGCGCGGCGCACAGGTAGATCACGATCTGCGCCAGCGCCAGATCACCTTCGGGTGAGCCCAGGAACTGATAGGCGTTCCTGGCTTCCAGCGCCAGGCCGACCGCACGCGGGTCGGCAAGTCCTATATCCTCGGCCGCCATGCGCACGATGCGCCGGGCGATATACAGCGGATCCTCGCCGGCGTCGATCATGCGCGCCAGCCAGTACAACGCACCGTCCGGATCGCTGCCGCGCACCGCCTTGTGCAGCGCCGAGATCAGGTTGAAATGCTGCTCGCCGGCCTTGTCATATCGCGGCAGGCGCCGTTGCAGCAACGCGGCAACGGCGGCGGCGTCCAGTGCCTGTTCCCGGGGGTGTCGGCCGTGCGTCACATGTGTCCATACCGCTTCCAGCGCAGTCAGCGCGCTGCGCGCATCGCCATCGGCGTGTTGCGCCAGCAGCGCCAGCGCCGTCTCGTCCAGTTGCAGCGGTGCTGTCCCTGGCGCATCGTCAGCCAGGCGCTCGATGGCGCGCTGCAGCAGATTGTGAATGTCATCCTCGGACAGCGGCTCGAGCACGAATACGCGCAGTCGCGACAGCAGGGCCGAGTTCAGTTCAAACGAGGGGTTTTCCGTGGTCGCGCCGACCAGGGTGATCAGTCCTTCCTCGACGGATGGCAGGAAGGCATCCTGCTGCGCCTTGTTGAAGCGGTGGATTTCGTCGCAGAACAGCAGCGTGCCGCGATCCTCAACGGCCCGTCGCTGCCGCGCCTCGCGAATGACCTCGCGCACCCTGGGTACGCCTTCGGTGACGGCACTGAACGGCACGTAGTATTTATCGGTGTGATTGGCCAGCAGTCGCGCCAGTGTGGTCTTGCCGCATCCGGGCGGCCCCCAGAACACCATGCTGCTGATCCGGCCGCGCGTAATGCCTTCGCGCAGCGGTTTGCCCGGCGCCAGCAGATGCTGCTGACCGAGGAACTCGTCCAGTGACTGCGGGCGCATGCGATGCGCCAGCGGCGCGTCACGCTCGTCGCCGCCTGTCAGGGGGAGTTTTTCGCTGATCAAAGGATGAGCGTTCCGACCAGGGTCATCGGCGCATTCTACCGATCCATGCCGGCCGTGGGGACGAAATGTCGCTGCCGGGCCGGGTACTGTCGCCGCCGGGCCGGGTGGTGCTGCCGACGCGCCGGTCGCGGTACACTCGGGTAAGCGCGGCCCCGGCGCGGCCGGCATCGACCCGACCACGAGTACAGGAACAGTGACCGTCAGATCCAACCTCGTTGCAACGCTCGCCTGCCTGCTGGCTCTCACCGCTTCGTACGCCGCGGCGCAGTTTCCCGGTACCACGAACAAACCCGTTCTGCACGGCAGCAACTGGGTGGTGATCTCAGGCCAGCAGATGGCGGCCACGGCCGGTGCGCTGACCTTTGCGCGCGGTGGCAATGCCGTGGACGCGGCGTGCGCGGTGCTGGCGGCGTCCGCGACCGTGTGGGATATGATGGGCTGGGGTGGAGAGACGCAGGCGCTGATCCACAATCCGAATACCGGCAAAGTGATCGCAGTCGATGCGCTGGGCGTGGCGCCAACCGGCGCGACACCCGCGTTGTTCCGCGCGCGCGGCATGGATCGTCCCGCCGAGAACGGACCACTGGCCGCGGTGACGCCCGGCACGCCCGGCGGACTGATGGTGATGCTGGCCGAGTTCGGCACGATGAGCCTCGAGCAGGTGCTGGCGCCGGCGGTGGAGCTGGCGCGCGGTTATCCGATGGATCAGGCACAGGCCGACAGCATCACGCGTCAGCAGGCGTTGCTGTCACGCTGGCCGGCGTCGCGCGCCGTGTTCATGCCGCATTTCGATCCGACGCGCCCGAACCGATCCGGTGCGCCGCGGGCCGGAGAGATGTTCTCCCAACCCGATCTTCTGGCCACGCTGGAGAAGCTGATCGAAGCCGAGAGGGCTGTGCTTGCGGATGGCGGCAGTCGTCGCGAGGCGATCATGGCGGCCTACGACCGCTTCTATCGGGGTGACATCGCCGAGGCGCTGGTGCGCGCCACACAGCAGGACGGCGGCCTGTTCACGATGGAAGACCTCGACGGCTGGCAGGTGCACCTCGATGAACCGCTGACCACAAGTTATCGCGGCGTGGACGTGTACAAGCCGCAGACCGCGACACAGGGCGCCGTGATGCTGCAGATGCTCAACATCATCGAGAACATGGATCTGCGGGCGCTGGGACGCAACACCACGGCCTACATCCATGCGCTGTATCAGGCGACGAACCTCGCCTTCGCCGATCGAGACTTTTACTACGGAGATCCACGTTTCCCGCCGCCAACACCGATACAGGGCCTGCTGTCGAAGGACTACGCACGCCAGCGTTACGAGACCATCGACTGGCAGGCAAACGATCCGGCCGTGCTGCCGGGCGATCCGTATCCGTTTCAGGGCGAGACCAATCCGTTCAGCGATGCGCTTGGACAGTGGCGGCCGATGGTGCGCGACCGGCAGGTGCGCGTCGGCGACGACCTGCCTGGCATGACGGCGGATGAGGCATTTCGTGCCGGCACCACGTCGATACAGGTTGCGGATGCTCAGGGGTGGGTGGTGTCGATCACGCCCAGTGGCGCCTGGATACCGGCGTGGATTGCCGGCGACACCGGCATCGGTCTGTCGCAGCGCATGCAGAGTTTCGGTTTCGACCCGGCACGCAATCCGTTCAATGTGCTGGAACCGGGCAAGCGGCCGCGGGTGACGCTGACACCGGGCATCGCCATGCGTGAGGGACTGCCGTATCTGTCATTCGCGGTGCAGGGCGGAGACGCGCAGGATCAGAATCTGCTGCAGTTCTTTCTCAACATGGTCGAGTTCGGCATGACGGTGCAGGAAGCGGTGGAGGCGGCGAATTTCAACAGCTACCAGATGCACAGTTCTTTCGGTCTGCCGCACTCCGAACCCGGCCGGCTGCTGGTCCGCGAGGATACGCCGATGCGGGTGATGACCGAACTGCAGCGCATGGGCTACATGGTGGAGACCTGGGAAAAGACGTCGGGCCCGATCAATGCCATCTACTTTGATCAGGCGCACGGCACGATGTGGGGAGGCTCCAGCGATTTCGGCGAGGATCACGGCATCGCGTGGTGACACGCGCCGCCGGAGAGTCGGCGTCTGAGTCGTTGCGGTCGGTGGCAGCCGTTGGGGGGCGGTATCATCGATGATGGATTTTCTGATCTGGCTGGAGGGCACGCGAATCGCCATCCTCGTCAGCCAGACGCTGTACGGATATCCGTTGCTGGAAACCCTGCACGCCATCGGCATGGCCATGCTGATCGGCTCGCTCGGGCTTCTCAACGCGCGCGTACTGGGCCTGTGGCCGGCGCTGCCGGTATGGGGTGTGCGCAGGCTCCTGCCACTGGCATGGGCGGGGTTTGCGCTCAATGCGGGCACCGGCGTCGCCCTGTTCATGTCCCTGGCCAGCGAGTTCTATTTCAGCACCACGTTTCGCGTGAAGATGGTGCTGGTGCTGATGGCCGGCATCAATGCGTGGCTGCTGTCACGTCACTATCTGCGCAATCTGCAAGCCGATGTGGAGCCGATGGCGACGCCGATGATTCGCGCCATCGCTGGCAGTGCCTTGTTGTTCTGGTTCGGGGCGCTGATTGCCGGACGCCTGCTGGCGTATGCGCCCTGAGTCCGCCGTGGACTTTCTGATCTGGCTCGAGGGCACGGCGGTGGCGAACGCGATTCGCGGTTCGATGTGGCTGTATCCGGCGCTCGAAAGCACGCACTACGTGGGCATTGCGCTGTTGCTCGGCAGCCTGATCGTCATCGACCTGCGGATGCTTGGCTTCGCCGCGGCGCTGCCGCTGCGCGCGGTGCTGACGCTGCTGCCGCTGGCGCTGGCCGGGTTCGCCTTCAATCTGGTGACGGGCGCGCTGATGTTCACCTATGGCGCCACGTCGTACGGGACCAGCTGGCTGTTCTGGTGGAAGATGGGACTGATCGTTCTCGCCGGCGCCAACGCCGTGCTGTTCAAACGACTGGCCGCGCGCGCCGACGGCGGCTGGATGGATCACGGCGTGCCGCCGCCGGTCGTGCGATGCATCGCTGCCGCCTCACTGCTGCTGTGGGTTGCTGTGACGGCGGCTGGGCGGTTCATGGCCTACGTCTACTGAACCTGCGCGTGGCACCGGGCGCAGGGGCGCGGCGACCAGCCACGGTTGTTTACGGCCCGCGGCCATCGGCCTGCCCGGCGGACTTTGTCGCCGCCCGACAGGTGCGCTCAATCAGCCAGCGTCTGCGCGATCGCATCGGCGCCACCCGCCGGCGCCATGATGTGCACGCCGGCGATGCCCTTGATTTCACGCATGCCGTCGATCAGCTCGCGACAGATTTTTCGTCCCTCGGCACGCTGGTCGGACGCCCCCTCCAGACGGCCGATTACCGCGTCGGGTACGAAGACGCCAAACAGATTGTCATTCATCCAGCGTGCCGAGCGGGCGGATGCAATCGGCCCCACGCCAACAATGAAAGCCAGCTGCTCGCTGAGCCCGGCGTCGTTCAGCAGCGCTGCATAGTGTCTGGCGATGTCCAGGTCAAAACAGAACTGGGTCTGGATGAAACCGGCGCCGGATTCGAGCTTGCCGCGCAGACTGTCGGGTTTCCAGTCCTTGCCCGGTCGGGCGGGCACGTCCGCGCCGCCGATGAACAGCTGCGGTGGCGGTTCGATCTTGCGGCCGGAGGGCAGGACACCGTCGCTGCACATGGCGCGCGCCATGGCCATCAGCTCGCGTGAATTCAGATCGAACACCGGCTTGGCATCCGGCTGATCACCGTTTTTCGGGTCGTCACCCTGCAGGATCAGCACATTGCGCACGCCCTGGGCGGCGGCGCCAAGCAGGTCGCCGGCCAGGGCGATGCGGTTTCGGTCGCGGCAGGTCATCTGCAGGATCGGTTCGAATCCATTGGCTGCCAGAATGGCCGCCGAGCCCAGGCTGCCCAGTGTGGTGCGGCCGGCCGCGGCATCTGTCACGTTGATCGCGTGCACCCTGCCGCGCAGCAGCTCGGCTTCGGCGAGCAGCGGGGCGGGACTGCCGGTGAGCGGCGGTACGATCTCGGCGGTGATTACGAATTCACCGTTCTGGACTCTGCTTCTGAGGTCAGCGGACATATGAAGATTGCTCCCGAAGTGTTCGGAGTACTTGAAGGTTCGCGAAGCTGACGGGAACGCCGCTCAGCTTCCGAACAGCATGGCGCGGAGGCGACCGCGGATGGTTTCCGGATCCTGTTCGGTCAGTTCCTTGTCGATCTCGGCGGCGACGCAGTCACGCAACGGACGGCCGATGGCCGAACGCAGGTGACCGAGAAATCGTGGTTCGGCCACGAGGATGAGGCCCCCGAACCGCTTGCCGTTGCGAGCCGACTCCAGGTGCTCGGCAATCGATTTGGCAAAGCGGATCGCAGCCTGTTCAACCGGTGACACCGGAGGGCTCTTGGCGTGGCGGCCGCCACCGGCGCTGTCGAATGTGCGCCCGGGCCTGTCGGCGTTGATGTCCTGGTTCTTGAGACCGGCCGCCGGGGACACGAGTCCGGGCAGTTCGGTCAGTGGTCCGTGGCGGGAAGACTGACTGAACAGCCTGCACCGCCCCTTGTCGGCAACGACCACCCAGGTATCAGACATGGATGTTCTCAGTGTGGGTCATGGAGTTCTCCCTGGTGTTCGGCGGGCCAGATACTGTCGACATCAATCCTACAATTGAAGTAGGGTTTACGCCACGTTCGGCTGAGCTTTCCAAGAAATTTCATAGATATTGCGCACGCCTCGTTACACTGTACATGAGGGCTTTCGACTGCCGATGGGCTTCCCGGTGGCGTCGTTCGATTCTGCCTGTCGCTACTCACCCGACGCGAACGACCGGCTGCTGGTCACGTACCCGAAGAGCGGCACCACCTGGGTGCAGAACATCATCTATCTATTGCTGCACGAAGGCCGTGAACTGCGTCCAGATCAGCGACTGGACCAGTACTTTCCACATCTGGAGGAGGTTGGCGCCGAGGTCGTCCGCCGTCTTTCGCCGCCGCGCCTGATCAAAACGCATCTGTCTCCGCGGCGGTTGTCGTTCGCCCGCGCGGCGCGCTACATCTGCGTTGCGCGCAACCCGTTCGACTGCGTCGTCTCGTTCTACCACCACACGCGTGGCTTTCCCCATCATTACGATTTTGAACAAGGCACTTTCGATGAGTTTTTCGAGTGTTTTCTTGCAGGTGAAGTCGATTTCGGAGACTACTTCGAGCATCTGGCGGAATGCATGGCAGCGAGCTGCGCGGATAACGTGCTGTTTCTCACCTACGAGGCGCTGCAGCGAGATACGGCGGCGTGCGTGCGTGCCATCGCCAATCATCTGGGCGGTGACGCCGCGCGTGCGGCGGCGGATCCCCGTATCCTGGCGGCCGTGCTCCGCTATTCGGGAATTCAGGCCATGCGTCGCGATCAGCAACGCTGGTCCAGTGCCCGTCCAGCCGATCAGACGCCGTTCGTGCGGCGCGGCAGGGTGGGAGACTGGCAGCGTGTGCTCAGCGCGGAGCAGGCACGCCGACTGGCCGCCCGGTTCCGGTGTCGGACCCGCGCTACCGACGCCGGGTGCTTGTGGCGAGACATTCTAAAAAAAGCAGAGGAGTCATGAAGTTGGATGACAATAATGAGGTTAAACTTGAAGCTGCGGTGTTCCGGCGGCTGCTGCAGCATCTGGATGAGCGCAAGGACGTGCAGAACATCGAGCTGATGATTCTCGCCGGCTTCTGTCGCAACTGTCTGAGCAAGTGGTACGCGGAAGCCGCGCGTGAGCAGGGCCGGGAGATCGATCTGGAAGCGGCGCGCGAGAAGGTCTACGGCATGCCCTACAGCGAATGGAAACAGAACCATCAGCCGCCGGCCACCGCCGAGCAGATGGCACGCTTCGATGCCGTGCAGCAGCGTGAGGGCGTGAATGGGTAGTCGGCCACGGCAACCCGGGGCGTGGGCATCCGGCGGAGCGTGCGGCTCAATGGTGCGCGGCGCAGCGGCCATCCGGTGCGGCGATTCGACAGCCGTACCGTCCTTTCAGAATCGACGCTCGATCGCGAATCGCGCCAGCTCCGCCAGTCCGTCGCGATAGCGCGACGTCGGCAGCCCTTCCAGCGCCGCCATCGCCAGCTGTGCCTCTTCACGCGCCCGCTCGGCCGTGTAGCGCAGGCCGCCGGACGATTCGATGGCCAGCTGGATGGAGGTGAGGTTCTGCGTGCCGCCGGTCTGGATGGCTTCGCGAATCATGTGGCGTTCGGCGGCGCTGCCGTTGGCCATGGCATAGATCAGGGGCAGGGTGGGTTTGCCCTCCGCCAGGTCATCGCCGATGTTCTTGCCCAGTTCGTCGGGGCTGGCGTCGTAGTCCAGCGCATCGTCAACGAGCTGGAACGCCAGCCCCAGGTGCCGGCCGTAGGCGATCAGCGCCTGTTCCATGGTCTCGTCGCGGCCAGCGAGAATGGCGCCGATGCGCGTGCCGGCTTCGAACAGTTTCGCGGTCTTGCGATAGATCACTTCCATGTAATCCGCTTCGCCGATGTCCGGATTATTGCAGTTCATCAGCTGCAGTACCTCGCCTTCGGCAATCGTGTTGGTGGCGTTGGCGAGCACCCCGAGGATCTTCAGCTCGCCGATGTCGACCATCATCTGGAACGAGCGGGAATACAGAAAATCGCCCACCAGCACGCTGGCCTGATTGCCGAACAGTGAATTGGCGGTGGACTGCCCGCGACGCATTTCGGAGCTGTCCACGACATCGTCGTGCAGCAGCGTCGCGGTATGGATGAACTCGATGATCGCCGAGGCGGCGACATGGTTTTCGCCCTCGCAGTTGCAGGCGCGGGCGGCCAGCAGCACGGCCAGCGGACGAAGCCGCTTGCCGCCATGATGGATGATGTGATGCGCCACCTGGTTCACCAGCGCCACATCGCTGCCCAGACGACGGTAGATCATGCGGTTGACAGCGGCCCAGTCGTCGCTGACCAGGGTGCGCAGCGCGTCGAGGGAGACAGGGGCGGAGGCTGATTCGGCGGGTTGCATAGTCTATGGATGATGCCTGATAGGCTGTGGGTTGGCGAGTTCGTGCCCCGGCGGGCGCGGTGAAGCGGCCCTGGCGGGCGCGGTGCGGGCAACACGGTATCACGTCACGGGTGACTGTTCTCGTTGACCGCGGTCCGCCCAGTCTCTAGAATTCCCGCCTTTCCGCGTTTGCCCGCGGGATTTCCCTGTGGGTTGCAAAGAATTCAGGAGTACGTCCACGTGTATGCGGTTTTTCGAACAGGCGGCAAGCAGTATCGGGCCAGCGAGGGCGAGAAGCTGCGCGTGGAGCGCCTTGAAGCCGGTGTCGGTGAAGCGGTGGAATTCGATCAGGTTCTGCTCGTTGGCCAGGGCACCGATGTGAAGGTGGGTTCTCCGCTGGTCAGCGGCGGACGGGTGACGGCTACGGTTACCGCGCAGGGCCGGTCGAAGAAGATCGACGTGGTCAAGTTCAAGCGTCGTACCGGTTACAAGCGGCTGCGCGGCCATCGGCAGGCCTATACCGAAGTTCAGATCACCACCATCGGTGGTGCGGCTGGACGCGCGGCGTCAGGCAAGGCGGCAAAAGCGGCCTCCGACAACAGCGATACTGCGGAGTAAATTGAATGGCACATAAGAAAGCTGGCGGCAGTTCCAAGAACGGTCGCGATTCAGAAAGTAAACGACTTGGCGTCAAGCACTTTGGCGGCGAGCAGGTGCGTGCCGGCAATATCCTGGTGCGTCAGCGCGGTACGCGTTTTCATCCGGGGCGCAATGTCGGCCTGGGCCGTGACCACACACTGTTCGCCACGGCGGATGGACGCGTGGTGTTCGAGGTCAAGGGATCTGAAAACCGCAAGTTCGTCAGCGTCGTTGCTGCCGAATAACACGGTGACGGACTGCCCGTCAGGGTGGTCGTTTCACCTGTGACTGCCGAAAGCCCCGCCATGCGGGGCTTTCGTGTTTGAGGGCGGTGCGTTCGAGGGCACGGCATGAAATTCGTTGATGAGGCTGACATTCGCGTCGAAGCGGGTCGTGGCGGCGACGGCTGCGTCAGCTTTCGCCGTGAGAAATTCATCCCGCGCGGCGGTCCGGATGGCGGTGACGGTGGCGACGGCGGCAGCGTGTATCTGGTGGCCCGTGAGGGCATGAATACGCTGGCCGATTTTCGCGTGCAGCGGCGCTTCCGTGCCGCCAGCGGGCGCGGCGGTGCCGGCCGCGACAGATCCGGCATCTCCGGAGACGATCTGACCATCGCCGTGCCGGTGGGCACGCTGGTGCACGATGTCGATACCGGCGAACTGCTCGGCGATCTGACCGAGGAAGGACAGACGCTGATGGTGGCGCGTGGCGGTCTTGGCGGTGCGGGCAACACGCGCTTCAAGAGCAGCGTGAATCGCGCGCCGCGCAAGTTTCGGCGCGGTGATCCGGGTGAGGCGAGGCATCTGCAGCTGGCCCTGAAGGTGCTGGCCGAGGTCGGGCTGCTGGGTTCGCCCAATGCCGGCAAGTCCACGCTGCTGCGAGCGCTGTCGGCGGCGCGGCCCAAGGTGGCTGACTATCCGTTCACGACATTGCATCCGCATCTTGGTGTGGTTCGTGTCGGCCATGAGCAGAGCTTCGTGGTGGCCGACATTCCGGGACTGATCGAGGGGGCCGCCGAAGGCGCGGGACTCGGGCATCAGTTCCTGAAGCATCTGGAACGTACGCGCCTGCTGTTCCACGTCGTGGACAGCTGTCCGCTGGAAGGCATCTCCGCGGCCGTCGCCGATGCCCGGGCGGTGACCGCGGAACTGGGGCGCTTCTCCGAAGAACTGGCGCAGCTGCCGCGCTGGCTGATCCTGAACAAGCTCGATCTGCTGCCGGAGTCCGAACACGCGGAGCGTGTGCAGGCCATTGTCAGCGAACTGGACTGGACCGGGCCGGTGTACGCCATCAGTGCGGCGGCGGGCTTTGGCACCGACAGACTCGTGCAGGCCGCCATGCAGCATCTGGAACGCACGAAAGCGGATGAGAAGGAAGCCGAGGCGGAGCGGCTGGCGGCGGAAGAACGTGATGCGCAGGTGCGCGGCGGGGGGCACCAGCGACAAGGCCCCGACCGATGAAGGTACGGGGCCTGGCGATGAAGACTTCGGTGGAGCAGGTTCTGGAGATCAGGGCTACCCACGTGGCAAACTGATTCAGGGCGGCGGGTCAACTCCATGACCTCAGGCAGTAGCGATTGGCCAGCCTTACCGAGATTGAGCGAGACCGCCGTCCCGCGTCCGCTTTCTATCTAGCGCGACGTGTCAACGCCGGAATAAGGTCCTCACCCCATTCACCCCAGAACACACTTCGCCTCGTGTCCCTCAGGGTGAGTGTGTTGACATCATGTGCGCTCATGTCCATTCCAACGACGTAGTACCGATCAGGGCGTATCACCCCGCCCACCTCGTAAAATGTTCGTCCGTGCGATCTGCCGACCCTTCTTCCCGTGAGAAACACAGCGCTGGCCTCCAGCCACTGTTCCTCCCTTACGCGAAGCCTCGCCAGTGACCTTTCATATTCTTCAAGAGCTACCATACCGGACTGATACTCTTGACTCAGTGTCGCCTCCTGTCGCTCCAGCTCTTCCCGCTCGGCTGCCCACTCCTCGAACATCTGTTGTCGTACGACGTACCTTGACTGATCTCTCCCCGGAAAGACCAACATGTCGCTGATCAGTTCCACCTGTACGGCCAGGCCTTCGGCTACTTGCCCTTTGAATACCCGGACAGGCTCAAATGCAACAGTGACCTGTTCGGGATGAAGCGGATTTTCTGAAGCGGGGAATTCACTGAATCGCCCCAGGGCGACCACGTCGTAGTTTGCCAGTAACGCCTGCGCAGCCAAGTCAATGACCACCTCGTCACTGTACAGAGCAGCCCCCTCCGTGGATGCATTCGGATCACGAGTCTGCCCCGAGCTGATGCCGAACGAGACCAAGCCGCCGACTAAGCACAGAACTTTCAGTCGCGCACGAAGCCTTGAATACTCATGACTCGCCATAACCGCACCTCCACTCATCAGTCGCCCTTAGTATGTGTGCCCGTCAGGGCAGTTTGGGTCACCTACACCGCATTGATACTCCACCGTATTGCCACCAGCCACAGGGCAGTCAAGAGCATACCTTGGTTCACCGTGGTGATCGAAGTGTTGCCATTGTCTGTCTGCTTCCTGATCCATCTCATTATTCATGTTAGTTAACGCACTCGCGGCCGCAGAGGCACAACTGCCTGCAGTGCCGTATAGACTTCCAAGCCATGCCGTTCTAACGCTATTGATGCGATTTATGTACGCCTGCGCATGAACTTCCTCATGGTCTTCAGTTTCGCCGATCCTGGTAGATGTCCGGCCTGTTGACGTACACATTTGGAAGTCGGGCAGTTGTTGTGAGATCTCGATCGCTAAACCTAATACCATATCTCCGGTGATGCGGTATTGGGTTTCATTGTTGATGCAGACCTGCTGGCACGACAGCGTAACGTCTACCCAGTTTGCCGTAAGTCCGAACACGTAATTCTGATCGTGATCTTCGGCCTCTGGCACCGGTTCGAAAGATGGAATAACCGTCGAATCGGGCATCGTGTAACCCGGGTCTATGCAAGGTGGGTCTGGTGCTTCCACCTGGACATCGTCTTGGGTTGTACCGAGATCTTCGTCAAAAGTGACGCTGAACTGCTGGC
Source organism: Gammaproteobacteria bacterium (assembly GCA_050485645.1). Classification (GTDB taxonomy): domain Bacteria; phylum Pseudomonadota; class Gammaproteobacteria; order Steroidobacterales; family Rariloculaceae; genus JBJHBP01. The sequence goes on along the minus strand of JBJHBT010000002.1, from coordinate 67,867 downwards.
ACCGGGGCACACCGAAAGGCGGATTGACCTCCGGCGCGAAGCAGATGCTCTGAAACCACCGCTCGCGGGCAAGGTGCTCCGCGACCGCAGTCCATACGCCGTAATTCTGACCAGGATCATGCAGATAACCAACGTCAGCATAGGTTGAGCCCACGTTGGATACAAAGCCTGCAGGCACACCGCCGGGTGCGAACAGCCAGGTGTTAACGCGGACTTCAATCGTCTCCTTTCCAGCGCAAACTTCGACAGGCCATTCTTCGCCGAACTGCCACACGGTATCCCAGTAGCATTCCATATCGTAGACGTCTCCGTCAGTTACGGAGAATCTGTTCAGCCACGTGCCGTCGAAATCGAGAATCGTATCCGTATGGTACTGACCGAGGGCGCCGGGTGACGTCAGGAAGACGAAAAGGATCAGTAGGGGGCAGGAAGTCCGCCTAGCTGCAGAGCTGCAGAGCCAAGGTGCATTCGATAAAGCGCATGGATCATCCCCTCCCGCCGAGCCTGACCCTTGGCCTCTTGCATAAAGAAATAGAACCTTCCTTTAGAACGGAAAAAATGTCAACTAACGCAGTTATGATTACGGAGTATTACCGACCCGACTCACATTCCGCGCATCTCTGAGTGCATTTCCGCGTAATTTCCGGCCCAGCCTGCGCCCGGCCGGGTTCAGCGCCGTCGCGGTGCGGTGAGCTCGATCAGTCGCCGCGTACAAGCCTCTCAGAGCTGCAGTAGCCGCTTCACTTCGCTGTGGTTCCCAATAGCCAGCCGCATCAGCTTCGCCTGCTCGGGCGAGAGCGTGCGATGGTCTAGCCGTCCATCCTTCATGTAGCTCCACTCGAAGTAGGGTCCATGGCGCGCCGCGGGTCTTTCGCGCCGGCGCAGCGGGGATTGCCGCAGCGCTTCACGCGCTTGAGCAAGGTGCCTGAGGACAAGACTCGGCGGCTTTCTCGGACGCAACAGCGACGGGGAAGCAGGCACAAAAACATTGTGGCATGGACTACAGCGACTGGATGATACGACCGCTGCGTGGAAAATCTTTGTCCCGCATCTGCGCGGACCACCCGTGCCCAGCAATTAAGTTGTGGGTAACGATAAGCCCCGAACGACGGTCCTTTGCAGCCGGGAGAGTGCCTGGACACTGAGCACTGGGCCGAGCAGGCGTTCGGTGGGGCGCCGCTCGGTGACAAACGATGGAGTCGACGATCGGTAGAGAGTGCCCGACGTCAGGCTGAGGAGCCGATGCGTGCCTTCACGGCTGTGGCCAAGGACGACCGGCTGGCGGGAAAGGCTATTACCGGCTGATCGATCAACCGGCGGATTCCGATCCGTAAGGCGTCGGCCAAGCCTGGCGAAAGCGCAGTGGCCGATTCGTTGATCGGATTCGCGGCTGTTCAGCCGAGCGCGCGAACCTTGGCGTTCAGGCGGCTCTTGTAAGCGGCTGCACGATTTCTGGTGATCAGCTTCCTGCCGGCCAGACGATCGATCAGCGGCACGGCGGTCTTGAACGACGCAGTGGCCGTGTCCCTGTCGCCGGCCTGGGCGGCCTTCAGTACTTTCTTCATTGCCGTGCGCATGCGTGATCGCAGCGCGACGTTGTGTTCTCTGCGCTTGACGTTCTGACGAGCGCGCTTCTTCGCAGATTGGATATTTGCCACGAACCTGGTTTCCTGCGTAGGTTGACGGGCCAATGCCCGAAAAGGGCGGTATTATTCGGGCCCCCGCAGAGTGAGTCAAGCCGGATCCCCCATGAGCGCCGCGCCAGACGCCGGAAAATCGCCGGATCGCCTGTTCCGGTCCACGTCTGTGGTGAGCGCGATGACGCTGCTGTCACGGATCAGCGGGCTGGCGCGTGACATCGGCCTGTCGCGCTGGTTCGGTGCCGGTCTGGTGACCGACGCGTTCTTCGTGGCGTTCAAGATTCCGAACCTGCTGCGCCGTTTCTCCGCCGAAGGGGCGTTTGCGCAGGCCTTTGTGCCGGTCATCTCCGAGTATCGCGCGATGCGCTCGCCCGAAGAGACCCGGGAACTGGTCGACCGCATGACCGGCACACTCGCGGTGGCGCTGTTCGTGATCACCGCGATCGGTGTGCTCGCGGCGCCGCTGCTGATCATGATTTTCGCCCCCGGGTTCATCGATGACAACGGGCGCTTTGATCTCGCCAGCGCCATGCTGCGGCTGACGTTCCCCTATCTGCTGTTCATCTCGCTGACCGCGCTGGCCGGCAGCATCCTCAATACGTATCGACGTTTCGCCGTGCCTGCGTTTACGCCGGTGCTGCTCAATGCCACGCTGATCTTCTTCGCCGGTTGGGTTGCGCCGCGCCTGGAACAGCCCGGCATGGCGCTGGCGCTGGGTGTGTTCGCGGCCGGTGTCGTACAGCTGCTGTTTCAGCTGCCGTTCCTGGCTGCGGCGCGCCTGTTGCCGCGGCCGAAGTGGGGATGGGCGCACGACGGTGTGCGACGTGTCGGCCGGCTCATGCTGCCTGCGATCTTCGGCTCCTCGGTGGCGCAGATCAATATTCTGCTGGATACACTGATTGCATCGCTGCTGATCACCGGCAGCATCAGCTGGCTTTATTACTCGGATCGTCTGGTCGAGTTTCCGTTGGGTGTGTTCGGCATCGCGCTGGCAACCGTCATCCTGCCGCATCTGTCCGAACAGCATGCGGTGGCTTCGCGTGAACGCTTTTCGGCGCTGCTGGACTGGGCGCTGAAGCTCGTGCTGCTGATCGCACTGCCTGCTGCGCTGGGACTGGCGCTGCTCGCTGCACCGTTGATCACGACGATTTTCCACGGCGGGGAGTTCAGCGATCACGATGTGCGCATGACGGCAGCCAGCCTGATCGCCTACGCGCCGGGGCTGATCGCATTCATCCTTGTGAAGATACTGGCGCCGGGCTACTTTGCCCGCCAGGACATGCGTACGCCGGTGCGCATCGGGGTGCAGGCACTGGTGCTGAACATGGTGCTGAACATCATTTTCGTGGTGACTCTGGTGCGTACGGGTTGGGCGCCGGCCCATACCGGCCTTGCCGCCGCGACCGCGCTGTCCTCGTTCTACAATGCCGGGATGCTGTACCGCGGGTTGCGCCGAGACGGCGTCTATCTGCCCGGTGACGGCTGGCTGCGACTGGGGCTGCGGGTCATGATCGGCTGTGTGGCGCTGGCGGCGTTTCTGCTGTGGGCTGGCGCCGGCATTGCCGACTGGCTTGCGGCCGGAGTGCTGGCGCGGATCGGCTCGCTGGCGTTGTGTGTTCTGGGCGGCATCGCCGTGTATTTTTCGGTGTGCATCGCGACCGGACTGAGACCGCGTGATCTGTTACTGCGGCCGACAGCGGGCTGATCCGTCTGTGAACGCCAGACCGTCATCCACTGCAAGCAACAGACCAGAGCACCAGTAGACTAGTGATGCGCCTGTACAGGAACATGTCGGTGGGCGCCTCCACGGAGCGGGGCGTTGACGAAAGCCACGTTGCGGGCCGGGCCGTTGCGGTGGGTGTGTTCGACGGTGTGCACCTGGGGCATCAGGCGATTCTGAAGAGTCTGCAGGCGGAAGCGCAGGTGCTCGAAGTGCCGTCCACGGTGTGTTCGTTCGAACCGATGCCATCGGAATATTTCACGCCGCAGAATCCGCCACCACGGCTCACGCGTTTTCGTGAACGATTCGATCTGCTGAGCAGAGCGGGTATCAATGAGTTTTTCTGTCCGAACTTCGCCACGGTGCGGGCGCTCGAGCCCGACGTGTTCATCAGCGAGCTGCTGGTGCGGCGTCTGCGCGCCCGCCATATTGTGGTTGGCCACGACTTCCGGTTCGGCGCGAACCGGCGCGGCACGATCGAACAGCTGGAAGCGGCGGGGCGCCGCTACGGCTTCGGGCTGACTGCCCTGCCAGCGGTGTTCCTGCACGGACAACGTGTCAGCAGCACGGCCATTCGGCGCGCGCTGACCGTGGGGGATCTGGATACGGCGCGGCAGATGTTGGGACGCGACTATGCGATGTCCGGACGCGTGGTGCGCGGTCGTGGGTTGGGGCGCGAGCTGGGGATGCCCACCGCGAACGTCAACCTGAACCGGCGCCAGACGCCGGTGGACGGGATATTCGCCGTCCATGTCGCCGGCATGACCGCGGCGCCGCTGCCCGGCGTGGCCAGCGTGGGGACCCGGCCCACCGTGGGCGGAGGTGCGCCGCTGCTGGAAGTGCATCTGTTTGATTTCGACGCCGATATCTACGGCCGTTACATCACCGTGCAGTTCGTTGCCAGGCTGCGCGAGGAACGTCACTTCGCCACGATGGATGCGTTGCGCCAGCAGATGCAGGATGATGCGTGTGAGGCGCGGGCCGTGCTCGGCGTCTGATGGCGATCTGAAGGTCGCGCGCGGTTTCACTCAGCGCGATGAATGCGCACAGTCACTATGCGGTTCGCAACGCAGTTCACCTTTCACCTTTCACCCTGGGAATCCACCGTGTCTTCAAATCCTTCACCTGAGAGTATCGTCGAATTCTGGCGGGGAGCAGGGCCGCAGCAGTGGTTCGCGAAAAGCACGGCATTCGACGACATCGTTCGCGAACGCTTTGAGGCGACGCATCATCGCGCCGCGCGTCTGGAGCTGATGGACTGGGCGGGGGCAGTCGATGGCGCTCTGGCGCTGATTCTGCTGCTGGACCAGTTTCCGCGCAATCTCTACCGCGGTTCCGGACACGCCTTTGCCACCGACAGTCTGGCGCGAAGTATCGCTGCCGTAGCCGTCGATGCGGGATTCGATCAGCGCGTGGACACCGGGCTGCGGGATTTTTTCTACCTGCCGTTCGAGCACTCCGAGGATCCGGCGGATCAGGCGCTTTCCGTCCGACTGTTCGAAGCGTCGGGCGATGAAGACGCCCTGCAATGGGCGATCATTCATCGCGATATCATTGATCGCTTCGGTCGGTTCCCGCATCGCAATGCCGCACTGGGGCGCGCCACCACGCCTGAAGAAGCGCGCTTTCTTGCCGAGGGCGGATTTGCCGGCTGAGGTTGCCGACAGTGGTCAGGTGTCGCGCGGCAGTCGCGGCCGGCTGGCGATCTCGACCATCGTCTCCAGTCTCACCAGGCGTTTGTCCATGGCGATGGTGCGCTCGGACAGCTTCTCCGTGGTGGCGTTCAGGCGTTTGACCTCGTCGGTGAGCTTGAGCACATCCATCAGTATGTCTTTCCATGTGGCCATCAGTGCTCAGCCGCGTCCTGTTCCGCCGTATCGACGATTCTGAGCGCCCGGGACACGGTACGCTGTGCGTGGCGTGTCGACCTGATCGCTTCCTTGAGTCTGATCGACACCAGTTCCATGACGTCCGGCGACTGCATGGCCTCCGCGTCGCTGGCATCGAATGAGCGAATGGCCTGACGTACGATTTCGGAAGCCGATGTACCGCGTTCCGCGGCAAGCTTCTCCAGTCGTTTCACTGTCGACGGCGGCACGAGAAACTGCTTGCGGACCATTTTTTCGGAACTGGCGGCCATGCCCTGGCTCCATCTGCAGGCGGGACCCCACATTATAGGCATACACACCCGCATACACAAGGTGCGGCGAGGGGCCGATACCGGCCAACACGCGGGCCAACATGTGGGCCGATACGCGGGCCGATGCGCGAGTGCCGTGCGGGGCCGAGACCATGGCGCACCATGTCGCCAATCCGTCGATCGGAGCGATGGCGCCGCCGTGCTGCGCCGGGTCACCGATTGCAGTAGACTCTGCGCCCGAAAAGCAGGGAAGGGGACGAGTAGCCGGGTTCCATGTGCACAGCGAGCGGGAGAGGGTGCAAGCCCCGCCTCATGACCCGGTGAATATCACCCCGGAGCTGCCGACCGAAAGGATCCGCCCCCGTGCCGGCAGGCACCGCGGTTCCGTGTAGGCTCGGCCGGCCGGCCCCCGTGACCGGGCTGCGACTGGCGCTGCCAGTCCGCAAGACCGCGTGCCGCAAGGCGGCGGTGAAACCGGGTGGTACCGCGATCCCGATCGCCCCGGTGTGTCGTACCGGCCATGCAGGCGATCGTCGTGCCGGAACGTCAGCGGGCGTTGTCCGTAGGGTATGGAAAGGGATCAATCGATGTTCGAACCGGTACCGGCTCGCTACGACGGGCCTGCGCTCGAGCGCAGGGTGCTCGACTTCTGGCGTGAATCGAAAATCTTCGAACAGGTCGTCGCCTCGGGCGAGGGCCGGCCACCGTTCGTGTTCTACGAAGGTCCGCCAACCGCGAACGGACGCCCCGGCATCCATCATGTGCTGGCGCGCACGTTCAAGGATCTGTTCCCGCGCTACAAGACCATGCGCGGCTTCCACTGCCCGCGCCGTGCCGGCTGGGACACCCATGGCCTGCCGGTGGAACACGAGATCGAGAAAGCGCTGGGCATCTACGACAAGAAGCGCATCGAACAGGAAGTCGGTATTGCCGAGTTCACACGCCGCTGTCGCGAATCGGTGATGACCTACGTGGGCGACTGGGAGGCCATGACCGAACGCATGGGCTTCTGGGTGGATTTCGAGCAGGCCTATTTCACGCTGCACAACGACTACATCGAAAGCGTCTGGTCGCTGCTGAAGAAAATCTGGGACAGCGGCCTGATCTATCGCGGCTATAAAGTGGTGCCCTACGATCCGCGTATCGGCGCGACGCTGTCATCCCATGAGGTCGCGCAGGGTTACCGCGAGGTGGAAGACCCGTCGGTGTATGTGCGCTTCCCGGTGACGGGTGAAGACAACACCAGCTTTCTGGTCTGGACGACGACGCCGTGGACGCTGCCGTCGAACCTGCTGCTGGCAGTGCATCCGGATGTGGAATACGCGCGCGTGCGGGTATCCGGCTCGGCGGCCGATGCTGGTGATGCGGGCGACGCGGGCGGCATCGGCGCGCATTCCGGCGAGGTGCTGATCCTGGCGCGCGAACTCATCGACACCGTGCTTGGCGACACCGGCTACGAGATCGTCGGTACGCAATCGGGACGCGCGCTTGCGGGCATGCGTTATCAGCGTCTGTTCGACTGGCTGGCCGTGGATGCCGATGTGTGCCGGGTGACGGAGGCCGGGTTCGTGACCACCGAATCCGGCACCGGCATCGTGCACATTGCGCCGGCCTATGGCGAGGACGACCTCGAGGTCGGGCGGCAGCACGGTGTGCCGGTTCTGCATGGCGTCGGTGACGACGGCTGTTTTCTGTCTGAAGCCGGGCCCGTGGCAGGCCTGTTCTTCAAGGAAGCCGATCCGGTCATCACGCAGCTCCTGCGCGACCGCGGCCTGCTGTTCCGCGAAGAGAAGTATCTGCACAACTATCCTTTCGGCTGGCGTACCGGCGATCCGTTGATCTACTACGCCAGGCATGCGTGGTACATCCGCACGACGGACTTCCGCGATCGCATGGTGGCGTTGAACCGCACGATCAACTGGGTGCCGTCCAATATCCGTGAAGGACGATTCGGCAACTGGCTGGAGAACAACATCGACTGGGCGCTTTCGCGTGAGCGCTTCTGGGGTACGCCACTGCCGCTGTGGACCGACGGTGAGGGTGATTACCTGTGCATCGGTTCGGTTGCGGAGCTGGCCGAACGCTCAGGACGCGACCTCACCGGGCTGGATCTGCATCGCCCGGCCGTGGACGATGTGACGTTCATGCACGAGGGCCGCGAGTACCGCCGCGTGCCCGAAGTCATCGACTGCTGGTTCGACTCCGGCGCCATGCCGTATGCGCAGTGGCACCATCCTTTCGCGAATGCCGAAGCCTTCGATCAGAATTTTCCCGCGGACTTCATCTGTGAAGCCATCGACCAGACCCGCGGCTGGTTCTATACGCTGCATGCGATCGCGACCATGGCCTCCGACAGCGTGGCGTACCGGAATGTGATCTGCCTCAGCCACATCGTCGATCAGGACGGCAAGAAGATGTCGAAGTCGCTGGGGAACATCGTCAACCCCTACGATGTATTCGACAACGTCGGCGCGGACGCGCTGCGCTGGTACTTCACCGCACGCGTCGCGCCGGATGTTCAAAAGCGCGTGTCGGTGGACATCATTGCCGACGTCGCGAGCAGTTTCATCAATACGTTCTGGAACACGTACGCATTCTTCGTCATGTACGCGCGGCTGGACGGCTTCGATCCGGGCCGCGACGTGGACTGGCGTCGCCGCCCGGAGATCGACCGCTGGGTGCTGGCACTGCTGGAAGATACCGTGAACACCGTGACCGAAGCACTGGATGCGTACGATGCGCAGACAGCGGGAACGGCCATCGAGCGCTTTGTCGACCAGCTCAGCAACTGGTACATCCGCCGCAATCGCCGGCGTTTCTGGAAAGCGGCCAGCGGTGACGACAAGCAGGCGGCGTATCTGACGCTGTACGAGTGCCTGGATGTGGTGCATCGCCTGATGGCGCCGTTCGTGCCGTTCCTGGCCGAGGAGGTGCACCGCAATCTGGTGTGCGGCCTGGACAGGCATGCACCAGCCAGCGTGCATATGCGTGAATGGCCGCGGTTGAACGAGGCGCGTCTGGATCGCGACCTGCTCGAACAGACCGAAGTGGTGCAGCGCGTCGTCGGTCTGGGCCGCTCGGCACGCAATTCATCGCGGCTGAAGGTGCGCCAGCCGCTGAAGCGTATCCTGGTGCGCGTGCCGAACGAAGCGGCACAGGCCGCCGTGCGCAGGCACCAGGAACAGATTCTGGAGGAGCTGAACGTCAAGGCGGTGGAACTGATTCCTCCGGATGCGACGCTGGTCAGCTATCGGATCAAGCCGAACCTGCCGTTGGTCGGCAGGCGCTATGGCAGGCTGATTCCGGCGATCAGGGAGTTTCTCGCGACGGCCGACGGTGCCGCCATTGCGACGGCCGTGGCCGCCGGTGAAACGCAGGTGTTCGCGATCGCCGGCGAGCAGCTGGAGTTCACACCCGATTCGCTGCTGGTGGAGACCGCCTCGGCCGAAGGGTTCGCCTGCGCCGAGGAAGGCGGTTACCTCACCGGACTCGACACGCAGCTCGATGACGACCTGCGGCGAGAGGGGCTGGCGCGTGAGCTGGTACGATCGGTGCAGGACGCACGCAAACAGGCAGGGCTGGAAGTATCCGATCGCATCGTGCTGATGGTCGACGGCAGTGATCGCGTGCGCGAGGTGCTGGGTATTTACCGGGAGTATCTGATGAACGAGACGCTCGCGAGCCGATTCGCTGAACCCGAAGCCGCGGACGCGTTCACCGTCGACGGTGGCGAGGACGACGACCGCTGGCGCATCGCCCTGGCCAGGGATGGCGGGCAGGCATCATGAGTGAACGACGCTGGTTCTCGCTGCGCGCCGGTGCGTCAAACTGGTTGTGGCTGACACTGCTGGTGATCGTGCTCGACCAGTGGACCAAGTTCCTGATCATGGCCAACTTCGATGAGTTCGAGCGCCTGACGCTGCTGCCCGTACTGGAGTTCATGCGGCTGCACAACGAGGGCGCGGCCTTCAGTTTCCTCGCCGGCGCGGGTGGCTGGCAGCGATGGCTGTTCACGTTCATCGGCCTGGCCGTCAGCATCGCACTGCTGATCTGGATCCGCATGCTGCCGGCCAGGGGGCAGGGGATACTGGCCGCTGGTCTCGCACTGGTGATGGGCGGCGCACTGGGCAATGTCATCGATCGTGCGCTGTGGGGGCACGTGGTGGACTTCATCCGCGTGCACTACCAGCAGTGGTACTTCCCGGCATTCAACATCGCGGATTCCGCCATCACGATCGGCGCGGGCCTGCTGATTCTCGACAGTATCCTCGAGTTTCGGCGCGGCAGGAAGGGCGGAAAGTAGGGTCTTCGTGCGCCGGCCGTTTCCGGCACCGCAACGAGGGCGCGAACCCGGTCGAGTACCTGCTCCACGCCCTGGCCGGCTGCGTCACCACGACCACTGTGCTGCATGCCACTGCCCGCGGCATCAGGATCGATCGCCTCTCGACCGAGCTTGCCGGCGACATCGACCTGCAGGGACTGCTCGCGCGCGACCACTCGCCCGTCTGCAACACGATCTGCCGCCCGGTCCCGGTCATGCTGGAGCGCGTCGGCCGCTGATCCGCCTCGACGACCCTCGAGCCGGCCAGCAGATGGAACGCGCGGTATCTCAGTCGTAGAGTTCGTCGATTCCGATGCCGACCGTCAACTGGCCATCGAAGCGTGTTCCGGCTGTTCTCGCCTCGAGCCGCTTCAGCGCCCTGTCGTACGCTTGCGCGGAAAGCGGCATGTATCCGGTGAAGTGCACCCAGTTGCGGATGCTCGACAGATAGGTCGTCAGGAATGCGGACAACTGCGGCTTGCTTTGCAGCGAAGCGATGCTGATGTAGAGGAACAGTGGCCGGCTGAGCGGCTGATAGCGACCGGCCAGTACCTCGGGAAGGGCGGGGTGCACGGGACCGCTGCCGGAATCGACCGTGATCGCGGTCGCCCAGTCATCGGCGCCATTGACGACAACGGCCAAGGCGTCGAACGCGATCGGCAGCTCGATCCGTCGGTGACGATCTGCTGCGCCAGGGCTTCACGCACCGTTCCATCCGACGCCAGGGCAAAGGCGGCCGGCGTCAGCGCAGTCAGCCTCATCAGCAAGCTGCGTCTTCGATCGCGGTTCTCGGGTAAGCATGTCATCTTGATCCGCTCCTGCTGCGCAGTTCTTCGAGAACCTGCTGGAAGAAGGCTTTTACCTGGCTCCAGTCGACCGCCGTGCGCGTGACGGGCAGCTCCAGCTCGTCGGTGGCCCGATGCTGCGCTTCCTGTTCACGGCGCTTCAGCTGGGCCCTGATCTCGGAGATATTCTTTTCCGTCTCATCGAGAATGCTCGCCAGCTCGGCCTTGGACATTCGGCTGAAGAGGACTGGATCAGGGCGGTGGCGGTGATGCCGATGACGAGTCCGACATAGGGATTTGTCGCAAAGCCGAACAGTTCCTGGGCCTGGCCACCTGTGGCCACCTTGAAGCCGGTGCCGATCAGGCTGATCGCGCTGATCAGCACGTAGATGAGTGCGACGACACCGAGCCATTGCGGTAGCCGGCTGCCAAACGCGGCTGCTTGATTGCGTATCGCGCCGGGCGAGGGGCTGTGGGAGACCGCGATGCAGAGAGGGCCGGAGATTCCGGCATGTACGTTGACGGAGGGGCATTCGCCGTCTGAGTGAAGCATCACACTCGGAGTACAATAGGCACACGCAATAGGGTATTCTTCAGTGTGTGAAGAACTTCGCGTGGAATCCCGAGAAGAACGAGCAGCTCAAGCGAGAACGTGGCGTTTCGTTCGAAGACGTAGTGTTTCACATCGGGGGCGGAGACGAGGTAGATATCTTCGATCACCCAAACCAGGAGAGTTATCCCGGCCAGAAAATCTCTGTTGTTCTTATCGAGGGATACGCCTATTTGGTACCTTTCATCGAATCGGAAGATGAGATATTCCTGAAGACGATCATCCCCAGTCGTAAAGCAACTAAACAGTATATTGGTGAATCGTGATGAGTAAACTTAGTGCGGAGGAGAAAGAGATCCTCGAGGCTTTTGAAGGCGGGAAGCTAAAGAAAGTCAAAAATCGGCGTCAAGAGTTCTTACGCCATCGAAAGATCGCCGAAGCAACGTTTGCCAAAGACAGCCGAATCAATATTCGGATTGCGTCGAAGGATCTTCGCGCGTTGCAGAAGCGAGCTTTGGCAGAAGGTATTCCTTATCAAACGCTTGTATCCAGCGTCCTTCACAAGTTTGTTGAAGGTCGAATGGTGGAGCAGCCGGCTAGCAAACGTTCGGAGCTGACGCCAGCAAAGTCCTCGGATAAGTAGTTAAGGAGAAACACGATGCGCGGATTCAGCATGCGCGGAACGGCGGCAGCACTTCTTATCCTTGCATCCGCGGGCACGGCGATGGCCCAGAACTGCGATCGCCGGTGTCTGATCGACTTGGCCGACAGCTACATGGCGGCGATCGTCGACCATGATCCGTCGGCCGTTCCGCTCGCGGACAACGTGCGTATCGTCGAGAACGCGATGCGTATCGCGCCGGGCGAGGGGCTGTGGGAGACCGCGATGCAGGGGCCCGGAGATTCCGGCATATACGTTCCCGATGAGGAGGCGCGCTCCGTCGGCTACATGGCGATGATGACCTATCTGGCCGCACCGCCGACGCCGCCGGGTTACCCGATCGACGAACGCGCGGCGTGGCGTGACGCGCAGCCAAAGTCCGAGCAGCCCGTGATCGTTGCAGTGCGCCTGCAACTCAACGACGCAGGCGAGATTGTCGAAGCCGAACACATGCTCGCCGTGCTGCCGTCCAGCCCGCCGCGTCTTCGCCCCGGTGACCAGGAAGCATTTTCACGCGAAGTTCCCGAGCATCTGCGTCTGTCGCGCGAGGAGCTGAAGCGGATCGGGGCGACTTACTACGACGCATTGCAGGACGACGATGGATCCCTCGCGCCGTTCGCGGATAACTGCACGCGCCACGAAAACGGCATGGTGACCGCCGGCGGGTCGTACGCAGCTGCGGCCGATAGGTCGGAGCCGCATGTGCCCCGCGATTGCGCTGATCAGCTGACGAGCGGCCAGTTCCAGTACATCCAGGTCATTACGCACCGGCGCATGTTCGCGGCCGACCCGGTAACGGGGCTGGCTATCGGCTTTACGCACTTCCACCATCCGATGGACAACATTCCCTACCCGGTCACGCTGACGGACGGTTCGACGCGCATGCAGGATTTCGACCTCGATCCGTTCGACGCGCTGGCCGCGCATATCTACAAGATCGGGCCGGAAGGTCAGATCCACGAAATCGAGGCGATCGGCATCGCGATTCCCTATCAGTCGCTCACCGGCTGGGAATAGAGAGCTCCAGCGCACGGGCAACGGTAGTTCAAGGTCGCTGCCAATCGTGCGTTATTCATGCTTGCACGCGGGCTGGGTGTAGACCGCCAGCGCGGTCATGACGGCGAGCACGACGAGAGCGAACTGGTTCGCCGTGAGCATGGGGCCATAGAGCAGGCCGACCCCCGCGAGCGGAGCCGTGCTCCAACTCCGGCCGGGAAACATGCTCAATCAACTCTCCCTATCGGCAGGCAGCCGCCAGGATTCGGTCGCGGCCTTTTCATTCTCGGCTTCGAAGAAAGCAGTCTATCTTGCAGGTTTCGTATGCGGAAGATCACCAGAGGTTATCTCCCTGCCGCTGCCCCTGGCCACGGAACCCGTCGGCTTTCCCGGCCAGGGCGGCGTCACCTTCCAGGGACAGAGACCGCCGGCGCGAGTTTCATGCGTCTGGCGCGGCGGACGAAACTGCGGTCGTCGAAGGTCACGAATTGCCGGCATGACTTGCTGCACGCCCAATGGAGTGCGTCCGCGAAATCCAACCCTTTCCGGTGAAGGTCAAGAGCATCCTTGACTTCCTCCCATCGATCCACGGTGACATGTGGCATGCCGAGAAGATGCTCCACCACCTCGCAGAACGTCTCCGCGGTCAGTCTGTAAAAGCCGCGCATGACCCACTCCAGCTCGAGGATGACAGTCAACGGCACGAAGATGGCGGGCGAACCGATCATCACCTGCCGCGCACGAGGTCGCTGTCTGGCCGCTTCGGGATCGTCCGGGTCGTTGCAATAGAAGCGTGCGAGAATGTTGGTGTCGACGGCGATCACCGGCGTCTTCCGGACGGCTCCCTGACCATGCTCGCGGCATCGAATTCGCTCAGGCGCCGCTGCCTGCCTGTGGACGGCAGCTCGACCAGGCCGTAGCCGATTTCCGGATCGGTCGGTGCAACGCGTCGGCGTACGACCAGACGGATCGTACCGCCATCGTCAACGAATTCCACCTGAGTGCCCGGTGTGAGCCCGTACCTGGTTCGGATCTCTGACGGAATGACGACCTGTCCACGTTCCGTCAATGTTGCGGCAGTCATGATCGTGCTCCTCGATTCGCCGATCTGGCCGCAGTGTATCATCACTTACTAAGTAAGTGAATGTGTGGTTTCAGGTCTCACCAACACGCCAGTCGATCGTCAGATAGGCGGACCTGGCCAGCTGGCGAAACAGCACGGCGACCATGCAAAGCATCATTGCGGCGGCAAGCCACGCAGACGGCTCGATGAGGCCAATCCTGGAGGAGTATGTCAGCAGTGCCATTCCGATCATGAGCACGACCATGATGATCCAGGTGACTGCCTGAAGGCCGCTCCCTTCTGCGCGCAACCACAGCACCAGATACGCCGAAAACACCGACATGGCCGTGCAGGCCGCACAATAGCCGAGCAACACCAGCCACCCGATATCGAACACCAGCCAGATGAGCACCGCCAACACACCGACGACTGCGAGGGCCAGGCCGGATTCGGCGATGACCTCACACTCGACTCGTCGCCCGGACGGCGCGAACGACTCCGTGGCAGACCGGCACACCTCCGATTCCTTCAGTTTATCCAGCGTTTCATCCACGATCAGCCGGCCGTCCCGAACGATCCAGACCCGGTTGGCAACACGCTCCACGTCACTGACCAGATAGGTGGAGAACACCACCGTCCGCTGCCCGCTGCTGACGATATCGATCAGTTCGCGCAGAAACGCGCGCCGCGCAACCGGATCCAGACTGGAGACGGGTTCGTCCAGCAGCAGCAGCTCGGGTTGGTGTCCGATCGCGGCGAGTATGGACAGCTTCTGCCGCTGCCCGCCGGACATCTCGTCCACCTTGCGGAACAGCGGCACAGCCCACTCGCGTGTCAGCCGCAGTAACAGATCGCGGTTCAAGTGCCGGTAGAACCCGCCGGTCATGTTCAGGAACGTGTCGCCGTCCAGCGCGCCTATCAGTTCATCTTGCTGTGGCACGAAGCCGATTCGGTGCTTCAGCGATTCGTCCCGAAGCGCACTCGCGTGCTCCCCGAAGAGCCGCACCGTACCTTCATCGGGAATCGCGAATCCCAGCGCGGTCTCCATCAGCGTGGTCTTCCCCGCACCGTTCAGCCCAGCAGGGCAATCACGTCGCCGCGCCGCACGCTTGCACTGATGCCGTTCAGCACCGGCCGCCGGCCGAAGCGCTTGACGAGGCCATCGAACTCCAGCACCACATCAGTCATTGTTTTTCTCCATGGTTCTGCGTATCGAGGTAACGACATCATCGACACTGAGCTGCAGCCGCCCGGCCGCGGTCACGATCGGGTCGATGAGTTCCTGCAGGCGGGCCAGCCGCGCTGACGCACCAGCAAACCCTCGGCCTCCAGCAGGCTGTAGGCCTTGGAGATCGTCATCGGATTGACGGCATGGCGCAGCGCCACATCGCGTACCGAAGGCAGCTCGTCGCCGGGTTTGAGCTGATTGCCGGCCACCATCCAGCGCACCGGCTCGATCACCTGCCGATAAATCGGCGAGCCGGAGTTTGGATTGAGTCGGAACAAGCAGGGACCACTCGGGCTAAGTGTATAGTGAGTGTAATACACTCATGCAGATCGGCGGCACGGGCAAGCCCGAATTCAAGAAGATCGTGCTTGACGAATTAGCCCGGAAAAATATACCGTATATTGCATTCAACCGGTCGCTTTTGGCTATTCTTAGCCAGACAATCGTGAAAAAGGGGATGTTCGATGAGTTCGATGGTCCAGCCCTGCGGCTTGGTCATTGATATCCCTCTGGCGCTGATTTCTTATCCGACCGGCGCGCAGCCAACGCCTGAGTCATCTACCTCGCCACCTGGCGCGCTTTGCCTTCGGAATTTTCAGGAAACAAGGTTTCGACGCTCAGTCCGGCCATGCTTTGTAAATCTCATCGATAATGGCCATACGACAAAAATGTGCCTATGAAAGGATTTTTCTCCGACTGTCGGCATGCGCTTCGGCTTTACTCGCGCACACCGGGTACGAGTCTGATTGTCGTCGCGATGCTTGCGGTTGGCATGGCGTGCGTGACGGCGTGCATGTCGCTCTATGTGGATCTGACCGTCAGGCCCTATCCCGGTTTCGAAAACAGCCGTCAGATCGTGACGTATGGCTGGAGTCCCTTTGCGACCCTGAACGCCGATCTCATCCAGCGTATCGCGGCAGAGTCAGTGACGCTCGATGCAGCGGCCGGGACGACGTCACGTGAATTTCAGGCCGGCCCCGACGGCGATGTGGCCGTCGGCGAGATTGTCACCGCGGGATATTTCGATGGCCTGAGTCCCAGACTTGCATTCGGCAGGGGACTGAATGCTGCGGACCATCTGCCTGATGCCGAGCCTGTCGTCGTCATTTCCTGGCGTTACTGGCAACGGATGTTCGGAGGGCGTGACGACGTGCTCGGCACGATGCTCGCGATACGGGACGACAGTCCTGCTGGCGGTATCGACTGGCCGGAATTCCGGATCGTCGGTGTCGCATCCCCCGAGTTTCCGGGAATCGTGCCTTTGTCGCAGGACGCGGGCACGGACATCTGGCTGTCTTTCGAACGATGGCTGGCACTGCCTGTTGGGAGTGAACTGGGAGAGCTCTTCAGAACGACGCTAACTCACTTGCGTGGGGTAGGGCGCAGAGCGCGTGGTGCGGGCAATGCCGCGATTGCACGTGAGCTGGGCGCTCTGGGTGACCGGTATGTGGGAGAGATTCCCGAGCTTCCTGAATCCGTTGACCGCTCCAGCCTGCGGTTCATGGTATTCGACGGCATTGTGGTCGACGCCAACGTGCAACGCGATGTTCGGCGCCAGCTGCGGATTCTCCTTGCAGCGAGCGTCTTGCTTGCGGTTGTTGCCGCGGCGAACGTGAGCCTGTTCCTGGTGGCGCGCGCCCCGGGTCGTCAGCGCGAGCTTGGGGTCCGAATGGCGGTGGGCGCGCCCCTGCGCAGGTTGGCACGCCAGCTCGCCAGTGAAGCGTGTGTGCTCGTTGTCATCGCAGCAGTGATCGGTCTGGGACTCAGCATCTGGCTTGCCGGATTCCTGCGCGGGCTTGAGATCCTGAGACAAGCGCGATGGATGAACGTCTCGCTGCTGGACTGGCATGTGCTTGCGGCTGTGGGCGTGCTTCTTGCCAGCCTGACTCTGGTGGTCTCGCTTGCGCCGATTCTGCGTTTGAAAAGACTTGGCATCCAGGGGAGCAGTCGGCAAGTTTCGGCACGTGCGAGCACGGCACAGTGGATTGCCGGCAACGTACAGATGGTTATCGCCGGCACATTGAGCGGTGCGGCGGTTGCATTCGCGCTGCATCTCGGCTCATTGATATTCGGCCACCCGGGATATGAGACGCGGGATTTGCACGTGGCCCAAGTCACCCTTGACGGCGAGATCTATTATGTGCCATCAGAGACGGGAAATGCCAGTGCTCGCTTCGTCGACCAGTTGCGCCGACGGGAGACGATTGCCGCGCTGCCGGGCGTAACGGGGGTTTCGTTGACGAGCGCTGTGCCTGGTATGAGAAGAGGTGTCCACAGTGGATACTTACCGGATCCGGACAACCCGGACGATCCGGCTGCGATGGCCCCCGTGTCAATGATTGGAATCGACGACAGCTACGTGGATCTTCTTGGGCTCACGCTGTTGCACGGGCGGGTGCCGGAGCCGAACGAACCGACGGCGATTCTGGTCAATCGGTCGCTGGCACGGATGATGTGGGGCCGTGAAGACGTCGTCGGCGAATACTTGCCACTTGTCTCGTTTCCTGGATCGGGCGGCGAAGTCGTCGGCGTACTGGCTGATCTTCCATACCGGCATCCGTCGGCCGAGCCAGATCCGCTGACGTTTACGACCTCGTTCTTGCAGCCGCGAGCCTACAACGTTGCGCTGATCCGCAGCGCCGATTCGTCGGCAACGGTGCGAAGGTTGCTCCAGGGACTGGTCGATTCCGGTGCTCTGGAGTTGACTGTTGGCGATGTTACGCCGCTTGCGGCGCTGCGTCGCGACTCGATCGCCGCTGACCGCGCGCGTGGTCTGATGGCGATCACTGCGGCGATACTCGTCGTGCTGTTGTCGGCTTTCGGTTTCTATGGCACGCAGCGCTACCTGGTAGAAGCCGGGCGAAGGGAAATGGCGATTCGCGCATCGCTGGGTGCGGGCCCGACAGCAATCAGTCGACTGGTGATCGGACGGGGTCTGCTGCTGGGGTTGCCAGGGCTCGTCCTAGGTGGGCTACTCGCGTTCATCGTCGCCGCATGGCTCAGGGATGACTACGTGCCGCGGGATATTCCGCCGGCGCTGGTAGCATCACTCGTTATCGCCGGACTTGTCGCACTGCTGCTGGCAGCAAGTCTCGGGCCGGCACGCAGTGCGAAGCGCACGCAGCCGGCGATACTGTTGCGTGAAGAATGAGGATCCGGCCTTCGCCGGCCGGCCGTACGCCAGCTTCATGCGGCCGCGGTGCAGGTACAGGTTCCGCAATGATTGCGTTGGCGCTATAGTGCTTACTGAGGTGTCCGCCTCGGAAGCCTGAAGCGGGCGGCACGGGGCGGCAGTTCATCGGGAGGGGGTATGAGATTATCGTGGTGTGTATTGGCTCTCGGCGTCGCCGTCAGCGGTTGCGACGGGCAGCCGCTCGAATTCCACGCGCGGCACTCGACCTCTGACGGCGCAGTGTCGGTACGCGTGCTCCCGGTCGACGCAGGGCATGAACAATTCGGGGCGGTGCGATTCGAGATCGTCGTCAGCGAGCCGGGCTGGCTGCACGTCGGAATCGACCGCGACGCCGGCGCGTTTTCGATGCAGGTTTCGGATGCGCCGCTCGTGTTCCATCTGCGAACTCAACACGCGATGTACAGCAGCAGGCAGGTGCTCGACCAGTTCGTTGCGCCGCTGTTCGGATCCGCGGCCGCAGACCGGTTACGTGATCAAGACGCTGAAGACACACTGGTCGTAACCACCATCGCCTTGGAGGGCGGTGACGATGGCGGCGTATCCGGCTATTCCGTGCCGATTATTGCCCGAATCCCCGGAGCGGCCTCCAGGCACTACGCCGCCAGGCTCGGGTCAGCGCAACGTGGTGATGACACCCTCAGGCTTGCAACGTGGGCCTATGCTCCGGGTTCCGTCGGGCAGCGCAGTGTCGGGGTTGGTATGAGTGACGAAGTGCGGTTTTTCGTCGATAGAGAGCCGGTCGATGCCGAGGCGATTGGTGCAGTAGTCCATGACCTGACGATCAGGTTTGTTTCCGAGTCGCTTCGCGCCAGCGTGGCGCCATAGTTCCGGCCCGAGGTCGTAGTCATGGACATCCGCAGACCGGATACCGGCAGACGTCGCTACCGGCGCATCGCTGTCGGGGGGGTTGGTGTCGCTGCGGGTGCAGCGCTGCTGGCGGTGGCCTTCAGCCTGGCGGGAAGGCCGCCGGCCGTGGCGAGTGACGGACTGTGGAGTGCATCCGTCGTATTGGGAGAGTTCGTTCATGAGATCACCGGTTCGGGTACGCTCATTGCCACGGACCTGCGCGCGGTCACCAATCGTAGCGAAGGTGTGGTCGAGGCCATCCGCGCGCTGCCTGGGCAGCAGGTCTCTCCAGACGATGTGCTGATCACGATGAGCAGTCCGCAGCTGGAAGAGGATCTCGCCGACGCGCGTTCGGATCTGGAGGCGGCGCAGGCCGAGGAGATCCAGCTGCTCGTGGATCTGGAAAACCGCTATCTGGACATGGTCGCCGCGGTGTCGAACGCGGAAGTTGAATACACCAGCGCGCGCCTGGAGCTGCAGGCGCAGGAACAGCTGGGCCTGCATCAGACGGTGCCGGAGATCGAGGTGCGCCGCGCGGGCCTGCGCGTCGAACAGCTGCAGCGCAGACTGGAAGCCGAGCAGGCGCGGCTCGGGAGCTACGACCAGACGCGCAGCGCGCAGGAAACCGCCTCCAGCGCACGTCTGTCACGCGCCGCCCGGCGCGTGTCGACGCTGGAGCGCCGCGTGGAAGACCTCGATGTGCGCGCCGGGATGCACGGTGTCGTTCAGGAAATCAACGCGGAGGCGGGTGAGCGCCTCGGCGCCGGCCAGGCGGTGGCGCGCATCGTGAATCCGGAGAATCTGATTGCGCGGGTGCGGGTTTCGGAGCGGGACGCGGCACGCGTGCACCCCGGGATGTCGGTGCGGCTGGAGCTGGGTACACAGGTACTGGCAGGCGAGGTCACGCGCGTCGACCCGACCGTTCGGGATCGTCTCGTCACCGTGGACATCGAATTGACCGGTGAAAGCCCCGCCACGTTGCGACCCGACCTGAGCGTGACGGCACGCATAGAACTGGAGCGCGTTGACAACGCGCTGATACTGGAGCGACCGGTGAATGTGCGCGAGCATGATGAACTCGACCTGTTCCGGCTCAACGGCCGCGGTGGCGCGGAGCGCGTGGCCGTGCGCACCGGCCGGGCCTCGGCACGGTACATAGAGATTCTTGACGGACTGGCCGTTGGCGACCGGATCATCCTGGCCGACATGTCGGACTGGCTCCAGGAAGCGCAGATCAGGATACGCTGAATCGGGAGCGCCGATCCCGGAACGATGATTCGATACAGCCGGTTGCTGCCGGCACGCGAGGGGGAAACAACCAGATGATTGAACAGACGGCATTGATACGGCTCGAGAAGCTGGAACGGGTGTACACCACCGATACGCTGCAGACGCATGCGCTGGCCGGCATCGATCTGACGATCTTTCGCGGCGAGTACGTGACCATCGAAGGTCCGTCGGGCTGCGGGAAATCGACACTGCTGACAGTGCTGGGGCTGCTCGATGAGCCAACCGGCGGCCAGTACCATCTCGCCGGTGTGCCGGTCAGTGACATCGATGCCGAGGAGCGCGCCAGGCTGCGCAATCGCGAGATCGGTTTTGTCTTCCAGAGCTTCAATCTGATTCCGGAAATGACGGTAGCGGAGAACGTGGGGCTGCCGCTCACCTATCGGCGCGGCGTCGGCGCGGCCGAGCAGCGGCAGGCGGTGGCCGAGGCGCTGGAGCGGGTGAACATGACGCACCGCGCCGAGCACCGGCCATCGCAGTTGTCTGGTGGTCAGCAGCAGCGTGTCGCGGTGGCGCGGGCGCTGGTTGGCAAGCCGTCACTGCTGCTGGCCGACGAGCCGACCGGCAACCTCGATCAGGCAAACGGCGACCAGCTGATGGAGCTGCTGGATACGCTGCATGCCGACGGCACGACACTGATCACCGTCACGCACAACCCGCGCTATGCCGAACGCGCAGGTCGCCGCCTGCACATGCTGGATGGCAGGCTGCTGAACGACACGTCCGCCGCGGCCTGAGCGGTCGCAGGCCGACCCATCAGTCCTCCCGCAGCAGCGGCGCCGGTTGTGTGCGCCGTGCCTGGAGCGCGGGTCCGATGCTGGCGACGGCCAGCAGCAGTGCCAGGGCAATCGCCACGGCGAGCGTGACGAGCAGCGGTGAGACATCACGCGACAGATAGTCGTCGCGCAGCCACTCAACGAGAATGAATGCCAGTGGCAGGCCGAGCGCCACGCCGGGCAGGCCGAGCGCGAATCCCCGCCATTGCACGAGACGCCGCAGTGCGGTGGGACCGGCGCCAAGCGACGCACGGATGGCGTATTCCCGGCGTCCTGCCGAGACCAGGTATCGCTGCGTTCCGTAGAAGCCGAATGCGGCCAGCAGCGCGACCAGCGTGGCCGCGGCAATCGTCAGATAGCTGCGGGCGCTATCGGCGGCGATCATGTTGCCGCGCAGTTTGCGCAGCGAAGTCACGTCGGTGATCTCAAGCTCCAGTGCACCGGAATCAACGAGTCCCTGCAGTTCCCGCCGCAACTGTCCGGCGGTGAGCGTGGTTTCGATCAGCGCCACACCGTTGAGGACCGGGCCGTAGGTCATGTAGAGCATCGGCTCGATGTCATCCAGCGGATGTGTGTAGGACACATCCTCGATCACGCCGAATACGCCGAGCCCGGACTCCCCCAATGGCGAGAACGGCAGTCTCTCGCCCACCACGTCATCGCGTCCCCAGAATCTTCGCGCGAGCGCCTGATTGATCAGCGTCACCCCGGTGTCGGCATGGGTCGGTGCGTTTCCGTGGAGCAGTCGCAGGCCGAGCATGTCCAGATACCGGTCGTCGATGGATGCCGCGCGCATCTGCACAGGATCGTTCGGGTTGTCAGGATGCGGCATGATCAGGTTGAACGGGTTCGCGGCGCCTGGCACCACGTTGGTGACGGATACGGCTGTGACGCCCGGCAGCGATTCGATGGCTTCGCGGCGTCGCGCATGATTGACCACGGCGTCGGCCACCAGCGTGGTGCCATCGAATGTCTCCGCGGGCGTAAAAGTCGCCGCCAGCAGCCCGCGCGTTTCGTAGCCCGGATTGGCCAGAATCAGTATGCCCAGATACCAGGCGAACGCGATCGCCGCGCCACCGAGCGCGCCGGCGATTGCGATCTGCGCCGTACCCGCGATGTGTTGCGCGACGGTGGCGCGCGCCGTCACCAGCCGGCTGCTGGATGCGATGCCGGCCCTCTTCAGCCCCATGATCGGCGCCAGTGAAACCAGCAGGATCAGCAGCAGCATCAATGTGCCGATGCCGGCCAGTACGCGCCAGTCGAGCAGTGTCACGTCCCGCCATTGCGCGGCCTGCAGGAACGTCAGCTCGCGCAGGTACTGCGCCAGCCAGGCGCTGAGGGTGAGCCCCAGTGCCGCGGCGGCCACGACCAGTACGGCGGCTTCGCTGGCCAGTTGTCGCGCCAGCCGTTTCAGCGGCGCACCCACCGCCATGCGTATCGCCAGTTCGCGTCGCCGCCCCGGCGCTCTTGCGAGCAGGAACAGACTGACGTTCGCCGCGGCGACGATGGTCAGCAGCAGGCTGCCGGCGAGAAACAGCTGCAGCTGGCGCTGCGTGCTGCGATGGACGGGGAGGTTGAAGACCAGGCTGTCGACGGTATCGAAACGCGCCCCGGCCACTGGCACATAGTCCTGAATGACCTCCCCGTAGCGCGCGTTCAGCTCCGCCGCGACCGCACGCCAGCCGGTACCGGCAGCGCGTCGGCCGATGCCGCGGAGGGTGGGTCCTCTCCCGACCAGTCCCTCCATCAGCGGTTCGATCGGTATCCAGATCATGGTGGGCTGATTGTTCTGCGGCGGGAGCGTACCGGTAAACGCGGGCGACATGACGCCGACGATACGGTGTTCAGTGGCGGGTGCTGGCTCCTGCTGGCCGCTGGTTGGCGGGCTCTGGCCCATGTTCGGATAGTTGACTTCAAGTGTCTGCCCCAGCACATTGGGTCGGCCGCCGTAATGCTGTTGCCAGTACGCATGCGAGATCACGGCGACGGGTTCCGCATCAGACGTGTGTTCGTGCGCCTCGAATCCGCGACCCAGGGCGATCCGAGGGCGAACGCCGCTGAAGAACGTGCGTGTCACCGCCTCGCCGATGTGTTGTTCGCGTTCCGTGCCGAGCTGGTAGATGTTGACATGCGCGCCCGCCGCAGCTTCCATCGTCGTGGATTCATCCTCGATCCGCTTGATCAACTCGTAAGGTAGACCGCCGGCGTTCTGCGCGGTGCTCCAGCCGTAGGTGATCAGCCGGCTGCCCTGGTCGAAGCCGGCATGCGGACGCAGGATCAGATCGACATACAGCGACAGGAACGAAGTCGCGGCCGCCATGGCGATACCCAGCCCGACGACGGCGATCAGGCTCGCGCCCGGCGTGCGTGCGTAAAGACGCAGGGCGTGCCTGGCGTCGGCAAGCAGACTTTTCACGGGCCGGTCTGCCGCATGAATTCGTGTAGTCCGGCGCTGCGTCCGGACATGCGGATGATCCCATCCATCCTGCGCTCCCCCTTGCAGGACTGTCACGTAGCCGGAAGCTTAGCGCAATCGCGCGGCAGCCAACAGTCATGCCGCCGGTCCACAGCCCACAGCCCTTAGTCCGCCGTCAATGGTCAACGGCTTCCTCTGCCACGGGCGGAACCGGTTCAGCGCCGGAGTTCCTGAAATTCTGATGAATTGTGGGGATTGCGTCCAGCCACTGATGTGTGTCCCGGCGCTATGGACTTGCTGTTGGTGCTGCGTCATCGTTGTGCAACGGTGGCGCCGTTGTGGTGGCCAGGCGGTGCCGGAGTCTGGCGGGTTCAGGAGATGCCGATCATGTTGACAGCGCCGCGTGTCCCTCTACGCATCCACGGTTTCGCGTTGCTGTGTGCATCGCTGCTGATATTCGTCGCCGCGCAGGCGCAGGAAGCGCCTCACATTGAACAATTCTCGCCGCAGGGCTTCGTCAAGGATGTGCGCCAGGTGGCGGTGCGGTTTTCCGCGCCGATGGTGTCCTTCGGTGATCCCGATGCCGCGTCGCCGTTCACCGTGGAATGCGCCGCCGTCGGGGCAGGGCGCTGGGTGGATGCGCGCCACTGGATTTACGACTTTGATGCCGACTTGCCCGCGGGCCTGGGTTGCACGTTTTCACTGACACCTGATGTTGTCTCGCTGGACGGGCGTGAACTGACCAGTCCGCGCGAGTTTGCATTCTCCACAGGCGGACCTTCGGTGCTGCACAGCCTGCCCTATGAAGGCGGCACCATCGATGAGGAACAGATCTTTCTGCTCGGGCTCGACGCACCGGCCTCGCGCCAGACGATTCAGGAACACGCCTTCTGCGAAGTCGATGGCGTTGGTGAGCGCGTTGCCGTGCGTGTTATCGAAGGCGATGAGCGGCGCCAGATTCTGAGCCAGCGCAACGACTTTCTTAACCAGTACTTCCGGCAACTCACCCGGTTCGGGCGATCGCCTCTGGTGATGTACGTGGAGGGCGGGATGCTGATCGGCACCGACCAGGAGCGCTTCGCCGCGCTGCGTGACAGTACCGACTCGCCCATCGTCGTGCTGCAATGCCAGCGTCGGCTGCCGAACACCGTGCAGGTGGCACTGGTGTGGGGTGCCGGCATCGCGACCGATGCCGGGGTGTTGGCGGGCGAAACGCGACGACTGGCCTATCGGGTGCGCGATGCGTTCCGCGCACAGTTCTCGTGCTCGCGCGCGACCGCCGACGCGAACTGCACGCCGGTGTTGCCGATGACGCTGACCTTCACCGCGCCGATTGCACGGGCGGACGCCGAACGGATCCGCCTGATACCGGATGGCGGCCAGCGAATCGCACCGACCTTTTCCGATGACGATGACGCGCGCCTGGAATGGATACAGACGGCCGCATTCCCCGGCCCGTTTCCCGAAGGCACACGCTTCCGGCTTCAGATTCCGCGCGATCTTCACGACGATGCGCAGCGCGCGCTGGCGAATCAGGATCGCTTTCCGCTTGAGGTGCGTACCGAGGATGCACCGCCGCTGATTCGTTTCCCGGCCGAGTTCGGCATCATCGAGTGGCATGGCAATGGCAATGGCAATGGCAATGGCAATGGCTGTGGCAGTGGCAGTGGCAGTGCGTTGCCGGTGACGCTGCGCAACGTCGAGGCACTGGTGCCACTGCCGCAGCTGCCGGCGGCCGGTGTGGAACCGGCACGACTGTCGGATGCGCCGGACACGCAGCGGCCCGCCGATGAACTGACGTCGGCGCCCTGGTACGCACGCTGGTATCGCAGTTTCCGCGACCGGTTCTGGCCGCAGGCCTCGGACGTCAGCGGTCGCATGCTGCGCATCGATGACGCCGGCGACGCGCTGCGCTGGATGGCGCGCAGCCGGGAACTTGGCCGGGTGGTGCGGCACTACGATCCCGAACTGCGGGCGGTGGTGACCGATCACCTGCCGGGCGAGCTGTCGCTGTTCACGGCCGACGACCCGGTGCAGTCGTTCACATTGCCCAAACCGCACGGTGAGCGCGCGTTCGAGGTCATCGGCATTCCGTTCGACCGGCCCGGCTTCTATCTGGTGGAGATCGCAAGCCCCCGACTGGGTGCGTCGCTGTATGGCAAGGATGCGCCCTATCACGCCCGCACCGCCGTGCTGGTCACCGGCATGGCCGCGCATTTCAAGCGCGGCCGGGAGTCTTCGCTGGTCTGGGTCACGCAGCTGGATAGTGGCCGCCCGGTGGCCGGCGCCGACGTGACGGTGACCGATTGTGCCGGGCAGGTGTACGCGTCCGGCGTCACCGGCGTCGACGGACTGCTGCGCGTGGACCGCGAGCTGCCGGAAGATTCCTCGCTGCCGGTCTGCGCGGACCGCAGCTATGCGTTCATCGTGTCCGCGCGGGCCGGCGACGATTTCACGTTCGCGCTGTCCACCTGGAACGACGGCATCGCGCCGTGGCGGTTCGGGCTGTCGGGGCGTGCCTGGCAGACGCCGCATCTGGTGACTACGGTGTTCGACCGCATGCTGCTGCGTGCCGGCGAGACCGTGCACATGAAACATTTCGCACGCCGCCACAGCGGTGACGGATTCGCTCTGGTCGCCGAGGCGCTGCTGCCCGACCGGGCCACGGTGCGCCATCAGGGCACGCTCCAGACCTATGAGCTTGCGCTGCAGTGGGATGCCAGCGGCACCAGCACCAGCGAATGGCACATACCGTCCGATGCACAGCAGGGCGTCTACGAGGTGCTGCTGGAACTGCCGGCACCCTGGGGCGGCGTTGCGCAGGCGCGCGCGGGCACCTTCCAGGTGGAGGCGTTCCGTGTGCCGACCATGACGGCCATGCTGCAGCCGGTGACGGCCGATCCGGTTGCCCCGAGCGACGTGCCGTTCGACATTCAGCTCAATTACCTCAGCGGTGGCGTGGCGGGCGGTGCGCCGGTGACGCTGCGTGCTGCCGTTGAACCCCGGGGCGTGTCGTTCGCGGACTATCGCGAGTTCCGGCTCGGCAACGGCAACGTACGCGAAGGGCTGGTGGATCAGACGTCACGCTGGGCCTTTGAGGAGACGCCCGACGACGGCGTGCAGCGCAGTGTGCGGCTGCCCGATCAGTCACTGAACCTGGATGCGACCGGTGGCGCGCGCGTCACCTTCGACGGCCTGCCAGTCATCGATGACGCGCGCGAACTGCTCGCGGAACTGGAGTACCGCGATGCGAACGGCGAAGTCGCGACCGTCGCCCAGCGCGTGGCGCTATGGCCGGCGGACGTGGTGGCCGGAATCCGGCCGCAGGGCTGGGTGGCGACCAGTGACCGGCTCGCGGTGCAGGCGCTGGCGCTGGATCTGTCCGGCCGGCCGCTGGCCGATACGCACATCGAGGTGGACGTATTCCGGCGCATCAACTATTCGCATCGCCAGCGTCTGGTCGGCGGGTTCTATACCTGGCGCTCACAGAGCGAAGTGCGCCACGTGGGTACGCTGTGTTCGGGTGTCTCGGATGCGCTGGGCCTGCTGCACTGCGAAGAAGCGCCACCGGCGCAGGGCAATCTGATCGTTCGCGTCACCGTGAACGATGCGCAGGGCCGCGCCAGCCATGCCCATGCCGAGGTGTGGGTCACCGACGAAGACCGCTGGTGGTTCGCCATTGGCGACGATGACCGCATGGACCTGCTGCCGGAACAGCGCCGCTACGAGCCCGGTGAATACGCGCGCCTGCAGGTGCGTATGCCGTTCCAGGAAGCCACGGCGCTGGTGACGGTGGAGCGGGAGGGCGTGCTGGATGCGTTCGTGACCACCCTGTCGGGTGACGAGCCGGTGGTGGAGCTGCCGGTGCGTTCCGAACATGCACCGAACGCATTCGTTTCGGTGCTGGCGGTGCGCGGTCGTATCGACGGCATCCGACCCGATGCGCTGGTCGATCTGGGCCGGCCCGCCTACAAACTCGGCATCGCCGAAATCGACGTTGGCTGGCTCGCTCACGAACTGGATGTTCGCGTGACGGCCGATCGCGAGGACTACGCGCCGCGCGAAACCGCGACGGCGACCGTGCAGGTATCACGGGCGGATGGCGGACCGCTGCCGGCCGGTACGGAGGTTGCG
The DNA here is from genome assembly GCA_050485645.1 of Gammaproteobacteria bacterium. Classification (GTDB taxonomy): domain Bacteria; phylum Pseudomonadota; class Gammaproteobacteria; order Steroidobacterales; family Rariloculaceae; genus JBJHBP01. The sequence goes on along the minus strand of JBJHBT010000002.1, from coordinate 40,111 downwards.
TTCGCGGCGGTTGACGAAGGGCTGCTCGAACTCAGGGCCAATGACAGCTGGCGTCTGCTGGACGCCATGATGGGCCGTCGTGGTCTGGAAGTGACCACCTCGACCGCGCAGATGCACGTGGTGGGCCGACGCCACTTCGGCAAGAAGGCGGTGCCCGCCGGTGGCGGTGGTGGTCGTCAGGGTGCCCGGGAACTGTTCGATACGCTGCTGCTGTGGCAGCCGCGTGTGATGGTCGATGAGAACGGCCGCGCGGAGGTGGAGGTGCCGCTCAATGACTCGCTGACGGCCTTCCGTCTGGTGGCGGTCGCCCACGCCGGCTCCGGACTGTTCGGCACCGGTGTCACATCCATCCGCAGCACGCAGTCGCTGATGCTGCTGACCGGTCTGCCGCCGATGGTACGTGAAGGCGACAGCTATGCCGCCATGGTCACGGTGCGCAACGCCTCGGCTGAACCCATGCAGGCCGTGACGGTGAGCGCGCAGCTGCGCATGCTGGGGAGCGATGGCGCGGAAACATTGCCGGCCGTCGAACTGGCCGACCAGATTACGGCGCTGGCGGCCGGCGAAGCCCGTGAACTGAGCTGGCACATCGACGTGCCCGATGACGTGCAATCACTGGCGTGGACATTCGCCGCGGCGGGCACGGATGACGCGTCCGATGCGATGACTGCGATGCAGCGCGTGATTCCGGCGGTACCCGTGCGGACCGTGCAGGCAACGCTTGAACAGATCAGCGGACGTTTCGATCTCGAGGTGACGCCACCGGCCGGCGCGCTGCCCGGCCGCGGTGGTCTTGCCGTCACGCTGTCGCCGTCGCTGGCCTCGCAGCTCGATGGCGTGCGTGAGGCCATGAGTCGCAGGTTGTGTGATCGCTGTCTGGAACCGCGCATCTCGCAGGCCGTCGCATTGCGTGATCGCGGGCATTGGGACGCGCTGATGAATGATCTGCCCGTGTATCTGGACCCCGACGGACTGCTGCGTCCCTATCCGGGCATCCACCCGGGTGAGGATTCGCTCACGGCCTATGTGCTCGCCGTGGCGCACGAAGCCGGGTGGACGATTCCGCAGGCTTCCCGCGACCGCATGGTCAGTGGTCTGCTCGGTTTCGCGCAGGGCCGCATCGTCCGCGGGTCGGCGTTGCCCACCGCCGATCTGGCCATCCGCAAGATCGCAGCGCTCGCCGCGGTGGCGCGCCATGGTCCGGTGGATCCGGCGATTCTGACCACACTGGATATCGAGCCGACGCACTGGCCGACGTCCGCCGTGCTCGACTGGATCGATCTGCTCAGGGCGAACGAGCGCATTCCGCAGCGACAGACGCGGCTGGAGACGGCCGAACAGATTCTTCGTGCACGCATGGATCTGCGCGGCACCCTACTGGGGTTCTCGACGGAGCGTAGCGACTACCTGTGGTGGCTGATGGTGTCGCCGGATGCCAATGCCAATCGCGCGATACTCAGTGTGCTCGATCTGCCCGGCTGGCAGGACGATCTGCCACGCATGGTACGCGGCAGTCTCGCTCGTCAGCAGCGCGGCGCGTGGCACACCGGTGTCGCCAATGCATGGGGCGTGCTGGCCATGGAACGGTTCGCCGCGCGGTTCGAGAGCGAACCGGTGGCGGGTACCACGCACAGCAGCTACGGCACGCAGATGAGCTGGCAATGGGACGCCGCGGCGCGCACAGGTGACGCGGCCGGTGAGGGCGGTGAAGTCGGTGAGCGCGGCGAAGCCGCATTCGAGCATCCCTGGCAGACCGGGGACTGGCAGACGACGGGCAGCCAGGCGGCGGGCTCGTTGAGTCTGCGGCACGAAGGACAGGGAAGGCCTTGGGCCATGGTTCGCAGCCGCGCCGCGGTGCCGCGCGAACAGGCCACCGCCAGCGGATTCACGATCACCCGCAGCGTGACGCCGGTGCTGCGGCAGCAGGCAGGCGTATGGCAGCGCGGCGACGTGGCGCGGGTGCGCCTGGAGGTCGATGCGCAGTCCGACGCGACCTGGGTGGCCCTGATCGATCCGATCCCGGCCGGCGCCACGGTGCTCGGTAGCGGCCTGGGTCGCGATTCGCGTCTGCAGACCGCCGATGAAGCGCGTCGCGGCTTCGTCTGGCCGGCTTTCGAGGAGCGGCGGCATGAATCCTTCGGCGCGTTCTATCGTTTCGTGCCGAAAGGACAGTGGATGGTGGAGTACACGGTGCGTTTCAACAACGCCGGCGTTTTCGTGCTGCCGCCCACGCGTGTGGAAGCGATGTACGCACCGGAGATGTTCGGCGAACTGCCGAATACGCCGGTGACCATTGTGGGTGATTGACGGGCATGGGACGGGTACGGGAATGGCTGCGCACCGGCTGGTGACCGTTGTGGTGGGCGCCGCCGCCGGGCTGGCCGTGGTGGTGACGCTCGGTCTGGTGGCGATGTCGCCATCGGCTGCGCCACCGGCCTTTGACGAGGTGCGCGCCACCTACGAGTCCAGCGAAGCGCGGCTGCTCGACCGGTACGGCGAGATCCTGCACGAGCTGCGGGTGGACGATCGCCGCCGCCGTCTGTCGTGGACGGCGCTCGACGACATCTCACCCGCGCTGTCGGCAGCCGTGATATTCGCCGAGGATCGGCGTTTCCGGACACATCGTGGTGCGGACTGGATGGCGCTGGCCGCCGGTGCCTGGCAGACACTGGCCGGATCGCCACGCGGTGCGAGTACGCTCACGATGCAGCTTGCCGCGCAGCTCGATCCGCGGCTGGGACGGGTGGGCGGCGGTCGCTCATGGCAGCAGAAGTGGCGACAGATACGGGCGGCCCGCGCGCTCGAGCGTCACTGGACCAAGGCACAGATTCTGGAGGCGTATCTGAACCTGGTGAGCTATCGCGGCGAGCTCGAAGGAATCGCAGCGGCCAGTCACGGCCTGTTCGGCAAGCACCCGGCGGGACTGGATGCCGCGGAGTCCGCACTGCTGGCCGCATTGCTGCGCGGACCCAATGCGTCGCCGTCGCTGGTGGCGCAGCGCGCGTGCACGCTGCGCGAGGCGTTCATCAACAGCGGCCACGCTGGTGATGGTCCGGCAGTAGGCGATGCGCAGCAGGTGACCGGATTCTGCGACCTCGTGACGACACTGGCCGCGAATTCACTGAGTCTTGCACCGCGGGTCAGGCAGACCGCGGTCGCCGCGCCGCACATCGCCCGCCGCCTGCTGACGACAGACAGCGGGGCGGTTGTCAGTACACTGGATGGTGATCTGCAACGCTTCGCCACCTCGGTCGTCCAGGAGCAGCTGCATCTGCTCGAGCGCGAGAACGTGCGCGACGCGGCGGTGCTCGTGGTCGACAACATCAGCGGCGAGGTGCTGGCCTATGTGGGCAACTCCGGCACCAACCGCGGCGCATTCTATGTCGATGGCATACGCGCGCTGCGTCAGCCAGGCTCCGTGCTGAAACCGTTCCTGTACGGCATGGCGCTGGAGGAACGCTGGCTCACCGCGGCCTCGCTGCTCGATGATTCACCGGTGCAGCTCACCGCACCCACCGGCGAATACGTGCCGCAGAACTACGATCGCAGCCATCGCGGCTGGGTCAGCGTACGCACCGCGCTGGCCGGTTCGCTGAACATACCGGCCGTGCGCACGCTGATGCTGGTGGGGGTGGATGCCTTCATCGATCGCCTGCGCGGCTTCGGCTTCACCAGCATCGACCGCTCCGCCGATCACTACGGCTATGCGCTGGCGCTGGGCTCGGCCGAGGTGTCGCTGTGGGATCTGGTCAATGCCTATCGCACGCTCGCGAACGGTGGCCTGCACGGCGAGCTGACTGTGCGGCGGCGTGACGTTGTGATGCATGCGGCGGTCGTGGCTGAAGCGGTGCCGGTGAGTGAATCGGTGGCGGAGAGTGATACGGTCCAGGTGGCGGGTTCGGTGCGGCTGACCGATGCGATGAGGGTGATGGATGACGGCGCGGCGTTCATCGTCAGTGACATCCTTGCCGATCGCGGGGCGCGTGGCGTGACGTTCGGGTTTGAGAGCCCGCTGGCACTGTCGTTTCGTGCGTCCGTGAAGACCGGCACCAGCAAGGACATGCGCGACAACTGGTGTATCGGTTATTCAGACCGTTACACGGTGGGCGTGTGGGTCGGCAACTTCGACGGTGAGCCGATGCGCAATGTATCCGGTGTGTCCGGTGCGGCGCCGATCTGGGCATCGGTCATGGAGCATCTTCATGGCCGTGACACGCGGCAGATGACACTGCCGGCCAACGTCGTCACACAGCACGTGCGCTTTGAGCCCGCGATCGAGGCCCCGCGTAGCGAGTTCTTCATCGCCGGCACCCAGACGGACCGCATCGCACTGCGTGGCGCAGCGGAGGTTGCACCGCGCATCGAGTATCCCGGCGACGGCGCGATTCTCGCGCTGGACCCCGACATCCCCGCCGCGGCCCAGCGCGTGTTCTTCTCCGCGTCGCCGGCAGGTGATTCGTGGAGCTGGCGTCTGAATGGTGAGGTGTTCACGCATGACGGCAGCTGGCAGCCCCGGCGCGGCCAACACGAGCTTGCCTTGCTCGATGCCAGCGGCGCCGTGCTGCACCGTGTGCGGTTCACTGTGCGGTAGCGATGCCCTTCACCTGCATCAGAGCGCCGCGTTCAGCGAATGCTCTGGATCGATTCGGTGATCGATAGCTCATACGGACTCCAGCCCGACGAGATGCCGAAAGGCGCCTGGTGGAACACCGCCTCGATGCGGCGGATCTTGCCATTTTCTATCCGGAACAGTTCCGCCAGCTGCCACGTCCAGTTGATGCGGTAGTGATCGAAGAAGGCGAACGAATAGGCGATGCCCATTTCCACGTCCACTGCCACGAAACGCCTGTCACGGATACGATCGACGATGTTGTTCAAGCGGTCGCTTTCGAATTCCGTCTTGCAGTCTGATGATGCGACGATGCCGTTTTCATACCGTACGCAGTCTTCGGTGAACGGGTAGTAGCCCTGCGAGTCGTGTCGTGCGAGGGCGGTGAAGTAGTGGTTGGCGGCCTCAACCAGTTCCTCGCGCGTGTGGCGTTCGCTTTCCGGGATAGGGGTTCGGTATATCTCGTGCGGTTCGCCCATCGCAAGCACGTTGTCACCGGTATTGCCGAACGGGCCTTCGTCTCCACCGTCACCGAACAGCTGCACACGGGGCCGAATCGCCAGCTGTTCCACTTCGGTGATCCGGTCGTCGACGACTTTTAGCCGGATCGCGACGGCAATGTTGTTGGCTTCGGCGTCGTTCTCTCCCGCGGATGCCATGTGTTCGCGCACCGTGCCGATGAATGCGACCTGCTGGGTTTCAATATCAGGTACGTAGAAGCGATAGCCTTCCACGCTCGACATGCCGTGCCACAGACCCTCGCCGCCCAGTGGCAGCCGGATGCCGTTCTCGGTGAATTTCACGTCGCGTGCGAACAGATCGTCCCTGACTTCGTTGTCCATCATCGCATGCAGATAGCGATCGATGAATCCTTCAAGGCAGGCACGGTCACAGGCGGGTGCCGGCACTGGCGCCTGTGCCAGCGCCTGCATCGAGATGCCCCCCAACAGCACCACCGCAACGGGTATTCCGGTTCTCATTGTTATTTCTCCTCGTGGAATGGTCCGCGCAGTATAGCGCGGCGGGCTGCGGCTGCCGCCCGCCTATTCGACGACGATGCTGTCGCTGCCGTCGGGTGTTTCGACAATGACTCTTGTCACCGCGTAGCCGCCTCCGGGCTGCTCATCCAGTTCGACGTTTCTGCGGCCGGGGCGCAGGTCCATCGTGAGCGCGAAGCGTTCGTCGCCGCGGCGCGCAATCCGCAGGTTCGGTGCCGGCTCCAGCGCGTCTTCGGCAACACCAAGCAGCGCCTCGGCCGCTGCCCGGTGCGCCTCGCGGTCGAAATCGCGCGGCGCGTCGCCCCCGGCGGGTTGGCCCGGTGGCTGAGGGGTGGCGTCACCGTCGTAGGCGGGGGGAAGGGCATCGGATCCGGTGTCCGAATCCGGAGTCGCGCAGGCTGTGAGCAGTGCCAGGACGGACAGCAGTGACAGCGGCAGTCGTATCAACATGGCAATCTCCCGGTGAGCTGTTAGGTAATGGACGGTTGCGGCTCAGTGGTGGTTCCCCTGAGCTTTCAGACTGTTTCGTCGGGCAGCATCGTTCCGGCAGGGGGCGGAATGTGAAAGCCGCGGCCCTGGCTGAAGCGGTCACCGATCGCCGGCCGCCACTTCGCGAGGAACGGCGCTTCGACCGCCGGGTCACGGAATTCGTCCGGCAGCAGTACCGGCACCGAGCCGATGATCGGGTAGTACCGCCGGCACAGCTCGCATTCGAGCAGTCCCTGGGTCACGCTGTCGCCATGTTCGCGAAACACGGTCAGCGTCAGCGGCGCCTGTTTGTCGTACGGGCACGCGAGCTTGTCGAAGAGTTTTCTGTTCATGCTGAGGGTGCTCCGTCGAAGTGTTTTGCGATGACCGCGCGATAGCGCCACGCGGCGCTCTCCGGATCGGCGGCGCCCAGTATGCCGCTGATGACGGCGATGGCGTCGGCCCCGGCCTGCAGCACGGCCGGCGCGTTGTCCGGTGTGATGCCGCCGGATGCGATGATGACTGGCGGGCCGCAGTCTCTGGCGGCTGTCAGCGTTTCCAGATCGACCAGTGCGCAGGTGGTGACGGAAGCGGACGCGTAGAGGGAACAGAACGACACGTAGTCGGCGCCCAGCAGCCGGGCGCGGCGAGCCGTGCGCAGCTCATTGCCGGCCGTGATGCCATACATGACGGGTCGTCCGGCGGCTGCGCGCAGTTCAGCCGGGGTATGGGTGGGCGTGTCGCAGTGGATACCGGCGGTTCCCGGTACGCGCAGCAGGTCCGGTCGCTCGTGAACGAATACCGGCACGGCGCAGGGGCGGGCGAGTTCTACGACAGCGGCAACGAACGCGGCCGCGTCCTGCCCGGGCACGAAGTGATTCCAGACCTGCAGCGCGTTGACCCCGCCGCGCAGTGCGGCTTCCAGGCGCGACAGCACGTCCTCGCCCGCCGCGGGATCGACGACGAGGTACAGTCCCTGGCGCAGCATGTCGGCGCTTCCGGTCATCGGGCACCTTCCGCCATGGCTTTCGAGAAGGCCCGCCAGTACGGATCCTCTCCCGCCTGTTCGATCGTGCGCGTACCGGCGGCATCGACCAGGTGACGGCCATCCGCGGCGTCGGTCAGCGTGCCGATGATGGCGGCGGAAATGCCGGCATCGGACAACGCGTCCAGTACCGGCCGCTCCCGCCCCGGGGCGACTGCAACGATCATGGCGCCGGCACCGACGACGGCAGTCGGATCCAATCCGAACACGGCGGTGACTGCGCGTGTCTCGGGACTGATCGCCAGAGCCTGCGCATCGACGCGCAGCCCGCAGTCGGCCGCATGCGCAAGTTCCCACAGGGCACCGAGCACGCCACCTTCGGTGACGTCGTGCATGGCCGTGACGCCTGAAGCGCCGCGACCGGCACGCACGGCCGCCAGTGCGGCGGCGACCGAACTGGTGCGCCAGAACAGCTGCTGTGCGGTTTCGAGCGTGTCCGCGCCGCAGGCCCGGGTGATCGTCCGCGGAAAACTGCGCGCGAGTATCGCCGTGGCGGCAATGGCGCATTCACCGGCGAGGATCAGGCTGTCGCCGGGATTGGCCTGGTCGCTGGTGAGGATCTGGTCACGCGGTGCAACGGTGATCATCGTTGCGCCGCCGGCCACCGTCGAGTGCTGCCCATCGAATCGGCCGGTGTGTCCGCCGACGATCGCGCAGCCCAGCGTGGCGCAGAATTCGTGAATGTACTGCCAGTACTCTTCGAATGCCGCACGTGACAGCGTTGGCGGCAGATTCAGGTCGAACAGTGCGTACATGGGCGCGAATCCCGTGGTGGCCATGTCGGATGCGGCGAGGTGCACCGTCAGCCACGCGGATTCCTTCATGCCCAGCGACGGGAGCAGCGAGCAGGGATCGGTCGTCAGTGCCATCGCCGCGCCACCTGGCAGGTCGATCACTGCGGTATCCACACCGGTGCGGGGCCCGATCCGTACTTCGGGGCGCTGTGTTCCGCAGCGCGGGTACACAAACTGCTCAAGAAAGGTCGCCGGAACCTTGCCTGTTGCTGCTCCGAACGCTTCGCTCACGGTTCACCTCTGCGCACGTACACGCCGAGGAAGTCTCCGAGCGGCACATGCCATTCCTGCACCGGCCACCATTTCGGCAGGCCCGTGCATTGCCAGCTGATCGTGTAGGGTTCGTTCCCCAGCGCTTCGGCGATGATCTTTTTCAGCGTCGGCAGTGAGTAGAACGTGGCCGTTTCGTAGAACGGATTGCGGCCGAAGGCCTGCTGCACACGGCGCCGCAACGTGGTAGGAGTGATCTTGTGGATCATTCCGAACAGGATGCCGTGGCGTCCCACCCGGGCCGCCTCACGCACGACCGCTACCGGGTCGGCGTAGTATTCGAATGTGGTCACGAACGCCACCGCGTCGAAGGTGCTGTCGCGATAGGGCATCCATTGCGAGTGCGCCAGCACCAGATCACCATCGAATCGATCCAGTGCTTCGGCGATCATAAAGGGAGAAATGTCCGCACCGGCCGCGTCGATACCTATCTCGTGCCACCAGCGCGTGAACCGCGACGTGCCGCAGCCGTACTCGAGCAGCGTGCCGACACGTTCATCGGCCGTCAGCAGGCGGCCGAGCACGCGTTTCTGCCACAGCTCGGCGCGTTTGTAGGGCCCCTCGTACCACTGCTCGTAGTTGCGCGCCAGCTCGCGCTGAAAGAACCATTCATTGCGGTCCTGCCAGCGATCGGATTTGACCAGTTCGAAGCTCATCGACGTTCCTCCGGCTTGAGATGATCGCGGCCAGCAGCCGGAAGTAACGGAGGAATGCGGGAGAAGTGTCCGTCCCTACGCCGGTACCAGCCGGATCAGGTTCCAAGTACCACGCGCGGAACGGGGTACTAAGGGTTGGCTGCGTCAGCAGCCTCTCAGGCCGTTACCGGCCACCCCTCGGTTCATGCGCCGATTCTAAAGCAGCGTGCCTGTGTTTTCATCCCGTTGAAGCCGTGCGCTATACACCGCTATCGAAGATCAGCGCGGAACCGGACAGCAGCAGTATGCCGATCAGCAGCCAGCGCACGAACTGCGCACCGCGTGTAACAGCCATGTGCACGGCGACCCAGGCACCGGCTGCCTGACCGGTGGCGAGCAGCAGTCCAAGACTCCAGACCACCTGGTCATTGATCATGAATATCGCCAGTGCGCCGATGGTGAGGATCAGCACGATGAAGTTCTTCATCACGTTGGCTCCGACCAGGTTGTAACCCGCGCCGAGAACGAGGCCGGCCAGCAGGAACATGCCGACTCCCGCCTGGATGAAGCCGCCGTACACGCCGATGGCGAAAAAGATCAGTGCATGCCACCAGCGGTAGCCCTGCAGGCCTTCGGCATGAGCGGCAATCCACTGCCGCGGCTTCATCAGCACGATGATCAGCATGACCAGCATCAAAGCGCCGATGGTGCGGCGCAGCAGCGCCTCATCGAGGTCCGCCGCCAGCTGTGCGCCGATCAGGGCGCCGATCACGGCGGGCAGGATGATCTTCGTCGTGCCCTCAACCTTCAGCACGCCGCGACGCCGGAACGTAGCCACCGCCACGATGTTCTGCACCAGTACGCCGACCCGGTTCGTGCCGTTGGCATCGTTCGCAGGCAGTCCCATCAGGATCAGCAGTGGCAGCGTGATCAGCGAGCCACTGCCGGCCAGCGTGTTGATGAATCCGGCGACGAACCCGAGGATCGGGGCCGCGAAGAGAAGCAACAGGCTCTGATCCACTACCAGCAGCGTCCGTCAGGGTCAGGCGTTGCGCCCTGAAGGCCCTGGGCGTTGATCGTGAACTGCTGGCATTGGCTGTCCGTGCCCATCCTGACGGTGGCGGTTGCGCGGGCAGTATACCCAATCGCGCTGGCGTCAGGATCCACGCTCAGGTGATAGCGCCCGTTGCCGATCGGCACATCGCTGACGGCCGGATAGCCAAGCTCCGTCAGGTCGCTGGTGTAGCGATTGCCGTTGCGCAGGTAGAAGCGCTCCTGATCGGCATGCAGTCGCAGCAGCGCGACTTTCGCCTCGGTTCGGTGCGCGCGCAGGGAATAGTCCCGATAGCCGGGCACGGCGATCATGGCAAGGATGCCGATGAGTGCGACGACGATCAGCATTTCGATCAGCGTAATGCCGCGCTGGATGTTCATTCGGGCACCTCCCCCGTCCAGTAGGTGCGTACCGGATAGCGGCTGGCATCGAACGTGATGCAGGACAGATTCACGCAGTGAGCGAACGCTGCCAGGCAGGCCGCATCAAGGCAGTCGTCGAGGTCGTCAAACCCTTCTGCCAGCAGATACAGCCCCTGCACGTGAACTGTCCGGGCACCGCGTGTGGCCGTAGCGTCGGCGCGCAACTCCAGATGTACCACCCGGACGTCAGCGGGGTGCGGGTATGTCACTTCATGCCGCGGCGGCGCAGTGACGGCTTTCAGCGTTGTCCTGACCGAAACGTTGGCACCGGTGCTCAGCGTGGCCGACAGGGGAGCCGCCACTACGCGTCCGCCACGCAGCATGGCCTCCATGGCCAGGTCGATCCCGCCTTCGGCAGCGCTGAAGGCTTCCCGACGCGCGCGCTGATTGTCGGCGAGCAGCAGTTCAAGCCGTGCGGTACGGATACTGGCGGTGCCCAGTAATGTCAGCACGAGCAGCAGGAGCAGGCAGGTGATCAATGCGGCTCCGCACTGGCGCGCCGCCCACGCTGAATTCCGGGTGGAGCCCGTCCGTCGGTTCATTGCAGTCGTACCGGATTACGCAGCTTGATCGTGCGGGTTGCAACCAGGCGTCGATAGGCATCGTTCGGTGGCGTCGTCCGGCGATCCGCGTAGCGGTAGTGCGTGTTGTCGATGAAGCCGGGTTCGGGATGTTCGGCACGTACACGTACCCAGATTCTGATGACTGCGATACGAACGTCCGACGGTGCCGGCAGCGATGGCTGAAGCATCGGGTCTCCCGGGTTCACGTAGCGACTGACCGCTCCATGGCCCGGCGTTCCCGGTGCATCGGTATCGATGCCGAATTCAACCTGAAAATCCTCGACACCGGGCAACACTTCCTGATCGACGATACGCGGGCCGGACGCACCGGCCTGAAGGGTTTTCATGCGCAACGACGGGACGTCACGGTCACCTTCGGACAGTGTGGACGTGGGACTGACGTAGTAGCCGCTCACGATCAGCGGATGAGTCTGCACCGACGCGGAGTCGATGGCAGGCGGCAGGGCAGGGCCCACGAACACGACCGGCCGGGTGAACGGCGCGGAAGCGATGTACAGCGTGTGTGCTGCACGCACCGTTGCCGCGGCGGCGTTGGCGCGGCGCACCACCAGCGTGTCGGCGCCGGGCTGGCTGCGGTTCTGATAGGGCGCGCAGCTCAGGTCGAAACGGTTGTTCGTCGCCTCCAGTGCCCGCTGTAGCGACACGGCCCAGTCCGGGCCACAGTCGTTGGCGACAGCAATGCCTGCCGGATGCGATACCGGCGTCAGCGCCGCATGATGTTCGGCGGAGACGGCACCTGCCGGACCTGCGTATCCGGCCAGCAGCAGGTCGGACTCGAGGACGTCCAGCGCGAAGCGGGCGTTTTCCTGCAGCCGCGCGACGGCTTCACTGGCGGCGAACGTGGTGCGCGCGTGGGTTGCCAGGTTGAGGCTGCCGAGAATCAGGAAAGAACCCACGGCGAGGGCCACCAGCAGCTCGATCAGCGTGATGCCTCGTTGAGCGTGCCTGCCCGAAACGCTCATCGTTCCGCCACCGGGAAGGCATGGGCGTAACGTGTGATGCCATCGGGACTGCCGCCGGCTTCGTACCATCGCAGTATCACGGTTACGGTGACCGGCGATGTCGATGTGTCCAGCACCACGCTGCCGCTGCCATCGGGCAGCAGTGCCGCGACACTCGCCTGCCAGTCGAACAGGTCCTGTTCGGCGCGTTCGCTGCCACTGCACGGCGCGAACGGTGCCCGGCGGTCACATTCGTGATCGGTGGCCGTGCCTGTGTAGGCCATCAGCGCGCGGCGATTCGCGCGAATGCGTTCGGTCATGTCCGCGCCAAGGCTGAAGGCGAGGGTGCGTGTCATGGTCGTGCGCGTGGTGAGCAGCGTATGCGCGAGCAGTGTCGCCATACCCGTCATGCCCACTGCCATGATCAGCAGCGCAACCAGCACTTCGACAAGGCTGAACCCATTGTCGCGCCGCATCGCATCGGCGGCGAAGCGGACAGGTCGACGAACCGTCTCTGCGCAGGCCCGACTCATGGGTTGTCCCCGGGGCATTGCAGCGGCTGGCCACCGGCACCCGTGGAGGTGGCACGCGGTCTGCCCGTGTAGCTGATCACGACCGCACGAGCGGCGGCAGCGCCGCGTCGATCGCAGAATGTCACCGTGCCGTTGCTGCTGCGGCGCTGGAAGGGGCGGAACTCGTAACGGTGGCGATTGGATCGAATGGAGCCGCCATCGAACGCCGGCATCACCATCAGCAGCTGACTGTCGTCGACCCGACGCGGCTGTGGCGTGAACGTGTCCGGCTCGATCAGCATCCATTCGAGATCGCCAGCCGAGGCGTCGGCCGCGCATTCGCGACGATCTCGGGTCGGGCACAACACGACGGCGATGCCGCGCTTGGAAGTCTCCGAACGGGCCAGCTGAACGGCCGTGACGAAGGCGTTGACCGCGGCCGTGCGCCGTGAGTCGAGGATCAGCGCCTGGAACGGCGGGCCGGCCGAGGCCAGCAACACGCCGGCCACCGCCAGCGTGCACAGCAGCTCCCAGAGCGTCACCGCACGCTGCGCGGCGGGAGCGGAAAATGTGCGCCATACCCGGTTCATGGCGTGAACATAGGCGATCATCGCGCGCTGGCGAGAGCCGCGAATCTGGCGGGTTGCGCCGATTATGCGGGGCGGGGCACTACCAAACTCCACGAACGCGCCGGTATACTGCGCAAGTAGCTGATTTGTAAGGATGCCGTTGTGGCTCTGGATCAGGACGGACAGGACACGGTGAAGTCACTGCTGGAAGCGCGCGGCGTTGCCGCCACGCCGCAGCGTGTGGCCGTGGCCAGGGTGATTCTGTCGCGGCCACAGCATCTGTCGGCGGAACAGGTGATCACGCGCCTGCGTCAGTGCGGCTCGCGGGTCTCCAAGGCCACCGTCTACAACACACTGAATCTGTTCTGTGAGCGCGGCCTGCTGCGCACCGTGAACGTCGACCCGACGCGCCAGTACTACGATCCGACGATCGAACCGCATTTCCACTTCTATAACGTGGACACCGGTGAACTCACCGACATTCCGCCGGAGGCCGTCCGTGTGGATCTGGGAACGGCGCTGCCGGCCGGCACCGAACAGGCTGGCGTGGACGTGATCGTCCGGGTAAGGGCCAGCGGGCGCTGACGTTGCGCACCGCCGGCCGTATACCGGTTCCTCAGGTGCGCTTCTGATCCCAGTCTTTCTTGCCTTCGTCCTGCCCGGCCACCGAGTACAGCACCTGGGCATTGCGGGTCTTCTGGAATTCTTCCAGCGTTTCACCGCGCATCGCCGCATAGATGTGCAGGTTGGTGGTGCCGACCACGGCGCCCATCTTCTCCAGCAGGAAGAAGATCACGCCATACTGGATCAGCGCACGCCAGTCGCGCCGCCGCAGCATGTCGCGCTCGTTCTCCGGCAGGCTGTATTCCTCGAACAGTGATTCCGGATCCGCCAGGAAGCGCTCGCGGAACGGGCGCCTGATCAGATTGTGCAGGAAGCTGTTCAGACGGTAGCTCTTCACACTGCGGTCCAGGGTGAACGGATAGGTGCCTTCCAACTTCTCGATACCCTGCCATTCCCGCTGCATGCGCTCGCGATGCTGTTCCGGTGATTCCTTGCTGGCGCCATTGGTCGCTTCGGGCTCGTTCTCGTAGATGACGGAGACGATCGGCGTCATCGACGGCAGGTAGTAGGACTGGTGCAGCTTGCGCACCTTCGTATTCAGCGCGCCCCGCATGATCAGCCACATCACCACTTCCGCGCCTTCCAGGCCGCCGCGCTCGGCATACTGGGCGACGGTGATGTCGGTGAGCTTTTCCGGCTCGTGCTCCAGCAGCTCCAGGAACTCCATGTCCCACTCGGTGTTGTTGAAGCCGGCGCGTTCGCCGTGCACCTGATGCGACAGACCGCCGGTGCCGATGATGGCGACCTTGATGTCCTTCGGATATGACTCGATGGCCTTGCGTATGGCCTTGCCGAGGTTGAAGCAGCGTTTGGCATTGGGGATAGGGAACTGCAGCACGCCCACCTGCAGTGGCACCACCTTGCCCGGCCAGTCCGGCTTGTGCGGCCACAGCACCGACAGCGGCGAGAACGCGCCGTGGTCCAGACCCTTGCCCTGGAAGAACGACAGGTCGAATTCGTCGGCAACCAGCGAATTGGCGATATGGCGGGCCAGTTCGGGATCGCCCTTCAGCGGCGGCAGCTTGCGCGGACCACCGCCTTCGTCGGCCACCGGAAACTCCTCGCCCACGCCCAGCGCGAAGTGCGAGTAGTGATCGAAGAAGAACGACGTGACGTGATCGTTATAGATGAAGAACAGCACGTCCGGCTTGTTCGTCGCCAGCCATTCCTGAACCGGCTTGTAGCCTTCGAATATCGGCGCCCAGACCGGATCCTGCTGCTTGTTGGTGTCGAACGCGAAGCCGATCGTGGGTGTGTGCGAGGTGGCGATGCCGCCTATGATTCTAGCCATCCTTGTAGTTCCTCCGGGCGCGAATGCCGAGGCCAGGCGCCTTGTTCGTTTGTGTAATCCGGGCATTTTACCGGATCAACGCCTGCCGGCGCTGCGGAAGCTACGTATCCGGGGAAGTCGCCGGCCGGGGGCCGGGGGGGGGCGGGTGGCCGGGGACAAAGGGCAGAAGGTAGACGCTAGAAGGTAGAAGCGTGCGGCCAGCCCGGGCCAGTCACCGCACCGCACACGGTGTGTCGCATGGTGGGGTACGACAGGAGCGCGCTATCGAGTACACTATGCCGCCCCACGCGCGCGGGGTACCCTTCGTTACCGTAGCGGTCCGGAGTCCCGGACCGGCTTGGTGTGCCGGAATAGCTCAGGCGGTAGAGCAACGCATTCGTAATGCGTGGGTCGGGGGTTCGAATCCCTCTTCCGGCACCAATATTCACTTGCTAAGCACACATGCGGCAAGCGCCTCACGCAGCTGCTAGTATGCTGTGCTGTCGTGTCACACGGGCATGTTCAGGCCGCAGCGCCTCACGTCAGGTGAGCGCAGTCGGATAGAAAGGGGGGGAGGGTGTTCGGTTCAGCGCTCAGGCAACGCGCCGCAAATCATCCGCTGACATACTTTTTCCGCAGCTGGGTGCGCGATCCGCTGCGGGTCGGTGCGGTTGCGCCAAGCAGTCGTGGGCTTGCAAAGCTGATGGTTGCCGGAGTGGCCGCGGATACCACCGTGGTGGAACTGGGACCGGGTACCGGCACGTTCACGTCGGCCATCCTCAATAGCGGTGTGCAGCCGCAGAATCTCTATTTGGTCGAACACAGCGCGAACTTCGCCGGTTTTCTGCGCGACCGCTTTCCCGGCACGCACGTGGTCTGTGGCGATGCGATCGCCGCCGACTCGCTGCTGAGCGAGCTCGCGGGCAAAGTGGATGTCGTAATCAGCGGTCTGCCGCTGATCCTGTTTTCCAGCGTCCGCAAGGCACAGCTGATATCCGGCGCATTCTCCCTGCTGGCACCGGGCGGCAGTCTGTATCAGTTCACCTACGGTGGCCGCTGTCCGGTGAGCCGATCCACGCTTCGCGACCTCGGGCTGCGTGCCACGCTGAAAGGTATTACCCCGTTCAACATCCCCCCCGCCTTCGTCTACAGAATCGAGCGCGCCTGAGCCCGTTCGTTATCTCCGATCCCGCAGACCGGGTCCTAAGTGTGGTGCCTTGGGGTGCTATTCCGTCAACAAGGCGGTGTTGACGGAGCCTTGATGCGCAAATCGGATGCGCATAGAATACGCGCATCCGAAACACGGGAGGAAGGGTGTGAATGCGATCTTCGACGTGCAGGCGCCCAAAAAGCCCACCAACGTGAGCATCAACAGTGATCTGCTCGCCAAAGCCCGGGGGCTGAACATCAATCTATCCGCCACGCTTGAAAGCGCTTTGGCCGAACGGGTGGTCGAAAGGCAGCGAGAGCATTGGAAGCAGGAAAACGAAACCTCCATAGAAGCCTATAACCGGCTGGTGGAGGAGAGCGGTGTTTTTAGCGATGGCATCAGGCGTTTCTGATGGCCCAGTTCAAAGCCTATGCAAATCCGAACCGCGCCACGAAGAAATCCTATCCCTACTTGCTTGACATACAGTCGAACCTGCTCGATGACTTGCGTACCACCATCGTGATTCCGCTCGCTCCGGCCGATACGATGGGTGACGCGGTCATCACGAAACTCTGTCCCGTTCTTGAAATCGCCGCCAGCCACTATGTCGCGCTGACTCAGCAGATCGCTGGCGTCGACAGGAAGGCACTGGGCAAGGAAGTCTGCGATCTTGCGTGCTACCGGTCGGAGATCATTGCGGCGTTGGACTTTGCCATTGCCGGCGTGTGACCTTCCGCCGGTGAGCCATCGGCTGCCACGCCGGATCTGTAGCACGGATAATCCCTGGCATGCCACACTTCACCGCCATGAAAAGGTACATTCATACCCGCCTGAGCAAAGAAGACCGGGCCGTTCTCGATGAGCTGAAGAAGCGGACCGGCCGGTCGGAGTCCGATCTGGTTCGTGAGGGCCTTCGCCTGATACAACGTGAGCTCAACCCCGAACGCAGCGCGTTGGATGTCGCCGGAAAAAGCTCAGGCAGGTTCCGGGGCGGGCCGAAGGATCTCTCTACGAGCAAAGAGCATCTGGCATAGTTTGGCCCTTGACACCCGCCGAACCCCAATCGACAGTACCGGCATGACTGAATCCGAACGTGAGCGGCTGTTCAGTGCTGCCCGGGCCACGCTGCTCGACGAGTTTCCCGATGCGTTGGCGATCTATGCCTACGGCAGGACGCTGTTCGAGCGCGACGCGGATCAAGTGCTGGCATGGGAAGCTTCCGCCATGAGCCGCTATGCCAGGCACCGTGAAGAGCTCAGGGAGCTTCTTGAACAGTTCAGGCGGACCGGGACGGGCTACGGGCCATGAGCGATGACACGGCGATTCAGAAGATAACCGCCGTACAGCGATGCGTGGCGCAGGCGCGCAAGGCACGGTCGGATGCCGGTGACAGGTTTCGATCCAGCTATCTGCATCAGGACGCGGCTGTGATGAACGTTGAAAAAATCCGCAGGCCGTCCGCCGGCTGTTTAATTCAGCTTCACGTACCGTCCTGCAACCGCCGCCTGAACAGCTTCCCGTTTGGATCGCGCGGCAGGGTATCGACGAACTCGATGCGTTTCGGCAGCTTCGCGGCGGCGATCCGTTCAGCCACGAAGCTCAGCAGGTCCGCTTTCAGCGCAGGTCCGGTCACGACGCCAGTTCCGGTCTGTACGAACGCCTTCGGCACCGAGCCCAGTACCGCGTGGGGCACACCGATCACCGCGCAGTCGATCACGGCCGGGTGCTGGATCAGCGCGGCTTCGATTTCGGCCGGGTAGATGTTCATGCCCGAGGAGATGATCAGGTCTTCACTGCGATCACACAGGAACAGGAAGCCGTCCTCGTTGACGTAGCCGAAATCGCCTGCGGATATGTAGTCGCCACGATAGCGCTGTTGCGTTGCTTCCGGATTGCCCTTGTAGCTGAATCGATCACCGGTGTGTGGCTTCATATAAATGTGCCCCACTTCATTGGGCGGTAGCTCTTCACCGGCGTCGTTCAGAATCTTTACGTCGGAGTCGGGCAACGGGCGGCCCACCGTACCCGGATAGCGCAGCCAGTCTCGCGTGTTGGCGATGGTGCCCTGAACCTCGGTGGCGCCATATGACTCCCAGATCACCTCGCCCCACCATTCGATCATCTGTCGCTTGATATCGGGCGGGCAGGGTGCCGCGCCGTGTGCAACGAACCGTAGCGACTTGGTTGAGTATCGTTCCTTGATGGCCTGCGGCAGCTTGATGAGCCGTACGAACATCGTCGGCACAAAAAACGTAGTCGTTACACGATGCTGATCGATCAGTGCCAGCAGCCGCTCGGCTTCCCAGCGCTTCGTCAGTATCACCCGGTGTCCCAGGTGCAGCGCGAGTTCGACGCCGCCCAGCGGGGCGGAGTGGTACAGCATAGAGGCGCAGAGGTTCACATTGCCGTCCTCCGGGAGGATGCCGACCTGCCGGTTGGCGGTAACACGCCGTGCAAGGGCCTCGTCCCGGTTTGTGGGCGGCAGCAGCACAGCCTTCGGCCGGCCTGTCGTGGCCGACGTGTAGGCCATCATGCGGCCTGTTGTGCCAGCTTCCGGGCGTTCACTGCCGAAGGAGCCGCAGAATGTCGTCAATGAAAGAAAGCCATCGGCCTGGCCGATTGCGATTCTGAGCGTCGCCATTGCGCTGGCTTTCAGAATCGTCGCAATTCGCCGGGAGCCGAGGTCTTCGTGGACGACGACCGCTCGTGCCCGGGAGTCGCCGAGAATGAACGTGATTTCGTCGTCTGCCAGATGCCAGTTAACCGGAACCACCTGCAGGCCGGCGTACAGACCGGCATGGTACACGGCGATGTACTCGGCGCAGTTAGGTGCGATGATCGCGATCGCCTCCCCGGGTGCAAGCCCTTCGTGACGAAGCGCCCGCGTCAGCTGATTTGTCAGTGCATACAGTTCTCCACGCGACCACTGTCTGTCGTCGGCGTCCACGACCGCGATGGCATCCGGACTCCGTTCAGCGAAATGGTGAAATCCGACCGGACTGGTCACAATGTTCTCCTCTTCATCACGTCAAATACGGTCTTTTTCGGCTTGTTTCCGACACAGAGACTATTTAGCATGGGGCCGGCCGGATTGCATCCGGATTCCGGCGGGATGTTCAGGGGGTAGCGACATCGTGAACGGCGAACTTGATCTGGAAGACTTCATCCAAACCACGGTTGCGCAAGCCTGCAACGTTGATCGCGAAACGGTTCGCCCGGATACACCGCTGCTGGATCTGAACATCGATTCACTCGCGCTGGTATCGGTGTTCGCTCAGGTGGAGGCCGTGTACGATCTGGAACTGACGCCCGACGAGATACTCTCCATGCTCGAGGCGCCCAGGGTTTCCGACCTGGTGACCTGCCTGCGCGAACTGGTGGCCTCGCGCTGACGATGTCTGTGACGAATTCATCCAACGGGTCCCGGGTCAGGCCACCGCTTGATTCCCTGACTGGCAGGGTCGCGTTCATCACCGGCGGTTCGAGTGGTATCGGGCTTGGTATTGCCGAAGCCTGCGCGCTGTCCGGCATGAAAGTGGCGATCACCTACCTGACGGACGATCATCTCGAGCACGCCCGTGAGCGGCTGAACCGCTATCCCGTTGAATGGCTCGCAATCAAAGCCGACGTAACAGACCGCGATGACCTCCAGCGTGCCGCCGACGACACGGAAAACGCTTTCGGGCATATGAATCTGCTCGTCGGCAATGCCGGGGTTGGTATTGTCACGCCGATTTCCGAAGCCACGATCGAAGACTGGGAGTTTGCGCTGTCCGTGAATCTCGGTGGCGTGATCAACGCCGTGCAGGTGATTCTGCCGCGCCTGCGTTCGCATCGTGCGCCTGCGCACATCGTGTCCACGGCCTCGATGAGCGGCTTGTTTCACGGTGCCAATGCCGGCGTGTATACGACCACGAAATTCGCCGTGGTGGGAATGATGGAGGCGCTACGGGCGGAACTCGCCCCGCAGGGTATTGGCGTTTCCGCGTTCTGTCCCGGCTTCGTCCGCTCCAGAATCTATCTGCGCGATCGCAATCGCCCGCGGCGACTCTGCAACGGTAACGCGGACACACCGATTGACGACGAAGCCGCCAGCCGCGCCGAGCGTTTCATGCAGAACGGCATGGACCCGCTCGAATGCGGCCGCAAGGTGCTGGAGGGCGTGGTCCGCAATGACATGTACATTCTCACGCACCCCGAATACCGCCGCGGCGTTGAGGAGCGCTTCGCCACGATTCTTGCGCATTTTCCATCGGACGGTGAATCAATCCCGGAGAGCAGAGTCGCCGCTGAAAAGGCTGTGCTGAGCCATCCGGTCTATCGTTCGGGCAGGCGCGGCCCGTGACCACGACAGCCGATGACGACGGTGCCATGACACCGAACGTCACGTCGCAACCGGACGCTCGCGCGACAGTGAACGGTCTGCCGCGAAAACGCCGCGAACTGCAGAATCATCACCTGGACTCGACACGCTGGAACGAGTTCCGGTATCGGCCCGGTGACATCGTGATCGCCACCTGGGCCAAGAGCGGCACCACCTGGATGCAGCAGATCGTCGCTGAGCTTGTGTTTAACGCTGCCGACGACATTCGTGTCGCGGAGCTGTCTCCATGGATTGAGCTGCGCTGGTATCCGAAAGAACTGATGGTTGCGGCGTTGGAAGCGCAGCGGCACCGGCGTTTCGTGAAGACCCATCTGCCCGTGGACGCGCTGCCGTTTTCGCCGGACGCCCGCTACATCTACGTCGCCCGTGACGGTCGGGACGTGGTGTGGAGCCTGTACAACCATCACCGGCATCTCACGTGGCTGGCGTATCGTTTCATCAACGGCACGCCAGGACTCGTTGGCGCGCCATTGACGGAGCCTGTGGACGATGTGGTCGAATACTTCCGGCAGTGGCTGGCACGGGACGGCTATCCATTCTGGCCATTCTGGGCGCATGTGAAATCGTGGTGGGATATTCGCAGTCTGCCGAACGTGCTGCTCGTTCACTTCGCCGATCTGAAGCGTGATCTGCGAGGCGAGATACAACGTGTGGCGCGCTTTCTGGATGTTGACGTTTCGGAGGACGCCTGGCCGCGTATCCTCACGCACTGTTCGTTCGACTGCATGAAGCGCGCCGCGACGGCCGTACCCGAGTCGATAGGTCTTGCGCTGAAGGGCGGTGTGGATACGTTTCTGAACCGGGGAACCTCTGGCCGCTGGTGCGAGGTGCTGCCGATGGAGGATGTCAGCGCGTACGAACGAGCGGCCGTTGCGAAACTCGGGCCTGAGTGTGCACGGTGGCTGACGCTCGGGCGAGTGAGTCCCTAAGCCGACCGACGAAGGTACTCTCTGTGTGTAACAGTACCCGAATCCGCGAGCCGAAGCCGAAGGACTGGTTGGCAAGTCTATGGCTAGAGGTCGCCGGTTGCGGTAAGTGGTCACCTTCGCTGCGGCTGATCGGACGAAGGCTGCTGGCCGCTGTCCCGGTACTGCTGCTGGCAAGCGTCCTCGCGTTCCTGGTTGTTGACCTGCTGCCTGGCAACGCGGCACGGCAGCTGGCGGGGCCGGAGGCCACGGAAGAACAGGTGGCCCGCCTTGAGGCCGAACTGGGTCTGGATCGCCCGTTAACCGAGCGATACGTGAGCTGGCTCACGAGTGTACTGCGCGCCGATTTCGGGCGTTCCCCGGTCAGCGGCCAGCCGGTGTCGTCATTAATCGCCGATCGGCTGCCCGTCACGCTGGCGCTGGTTGTGTACGCCTTCGTTGTTGCGCTTGCGCTCGCCATTCCGCTCGCACTGATGTCGGCGCGTTGGCCTGGCGGGGCAGTCGATCGGATGGCGGCCGTCTTTACGATGGCCGGCGTGTCGATGGCGAACTACGTGCTCGCGCTGGTGCTGGTGCTGCTGTTCGCGGTGTACGCCGGGCTGCTTCCGTCTTTCGGTTACGTGCCCGTCAGTGGTGGCGTTGCCGGGCATCTGCGTTCACTGGTGCTGCCGGCCGTGTCGATTGCATTGCCGTTGCTGTGCTTTTACGCACGATTCCTGAGAGCGGACCTGATCGAACAGCTGAACGGTCAGGAGTTCGTGGTGGCCGCGAAATCGAGAGGGCTTGGACCCTGGCGTATTCTGATTCGTCACGCGATGCCGAATTCGGCGTTCGGGCTGCTGACGCTGGTGGGCCTGAACTTCGGCGCACTGGTCGGCGGGACGGTCGTGATCGAGCAGATATTCGCGTTGCCCGGACTCGGGCAGCTGCTGCTGCAGGCGATTGCGACGCGGGACGTGGTAGTGATTCAGGCCATCGTACTGGTGCTGACATTCATCACCATCTGCGCCAACCTGATGGTGGACATGTTATACGCGACGCTCGATCCACGGATACGACATGGCCGCTGACCTGGGGCAGAATGCGGAAACACGCGAGCCGGGCAGGGCTGGCTCACCGGCGTTACGACCTCTGCTACGACCTCTGTTACGAAGAGGGCCGACGATTTCGCTGGACATCATCGTTCCGGCTGTGGTGCTGACCGCGATCGTGGTGGCCTGCTTCATCGTGCCTGCCGTGTTTCCGCTGCATCCGCCAACAGGTGGAACTCCGTTGAACGCGAACCTGCCGATCTGGTCTGCCGGACATCTTCTGGGCACCGACATGAACGGCAACGACGTGTTGGCCAGGCTCCTGCATGGCGGGCGTACATCGTTATCCATAGCGATCGCGGTGAATCTTGCCGGACTGGTAGTGGGCGGGCTGCTTGGGATCTTCAGCGCCTATGTTCGAGGTGTGATCGACTCGGTGATCATGCGTCTGGTCGACGTGCTCGTGGCGTTCCCGTCGCTGGTACTGGTGCTGGTGGTGGCCTGGTCACTGGGCCAGAGCCCCGTGAACACCGTGGCCGCGCTCACCGTCCTGAGCATCCCGGCATTCGCGCGTATCGCACGGGCTGCAACCTTACGCCTGCGCGACCAGCCATTCATCCTTGCGGCGGGCCTGTCGGGCACCGGTGCCCTGGCCGTGATGGTGCGCCATATCGTTCCGAACGTTCTGCCTCAGCTGGTCAGTTTCGCGCTGCTGGGCATGGGCATCGTGATCATCCTCGAAGGCGCACTGAGCTACCTGGGGCTCGGCATCCCGGCACCCGCGCCCAGCTGGGGTGGCATGATCGCCCAGGGCCAGCATGTGCTCGCGGTTCGGCCGGGTCTGCTGTTGCTGCCCGGCACGCTGCTGTTTGTAACCGTACTCGCCTGCAATCTGCTCGGCGAAGCGTTGCGTGAGCGATGGGGCAGACGTTGAGTGCCATGCCGCTTGCGAACACGAATCCGCTGCTGGTCACGCAGGCGCTGACCGTCCGGTTCCGGCACGGGAACAGCGTCATCACGGCGGTTGATGGGCTGTGCTACGAGCTGCACGCGGGCAAGACGCTCGCGATCGTCGGCGAGTCCGGCGCCGGAAAAACCGTGGCCTGCAGGGCCCTGCTCGGATTGCTGCCGCACGGGGCGACGGTGGCCGGATCGGTTTGGCTGAACGGCGTGGAGCTGATCGGTCTGAGCGAGAAGCGGATGCGCGCACATCGCGGCCGCGACATCGCCATCGTGTTTCAGGACCCGGACCGTGCGCTGAACCCGGTAATGCGCGTTGGCCGTCAGATCGCGGAAACCGTGCGGTTGCACGAAGGCTGCAACCGACAGGCTGCGGGCCGCCGGGCCATCGAACTGCTGCAGCTGCTTGGAATCGATGAACCGAAGGGGCGTGTGCTTGCGTATCCGCACGAGCTTTCCGGGGGCATGCGGCAGCGTGTGATGCTGGCACTGGCGATCGCCGCCAGGCCAAAGGTGTTGATCGCCGATGAGGCGACGCGATCACTGGATGTCATCACCCAGGCACAGGTTCTGAAACATCTTCACCGTGTCCAGCAGGAACTGGGCATGGCATTGATCATGATCTGTCACGATCTAAGGCTCACCGCGAACATCGCAGACGACGTGCTCGTGATGCGTGCGGGACGGGCCGTGGAGTACGCGCCTGTATCTCGAATGTTCGCGTCACCCCGCGATACCTATACGAAGTCTTTGCTGAATGCCGTCCAGCCAGTGGCAATGCGGCCTACGCCGGGCATCACAAGACAGGTGCCGCCCCTGCTCGTGGTGCGGGATCTGGTTCAGCGCTTTCGGGTGGACGGATCGCGCAGTGTTCCGAATGCGCCACGCATCGTAAAGGCGGTACGTGGCGTATCGTTCGAGGTTCATGCGGGGGAGGCGCTCGGACTCGTCGGCGAAAACGGTTCGGGGAAGTCCTCACTGGCCAGAGCAGTGCTGCAGATTCCGCCACCGGCATCTGGGGCCGTTCGCTTCAATGGTGCTGAACTGACCCGGTTGCGCGGGCGAACGCTGACGGTGGCCCGCCAGCGCATGCAGATGGTATTTCAGGATCCGTATGCGTCGTTGAACCCGACCTGGCGCGTGGCCTCGATCGTCGAGGAACCGCTGACAGGGTTCGGCATGGCAGATCGCGCCGAGCGCCGGCGCACGGTTGCCCGGCTGCTGGAGCTTGTTGATCTTCCGGCTTCGACGTACGCGTCGCGGCGTCCGGCAGAGCTGTCGGGTGGCGAATGCCAGCGTGTGGCCATTGCGCGGGCACTGGCTGCGGAACCGAAACTGATCATCTGCGATGAAGCGCTGTCGTCGCTGGATGTGCGGATTCAGGCGCAGATGCTGGCGCTGTTCGCACGGTTGCGAAACGACACCGGGCTATCCTGCCTGTTCATTTCGCATGACATCGCGCTGGTCGGGAGGCTCTGTGACCGCGTGGCTGTGATGTATGCGGGCGCGCTGTGCGAGATCGGCCCGGTGGATGCGGTGCTGAGGCGGCCGTGTCACCCGTATACGGCGGCACTGCTCGTCAGTGTCCCGTCCGAACACCCGGATTCACTACCCCGACGAGCGCAGCCGATTCTGGTCGACGAAGTGCCTGCGTCACCGTTCACGAACGGGCCAGGATGCAGGTTTCATGCACGCTGTGCCCATGCCAGGGAGCGCTGCCGGACGCAGACGCCGTGCATGGCGCCGGCCGGAGACGGCAGAGAGGTCGCCTGCCACTTTCCGCTCGATAGTTGACAGTGCGAGGATTACCGCAGCGTTGCTGTGGCCTCGCAAACCTCACGCCCTACCATGGAACGGGACGATGAGCGCGTGTTCATGCTGTCAGGCATCGTCGACAGGGTCCGCGCTGTCTTCTTTGCATGCCATCAGCACTTCGCTTACGAGCGCCTCTGAGATGTACATCCCTGCCTCGCGCATCGTTTGAATGACGGGATGAATGCGATCCAGCAGCCCTGCATGCTTTGCTGCAACGAGAACGCCAAGTGTTCCGACAACGCGGATGTGTCGGCGTCGAGCTTCCACTCTGCCAGCAGCATCGTCGCAGAGCAGCGTAGCCCCCAAGCGTTGCGCCAGCGGAATGGCGGCTGCCTCACCTCGATCCAGTGCTGCCACAAGCATCGGATCGGGTCCTGCGTCATCCACTTCGAGCCAGGTAGCCGCCGACACTTCGCCAGAGCCCATAAGACCTGCGCCGGCCACTACAATCTCTTCGTACACTTCACGTGGAACAATGGCACGGTCATAAAGGTTTCGAATGATATCAAGCTTTCGCGCGACCGCGAGGTAGATAAGCGGTCCAGCATCCGGGACGACGATCACTGTCGGCTCAGATCACTCAGCTCCTGCTTGAGGTCATCGACCGGGTAGTCAATGACAGGAACGCCGTGACTGCCAAGAAGCTGCATGAATGCCGCACGCGGCATCCCTGCCACATTCGCGGCTCGGCCGATCCCGATGCGTCGGAGACGAACCTGCTCGATAGCCCAGAGTCGTCGAAGATCGACGCCGAGTTGGGGCATGTCGTCGGCATCAACAAGTTCGTGTGGAATTTCGACCGTCACCGTGACCATGCGCATATAGTACGCTGACCGATCCACCAGGCAAAGCATTGGTCCGCGCAGCGTCACTGCGGGTCAGTGAACTTCACGTCCTGCCACAGCACCGCGGTGTTGACGGCGATGGGCGGGATCTTCGTCGTAAGCCCGGGCCCCTCGATGCCGTTCACGGCGATCTGGGTTGGCGCGAACGCGAACAGAAACGGCGCGTAGGCTTCATCGCTGATGCGCTGTGCGGCCTGAAGGTACAAAGCGCCCCGCAGAGCAGGATCCGCGGCGGACGCATCACGAATGATGCGATCGAGCTCGGGGTCGTTCACGCCGCTGAACACCTGCCCGGAGCCAAAGCGCAGATTCACACCGGTGGAGGATTCCGGATCATAGGAGCCTGCGGTCTGCAGCATGGCCTGCCATTCGCCGGATTGAAAGCGCTGCACGAGTTCTGCGACATCGTGCGCGGTGATGGCCACTTCGATGCCGGCCGCCTGCCACTGGCCCTGCAGGGCGGTGATCACCTGTTCGGCCACGAAGGATCGCATCGTGCCCAGCTCCACACGCAGACCGCCAAGTTCGGTGACGATGCGCCGCGCCTCGTCGGGATCGAAGTCACGATAGCCGGGCACGGACTCGTGATGGAACAGGCCGCCGGGCGCAGTAAACGACTGGCTGCGCGGATACCAGCCCTGGAAGAGTCCATCGCGGATCGCATCGACATCGGTGGCATGGTAGATGGCGGCGCGCGCGCGTGGATCGTCGAAGGGTGCTGCGGTGGTGTTGAGCTGGATCACATAGGGCGCCGTGGCCGGCTGGTGCGTGACGGTCAGGCGCGGGCTCGCCAGTGCCTGCTCGATCAGCAGGGTGGAGGTGACGCCCTCGACCACATGGGCATTCCCGGCCAGTAGGGCCAGGTAGGCCGGCTGCTCGCCGCCGATGGCCTGGAACGTGAGGCGGTCCAGATACGGTTTACCCGGTTTCCAGTAGTCCGGGTTGCGCTCCAGCACGAGGGTGGCGCTGAGCTGATTGCTCACGACCCTGAACGGGCCGGCGCCGACCGGGCGGAGGCGGAACTCGTCGTCGCCCATGGCCGCAAGGGCCGCAGGTGAGGCGATCCAGTTGATGTTCAGCACCGGCAAGCCGTGGATCGCGGCCGGGTAGGGGCGGCTGAAGTGCAATGCGACGGTATGGGTGTCGGGCGTTGTGACACGATGCTCGGCCCATGGCCAGCGTAGTGGTGCACAGGAACACGGTGTATCGATGTTGCGTTCGATGTTGAATCGCACGGCCTCGGCATCGAACGGTGTGCCGTCCGTGAACCGGATGCCCTCCCGAAGATGAATGATCAGCGTGCGGCCGCCATCGGCGATTTCATGGTCTCTGGCCAGCACGCCGGTAATCCGCGGATTGTCCCCATTCTCATCGGCGGTGAGCTGGAACAGACCACCGAAAATGGCGTTCATGAGACTCAGGTTCAGGCCGCTGGTGACGTTCGTGGCCGGGTCCAGTCCGCTGGCCCATGCGCCGGTGGAGCCGGCCTGGAGCAGGACGATGGCTTCGTTGCTGCCCGGAGTCTGCTGACCACCGGGCCGCTCGCTCGAGCAGGCGGAAGCGGTCAGCAGCAGTGCGATGACAAGACAATCGCTGGTCCAGCGTCTGATTCGCATCGGAAGTTCCCCCTGAAAGCGAACACGTGCTCCGTCGGCAGGCCACAGGGCCCGACGGTGATCGCGGTTCTTTTTCATGTTTATCAATGAGTTGTACTGATCATCTATAGCGCATGCAGAACATAGGCGTTAAGCGGGAAGGAAAGCGGTTGCAAGAAGTACGCGAGAAGTATAGTCTTCCAGCAACCGCGAAGGAATACCAAGGCGTGTTGTCTTGCGGTAACCATAAATCAGGGGGCATGGCGTGATATCCAGCGAAGTGCCGCGTGCCGAGTTCTGGCGGGGTGTGCCCCTTTCGGGCGCCTTCGGATCGTAAGTAGAGGAAGTCGTAAGCGGAGGAAGTTATGAAAAATATGCCGGGTTTCCGTTTCGAGGCGCATTTCTGGGAATTTTTATTAATTATGATGTTTGCTCTTTTTGCGGCGCATGCTAGTGGGCAACTGCCCGGCGACAGCCGTGAAACGTTGACTCAAGGCGAACCGGGGATGCGAGACGCTCTGTTCACGATTGTCAGTGAAGCCGTGCATGCAAGTGAAACGCTTGGTTTGTCGAGCGCAGTCGAGAAGTTGCAGGAAAGGGTGAATCTCGATGCCGCTGAAACTGAACTGTTCGTCGTCTACTCGCTGAGTGTGATGGAAGGGCTTGATGCCTTTCGTGCACAATCTTATCTCAGCCACGTCTGTGCGAGACAACAGGAAGTTCGTACGGGGAGGGATTATGGAAGGGCACTTGATGAGCTTGCCAGTATGACCGCAGACCATGTGACAGAGCTCCTTGATGGATTAGGGCGCCAATTGAGCGATGAGGGTTTTCGTGAGCTGGTCCGGTCCGGTCTGTATCGGCGATCGGTTATGACAAGAAGTGACACGTCGGCTGGTGTGGAAGACTTCTATGCCGACAAGTCGGACGAAGAAGTGCAGGAGATAATCGGCGTATGGTGTGACCAGTACGGATATTCATCCGAACGCCGTTAAACCAGACCCTGACAAACCAAACAGAGAATCACATCTGTGCATTAACCATAAGCCAAAGGAGTCTCGTATGGCACAGCAGCAATTGAAGTTAGTGCTGTTGAAGAGTGCAGCAATAGGGATAATGTGGCCTAATCCGGCGGATTCGCAGCCACTGTATATGAATGCATGGCCAGTTACGAACGGGGGGTACACTAGCGCAGTAATTGGGGTTCAGGCGCGCTTAGATCCATATTACCAACAACATCATGCTTTATATTATCAATCTATAGCTATGAACTGGGTGTCGTATTTGACGCCTGAAACAGATCCCAGTTTTGAGGAAGTCGATTATATAGTCGATATTAAGGGGCTGCAGGCGATTGTAGAAGGGGTGATGTCCATTTCTTGTGGGCCTATGGGAGAAGGGCACGGTACGTATGTCTACGTAGGACAAGGTTTAGCCTTACGTAGCGATTCTCAAGAGTGGGTCTCAGGGACGGGCTATCAACAATCGGCCCACGCTCTGTTCTGCTGCTAGCTAGCCCGCTTCGCCTGATCGATTTGATCGATGAGTCGTTCCTGGGCGTTGTGGGATGTCGTGCGCGGTGATGGTCACTTCGATGCCACAGGGGGATGATCACCGTGTGCGGCCGCCATCGGCGATTTCGTAGTCTCTGGCAAGAATGCCGGTAATACGCGGATTGTCTCCATTCTCATCGGCCGTGAGCTGGAACAGGCCGCCAAATATGGCGTTCATGATACTGAGGTTCAGGCCGCTGGTGACGTTCGTGGCCGGATCCAGTCCGCTGGCCCATGCGCCGGTCTGGAGCCGGTCTGGAGCAGGACGATGGCTTCGTTGCTGCCCGGAGTCTGCTGACCACCGGACCGCTCGCTCGAACAGGCGGAAGCGGCCAGCAGCAGTGCGATGACAAGACAATCGCTGGTCCAGCGTCTGATTCGCATCGGAAGTTCCCCCTGAAAGCGAACACGTGCTCCGTCGGCAGGCCACAGGGCCCGACGGTGATCGTGGTTCTTTTTCATGTCTATCAATGAGTTGTATTGATCATCTATAGCGCATGCAGAATATAGGCGTTAAGCGGGAAGGAAAGCGGTTGCAAGAAGTACGCGATAAGTATAGTCTTCCACCAACCGCGAAGGAATACCAAGGCGTGTTGTCTTGCGGTAACCATAAATCAGGGGGCATGGCGTGATATCCAGCGAAGTGCCGCGTGCTGAGTTCTGGCGGGGTGTGCCCATCCCGGGCACCTTCGGGGCGAGTGGCCTGCCAGGCAGGTTCGCGCATCGCTTCGTGTCATTTGATTTTCAGCCGAACCTCAAGCTGCACCCTGCACACAGGAATCCAGAGGCGATTCACCTTCCAGATGAGCGGAAAGCTCAACGGCGAAATCAACTGATGGAGGCGGGTCGTTAAGACCCGAACGGGTGATGGCGCCTTATCCTCCGATCAGCTTCAGCGAGCCGCCTGATTCGACCACGTTACAACTCAAGCTCGACTCGATATTCGAAGGGATCGATCGCAAAGATGTGGTGGTAGGCTACAGCATCGACGGAAAGGCCGCGTTCGCAGACGTTTCGGATGGAGAAGGCAAAGTAGATGCAAGTGGCGGACCGTTGCACGTACCCGCCGCCAACCGTCTTCTTGAGACGGGTTGCCTGACGAAGCTGCTCACCGGTACGCTGATTGAGCAGCAGATCGCTGATGATGAACGCCTGACGCACGAATTTCCGGTAGCAGCGTATTTCACGCAGCCAGCTATCCAGGAAGCGCTGGCGGGAATCACGATCCGTCATCTGCTGAACCATACGCATGGCCTCGACGACTCCCGCTGCCAGTATGTGCCGCGGCACCGGAGTGGCCTGATCAACCTGGAAGCGCTGGTATCACTATGCGCTGCGCATCGACTGAATGATCCCGGGGAAATTTACAGCTATTCGAACGCCGGTGCGTGGATTCTCGCGGCGATACTTGAACAGCAATTCGGTGTCGCTTTCCAGTACATTCTTCAACGGGAACTGTTCGACGGGCTGCGTATCGAGCACCGCCGGTCTGCGCGAACCCGACGGCAGGCAGCCAGAGGCGTATGTCCAGCGACCGGCGGTGAGCTCCAGGTCACGATGCGGGGCATTCTACACTACCTGCAGGCAGTCCTTGCTGCGAACCGTGTCCTGTGGCCGGCGACCAGCAATAGCAACCACGTGACGCCCCTGGCTGGATGGAATCCCTTCGAGCAGGGCGTTTATCGGGGCTGGAAATTCTATGGCGGCGGCTGGTACGGCCACAGCTCGATCGCGGACAACCGCAGCACGATCGTCGTACGGATCCATCCGGTGCGCCGGGTAGCCCTCGTGGTGTATTCATTGCACCACCACGCGAATATGGTGGCCGCCAGGCTGTTCGGCCGAGGGTTGCCGGGCTACGGGGATCTGAAGGTTCCCGGCGCGTTGCCACCGGAATCCGCCAGAGCGATGGACTGGGGAGCCTTCCAGGGCCGGTATGGCAACGCGGCTCAGACGATCAGTATCCAGGCAGCCGAAGAAGGGGGCGGCATGCAGGCACTGTGGTCCGACCACTCGATCGCGCTCGTACCGGCGGCAGGACACGTATGGCTGGCCGCCCGAAGAGAGCGAGGTGGGGCGGGGTACTTCCAGTTTCTGGTTCCGGAGGAAGGCGCCTTTCGTTATCTGTGGGATGGACAGCGACTCTACCGGAACGAACGATTTGCGCTGACGCCGCATCGAGCGGTGAGTCGTCCGCGGATCGCCAGGCGCTTAGACCACCACTCGGCAGTTGCATGATCGACGATCAGAAAAGCGGCGCAACCCCCGAAGCCGGGGACGATACACCGCCTGAAGTGTCGGAGAGTGAGCTGTGGTGTGCGCCGGATCCTGACAGCGATCTGGGTAAGGATCTGGGCAGGGAGCTGGATCTGGACGATGAAGAACTGGCCTTGATTTTCTCGTTGGGGCTGTGTTGATGAAGCCTTCTGCCCACACCGTCGCTCAGCCGGCTCCAATCACATACGGGCGGACGAGCCGGTGTGCCATGAACTACCGGTCGAGTATTCCATATACGTTGGCTGCGTACCCGTTGGTGGATCGTGCGCACGGTGGTTCGGAATCCGACCCGACGGGGCGGATTCTTGACTACGTCAGTCATGCTTTCGAAGCAGCAGGTGTGCGGGACTACTGTCTCGGCTTGAATATGGGTGGCGAAAGAATCTTTGTTGCGGCCGGTCGCCGTTGCAGTGAGCACGACGCAAAGATATTGCCATCGACCGGCTTTGAGCTGAGCTGCCTCTTCAAGCCACTGATGGCAGCGGCAGCGTTGGAACTGCACGAACGCGGAGACCTGAACCTGGATGCCCCGATCGGCCGTTATCTGCCTGAGCTCGCCGGGCACGCCAAGGGACAGATGATACTGGTACGGCACCTGCTGTCGCACTCGGCCGGTTACATGGGATTCACGGTCATGCCGGCGGTGTATTCCTTTCCGAACAGAGCGTCAGGACTGACCCGGATCAGGAAGTCATCCCAACTGTTCTGGCCGGGCTACGTCTTCAACTATGAGCACTCCGTCACCGCTGTTCTGGGGGAAATCCTGCAGGTGGTGTCGGGCCAGAACGCGGTCGAACTCGTCAATAGCAGGATACTTGCGCCGCTCGGCGTTCAAGCTGTTATCGAGCCGCCGACTCGTGGCACGGGTACTCCAACGTTCGAATCCGCTGGCAATGATGCGGCAGCTGTATCCAGAGTGTCGCTCGGCACCCTTGGAGCGACGTTCTCCACCGTGGACTTGCTGTCGGTTACGGAAATGTTTATGGGCGATGAGCGAAGCTCGAGCGCACAGACCGCTTACGTGTCTGCCTCAATGCTGGACGCGCTTCGCACGCCGGTTGTAACGATTCCAAGGACACCCGGGAGTTCTGCAGCAAATCTGATGGCCGTCGCGAGTGGGCAGGGGCTGACTTTGTTTCGAGATGGTTTCGTCGGCTATGACGGACATACGTCGTCACAGGCGGTGGCGATTCGGTTTCATCCAGCGCAACGGATTGCGGTGGCGCTGGGTGTCCATGGCCCCGGGTCCGCCGCGCAGACGATCAGACGCAGGGTGATGGGCGGTGTCCTGGAACTGCTCACGGAAGCAGCAGGATCGCAACAGGTTGGCGCACAAGAAGATGACAGCAGCAGCCTGGGCATCAGCGAGATAGTTGGTGACTATGTCGGCGACCATACCCTGACGGTATTTGTGCGCGTCCATCGTAATCGTATTGCGCTGATCGGTCGCATGCGCTTTTCGAAAGGATTTGAGTTGCCAGGGGGCGTTGACGACGATGGTCGACCCGTTTTCGGAACCGGGCATGCCGGAATAGAGCCGACGTTTTTCCGCGACCGTCGTACGGGCGAGCCGTGCCTCATGCTTGGCATGTGCGCGCTCAAGAAGAGGCCTGTTGTTATCATGGGGTAGTCTGATGCGCTATGGAAGAGAGCGGAATCTGCAATCGATACGTACTGGTGTATGCCCGTTGACTGAGAGTGGCAGCATCTCGAAGTCCATGTTGCTGGCGCTACTAGGCGCGGCTATCGGCTTGGCAATTGTTCTGGCTGTGCGAAACTGGTGGTGGATTCCCATCGGAAGTGAGTCGGGCCGCAGTGGGGATTTCGACCTTGGGAGTACCGCATACCAGACTTCTGAGATTCATGAGGCTGTATCGCAAGTGGCCGACGTATCGGACAGAGACGCGGTCAATGTCGAAAACCCGACTGAAGACCTATCCCTTCTGGAAACGGCGAGTTCTCGACATGTCCTGGAGCTGACGCCCGGCCAGATGGTGCCGATGGTGGGCGGAGGGCCGGAGCAATTGAGGAGCCAATGCTCTACCGAGATAGATCGTACATTGGAGGAATCTGGACCAGGAGTCATACGGATTGACTGTACGGCCGATGAACCGGGTTTCGGCGGATTGTTTTCGCAGCTGAATGCCGCGGCCTATCGCGGAACGCAAATACGGCTGTCAGCTGAACTGATGGCACGCAGGGTTCATGATGTCGACCACATTGAAGGCGTGGGCGCACTGTGGATTCGCATCGATACGCCAGACGGACCAGTGGTAAGAAACGCACGCGACGATGGTGTGCGTGGATCGACAGACTGGATCGTCAAAGAGGCAGTGGTAGATGTCCCGGAGAACGCTGCGCAGCTGTCTGTTGGTGTCTGGATGCAGGGACGCGGGCAGCTCTTGGTAAGGAACATCTCGGTCGACTACTAGAAAACGCAGCATTGCGAAAGGAGAAATTGACATGAGCAGTTGCAAGAGTCTGGTGCCTGGTGGAAGTCTGCTTGCTATCGCGATAGCCACGCTGCCGAGAGTTGGGGCTGCTGGGTGGGATGGCGCGATTTACTGGGATGCAGACCCGCAAAGCGGTACATTCATCATGTTCGCCGAGGGTTGGTCAAATAAGCCGGAGGAGCATGCGTGGTTGGGATGGAACGCGGTGTCCGCCCGAATTCTCGCGCCTGCTTTCGTGGATGAAAGCTTCGGCGCCCTGCCCTCTCCGGGAGTAGATGAGGAACTTCTTCTCGCCCAATTCGATCCTTCGAATTGCCCGTTCGTATACGTACCCATCTCGATAGATGTCGAAGCACGGTCAGGATCTACGTGGTTTACTATTGTCGGGCAGTTCGGCACTTTTGTGAACGCATGCAGTAGTTAAGGGCTATGGTTCTTCGGGTTCGGTATATACGGCATTGACCAAAATGCGATAAGCGATCCGTTTCGATCCGTTTTTAAGAGAAGGGGAAATCTGTCGGAAAGGTTCTATCTGTAGTACTAAATGTGGAGAGTCACCAATGCAATGGGGCTCAGGCTGAGGCTGAGGCTGAGGTTGATGTCGGACATTCGTCTGCTCGGTTAACGACTTCGTCGAGTCTGAGTTGCGAGTGTGCTCGTTCGGAGGTGCTACGCAGTGCGTACCAAGTATAAAGTGGCGTTCGTCGGTGGTTTGTTCGTCGGTGCTGTAGTGAGTGGAGTCATGTGGCTTTGGCTTGAACATGCGCCTAATCACGCGTCTAATCAGGCACCTGATCAGGTGCCTGATAGGCGAGCTTTTAATGATGCATTTCTTGGTCCTGCCCATCAGGTAGAAGACGAGCCTTCTGCCATGGATCGTCCAGTTTCTGATCCGCACTTCGATGATGGCCCAATGTCCAGCAATGCTCCTGCGCCACCTCCTCCGTTTCTCCTGCCGATTGAGGACATGCAGAGTTGGTCAATGCTGGATCACTTTGAACAGAGGCTTCGCGAACAGACCATAGATGGTCAATGGGCCCAGAATATGGAATCTAGAATTTACGAGCTTCTTGCGGACATACCTATTCCTATGGTTCAGGTTCAACTGCATTGTCGTACGACGATTTGCCGATTAGAGATCGGTTTCGATATCGATATGGCGCCGGAGTTAGGGGAGGCATATTCCAGCCAGATCTTGGAACCTTTTAGTTCTCTTGTCGCTATTGGAGGATGGCGTATCGACTCGATCTCGTTTTCGACCTTTGGAAACTTCGCATCACCGTGGTCCCCAGGAGATTCGAGCAGGACGCTGGTGGCTTATTTCCATAGTCACGAGGGCGAATACCGCTTGCCTCGAGCGGTATCGCAAGACGTGGATGCGTCAGAAGCCGGGCTAAGTCAGTGGAGAACTGAACTGCGAGATGCACTCTTCGATGAACGACGACGAGCGATGGAAAGTTCCCAGGATCCGTAGCTGAACGAATATAGTGTTTATTACTGCTGTCCGGTCACTACTGTCCGGTTAAGAAAGCGTTCGTGTCGAAATTGTTCAATTCAAGCAATACCTTACGTTTGAAGTCCCCGATAGAGGATCTGGAAATCCCTCGCCTTTAGGCGATGGATCAGTCGGTTAGGCTATGCTCGGGAGATGGAGTGCCGCCGGGCAATGGGCGCGGTCGTTATCCGACGACGCCGTAAGGGATCACGATTGAGAGCGTTGGTGTCGCAGGGCATTACATCACACGGCTCGATAGATCGTGGTGTTTTGAATGCGTTCAGCTCCGATGCGGAACGGCAACGAGCGTTGACAGATGCCGAAAGCGTAAGCGGTAACCAGCCGGCGTTCTTCCTCGCGGCTTAGTCTTCCGGACAATGCGCTCCAGGTAGTTCACCCATGAGCAAGCAATGGAGCACAGTAAGAGACGACGACTGACCGCGGAAGGCGGACGTGCGCTGATCGAGCGATGGGATCGCAGCGGCTTGTCGGTATCGGCTTTCTGCGAGCGCGAAGGAGTAAGCCGCGCGAGCCTGTATCGGTGGCGCTCGATCGTGAGGGGCGGCGGGGCACGGTCGCCGGAGTCGGGAGCGGCGACGACGGTAGTCGAGGAGAGGCGACCGGGTTTCATCGATCTGGGCGCGCTGTCGGGCGGCGGCACGCGGTTGGAACTCAAGCTGGATCTGGGCGCCGGCGTGCTGCTGCACCTGGTGCGCGGCTGATGTTCTTTCCGGAAGGGCAGATTCGCGTCCACCTGTACGGCGAGCCCGTTGATATGCGCAAGTCGTTCAACGGGCTGTATGCGCTGACGCGCCACGGACTCGGAGCGGATCCACTGAGCGGGGAGTTGTTCGTGTTCATCTCGCGGCGAGCGATACAGATGAAGGTGCTGTACTTCGATCGCGGCGGTTTCTGCCAAACGCGCAACCTCTCGACATGGAAGAGAAATAGACGTTCAACGAATTATTGACTCAGAACACCAAGAGTGAGGAGATTCTGGCCATGAAGTACAGCAGGTCGCTCGCAGCAAGCGTGTTCGGTGTGTGTGTCGGTATCGCCAGTGGCCTCTGGCTGACGACGCCCGAGCCTGTGGACCGAAATAGTGACGATGGAAATGTTCTGGTTGGACAGGAGATGGACACTTATCTCGCTAGCATTTCTCAGGACCTTCGAGTGGGGACTTCTCCAAGGTTGGAAGAGAGTTTCCGGAATCCTGGTGATGAACAAGATCTGCTTGAAACCGTGTACGGCAGCGTGCCGCCGGCGAGTCCCGTGTCTGGGCGCGAGTTGCTTGATGAGCTGCTTTTGCGAGAGTCGGTAAATCTTCAGTGGGCCGCCGGTACGGAATTGCGGATCTACGAAGAGCTTGCTTTGCTCGACGCACACATTCTTGCAATTGACGCCGACTGTCGTAATAGGGATAACGTATAGGGAAGGTGAAGGAGAAAACCTAATGCCCAAGATAGCCGACGTGCTTGCCAGTAGCCTGTTATCCGATGATCCGGATGGACTGCATCGGAGCTCAGCGTGGGTAAGCAGTACCGCGACCAGTCTTCCGGTACCACCCGACGACATCAAGCAGGTAGAGTTATATTATTACAACCGTAAAACATTTTCGCGGCCACCGGAGACTCTGAATGAGCAGCTCGCCAGGCGGCAAACTCTAGAGTTGCTCAGGGAAGGCATCCGCGAAGGGAGTGTTGTGGAAGGTGACGTTCGTATAACGTTCACGGTAGATGAGGGGGTGTCCCTTCCGCCGGACTTCCAGTGGCCGGAGTAGAGCATGCCATGAGTAGATGCAAGCCGTACATTGGATAAACCTGGATTAGGCAGGAGCCACACCGTTAGGCGCGATTTACTGGGATGCAGACCCGCAAAGCGGCGCATTCATCATGTGGGCCGAGGGTTGGTCAAATAACCCGGAGGAGCATGCGTGGTTGGGATGGAACGCGGTGTCCGCCCGAATTCTCGCGCCTGCTTTCGTGGATGAAAGCTTCGGCGCCCTGCCCTCTCCGGGAATAGATGAGGAACTTCTTCTCGCCGAATTCGATCCTTCGAATTGCCCGTTCGTATACGTACCCATCTCGATGGATGTCGAAGCACGGTCAGGATCTACGTGGTTTACTATTGTCGGGCAATTCGGCGCTTTTGTGAACGCATGCAGTAGTTAAGGGCTATGGTTCTTCGGGTTCGGTATATACGGCATTGACCAAAATGCGATAAGCGATCCGTTTCGATCCGTTTTTAAGAGAAGGGGAAGTCTGTCGGATAGGTTCTATCTGTAGTACTAAATGTGGAGAGTCACCAATGCAATGAGGCTGTGGTTCGTTCCCATTTCTATCAATGGGTTGTATTGATCATCTATAGTGCACACAGAACATAGACGCTAAGCGGGAATGAAAATGGTTGCAAGAAGTACGCGAGAAGCATAGTCTTCCACCAACCGCGAAGGAATACCAAGGCGTGTTGTCTTGCGGTAACCATAAATCAGGGGGCATGGCGTGATATCCAGCGAAGTGCCGCGTGCTGAGTTCTGGCAGGGTGTGCCTCTTCCGGGCGCCTTCGGATCGAATGGTCTGCCAGACAGGCCCACGCATCGCCCCGTGTCATTTGATTTTCAGCCGAACCTCAAGCTGCACCCCGCACACAGGAATCCAGACGCGATTCATCTCCGAGATGAGCGAAAAGCTCAACGGCGAAATCAACTGATGGAGTGAGCATGCAGCGAACCGATCAGAGGTTCCGTTGGTGAGATTCTGTCGGTACACGACCGCCATAGCTTGCGTAGGCATCCTGTCCGGGGCCGGATTTGGCTGCTTGATATGGAGCAGTGGGGACATTGTCGTCGATTTCGCCGATCAGGCCGTGCGTCCGTCCGACGAGCCCGCTTTCGCGCGACAGCCCGCCAACATCATCTTACCGGCCGAGTCTGAATGGCTGGCGAATGCGTTGGAACAAGTCGACGCGCTCGGACATACCGGGGAATCCATCGAGCGGGTCGCCACTTCTCTTCCAGACCACAGAGGCCAAGCTCTTCGACTGATTGCTATCAGCGAGCTGACGGAACGAGATGTATCTGCCGCAATCGCCTACGCGCTTTCGCTCACCCCGCGTACTGTCCAGACTGCTGCGTTGCAACGTGTGGCTGGGGTTGCCGCGATTTCCGACCCTCGTTTGGCATTGGATCATGCCTCATCGATCCCAGAAGAATCACGACGAACGGCTTTTGCCGAACGAGTTTTCGAGACATGGGCCTCGCTCGATCCCATCGCGGTATTCGATTATCTGGAGCGTACCGGAGGCGCCAGTTTGGTGATCTCCGTTGAGGCATTCGCCACGCTTGCTTCTGCAGAACCGGGGCGGCTGGCGGCGATCATGGGGGGGCGCTTACGGTCGGGCAATCGCACGGATTTCGAGCGAGCCGTAATTGATGCGTTGATTGCCACCGAGCCGGAGAGTGCCTACGCGTTAGTGGGCGCGCTGCCTTTTGGCGCTGATCGGGATAGATTATTGACGACGATGGTAACCAGCCACAGCCAGCTCAACGCGAAAGAGGCGCTGTCGCATATTGTTGGGGTGCGTGCAGCGCCGTACCGTGCCGTCGAGAGTGCGCTGCATGCCGCAGCAATTGAAGACTTTCCATACGCGCTGGACCTCGCCGTGGAAACGCTCCTTACAGGAGAAAGCCAGAGCTTCAATGACACCCGGCTTGGGTTGCTTTTCGCGGCGACTTCTGGTATCGACTCGGCCGAAGTCTCTGCTGCTGTCGATCTGATCGCCAACCACCCCGACCAACGCGTACGGAAGCAACTGATCGGCCTTGCTCCCCAGCTCGGCGTTCTTGGGAGTTGGGCTGAAAGGGATCCTGACGGTGCAGCGGCGTGGATAGTGCGAAATTCTTCACACGTCAGCCCGGGAGTTGTCGAGCTGATCGGTGAATTGTCCGCTGCTGCATCCGGAGACCGGGTTGGTGCGCTGCGGACGTTGGACGCTCTGCCGGAGGAACTCCACGGATATTGGATGGCCGGCGTGGCTGAAGGCCTCGCGGCGTCGGGTCTCGATGCCGCGCTTGAGTGGCTGGAGCCGGTCCGCGGTGCGCCGATTTACGCGATGGTTGTTGACCGCGTGCTCGGTAGCGCGGCATCAACCGAACCGGCCGCTGCCGCACGCGCCATTGATAACATGGCGGAGCCGAGCGCCGGCTTGGTCTTAAACGTCGCTACGGCGTGGGGATCGCTGAAACCGGACGAAGCCGGAGACTGGCTGGCCGCCAGCCCGAACATCGATGACGAGCTGCGCGCTATGGCAGTTCGGCAGATCGTTCTGACGTGGGCGCAACGAAATCTGCGGGAGGCAATGGAGTGGACACGGATTCAGCCCACAGGCGTGTTGCGTGACTCGGCCCTCGGCGCCGTGGTGCAGGTGGCGGCAGGATCAGGCACGCTCGACGAGCGATCGCTCGAGGCGTTCAGTTCCGACAGTGCCCGGGTTCATGCGCTCATCGGTGCGATGGATGCGTTGCGACGTTCCGATCCGGGTCTCGGACAGTCGCTCATAGATCGGTACATATCCGATCCCGAGCAGCGTAACACCGCGGAACAGCGGCTGGAAGGGCGCGCTCCGCGCGCACCGATCAGAGTGGTCGATGGCGTATCTATTCGGTAAGCGTAACATGATACGCAGTGCGGGCATTTTTGTTGCGGCATCACTGGTGTCCGACAGATTTCGAGGTCATTTGGCTGAAGGCTAGATTTGGCGCGACTTTCATGGCTTGTCAAGGTGTTAACGATTTGAACTGCAGATGGCCGGTTCGGCAGCCTGCCGGGAGTTTC
>JBJHBT010000001.1:0-227821 GCA_050485645.1 Gammaproteobacteria bacterium | reverse complement strand
CCCTATATCGGCGTATACATGGCTACACATACACGCCAGAAACGCAGCCGCACGTCGCCTACCCCCTTGTTGAAGCAGGGAATACTGATCACCAATGGCTAAAAATCGGGCGGGAACTTCAGGCTAGGAGAACGATAGGGTAGGAATGCTGTCGTCAGTCCCGTCTGATCAGTGAGGGTCCGCGCCTCCCAATCCAGACATTGCCAGCACCTTCTTCCGGGCCGGGCTGATCGAGGCGTGGGGTCGTGGCTACGAGAAGATCCGCGATGCTTGGGGAAGCCGGCACGCCCGAGCCGACTGTGGAGTACGATGGCGGCGGCATTTGGCTACAGTGGGCATGGCAGGTACCTGATGACGCGGCGTAGCCGCCCCTGTTGCAGCCAGAGTCAGGGCTAGAGTCACAGCTAGGGTCGGAGCTATCGCTGTCCAATGTCTCACCCCATCGAGCGCCGGCTCCGCAACAAGGCAACGGATTGCGAGAAGGTTCTGACTTTTCCGCATACCGATGAACCTGGTGTTCACCTTGTGACATGGTTCTACGAACAGCACCCGGTACGGTGATACGAAGGGGTATCGTCGATTTCGCGGCATGGGCTTTCAACGTGCCATGTGGCTTCACGGCCGCCGGTTCCGGCTGAGAGCCTCCGATGGAGTGCGGCATGAACGATACGCCGATTGCATCGCAGCATGAGCTGCCGCTGCCTTTCCCGGAGTTCTCCGGCGATATGCCGTTGCTGCCGGCACGCATGGTCAACGAGTACCAGTATTGTCCGCGGCTGGCTTACCTTGAGTGGGTGCAGGGGGAGTGGGCGGACTCGGCAGATACGGTCGACGGACGTTACCGCCACAGGCGGGTAGACAAGCCGTCGGGAGATCTGCCCGCCCCGGATGCCGCTGACGAGCAGCGCTTCCATTCGCGCTCGATCACGCTGTCATCGAACCGTCTTGGTCTGATTGCCAAAATGGACCTGGTGGAAGGTGAGGGGTCTCGTGTCACCCCTGTCGACTACAAGCGGGGAAAGCGACCGCATGTTGCGAAAGGCGCCTATGAACCGGAACGTGTGCAACTGTGCGTGCAGGGAATGATCCTGGAGGAACACGGATACGTCTGCGAGGAAGGTGCGCTGTACTTTGCCGAATCCAGGGAAAGGGTGAGTGTACGGTTCGATGATGAACTGCGCGCGGTGGCGCGCAACGCGATAGAAGGGCTCAGGTTCGTGGCCGCCGGCGGACAAATTCCGCCGCCACTGCAGGACAGTCCCAAATGCCCGCGGTGCTCTCTGGTCGGGATCTGCCTCCCCGACGAAATCAACGCCATCCGGCACGAGAACGGCCTGAGTCCCCGGCCGCTGTCCGTTGTTCGCGACAGCGCCATGCCTTTGTACGTTCAGGCCCGAGGCGCCAAGCTGTCGAAGAAGGCTGAGAGGTTCGATGTAACCGTTGAGGACGAAAAGGTCCAGTCAGTGCGTATCATCGATGTCTCGCAGGTCGTCGTGATGGGTAATGTGTACATTACAACGCCCTGTCTGCAGGAACTCATGCGCAGGGAGATCCCGGTCAGCTGGCATTCCTACGGTGGCTGGTTCATGGGCCACACCGTCGGTACCGGGCACAAGAACGTTGAAATCCGCACTGCACAGTACCGGGCCAGTTTCGACGAACAGCAGTGCCTGCGTCTGGCCAAGGGCCTGGTAGAGGCGAAAATCCAGAACTGCCGGACTCTGCTGAGAAGGAACTGGAAGGACGACGAAAGACCGGAGGACGTCCTTGACGGGCTGCGAGCCGACCTTCGGCGTGTACGCAAGGCGGTGGACATCCAGGAGCTTCTGGGCGTTGAAGGGGCGGCTGCATCGCGGTACTTCGGTGTGTTTTCCGGCATGTTGCGTCGCCCTGATGAATCCGGATCGATGGCGTTCGACTTCACGACGCGTAATCGGCGGCCGCCAACGGATCCGGTAAACGCCATGCTGTCGTACGCATACGCGCTATTGGCCCGATTGTGGACGGTGACGCTCTCGGGTGTCGGTTTCGACGCGTATCGAGGATTCTATCATCAGCCGCGATACGGTCGCCCGGCACTGGCGCTGGATATGATGGAACCGTTCCGACCTCTGATTGCGGACTCTACTGTCATCCAGGCCATCAACAATGGTGAAGTGCGTCCCAGCGATTTCATCAGTGCCGCCGGGAGTGTCGCGTTGACGAGCGACGGGCGTAAACGCTTTATCGGTACGTTCGAGCGTCGTTTGAGCCAAGAGGTGACGCATCCGCTGTTCAACTACCGCGTCAGCTACCGTCGATTACTCGAAATCCAGGCCCGTCTCCTCGCGAGATGTCTGCTCGGTGAGATCCCGGATCATCCGAATTTCACTACAAGGTAAAGGCAGATGGACGAGCACCTGTATCTTGTGGCGTACGACATTTCGGACCGGAGGCGATGGCGCCGTATATTCAAGCTCATGAACGGATACGGTGAGTGGGTGCAGCTCTCGGTGTTCCAATGCCGTATGAGCAGGCAACGTCATGCGGAGTTGATCGCCTTGCTCGACGAACTGATCCACCATCGCGACGATCACGTTGTCATCATGGACATTGGTCCTGCGGACAAGGTATCGCCCAGAGTGGTTAGTCTGGGGAAGAACTTCGAATCGGTGGTCCGAGCACCGGTAATCGTATAGTTTTGTGGATCAGCGTAGTGCAAGGGTTCCGGTGTCCGCCTGCCCCTGGCGAGCGCTGTGATAGTGCCGCTCTTGCCGGGCAGTGCTCGAAGTTGTATAGCTCTTTGAAAAATAGGAGTATTTTTGTGTTTCGGCTTGCTAGTGACAGGCTCCGTGTGTATTGTTGGCAGCGGAACGAAGGAGCGCTCGAAAAGCGGTGCTACAGACAGCGCAGCGAGCGGCGTTCACAGCGGGCTGTTTTCCGCGGCGTTATGCCGCGGCCTCATTGAAGCCGGCACATGGCCGTGCCGCTGGCCTACCCGGCCGGCGTTTTCCGCGGCGTTATGCCGCGGCCTCATTGAAGCGTGGTCCGGCTCGGCCGCGACCTGCAGACGCTCGAGGACGTTTTCCGCGGCGTTATGCCGCGGCCTCATTGAAGCTCTCGGGCCTGGCGCCGGCGATCGCGGAGACGTTCGAGTTTTCCGCGGCGTTATGCCGCGGCCTCATTGAAGCTGCAAGCCGCGCGCCCGCCGGAAGGTGTTCGCGATGTTTTCCGCGGCGTTATGCCGCGGCCTCATTGAAGCCTTTCGCCGGCATGCGCCGCACGCGCGAGCTGGTCGGTTTTCCGCGGCGTTATGCCGCGGCCTCATTGAAGCCGGAGTGCGCCGACGCCGAGCGCGTGCTGTCGAAGGTTTTCCGCGGCGTTATGCCGCGGCCTCATTGAAGCACCGTCGGCACGCTGCTCGATGCACGGCTATCGAGGTTTTCCGCGGCGTTATGCCGCGGCCTCATTGAAGCCTGTAGAATCACCGCCATACTTTGTAGCGACGACAGCGGGGTTTTCCGCGGCGTTATGCCGCGGCCTCATTGAAGCGGGGCGCAGGGTGTCGGCACCGGCCTGGTGTTCCTGGGGTTTTCCGCGGCGTTATGCCGCGGCCTCATTGAAGCTAAATATAGGAACTGTTGAAGAGGGCCGAGCCGGTCTGTTTTCCGCGGCGTTATGCCGCGGCCTCATTGAAGCGAGCGCACGCCCGGAATCACGGGGCGGTGGGGATGGGGTTTTCCGCGGCGTTATGCCGCGGCCTCATTGAAGCGCCGGTGGCTCCGCTGCCTCGTCCGGATCCGTCAGGTTTTCCGCGGCGTTATGCCGCGGCCTCATTGAAGCGTGCTCAGCTTCGGCCGCCGCGTCCGCTTCAGCCGCGGTTTTCCGCGGCGTTATGCCGCGGCCTCATTGAAGCAAGGTGAAGAAAGGCGGCAAGGAATTGCTGCCCGGTAGTTTTCCGCGGCGTTATGCCGCGGCCTCATTGAAGCCTGGCCTCGTTGGAATACGCCGACACCAGGCCATCAGGTTTTCCGCGGCGTTATGCCGCGGCCTCATTGAAGCCGGAACATGGCGCGCGGCATCGTCAACCAGCTGCAGCGTTTTCCGCGGCGTTATGCCGCGGCCTCATTGAAGCGTGACGTTGTCCCAGCCGATGCTCTGCAGCTGCTCGCGGTTTTCCGCGGCGTTATGCCGCGGCCTCATTGAAGCGGCGATCACTATCCGCTGATCCCGATCGTATTTTCCCGTTTTCCGCGGCGTTATGCCGCGGCCTCATTGAAGCATCATGTCGCCGCGGCGCAGGCCCGCTTCGACCTCCGTTTTCCGCGGCGTTATGCCGCGGCCTCATTGAAGCGCATGTTTGATGTCCACACAGAA
This sequence comes from Gammaproteobacteria bacterium, assembly GCA_050485645.1. Classification (GTDB taxonomy): domain Bacteria; phylum Pseudomonadota; class Gammaproteobacteria; order Steroidobacterales; family Rariloculaceae; genus JBJHBP01. Next base: position 223,465 of record JBJHBT010000001.1, on the reverse strand, counting down.
CACGATTGAATGCCGTTTTCCGCGGCGTTATGCCGCGGCCTCATTGAAGCAATGGTACACCCCCGGTAGGCTGACTACCCCCCCTCCCCCGTTTTCCGCGGCGTTATGCCGCGGCCTCATTGAAGCCCGCGGAAGAAGACGGACAAAGGCGTGTATCTGGTGGTTTTCCGCGGCGTTATGCCGCGGCCTCATTGAAGCTCAGCGCGCGCCACCGGCTTGATCGACTCGATGCGGAGTTTTCCGCGGCGTTATGCCGCGGCCTCATTGAAGCGGCGTGCGCCTGGGCGATCTGCAGCACCGCCACGCTCGTTTTCCGCGGCGTTATGCCGCGGCCTCATTGAAGCGTAATCGGCGGTCACAGCGCACCCCGGTTCGACTTCGGTTTTCCGCGGCGTTATGCCGCGGCCTCATTGAAGCTTCGAGCTCGAACAGCGCCGCCACGTGCGAGCGCGGTTTTCCGCGGCGTTATGCCGCGGCCTCATTGAAGCCGAGTCTCAGTCGGCGCGCGCGACAGCCACGCATCACCGTTTTCCGCGGCGTTATGCCGCGGCCTCATTGAAGCCTGCGGTACTCCAGGTAGTTCACAATCAGCCAGCCACGTTTTCCGCGGCGTTATGCCGCGGCCTCATTGAAGCCGAACGGCGACGAGACACTTTGCGAGAACCAAAAGCTGGTTTTCCGCGGCGTTATGCCGCGGCCTCATTGAAGCATCTGATCCTTGTAGCGGTTGCGCACTTCCTCGGTGTTTTCCGCGGCGTTATGCCGCGGCCTCATTGAAGCCTTACACCCGTGAACGTCGTGCCGCGCATTGCGGAGTTTTCCGCGGCGTTATGCCGCGGCCTCATTGAAGCAGGAATACGACAAGGCAGTCGCGCGACTTCAGGACGGTTTTCCGCGCTGCTATGCCGAAGCCTCATTGAGCCGGTAACGCACAGTTCTCTGTGCTCGCGTGCGAACGGATTTCCTTCTGGGCGCTCGCTTGAGCGATCTCGACGACTCCTGGAGACGGGTGCTGCGCCGGATGCCGTGTAGAGAATGCGCCCGGGGCCGCCTTGTGCCACCTTGGCGCCTTGAGGAACTACGAAGCCGTTGTACGAGGGCTTTCCTTGTACGAGAGCACGAGAGCCTGTTGTCCCGATACGTCAGCTCGCTCGAACCAGGGCATCCGGGCCCTTGGGGTCTGCGGGGTAGGTCGTTGCAATGGCCGCCACCGTGATCGGCATCGCATACGTCCTGCCCGGGCGATAGTCAGCACGGGACAGCGTGTTGTATTCGAGTTGGCTGATCGTCCAGTGCCCATCGACCGTATCTCTGCGATAACCTATGTTGTAGACGCCGCCTTCCCACCACGTCCGCATGCCTCCTCCGTGAAGTCGGGCCATGCGGGCCAGCGATGACGCCGTCTCGACAGGCACGCCTGCCAGGATCGAGTACGTGAACCTGGCCCTGGCGGACAGGCGGTCCGCTGACACTTCCACGCTGTCCTGCTGCTGGTCGGCATCAAGCTCGAAGCCGGGCGCCTGTTCCATGCGCTTGCCTGCCTTCGCCGGCCGGAAGTGATCGTGATAGAGACGGCTGATACCCTGGCGGCGTTTCTCGAAGACACCGCCATTGAAGATGACCTGCGCGTCTTCGGCGAACATGTCGATGACTTCGTCATACAGGCCATTGTCCATCGCCTGTTCAAAGGCGCGATGGAAGCTGCGAAGCGTCTTTTCTTCTTCGAGCAGGGTCACCCGCAGGGACAGGTCGTTGGCGTCACCGGGGCCGGAACGCGCCAGGGTCACCGTCGAGGCCAGTGCCGTCGAGACACCTGCCCCCAGTTTCCAGAAAAAGGAGCGACGGCTGACGCCGGCAGAAGCTGCGTTCGGCGACCTGTCGCGCTCAGGGATGTTCGTCATGCCTGCGTCCCCCTGTTCGGACCGAAATATCCGTTGATATCGAACTGGCCGATATGGCGCCCGATCCCGCCAGTCGTGCCGAGGCTCACGCCGTTTGCCCCGCCGTTGAAGCTGAAACCGCAGTCATGGGAGATCTTGGTGTTGATCAGCGCGATCATCTGGACACCGTTGCAGGCTTCTTCGTTCTGACAGAAAAGGTATACACCATCGCGGAGCTTCACGTAGATGCACGGTGAGCACCACTGCGATCCCATGGTCTGGTTGGCGGTGAATATCGTCCACGACATCGAATTCGGTGAGCCGTACAGATGCATCGAGGTCAGCTGGTCTGAATAGGACCATGACCAGGCATGGCCAACCAGCTCGTCGGTGAACGCGTGCCGTGTGTACATCGGCGCATCGAGACCATCCATCTCCACGACGCCAAAGATCGCGCGATAGGTGGTTTCGTTACCGTAGTAGGGCGTTCCCATGTGGGACTCGATGCTGGTGGCGAGCCCGTTTGTGAAGTCGACAGCGACCTGCACGCTGGCGCGGGGTCGGCTGTCCGGCAGGATGTGGCTGAACCAGGCTAGATTGTCATCGCCTTCGTAGGCGCGGTAGTCGGCCTCACGCCAGATGTTCTCACTGTGGTCCCGATACTCGAGCGTGAACCGGTCATTGATCCGGTAATCCCTGACCGGGCCACCGTGATCAAAGCGTAGCGTGAATGCTTTGCCGACGAGAATGTCGGAGAAGGGCATGTTATGGCCCGACGGGACCACTTGGGGAACGGCGTTCGGCCCGCCGCGGAAGGCCGACGTCCTGCGTTCGGCCGCCTCATGGACTTCGTCGTCCGACATCCACGTGAAATCGTGGACCGGGCGATATGTCGTGCGCGTTCCCTTTTCCGGATTCGGGTTCGTCTGCGCGAACAATGGCACACGGCCATGTTCGTCGAACGGCTCGAGATAGGTGAGCTGCCCGACGACCTTGCCGGTACCCCGGAACACGTAGTACTCGAGTTCGTCGTTCTCGTTGAAGCCGAGACGCACGCCGACCTGCTCGCATCTGAACAGATCGGCGATGAAGCAGGTGTGTATGCCGGAGAACTCCACTTCGGTTCTGTCGTAGATGAAAGTGCGGTGGTCGACGAGCACGTAATCCGAAGGGCTCACCCAGCTCAGATTGTCGATATGCCGGGTCAGCTCGACGAAATTGGTGTTGGCTACCGATGCATAGTACTCAAGCGTCTCTATGCCCGTGTCCTGCTTCCAGTAGAGTCCCTTGCCCTCCAGGCGATTCGTGTAGTGGTGAAGGTTCTCGGGGGGCTCCTGCCCGTTGTCGATGTAACCGAAGTAAATCTGCCGCTGCACTTCCCTGTCGGGGACGGTGACCGTGGTGCCGCCGAGGGTGTTTTCCGTGCGACCGCTGGAAAACCACACCTCGAAGACCGTGACCAGATTGGTGTCCTGATCGATGCAGACGTTGTAGCCTTTCTGCTCGCCTGGAATCATGTGAGAGAAGAACACCATTTGATTCAGGGTCAGCTCTCCGTAGCCGGCTGACACATTCCTGCCGCCATTTTCGGAAAGGGTCAGGCGCCCGTTGGAGCCGAAGCGGTACTCAAGGACGGGGCCGTCCCGGGTGACAATTCGCAATGACCTGTCCGTCAGTGCATCGGAGAAGGTAGACACACTGGTGGGACCGGCCTCTGTCGCCCGCAGCGCGCGCCCGATCTGATCCGGTGTCAGTCTGGTGTACTCGTAGCGATGCATCGGTATTCGCATTGGCATTGTGTCTCCCGCCTTGGTTTTCCGGATGGAAGCCCGGTGACCAGGACTTCCGTCGCCCCATTGTTGTGTGTGTGAGCATAGTCAGGTTGTGCCGTCAAATCCACTTGTCCAGCAAGCACACGTCCGGGCACTTCGGCTGCTGCTCTGTGGTAGCAAATAATGAGCAGCAGCTGTTGTACTGTACGTGCTAACACCTCCCCTGGATGGGTAACCCGCGAGGCTGGCGAGCAAGCCAGATCGCAAGAGGCTGTTCTCGTGTCGGACAGCTGCTTGTTCGCTTGCTCGTCTGACAAGATGTGGGATGGCATCACGAGGGCGATCCGCATGGACGCCCGGGCGGGATTATCCGGCTGGAAACGGCGTAGGAGATCGCGCTGACCACTCGAGGTGTCAAGATCTCGAAAATAGTTTCATTGCACTGCCCTGTAGCATCGCAACAAGCACGGATCGAGGGGAGCGAACCCTTCGCTGGCCGTGTGCGAAATCGGCTTGCCGCGCTGTCCCAACCGCATCCGGGCATAGGGGCAGCGGTCAGCCGCTCATGTTATGAGTTCGAGGTTGATCACAGCGACTCCGCGGGCTAAAATACTGTATATCAGTACAGTCTTCGGAGTGTGCCATGCAAGCCCGGTCCGCCTTCGCCGCCGCTTCTCTCGCCCCGCCGGAATACCCCCACGACCATCTCGAACGCGAGATCACCGAACTGTGGGGGCATATCAATGCGGCCACCGCCCGGTTTCTCGATCTCGTGCGCGACTTCGATGAACAGCAGGGCTGGGGATACCACGGTTGCCGGGATTGTGCGCACTGGCTGAACTGGCAGTGCGGCATCGGCATTGTTGCGGCACGCGAGAAGGTGCGCGTGGCGAATGCGCTGAAAGTTCTGCCGGAAATCAGCGCCGCATTCGCGGCCGGGCAGGTGTCGTATTCCAAGGTTCGCGCCATGACGCGAGTTGCGCGGCCCGACAACGAGGCCGACCTGATGAACATCGCATTGCACGGCACGGCAGCGCATGTGGAAAAGGTTGTGCGGCTTTATCGACGCGTGGAGCGGCTCGAAGAATCGCGCGAGGCCATGGCCGCGCATCAGCAGCGCTACCTGAATCATTACTACGACGACGATGGCACGCTCTTCATTCAGGCACGGCTGCCGGCTGAGGTTGGCGCGCTGGTTGTGAAGGCCTTGCAGGTGGCCGAGGAGGCATTGCGGGCCGCCGACTCTCCCGACTCTCCCGATTCTGGCGATGAGTCGGCAGACGACGATTCCGCGGAATCGTGTTGCAGAGGTCGTACCCCCGAGTCGGTGCTGTCTGAAAACGAAACGACGCCCGCAGCCCGTCGCGCCGACGCATTGCGGTGGCTGGCCGAGCACTTCCTGAGCCGACCGCCTGAGCTGAACCGAACCTCTAACAACGCCGATCGCTATCAGGTGGTCGTCCACATCGATCAGACGCTGCTGAGTGAGACGCCCGCCACCAGCGTCAGTCCAGACATCAATCGCCCTGAACGTTGCGAGCTGGAGTCCGGCCCGCGTCTGGCTGCTGAAACCGCACGACGCCTGGCCTGCGGTTCCACGCTGGTCGGCATGGTCGAAGGCGCCGATCGTACGCCAGTGGATGTCGGTCGGCGCACACGCAGCATCCCACCCTCACTGCAGCGGGCGCTGAAGGCCCGCGATGGCGGCTGCCAGTTTCCGGGCTGCACGCACACGCTCTACGTGGAGGGTCACCACGTGCATCACTGGGCCGATGGCGGCGCCACGCGGCTCGATAATCTTGTGCTTTTGTGCCGCTTTCATCATCGGCTGATTCATGAGGGCGGGTTCAGCGTGGAAATCTGCAGAGGACGAAAGGAAACACACGCGAATGTGGACGCATCGACAACCGGACCCACCACGCGCTTCCTCTTTCGTCGCCCCGACGGCACTCGCATCGGCGGCGCCGGACGATTCCGCGGAATCGTGGCAGGCCATCCGGATGCACTGTCCACCTTCCATCGCGAACACGGGCCTCCGATCGACACCCACACCTGTCGCAGTCGCTGGGGTGGCGAGCGGCTCGACTATCACCTGGCTGTCGGGTCATTGATATACAAACGCGACCAGTTCAATAGATGCGGACAGTTACCGACCACAACCGGTTGAGAACGGCCGGAAAAAGGGGAGGGGCAGCTCCAGTGGCCCCGCAGCGCGGCGTCTTAGCTGCGCGGCGTCTTAAACGAGTTGACAGCCGTAAGCACGGCTATCTATTGGTACAGTACCTGTAGGCATCTGAGGTACTTACATGACACAGCTGTGGCGTATGCTGCTTGCGAGTCTGCGCGACCTGATGCCTGTCGTGCTGGTGATCGTGTTCTTCCAGGTCGCGGTGCTGGGTCAGCCCGCGACCGAGCTGTTGGTGCTCGTTGAGGGCGCACTGCTGGTCGTCGTCGGCCTCACGCTGTTCGTTTACGGTCTGCAGACCGCCCTGTTTCCAATCGGGGAGTCGGTTGCACACGCATTGGCCCGCAAGGGCAGTTTCGTCTGGCTGGTCTTGTTCGCGTTCGTTCTCGGCTTTGGATCGACGCTTGCCGAACCTGCGCTCAATGCGGTCGCCAACGAAGCGGCCGGCGCAGCGGTCGCGGCGGGCAGCATTGGTGGCACCGACGCGGACAAGGCCCGCTACGCGTTGAGCCTGCGGCTGACCGTTGCCTTTGCCGTGGGTATCGCGCTGGTGGTGGGTGTGACCCGCATCGTGCTTGGCTGGCCGCTGCCGCTGATCGTCATGGTTTGCTATGCGCTGATCGCACTGCTGTCGTTGCTGTCAGCGCCGGAAACGATGGGCATTGCCTTCGACGCCGGCGGTGTCACCACATCGGTGATTACCGTTCCGCTGGTGACGGCCCTGGGCATCGGGCTCGCGTCCTCGCTGGAAGGTCGCAATCCGCTGAGCGATGGATTCGGCATGGTCGTGATCGTCATCCTGCTGCCGATGATATTCGTGATGGGCTTCGGCCTGGCGTTCTCATGACGGTGTTCGGGGAACTGCTCATCGAACTGGCCAGCACGGCCGCGGCTACGGTCACGGACGTGCTGCTGATCGTCGCTTTCCTGCTGCTGTTCCAGCGTGTGGTGCTGGGCCAGAAACCTGCCAATCCCGCCGCCCTGGCAGTCGGATTCACGATGGTCGTATTCGGCCTGACCCTGTTGCTGCTGGGGCTCGACAAGGCGCTGTTTCCGGTCGGTCGCCTGATGGTGGAGCAGCTGACCGCTGCCAATGCGGTTGATGGCGCCACGATGCCGCAGCACTGGACGGCGTATTACCCGGTGTACGGCTTCGCTTTTTCGATCGCTTTCGGTGCCGCGCTGGCAGAGCCGGCGCTGATGGCGATCAGCCGTAGGGTCGATGAAATCACCGGTGGCGCGATACGCGCGGGCGGGCTGCGTGTGGCGGCGGCACTTGGGGTGGCCTGTGGCGTGACTCTGGGCTGCGTGCGCATCGTTGCCGGCATACCGCTGCACTGGTGTATCGCGGTCGTCGCAACCATCATTCTGATCCAGACGCTGTTCGCGCCGCGCACCATCGTGCCTTTGGCCTATGATGTCGGTGGCGTCAGCACCACCGCGGTTACCGTGCCCGTCGTCATTGCGCTGGGCCTGGGTCTGGCCGAGCAGCTACCAGGACGCACGCCGCTGATCGACGGCTTCGGTCTGATCGCGCTGGCGTGCCTTGTGCCCGCCGTGGCCGTTCTGGCGTACGCACAGATGTCTTGGCTGGTCGATCGGGTTCAGGAGTACAGGCAGGCTGTCGCGAGCGCCAGGCGCCCGCGCGACAAGGAGAAGTGAGATGCATTTCAAACTGCTGGTAGCGTTCGTTGATGAGCGCAAGACGGAAACGGTAATGAAGGCGGCACGCGACAGCGGCGCGACCGGCTGCACCGTCATCCACCACGCACGTGGAGAGGGGCTGAAGAAGCACAAGAGCTTTCTCGGCATGTCCCTGTCTTCACAGCGCGATGTGCTGCTGATGCTGGTCGAGGAACATCTCAGCCGCAGTATCCTCGAACATATTCGCGATGTGGGCGAATTCGACGCCAGGCAGGGCATGGGCATTGCGGTACAGCTGGATGTGGAAGATGCCGTCGGCGTTATCAGCCAGGCAGAGGAACTTGTGGAAGTGGTGGAGGACAAGCTGTGAGAACTGATGTAACGGTCAGGGACGTCATGCGCGACAACGTCACATACGTGGACGGGCGCATGGATGTCATGGAAGCGATGCGGGTGATGAAGCGGGTTGGCGCCACCAGCCTGATCGTCGAAAAGAAGAACGACAACGACGAGTACGGCATGGTGCTGTTCTCCGACATCGCCAAGGAAGTGATTGCCAGGGACAGGGCACCGGAGCGGGTGAATGTCTACGAGATCATGGCCAAGCCGGTGATTTCGGTGAATCCGGGCATGAACATCCGCTACTGCGCGCGGCTTTTCGAGCGCTGCGGCATCTCACATGCGCCGGTGATGGAGAATGACAGGATCATCGGACTCGTCAGCTATTACCTGCTGGTGCTCGGATCGGTCGACCTGGACTGATCTTTCGCATACCAGTCACCAAACCTGGTACTCCTGATTGCCTGTCAACCCCGTGGGCGCATCCGCGTTGTTGTATCTGAAGTCATCAACTGCGCAAGGAGAGCTGCGATGTTCGGGATCAGTCAGGAAACACACGAACCACTGTCAGCCACTGCTTCGGAGCGACCAGCGCTTGGTTTCCGGCCACGCACTGCGCTGTTCGCTGCGCTGGCGCTATGTCTTTGGCTGGCCGGCTGTGACAACGGGGCCGGGACAGGTGACGTGTTGGCGAATGCATCGGCCGGCGCCTGTGTTCCAGGCAATGAAGTAACCGCCGACCAGTGCGGGACGGTGCTGGTCAGCCTGACCGATGCGGAAGGCGATCTCATTTCCTATGTGGTGGATGTGGAATTCCTGCGTCTGCACACGGCAACCGGCGACCGCATCGAGGTATTGCCGGCGCCGACACGCGTGGATTTCGCGGCCCTGGGGGATGTATCCGAACTGGTCAGCGTCGCCCTGGTGCCGCCTGGTGTGTACACGGGCGGTTCCATCACGCTGAATTACGCTGACGCCGAGGTCTATGTCGAGGCCGGCGGCGATGTGGTGGCGGCACGGATCGTCGATGACGCGGGACATCCGCTGCACACGGTGACGGTGGACATCTCACTGGCGGCCGGTGATCCGCTGACGGTCTTCCGGCAGCAGACGGCGACATTGACGGTCGATTTCGATCTTGCGGTATCGCATGAGGTGGACACGTCGGTTTCGCCTCCGCTGGTGGCGGCGCGTCCATTCATCGTTGCCGAAGTGCATCCGGTCATCGAGAAGCCGTTGCGGGTGAGAGGTGCGTTGGCATCGGTCGACACGCAGTCCGGCGTCTATACGGTGCGCGTGCGCCCCTGGCACAGGCCGGGCGGCAGTCACGGCGTCATGCGCATCATCACTACCGACGACACCCGATTCGATGTCAACGGCACGCTCTACATGGGCGGCGATGGACTGCGTGCGCTGGCACAGTTGCCGCTGGGCACGCTCACGACCGCGGCCGGCACGCTCGACATCACCACCCGGCGCTTCACCGCCGATCGGGTGCACGCGGGTGACAGCGTGCCAGGTGCCCAGTCTGCTGCCATCCATGGCAACGTGATTGCGCGTGACGGTGACGTACTGGTCGTCGGGGCGGCGCTGTCTGTGCGGCCCGGTCATGGCGAGCGGGTGTACCGGCGCGTCAATGTGGCCATCGGTTACGACACCCGCGTCTACGTGCTGGCACGTCCGCCGGTGCTGCTGGATACGGCGGCGATATCCATTGGTCAGCGTGTCGTGGCTTTCGGCAGCTGGTCGGATGCGTCGGCGGATGAACCGGGCACGCCCTATCTCGATGCTACGGATGGACGTGTACGGATGGACCCGACCCGGTTGCGTGGGACGGTCACCGATGTGCAGGCGGGCCAGGTGAATCTGGCGCTGCGTGCGATCGACCGACTCGGGATTGGCCTGTTCGACTTCAGCGGCACGGGGATGGTGAGCGACCTGGATGCAGACCCTGCCGACTACCGCGTAGCAACCGGCGGCCTGGCGCTGGCCGGAATCGAGCTGGACCAGCCCATCAGCATCGCCGGTTTCCCCTTGCCGTTTGGCGCGGCACCGCCGGACTTTCAGGCACGGGCCATGGCAACGGGTCCGTCGGCCGTCGCCGCCGTGTTGGGCATCGGATGGGGTGTCAATGGCACTCGAGCACCGTTTGCGGGGCTGGGACCGGACGGCATCGTGCTTGACCTCACCAATCCCGACATCGGCCTGCGACATCATCTGAAGGTGGGCGCGAATCTCGTCAGCCTCAAGGACCTGCAAGTCTCACCGCTGATCCTGCCGGCCCAGGGTCGCACGCTCTATGGCATCCAGGTGGCAGGTCAGGTTGAACTGTATCGGGACTTTTCCGGATTCTCGCAAGCCGTATCCCGTCATCTTGGTGACGGTCGGGCACTGCAATCGCTGGCGGCCTATGGTGGCTACGACCGGGGAGAAAACCTGTTCCCGGCGAACCGGATCTGGGTGCATGTGGTGCAACCCTGATCATGGCCGCGCGCAGGGCAATGTGTGCAGGTGCGCACCCGGTCATGGTGTCGGTGCGGCCATGCTGCGATGATCAGTGGACGCGCCTGCGTCCGGACGGTGCCTTGGAATGTGGCACGGTGGCGGAAGTTCGGATGCAGGTCGTCAACCGGTCAACCCATGCCGGGCTGCTGCGTTGTTGTGTTGAAAGGGGTCGTAACGGAAGCGGACATGCGCACAGGTCGTGACATGAAGGCGGACTGGGGGAAGGCGTCGATGACGTTCCTCGATGCCGCATCGCGCGCACAAAGCCTTGTGTGGCCGGACAGCGACGACGCCGATCATGAACGGCTGACGCTGGAAGTATTCCTGGCGGAAGTCGAGGCTCGGGCCTACCGCTATGCACTGGTTGCCGTCAGAGATCCGGACGACGCCCTGGACGTAGTCCAGGACGCAATGCTGGCGCTGGTGCGCCACTATGCGGATCGCCCTCCCGAAGAGTGGCGTCCCCTGTTCTTCCGGATCCTTGGCAATCGTGTTCGCGACTTCAGTCGTCGGCGCACCGTGCGTGCGAAACTGATGCGCGTGTTCAGTCCTGCCAGCTCGCGCTGGCCCGGCGAGTCCGCCGACCCGATCGCGGACGCGGCCGCCAGCGACGACAGCGATCCGCGTCATCGCCTGGAGCAGGAAGATGCGATCCGTGCGTTGGATGAAGCGTTGCGAGAGCTGCCCGAACGCCAGCGCGAAGCGTTTGTGTTGCGTGTGTTCGAGGGCATGGACGTGGCGCAGACGGCTGTTGCGATGGGGTGCTCGGAGGGCAGCGTAAAGACACACCACTTCCGGGCCATTGCCAGGCTGCGCGGAATACTGGGAGAACACCGATGAGCGAGCGAAACGATCGTGTAAATCAGTCCGGCGACGCCGCGTTTGAGGATGCCGCAAGGCAGGTCTTCGAGCGCAGTATCGAGGAGCTGGATGGCGATGTCCGGTCACGGCTTGCGGCAGCGCGTGTGCGCGCGCTCGCCGAGGCCGGCGGTGCCAGGAACGGCGGCATCACGAACGGCGGCATCACGAACGGTAAGCCGCGGCGCACATCCAGGTCGCCGCTGCTGGATGGGCTGGCAGACTGGTGGTCGCCGCCTGGGCGATTGTTCGCAGGCGTAGCCGCCGTTTCAGCCGCGGCTGTTGTCGTGTGGGTGGTGTTGATGGCCGGGGTGACGTCACCGGTGGAGGTCGATGAGTTTCGCAGTGTGTCGTTGATGGATCTTGAGATCCTGCTCGGCGAGGCGGATCTGGACCTGCTCGAGGAACTGGAGTTCTACACCTGGCTGGATGAGCTGGCGGAACGCGTTCCAGATAGTGCGGCAGGGGACGGTGTGGGTTGATGGGGTTGCGATACGCATGGCGTGCCGCGGTGCTGGCCCTTGCAATGGCGGGTGGCACCGCCGCGGCGGAAGACGCGGACGATGCCGTGGACGACGCCGATCTGCCCGGCATTGATTTTCTGGAGTATCTGGGCAGCTGGGACGAAACCGACGAGGACTGGCTGTGGGTAATCGAGTGGAACCCGGACGACAGCGACGCAGAGACAGAGGATCCGGACGGATCCGGGAAGCCGGAAAGCGAGGTGCGGTGATGAATTTTCGGGCAATGGGGAAGGGACTGGTGATCTTTCTTCTGGTGGCGGCCGCGCCTGTAGGTGCCCAGGGCGTTGCCTGGGAATCGCTGAGCCAGGCGCAGCGGGCACTGCTTGAGCCGTATGCCGACCAGTGGAGTGGGTTGGAGGCACAACGGCAGCAGCAGATAGTGCTGGGTGCTGATCGATGGTTAGAGATGAATGCCCGGCAGCGTCTTCAGGCGCGCGAGCGTTTCGATGCCTGGCAGTCGTTGACGGACGAGCAGCGCAGGATCGTGCGTGAACGACACAACCTGTTTCAGAACCTGCCTTCAGGCGACCGCGAGCGCATTCTCAGAACGTACCGCGAGTTTCAGCGGTTACCGCCGGAGCGGCGCATGGAGTTGCGTCAGCAGTTCAGAGCGCTGACACCGGAGCAGCGACGTCAGTTGCAGGAACGTCGACTGCAGCCCGCGCAGCGGCGATGAAGCGGACCGGATACCGATGATGAACGGTGATCCACCGCGGACATTCGGGCTGTTCGTTGCGATGCCCGGGCCGCTGCTGGTGTGCGTGTTGTGGATGCAGGGCGGGACGGCGCTGGCGGATCAGAGCGCGCCTGGCAGCGAAGAAGCACAAGTGATTCCCGGAGCTGGCGCCTTGGCGTCACTGTTGTCTGATGAGCCGGGCATGCCGTGGGCGGTCGGGATTGCCGCGCAGGTGGACGATGCCGCCAGCCGCAGTGTGCTTGCGACCCTCAACCTTGGACTGCGTGAGCGCACATGGTTGTCGGTGGGCGCCGGCCGCAGCCGATCGCCGTCCGAGCGCGCCGATGTGTCGGTGCGTACGGCGTACGCAGGCATCGATCATCGTTTCGGGGTGCTGGGCGTGCTGTTCCAGGCGGGTGTCTGGGGCGCTCCGGACGCACTGGAGTCGACCGAGTTTCGCGGCGGCCTGTATGTGCAACGGGATCGCTTCCGGATCGGATACGAACGTGAGCACCGGGACATGGAGCTGACCTTCACGGTAGTCGACCCGCAGGGTGGCACTGCCACACGACACCTTGATCTGGTCGGCAAAGCGGATGCCCTGCGTTCACGAGTGCAGGTGGCCGATCGCTGGCAGCTGTATCTGACAGCACGCCGCTACAGCTATTCGCGTGACCTGTCCGTGCTGCCGCGCATCGCCCAGCTCAACCTGCTGAGTTACTCGCCGCTGACGCTTGCCTACGGATTCATCGAGGCCGAGCATGCCATGACATTCGAATGGGAGCAGGGCGGTCGTCTGATCAGTTTCGGCGCAAGCCGAGGCCACTCCGCGGTGGACCGCTCGCGCATGCACACGGTATTCGGCGGCGTCATGCTGCCCGTTTCGCGACGAATGGATGTGGAGGTGACGCTCGGTCACGGGCGGTGGGGTGGAACCGGGGGTGCCATGCCGCTGGCTGCCGGTTCAAGCCTGTATGGCGGCGTGCTGTTCCTGGTCTATGGCGGCTGATCGCTTGCGGAGTCTTCGCATCTGACGTTCGGGGAGTGCGCCTCGTGCAGTATCGTCGAGATTCCGTCACCGCTGCGTACTGGCGACATTCTGGACGCGCAGTTGTACAGCTTTCGCAGCCGTCGATGATCTGAACTACGTGGGAAAACGTACAGACCGCGCTCGTAGCAAACACTAGGGTTGCTTGACATGAACCCTGCGCCCACCTCGGATATATGCGAGCAATTTCTGGAGTTTCTTCGAGAACGCAGCTACCCCTGCGTGGGAGCCAAGTCGGCGTCATCCAGAGGCTCGATCGAAGCTCATGAGTTCAATACATTGGGCGACCACGACAATGACCAGCTGATTCTGGATGGGCTTTCGCAATTTGTTGCCATGATCGAAGCCAATGCCTGCAACGGCAACACAGTGCATTCTTATGTGGCCATATTCCGCGGACCATTCGATACGAATGAGCTTCGCTTCGAGTCCTTGATGTGGTCGCAGTTGTGGCGAATCCACAAGCTTGACGTCTTGGCGGGCAATCTTCCTGCCGACGATGTCAGCAGTGACGCTGACAGCCCGCGATTCAGCCTGAGCATGGCGGGGCATCCGTTCTTCCTCATCGGGCTTCACCGGCATGCTTCGCGACTTGCCAGGCGGTTCAGCCATCCGGTGATGGTGTTCAATTCTCATCGCCAGTTCGAGAAGTTGAGGCAGGATAGTCGCTTTGAGAAGATGCAGGCGGCCACTCGCTCACGCGATATACAGTTGCAGGGTTCCGTGAATCCCAATCTGGCGGACTTCGGCGAGGCGAGTGAGGCCAGGCAGTATAGTGGTCGCGAGGTGGAGGGCGGATGGCGGTGCCCGTTTGATTTCAGGGAGAAGCGGTGAACGCGGATGTCGCGACGGTGAGAATTCCTCCCTGCTCAGCGCAGGCGGTTGAACTTGGCCTGGGGGATGAACTGGTGATTATCGACCCGGAAGGCCAGCAGGTGAGCGACCTGGTAGCGTTCGGGCGTTCGGATCGCGGGGAGTATCTGTCGTCGGGTCGTTCTCTTGATTATGCCTCACGCCTGTGGCTCACGACGGGCCACGTACTGTATTCGAACCGCAGCCGGCCTATGTTCACCATCGTGGAGGACACCTGCGGCCGACACGACTTTACGTTGACACCCTGTTCAAAAGACACCTTCAGGATCATATACGGGGAAGACGAGGGACGTCCGGGTTGCGAGGGCAATCTGGTGGCGGCACTGGCTCCCTACGACATCGGCATCGATCGAATTCCCATCGCGTTCAACGTTTTTATGCACGTTGCAATAGATGCCACAACAGGAGAGTTCCGCGTGCTTCCGCCGCTCAGCAAGGCAGGGGATTTCGTCCGCCTGCGGGCCGAGATGCCACTTGTGGTGGCGATGACGGCATGTTCTGCGGGGCAGTCGAACAACTTCTGCTTCAAACCAATAGATTTCCAGGTGCTGCGCTCCGAAGGGCGGTAAAGTGCGTCTATGCAGGGAGTTCCGGAAGGCTGCATCATTGGACGAACAATGCGACTAGCTGACTTCATTCGAGCGGACATGGAACCCATTCTTGAGGAATGGGAAAACTTCGCCGGCACCATCCTCCCCGCCAGAAGCATGGGCGCGGCCGGGCTGCGGGATCATGCCAGGGACATGCTTCTGGAGATCGCGAACGATCTTGAATCCTACCAAAGCAGGAAGGACCAGGATGCCAAGTCGAAAGGGCAGGAGCCGACTGATGGCGAGGAGTCCTCGGCAGAAGTGCACGGTAGCGAGCGACAAACGAGTGGTTTCAGCGTCAGTGAAACCGTTTCCGAGTTTCGGGCGCTTCGGGCGAGCGTCGTGTCACTGTGGACCAAAGCTTATCCATCGATTTCCGGGAGCCAACTCGAGGATCTCACGCGGTTCCATGAAGCGATTGACCAGGCCGTCGCCGAGTCGCTGGAACAATACGCGGAAGCCAAGGAAATGGAAACGCGCCTGTTTGGTGCTATTTTGGTTGCATCGCCTGACCCGATATATGTGCTGGATCTCGAATGCCGGTTCATCTACGCGAACAAGGCCACCGCGGATCTGTTCGCCCTGAAGACCGGGGAGATCATCGGCAGTTCCCCCGTTGAACTCGGCTTTTCGTTCGCTTCAGAGCTTCAGCACAATCTGGAGAAGGTGGTTGCGGACAAGGCGATCCACCGAGGAAAGTTCGTCCACATTTTTGCCTCTGGCCGGGGTGAGCGGTTCGAGTATCTGCTTGCGCCCGTGCTGGACGAGGGCGGGAGTAGCGAAGCGACAGTGTGCATTTTCCGGGATGTCACTGAACGGGCGCGCGCTGAAGAGAAGATTTGGCACAACGCCCATCACGACCTTCTGACGGAGTTACCCAACCGTCGCCTTTTTCTGGACCGCCTGGAACAGGAGGTCAAGCATGCAAGGCGCGACAATCGATCGCTGGCCGTGCTGTTCCTGGATCTGGATGGCTTCAAGGGGGTGAATGATTCGCTTGGCCACGAAGCCGGGGATCGCGTCCTGCTTGGCGTTTCAGAGCGCCTCATCAGCTGTGTCCGGGAAGACGATACGGTTGCCCGTCTGGGTGGGGACGAGTTTACCGTGATTCTCGCCGGCGTCAGGCAGAACAGGGATGTCGAGCGCGTGGCCAGGAAGATTGCCGACGCGCTCGCGATGCCCTTCCACATCGAGCAGCCTGTCCGGATTTCCGCGAGCATCGGGATCTCACTCTTCCCCCGCGACGCGTCCTCTCCTGAGCAGCTGCTGCGAGCAGCGGACCACGCCATGTATAAAGCCAAGAAATCCGGTTCCAACCGGATGAGCTTTTACGAGTCGAGTGACAACACGGACAGGCGCTTGGCCTAGCGTCGGGCGGGGCAAGGGCTGCTTCTCGTCCACGTACACTTCCCACCAGGTAGCCGATGACATGCGACTTCACGATTTCATATTGACCAACCGCGAGCAGATCCTTGCCGAATGGGAGGTATTCGCACGTACCTGTGCGCCGGCGAGTATCACCATGGGCGTGGAGGGACTGCGCGACCACGCGAACGAACTGCTGATGGCGATCGCCGAGGATCTCATGACTGTCCAGGGCGAACTCGAGCAATCGGAAAAGTCGAAAGGTCAGGCGCCGGACACCGGTGGTCCCGGAATGACAGCAGCCGAAGAGCACGGCTCGGAGCGAGCCACCAGCGGGTTTACCGTGGCGCAGATCGTGGCTGAATATCGTGCCCTTCGGGCCAGTGTGCTCCGACTGTGGACACGGGAATGCAGTGAGCTCAAATCCGCCGACTTCGAGGATCTGACGCGGTTCAACGAAGCTATTGATCAGGCGCTCGCGGAATCCGTAGCCGAGTTCGCCGAGAATATCGAGAACGCCAAGGAGATGTTCCTCGCCATTCTCGGGCACGATCTTCGCAGTCCGCTGGGGGCAATTTACACGTCGGCTCTGTTCATGAGCGACATCGACGAAACGAACGAGGCGCAACGGCACCTCGCCTCGCAGATCGCCGAAGGTGCGATGCGTGCGACCCGTATGGTCGGCGATCTGCTGGACTTCACGCGGAGCCGCCTCGGCGGGGGCATACCGATCGATAGATCGGAGGTTGAACTGGGAAAGGTTGTGCATGACGTGGTCGATGAGATCACGGCTGTTCACCCGGAACGCAAGGTCGAGGTGTATGCGGGTGATGAGCAGGTGGGTCAATGGGATGAAGCGCGTATCAGGCAAGCTCTCACCAATCTGGTGGGCAATGCGATCGAGCATGGTGCCCCGGAGTCTACGGTTAGGGTCGAACTGGGTGGAGGGGAGAAGGTGGTTTCGATCACGATCAACAACCGCGGCACCGTCATTTCCGCGGATCGGCTGGACGGGATATTCAACCCGATGAAGCTCAGCTCAACATCCGGCAAGACCTCGGCCTACGGTCCCACCGGCAATCTCGGACTCGGGCTCTACATCGCCGAGCGCATCGTGCACGCCCACGGCGGCCGGATTGAAGTGGAGTCTTCAGAGGCACGGGGCACCACCTTCATGGTCCATCTCCCTCGCGGCGACTGACAGCTGTCTTGTCCGTGCGCGGGCTGGGGGCGGTGGCAGCACGTCGTGCGCTATGCTTGCCCTCATGTCTGCAGGAGGAACAGGCCATTGCGTCTGCACGGCTGGCTGATCGGGCGCCCCCGATTACGCTCCACAATGCGTTTGGCGGTGCTTACCGCCGGGTTGTGGCTGGTGCTCACCGAAGGGCGCCGATTCGGGCCCGAGGTGCTGCTGGCGATTGCGGCGGCGGTGGTGGCGGGGCTGTACTACGGCCCGGACGCCGTGCATCGCTGGCGGCCGATCCAGCTGTTGAAGTTTCTGGTGCATTTCGTGCGCAGCTCGCTGCGTGGCGGCGTGGACGTTGCGCTGCGTGCGATGCGGCCCGATCTTCCCGTTGAGTCGGTATTCATACGGCGACGCATTCGCGTTGAACATGGGCAGCCGCGTACCCTGCTGGTCAGTTCCATCAGTCTGATGCCCGGCACGTTGACGGCCGACGTGGCAGGTGACGAGATCGAGCTGCATCTGCTGGATGCGTCGATGGAAGACGAGGTGGATCAGCTGGAAGCGCGCGTCGACGCGCTGTTCGCACGCGGCGACGACAAGGAGCCCCCGGCATGAATGCGCTGATGGTGGGGCTGGCATTGTTCCTGCTGCTGAACCTTGCGGTGGGGATGTTGCGGGTTTACTGGGGACCTACCGCCGGCGATCGCATCATGGCCGCGCAGCTTTTCGGAACTACGACGGTGGCCATGCTGTTGCTGCTCGCGGAAGCCATGCAGGTTGGAGCCCTTCGCGATGTGGCGCTGTTGTTCGTGCTGCTGGCCACACTGATCACGGTTGCGTTCGTCAACCTGCCCACCCGGCCGGAGGAGCGCGAGTGACTGTGCTGAACCTGATTGCGGCGTTGCTGATGCTGTGCGGCGCGGTGTTTTTTCTGTCGGGCACGGTCGGCATCATCCGCTTTCCGGATGTGTTCACGCGGTTGCATGCAGTCACCAAGGCCGACAACCTTGGGCTGGGGCTGATCTGTGCTGGCCTGGCACTTCTTTCGGGCAGTATTTTCGTTGCGCTCAAGCTGTTTCTGGTGTGGCTGCTGGCCCTGCTGGCAGCGAGTTTTTCCTGTCACCTGATTGCACGTCAGGCGTTGCGTGAGCGTCGCGCCAAAGGGGGTGACGCATGATCGACTGGCTGTTCGACGGCGCACTGGCGCTGGGGCTGGTCGTGATGGCCTGGCGCATCGTCAGCAGCCCGGAGCAGTTCAAGTCCATCGTGTTCTTCATCGCCTTCGGACTGCTGATGGCCGTGGCATGGGCGCGACTGGCGGCGCCGCATGTGGCACTCGCGGAAGCGGCGATCGGTGCCGGTATCACCGGCGCGCTGCTGCTGACCGCATATCGCGACCTGCTTGCCGGCCGCAGGCCGGACGGGCGCCGGCCGGTCATCAGGATACTGTCGGGCGCGACGCTGATAGCGGTTGCCAGTGGACTGTTCGTGTTTGCCGTTGCGCTGGTGCTGCTGAACATCGGCGTGCCGGATGACGGTGCCGGTGCGATGGCGTTGGATCGGCTCGGCGAAGCCGGTGTACAGGAACCGGTGACCGCGGTGCTGCTGGATTTTCGAGCGTACGACACACTGCTGGAAGTCGCCGTGCTGGTGCTTGCCGTTGTCGGTGCGCAGGCCATGCTCGACGCGCCCGGCGAGCGAATTGCGGACCCCTGGCGCGAGACCGGCGTGAGTGAACCGGAGATGATGGTGCCGTTGATCGGCCTGCTGGCGCCGCTGATCGTGGTCGTCGCCGGCTATCTGCTGTGGATGGGCGCGTATGGGCCGGGCGGCGCTTTCCAGGCCGGCGCGGTACTGGCGGCGCTGGCGGTGCTGCTGCGTCTGACGGGCAGGGTGCAGCCACTGGAGAGCGCGCCGGTTGCGCAGCGACTGGCGCTCACCGGCGGTCTGCTGCTGTTCTCCGTGATCGGTCTGGCGCTGCTGCTTGGCGGGCAGGCGTTCCTGCAGTACCCCGAGGGTTGGGGCTATGCGCTGATTCTGGTCATCGAGATCGCGCTGACGATTTCCATTGCGCTGTCACTGGCGCTGCTGTTCTGTGCCTCTCCCGGATTGCGAGTCACTCGCGGAGGCCTGTCGTGACACAGGCCTTGCTGTACGGGTTGACGGCCGCCGTACTGTTCGGCATTGGCGTGTTCGGGTTTCTGACGCGCCCGCAGCTGTTGCGACGGCTGATCGCGTTGAACGTGATGGGGTCGGGTGTGTTTCTGCTGCTGGTGGCCTTCGCGCGCCGTGATCCGGACTTCGTCGATCCGGTGCCGCACGCCATGGTGCTCACCGGCATTGTCGTTGCCGTGAGTACGACGGCGTTCGGGCTGGCACTGGCCCGTCGGCTGTATCGCCTGACCGGACGGATGATGCTCACGGAGGACGATCGCCGGTGATCGGGTTCGCCGACGCCGGCCCGTGGCTGGTTCTGCTCGTGTTCGCGCCGCTGCTGGCCAGTCCTCTGGCGGCCCTGGCCGGCGAACGCACGATGCGGGTGGTCGAGCCCATCGCCGTGCTGGTGCAGTTGGTGGCCCTGCTCGCGGTGAGTTCGGCCGTGCTGGCGAACGGGCCCGTCGTCCACCACCTGGGAGGCTGGCCGACATCGCTCGCGATTCGTCTGGTTGCCGACGGCCTGTCGGTGGTGTTCCTGTGGCTGGTCTGGGTGGTCGGCGTCGCCGTCTCGATTCACGCAGGCGGCTGTTTCGCATCGCTGGGCGAACGTCAGCGCAGAGCCTGGCGGGTACTGTGGATGATGCTGTGGGCGGCGCTGAACGGTGCGTTGCTCAGCGCCGATCTGTTCAATCTGTATGTGGCGCTGGAGCTGATCACCTTGGCGGCCGTGCCGCTGGCCGCCCTGCTTGGCGGCCGTGCCGCCCTGGCGGCGGCCATGCGCTATCTGTTGTTCGCCCTGCTGGGCTCCCTGGCCTACCTGCTGGGCGTGGCGTTGCTGTACGGCGCCTACGGCAGCCTGGACCTCTACGTGATCGGCGACCAGGTCGTTCCTGGCGCGGCGCCTGCCCTGGCCGCCGGATTGATCACCGTCGGACTGGCCGCCAAGGCGGCGATCTTCCCATTGCACGCCTGGCTGCCGGCTGCGCATGCACGGGCGCCGGGGCCGGTCAGCGCATTGCTGTCGGCGCTGGTGGTGAAGGTGGGTGTGTACCTGCTGCTGCGTCTGTGGTGGTGGCTGTTTCCGGCACTCACCGGGGATGCGGTGATGTGGGCATTCGGTGCCGCGGGTGCTGGCGCGATGCTGTATGGCTCCGTGCAGGCACTGATCCAGATGCGCCTGAAACGTGTGATCGCGTACTCGACGATTGCGCAGCTGGGGTATCTGCTGCTGATTTTCCCGCTGGCTTCCACGATCGCATGGCAGGGTGTGGTCTATCACGGGCTGGCGCATGGTGTTGCCAAGGCGGCGCTGTTTCTGGCCGCCGCGAACATCGTCCATGTGCTTGGACACGACCGGCTCGGGGCCATGCGTGGGCTGGCACAGGGGCCGCTGGCGGTGAGCGTGTCGGCCTTTGCGCTGGCATCACTGAGTATCATGGGGATGCCGCTCACCGGCGGCTTTATCGCCAAGTGGCTGCTGCTGCGCGCGGCGCTTGTACAGGAGGCGTGGTGGTGGGCGGTGTTGCTGCTGGCCTCGGGTCTGTTGGCCGCCGCCTACCTGTTTCGCGTGCTCGGCATGATGATGCGTTCCGCACCGCAGCCCGTCGTGCAGCGTGAGCTGCCGTGGTCGATGTCGGCGATGCCGCTGCTGCTCGCACTGGGCGCGGTGATGCTCGGCCTGGTGGCCGAGCCCTTTCTGATGCTGATCGATGCCGGTATGCCGGGAGTGTTCAGCGAATGATCGCGTCGGCGTACCAGGCTCTGCCGCTGTTGACGCTGCTCACATCGATGCTGGCCTCGCTGCTGATCTTCGTGCTGCGTGAGCCGCGGCGACGGGCGCGCACGCTGGTGAACCTCGCGGCCGCCATTCTCAAGCTGCTGTTCATCGCGGCGATGCTCAACGGCGTACGGCAGGGATACACGTTTGAAATGGTCTGGACGGTCGGCGGCAGCTTCCAGCTGCTGCTGATCGTCGACGCACTCAGTCTGCTGTTCATGACGTTGTCGGCTGTGCTGTGGCTGGCCACTACCATCTACGCCGTCGGTTACCTTGAGAACTCACCGTATCGTGCCAGGTTCTTCGGTTTCTTCAGTCTCTGTGTCGCGGCCACGATGGGAATTGCGATGGCCGGCAATCTGTTCACGTTTTTCGTGTTCTATGAATTGCTGACCCTGTCCACGTATCCGCTGGTCGCGCATCGCGGCACCACCGAAGCATTGCGTGGCGCGCGAATCTATCTCGGCTATACGCTGGGCGGCGGCGTGCTGCTGCTGGCAGGTATCGTGTTGCTGGAAAGCGCCGTTGGTCCGGTGAGTTTCGTCTCCGGTGGATCGCTGCCGGGACTGGCCGAGACACATCCGCTTCTGGCGCGGATCGCTTTCTGGCTGCTGGTGGCCGGCATTGGCGTGAAAGCGGCGCTGGTACCGCTGCATGGCTGGCTGCCGGTCGCTATGGTGGCACCGGCGCCGGTGAGTGCGCTGCTGCATGCGGTGGCTGTTGTGAAAGCCGGTGCGTTCGGTCTGGTGCGTGTGGTGTTCGATGTCTACGGACATTCGACGGTCACATTGCTGGAGGTGGCGACACCGCTTGCGGTGCTGGCCGCCGTGACGATCATCTACGGTTCTCTGCGTGCGCTGATGCAATCAGACCTCAAGAGGCGGCTGGCATTCTCGACCATCAGCCAGGTGTCCTATGTGACGCTGGGAATTTCGCTGGGTGGACCTGTGGCCGCGATCGGCGGGCTGGTGCACCTCGTGCATCAGGGGCTGATGAAAGTGACGCTGTTTTTCTGTGCCGGCAACTGGGCCGAGACGCTGGGCATCAAGCGCGTTCAGGACCTGGATGGCGTGGGTCGACGCATGCCCTGGACCGGCGCTGCGTTTACCGTTGGCGCGCTGGGTATGGTCGGCGTGCCGCCCATCGCCGGCTTTGTCACCAAGTGGTATCTGGGCACGGGCGCCGTGCAGGTCGGTCATGTCTGGGTGGTCGCAGTGCTGGCCGCCAGCACGCTGCTCAATGCCGCGTACTTCCTGCCGCTGGTGCACAGGATCTGGTTTCGTGCGCCATCAGACGCATGGACCGAACGCTTCAGCGGATTGCGGGGCGAGACGCCCGGCATGTTGCTGTGGCCCACCGTGTTTGTTGCGCTGTGCGCTTTACTGGCCGGTCTGTTCGCCGCGGCGGCGTTGAGTCCCCTGGACTGGACTGAAATGATCGTGCGGCGCGGGTACGGACCATGGTAGGCAACACGCTGGTGATGCTGGCCGTCTGGCTGCCGCTGCTGCTGGCGGTGGCGTTCGCCGTGCCACGGCTGCGGCGTACGCAATGCCTCATCACGGCCCTGCCGCTGGCCGCGTTGCCGCTGCTGTTGGCTGCTTTCACCGGTGGTGACGTTGCGCTGGATCCGCTGCTGCTCGGCATGCGCCTGGGTGTGGATACCGCGCATGTTCCGCTGCTGGCGGCCGCCGGGCTGATATGGACCGCCGCCGGCTGGCATGCTGCCATGCAGTTTCGCGGCGATCCCGCTGCATGGCGCTATGGACTGTTTCACCTGCTGACTCTGGCCGGCAATGCCGGCGTGCTGCTGACACAGAATCTGGTCGGACTGTATTTCTGGTATGCGCTCATGACACTGGCGGCCTATGGCCTTGTCGTTCACGACCGCAAACCCGAGTCCCTGCGTGCCGGACGTGTCTACATCGTTGTGGCACTCATCGCCGAAGCGCTGCTGCTGATGGTGGTGCTGACCATTGGTGCGGTAGGGGGCAATGCGGCGCTGGACGCGTTGCCGGCACTGCTGGCGGGACACCCTTCGGGGTTCCTGCTGGCCGTGCTCGTGTTCGCCGGGTTCGCCGTGAAAATGGGTGTGATGCCGCTGCATGTCTGGCTTCCACTCGCCCATCCACGCGCACCGGTACCGGCCAGTGCCGTGCTGTCCGGCGTGATCGTGAAAGCCGGATTGATCGGCTGGCTGCGATTACTGCCATTGGGTAGCGACGGCTTTGTGTCGTTGGGCCAGGTGGCTGTTGCGCTGGGTTTGCTGAGCGCATTCGGCGCCGTTCTGATCGGCCTGACGCAGCGCAACCCCAAGGTGGTGCTCGCGTACTCCACCGTGAGCCAGATGGGACTTCTGACAACGCTGATCGGTTCCGCACTGCTGTTTCCGCGGTCCTGGCCGTTGCTGTCGGCTGCGGTGGTGGTGTTCGCTGTGCATCATGGCGTGGCCAAGGCGGCACTGTTTCTGGCTGCCGGTGCAGCCACTCGTCTGCGTTTGTGGCTGATGCTGCTGCCTGCCCTGGCACTGGCAGGCGCACCATTCACCAGTGGCGCGTTCGCGAAAGCCGCGGCCAAGGGCGCCCTCGATGTCGATGCCGGTCTGTGGGGCATGCTGGCGGCCAACGGGCTGACCATCAGTTCGGTGATGACGGCGTTGCTGATGCTCCACCTGCTTGGCCTGGTTCGCCTGGCACGCGAACCGGGTCTTGCCAGTCGGAGTGGGCGCAGTGATGCAGGTAGGGCGGGTGACCCGGACGTCGCGCAGGGCGCGAGGCGCGATTCACCGCTCAGGATGCTGCCCGTGCTGGTGCTGATCGCGGCGGCGGCCATCGGGTTGCCGGCCTTCAACGGCACGCCCATCGATGCTGCGGGGTTCAGCCCGGTGGCATTGTGGGATGCGTTGTGGCCGCTGCTGGTGGCTGTGGCGATTGCGGTGCTCGCGTGGCTGGCGCGAATCAACCGCTACGCATTCCGGATTCCGGAAGGTGACCTGATCGTGCCGGTGGAACGGGGACTGGCCAGGGTGGCTGCTGTGGAATGGCCCCGATTCCCGCACCTGCGTTCATGGCGAGCGACCTGCGCCCGCCTGCCCCTGCGCAGGGTGGCTGCCATCGACCGCCATCTGCGTCTGGCAGCGGCCGGCACCCTGTTGCTGCTGGGCGCGCTGCTGCTGGCCTGGCTGACGCTGCTGTAGCGCACCGGTCGTTTCACGCAGCCGGCCGCCGCCTTTCAAGCAGGCTGTCATGTTGCTAGGCTGAACGCCCATGCATCAGGGAACGACGCCAAACACATGCTGATCGAGCAGATCTGGACCGGCAACGCGCTGCGCAACTTCAACTACCTGATCGCCTGCCCGGATACCGGCGAGGCTCTGGCCATCGACCCGCTCGATCACCAGAAATGCCAGCAGGTGGCGGCGGCTCGCGGCTGGGTGATTCGTCAGGTTCTCAACACCCACGAACACCACGATCACATCGGCGGCAATCAGCCGCTGATCGCGGCCACCGGTGCAAGGCTGCTGGCTCATCACAACGCCGGCGACCGCATTGCCGGCATCGACCAGGGGCTGCGGGCCGGCGACATTGTGACCGTCGGCCGCGGTGTGGAACTGGAAGTGCTCGATACGCCAGGTCACACGATGAGTCATCTGTGTCTGGTCGCACACACTGATCAGCCCGCGCTGTTTACTGGTGATACGCTGTTCAATGCCGGGGCGGGAAACTGTCGTCGAGGCGGAGATCCCTGGCGACTTTACGATACCTTTGCGTCGCAGTTGGCGCAGCTGTCTGACGACTTGCGTGTGTTTCCCGGACACGATTACATCGCCGGCAATCTGCGTTTCACGCTCGATCGTGAACCGGACAACGGTGATGCCAGACGTTTGCTGGAGCAGATCGCCAACCAGGATCCGGCGGCGGCAATGGTGACGACCATGGGTGTGGAGAAGCGCGTCAACTGCTTTCTGCGTCTGCACAGCGAATCCGTGGTGACGGAACTGCGCCGGGCGTTTCCTGATCTGCCGGACGAACCCGATCCGGCCACCGTGTTCATCAGACTGCGCGAGTTGCGCGACAGCTGGTGAGTACAGACACGCCACGACATCCGACAGACACCGACCGCGACGCCGGCGGAACGGAATACACAGGTGAGACGTCACGGCAGCTGCTGAATCTTCTTGAGCAGCTGCTGCAGGAACTGCATGCGGGTCGCGATCATCGCGCGGTGACGCTGGACAGCATTCTCGATCGCGATCTGGGCCTCGACAGCCTGGCGCGCACTGAACTGATGCTGCGTATGGAGCGCCACTTCGGTGTGAGTCTGCCGGATGAGATGCTGGTGGCCGAATCGGTCCGCGATCTGTTGCGAACGCTCTTGGCCGCGCGCGGGCGCACGCTTGAGGCCGGGGCGCAGATCAGGATTGAACGTTCCGTATCCCGGTCGGACTGGCCCCGGGATGCCGCCACGCTTCATGAGGTGCTCGCCTGGCACGTGGCCGCACACCCGGAACGCATTCACTGCCGCATCATAGGCGACGACGAGGGGATCGAAACGATCACCTATCGCGAGCTGCACGACAATGCCACCCGGATTGCCGCGTCGCTGCAGGCGGCCGGACTGTTGCCGGGCGGCTCCGTCGCTCTGATGCTGCCCACCGGTCGTGAATACCTGTTGTGTTTCATGGGCACGCTGCTTGCCGGCGGCATACCCGTACCCGTCTATCCGCCGCTTCGTCCTTCGCAGCTGGAAGAACACATGCGCCGGCACGTGCGAATCCTCGACAGTGCCCGCGTACAGCTGATGATCACGGTGCGTGAAGCTGTTCGGTTCGCGCACCTGTTGAAGCCGCATGTGCAAAGTCTGTTGCGGATCGTCGTTCCCGAGGATCTGCTGCGGGGCGCGACACTGGTGACTCCGTCTCCGGCTGTTGCGCAGGACATCGCGCTGTTGCAGTACACCTCCGGCAGTACCGGTCAGCCCAAGGGCGTCATCGTGACGCATGCCAACATGCTCGCGAATCTGCGCGGTGCGATTGGACGACTCGAGGCCACGCCGGACGATGTGTTCGTCAGCTGGTTGCCTCTGTACCACGACATGGGTCTGATCGGCGCTTGGCTGGGCAGTCTGTACGTGGGCTGTGAAGTCGTACTGATGTCTCCGCTGCGGTTTCTCGGGCGCCCGTCGCGATGGCTGACGGCGATCCACCAGTATCGCGGAACATTGTCGGCATCACCGAATTTCGGCTACGAACTGTGTCTGCGCAAGGTCGCGGATGAAGAACTGCGGGGCATGGATCTGTCCAGCTGGCGGGTAGCGATGAACGGGGCCGAACCTGTGAGTCCGGTGACGCTGGACAGTTTCGTGCGGCGATTCTCCCGGTTCGGCCTGCAGCCGGGCGCGGTGTCGCCGGTGTACGGACTGGCCGAGTCCACGGTGGCGCTTGCGATGCCCACGCCGGGCCGGGGGCTGGTGGTGGACCGCATTCAGCGCGACACGTTCCGGAGCACTGGTCGCGCGGCGTCGGCTGCCGAGAACGATCACGATGCGCTCGTCTTTGTGGACTGTGGTCATGTGCTGCCGGGACACCATCTGCGCGTGGTTGCCGGCAATCGTCAGGAAATGGGTGAACGCGAGGAGGGCAGACTGCAGTTTCGCGGCCCTTCGGCAACCGGCGGCTACTATCGCAATGCCGAGGCCAGTGCCGCGCTCTACGACGGTGAATGGCTGGATACCGGAGACCGGGCGTACATCGCGGACGGACAGCTGTTCGTCACCGGGCGGGACAAGGAAATGATCATACGCGGCGGGCGCAATATCCATCCGTATGAGCTTGAACAGGCCGCCGGTGATATCGATGGCATACGCAGGGGATGCGTGGCGGTGCTCGGTGCGAGGGATGCTGCCCGTGAGACCGAGCAGCTCGTGGTGGTCGCCGAGACGACCGAGCGCGACGCGCAACGACTGGATGCGATCCGACAGCAGATAGAAAACGCCGCGAAGTCGCTGTTCGCCATCGAGCCGGATGAGGTGGTGTTCGTACCGCCACGCACCGTGTTGAAAACGTCCAGCGGCAAAATTCGCAGAACGGCGATGCGCGATCTGTATCAGCAGGGCGCGTTGCACAAACCCCAGCGCGGCATACGGATGCAGCTGTTGCGGATGTCACTGAGTGCCGCGCTGTCGTGGATACGGCGCGGCGCCGCGGACGCGGTACGGCGTAGCTACGGCATCTATGTCCTGGCGTTGACCGGCGTGGCGGCCTTGATCGGCGCCGGTGCGCTGGTGGTTCTCCCGGGCGCCGGGAGGCGCTGGAGTGCATTACATCACATTGCCGGACTGATTTTCGCTGCAGCCGGGATCCGCATCGTCGTGCACGGTGCCGAGCACAGGCGCTGGGATGATCGGCCGATTTTCGTCGTCAATCACACCAGCTATGTCGACGCACTGGTGCTGGTGAGTGTGCTGCCGCGGCCGGTACGCTTCGTCGGCAAACTGGAGCTGCGCAGTGTGCCGTTGCTGGGCTGGCTGCTCGAGCGAGCGGGGCTGGTGTTCGTGGATCGCTCGCAGCGTCAGCGCAGCAGCAGTGACGCCAACCGCCTGGCCGAATACGCGGCTGCCGGAGAGACGCTGATGATTTTTCCGGAGGGCACGTTTCAGCGTCAGCCGGGGCTGCTGCCGTTCCGGATGGGTGCGTTTCGTGCCGCGGCGGAAGCCGGGCGCCCGGTGGTGCCGATCGTGCTCCGTGGCACGCGTCGGGTACTGCTGGAGGGCACGCACCTACCCAGACGTCATCCTGTTGCAGTGACATTTCTGGCACCGCACCGGGCTCGGGGCGAGGCATGGGAGGACGCCGTCGCGCTCGGTCGTGACGTTCGCCAGGCCATGCTGCGGGTCTGTGGTGAACCGGATCGTGACGACGAGCGTGCCTAGGTGCTCACGGCTTCCTGCGCCGTCGCCGGCGTGATCCGTCAGCGGTTCAGCAGATCGCGCAGCCGCGGCCGACGACCGCTGTCGCCACTCTCCGGCACCTCGATTTCCATCTGTTCGCTCTGCTCCAGCAGCTCGCGCAGTTCGTCGGGCAGGCCGGCCAGCAATGAGACGTGCTCGTAGTCGGCAGGCAGTTCGAAGGTCGATACGGGCGCCGACTCCTCACGCAGCACCGTCACCTCCATCACCGTGGTGGTCGTGGACGGGCGGCCGCGTCGATCGCTGGTGGTGGACTCGCTGCGCATGCGCAGCGGCACGCAGTCCAATGCGCCGTATTCCTGGGCGATCAGCTGATCCAGTTCCGTATTGCCGGTGCGGAAGCGATCCGGGCGCAGCCAGATGCCGAAACCGTCGGCCTGGAGCCCGTCGGCGCACCACACCTGCTGCCGGGTTTCCGACCGCGACTCGTTGCGCATGCCGAGCACGGACATCGTCGCTGTATAGCCGGTGTTGAAATGGTGGAACGTGGTCGGATAGCCGAGGATGTTCTCGCCCGGGCGCTGCTCCACGCGTTCGTTGACGAAGTCGCCGAACTGCATGTTCACAAGGCCGCCCATGGCGTTCATGACGCTGCCCATCATGCCGAACATGGCATCCAGTTCCAGCTCCGATACGGCACGTTCGGCGGGATTGACCAGATACAGCGTTGCACCGCCGTCGGTGGTCAGCAGGTAGCTGCCGGCGCGGAACAGACCGCTTGAATCGGCATCCAGGTACTCGACCTTGGCGCGGCTGCCGTCCACCCAGCCACGGACATTGGCCGTGGCGCCGCGGCCGGCGGATTCGCCCTCGGTTCGCGTCGTTGCTTCGTAGTAGTAGCTGGCTGCGTGTGCGTTCACACCCGCGGCCAGGCTGCAGGCCAGCAGGGAAGAGGTGGTCAGGCGGACGAGGTTGCGCATGGATAGGTGCTCCTGCCGTCGGAGGCGACGGATGGCGATAAGGGATCGCTGTGACCGTGCAGTATAGCGGATGACGCTTCAGGAGGAGGTCGCGGGATCCTCTGCTTCACCAAATGGTTGCGGAAGTGGCACAAACCCGGTGACTTCGCCCGCGCGGATCGCGGCATCGGCAAATGGTGACAGAACCAGGTCGGCGCCGTACGCCTTCATGCGTTCGGCATCGGCGGCATCGTGACTGCGTATCGCGATCCGGCCGCGAAGCCCTTCCTTGCGCAGACCTTCCATCAGCACCACCCGGGCGTCTTCCTGAAGGGCCATCGGTGATGGTGGCATTGCAATGATGGCCCACTTCACGTCGTTCAGGGGCAGCAGATGCGGAAAGTCCGGATCGGCGGCATCTCCATACATGCCGGGCAGTCCGCGACGCTTCCATTGATCCAGCGTCTCGGGATCGAAGTCCACACCCAGCAGTTTCGCACCGGCGCCGCCGAAGACCTTGGCGATCTCACGGCCGTAGCGCCCGACGCCGAAGATGATCACGTCGGGATTCTCCGCCATGGACGGCGGCGTATCGCCTTCCCGGTGTGGCATGTCCCGTTCGAACCAGGACAGGAAGCGTTCCAGAACGCCGTACAGCGACTGCGAATACAGGATCATGTAGGTGGACGTGGTGATGGTAATCAGGCCGACCAGCGTGACCAGCGCCATGGACGCTTCCGCCACATGACCCAACGCGATGCCCATGGCCATGAAGATCAGCGAGAACTCGCTGATCTGCGCAACTGTGAGACCGGCGAAAAAGCCCGTGCGTTTGCGATACCCCATGTAGCCCATGATGATCATGACGATCACCGGGTTGCCGATCAGCACGAAAGCGGACAGCAGCAAAGCCGTGGGCACCTGTTCGCCCAGTGTATCCAGACGCATGCCAGACCCGAGCGCGAGAAAGAAGAACAGAAGCAGGAAATCGCGCAGGCTGGAGAGTCGCGATGCGAGCGTTTCCCTGAACGTGGTGGATGCCAGCGAAACACCGGCAAGCAGCCCGCCAAGCTCCTTGCCCAGGCCGATCCATTCGCAGGCGGCGGCGAACAGCACGGCCCAGGCGAGCGCGAAAGTGACCAGCAGTTCCGGTACCCTGGCTATGCGGCGCAGCAGCGGCTCGGCCACATAGCGCATGAACAGGCTGACGACGATCAGCAGGCCGATGGTGCCGCTCAGCGTCGTCAGTATCCACCACTGGCTGGCGTCGACGGCGGCACCGACGCCGACGGCAGACAGCACCATCATCGCGAATACCACGGCGATATCCTGGACGATCAGAAAGCCCAGTGCGATGCGCCCATGCAGGGAGTCGACCTCGCGCTTGTCCGACAGGAGCTTGACGATGATGATGGTGCTGGAGAACGTGAGCGCAACCGCCACATAGGCGCTGGTCACGACGTCCAGTCCGAGACCGATGCAGATCATGAAGCCGATGATGGCCGTGAACGCGACCTGACCCAGACCGGTGGCCAGTGCGACGGAGCCAAGCGATCGCACGATCTGGAGGTCCAGCTTGAGGCCGACCAGAAACAGCAGCACCGCGATCCCGATTTCGGCCAGCAGGGTCACCGGTGCCTCGGATTGCAACAGGCCGAGCACGTCGGGTCCGACAACGATACCGGTGGCAATGAATGCAACGATCAGCGGCTGGCGCAGCAGCAGGCCGACAATGCCGATCACCGCGGCGATCGCCAGGACGACGGCGATCTCGGTAAACATGGATTCAAACGCCAATCGATCGCCTCCCTGTTCCGGCTCGAGGTTGCCCGCCGCCACGATGGCGGATGATTCCCGTCACGCGGCCGGTTAATATGACATCGTGCATCATGTCACAATGATGTGGTCTGACAAGCGGTTGAGGAGATCATCGAATGGCCAGTGCGAGTGGAGATCTGCATGAAGACCCGGCGAAGCTGAGTCCGGCGACCATCGATCGACACAGGGCGATCGTCTCCCTGATGGAAGAGCTGGAAGCCGTTGACTGGTACGACCAGCGCCTGGAGGCGACCGGTGACGCCGAGCTGCGCCGCATTCTGGAACACAATCGCGACGAGGAGATGGAGCATGCGGCCATGGTGCTGGAGTGGCTCAGACGTCGCAATCCGCACATCGACAAGGAACTCAGGACTTATCTGTTCAAGGACGGTCCCATCGTGCACGATGAAGCGGTACACACGGATGACGGCAGCGCCGCGGCCGATGGGGCCGGCGCGGAGGCATCGGTAGCCGATGGTTCACTCGGCATTGGCAGTCTGAAAGGATAAGGTGTTTAACATGGACGATCTGCGACGCGAACTGGCACCTGTTTCGAACGCGGCATGGAAAGAGATTGACGACGAGGCGCGTCAGGCGCTGACGGTAGCTCTGGCCGGACGCCGCCTGGTGGATTTCGCAGGTCCGCTGGGCTGGACGCATTCCGCTGTGTCGCTGGGGCGTGCCGAAAGGCTGCGTGAAGGTCCTGGCGGTGATGTGGTCGCCGCCCGCAGGACGGTGCAACCGCTGGTCGAGTTCCGTGTTTCCTTCACGCTCAAACGGTCGGAGCTGGATGCCATCTCGCGCGGTGCCAGGGACGCCGACCTCGAGGCGGTGACCACAGCCGCACGCGCAATGGCGCTCGCTGAAGACGGCGCGATCTTCCAGGGCTATCAGGCTGGCGGCATCACCGGTATTGTGGAAGCTGCAGCAGACAGCGCGCTGACCATCACTGAGGACTACGAGGCGTATCCGGCGCAGGTGGCGAAGGCGGTCGGTCAGCTGAAGGCGGCCGGTGTGGCAGGACCCTATGCCATTGCGCTCGGGCCACGCTGCTTCACCGGCCTCACACAGACCACCTTCAAGGGTGGCTATCCGGTCATCCAGCATGTGCAACGGCTCGTCGATGGCCCGATTGTCTGGGCACCGGCCGTGGATGGCGCGGTGGTGGTGAGTCTGCGCGGCGGAGACTTCGAACTCACCGTGGGACGTGACCTGTCCATCGGCTACGAAGACCATGGCGCTGATTCCGTGCAGCTGTATATGGAAGAGAGTTTGACTTTCCGCGTGCTGGCGGCCGAGGCTGCGGTACCGCTGCTGTATGGCGCGCCGCAGGGGCGCCCGTCGCGGCGGGGTGGTTCCAAGGGGTAATTTTGCGGAGTAAGGGCGGTTGCTGAAACGTCTGCGACAACATCAGCGCGGATTGGTGGCGTGGCTTCTGCCGACGTTGCTGCTGGCGTGGAGTTCAGCGGCGGCCGGACCCTGTGCGCATGCGTTCGGGCAGGCATCCGGCCAGCTGCCCGACGACACGCCGCTTCACGAGCCTGCGTACCCACATTCATTCCCCGGCCATGACGAGCACCACGAGCATCACGAGCACGAGCACAGCGGGCAGGAGGGGCACGACAGCCACGGGCATGCCGACGACTGTGCGCGGTACTGCATGCACTGTGGC
Organism: Gammaproteobacteria bacterium; assembly: GCA_050485645.1. Taxonomy (GTDB): domain Bacteria; phylum Pseudomonadota; class Gammaproteobacteria; order Steroidobacterales; family Rariloculaceae; genus JBJHBP01. Next base: position 190,734 of record JBJHBT010000001.1, on the reverse strand, counting down.
CAACAGACGCCGGCGAAGCCAGCCCAGTCGATCGCCGTCTGCGGTGACTCGCTGCCGGGCGTGGCGATGGTCGGTCATCAGAGCCAGGCCGAGCCGGACGCCAGCCTCGTGGACGTGTTCGTGCCCGAATCCGCATACGACCCGGCCGGTTGCGCGCGAGTCGATCCGCCGCCGGATTCGGTGGATTCGGCCGAAACGATTCCGATCAATCTGCGTTACTGCGTGTTTCTGAATTAGCTGAACCCTCTGTCGGCGCGTCGCCCGCCGGGCGGCAGAGCGCCCTATCGTGTGCCGGTCTTCGACCGCCTGCGCGAACTGCATAACAGAGGTTCAGACATGAAACGACGAACACATCTGATCCGGCACCGATCCGCGGTGTCCGATCATGACATTGCCAAAGCCCGGGCCTTCAGCCGCCGTGGCTTTCTCGAAGGACTGGCTGCCGGCGGCGTCCTTTCCGCCTGTGGGCTGCTTGCACCGCGCGCGATTGCCCATGGTGGTCAGCTGCCCGGCACGTTGAGCGGTACCGAATTCGATCTCGTGGTCGGCAGCCATGCGGTGAATCTCACCGGGCGCCGCCGATCGGCGACGCTGATCAACGGTTCGCTGCCGGCACCGCTGCTGCGCTGGCGGGAGGGTGACACGGTCACGCTGCGCGTGCGCAATGAGTTGACGGACGATACGTCCATCCACTGGCACGGCATCCTGTTGCCGGCCAGCATGGATGGCGTGCCGGGCATCAGCTTCCCCGGCATCGCGCCGGGCGAAACGTTCACCTACCGTTTCACGGTACGGCAGAACGGCACCTACTGGTATCACAGCCACTCGGGTTTTCAGGAGCAGCTGGGCATGTACGGGCCGCTGATCATCGATCCGGCCGAACCCGAGCCGTTCCAAGTGGATCGCGAGCATGTGGTGTTTCTGTCGGACTGGACCGACATGAATCCGTACCGCCTGTTCGACCGCCTCAAGAAGGATTCACATTACTTCAGCAGCAACCCGCGGACGCTTGGAGATTTCGTCCGCGATGCGCGCGGGGAAGGTTTCGGGCCGGCCCTTCGCGAGCGCCTGGCCTGGGCGCGCATGCGCATGGACCCGACGGACCTGGCGGATGTCGGAGCGCTGGCCTATACCTATCTGATGAACGGTGCCGCGCCGGCCTCCAACTGGACGGGCCTGTTCCGCGCGGGCGAGCGGGTGCGGCTCAGATTCATCAACGGCTCGGCGATGACGTACTTCGATATCCGCATCCCGGGGCTGAAGATGACCGTGGTTGCCGCCGACGGCCAATTCGTGCGACCGGTGCGTTGTGACGAATTTCGTCTCGCGGTCGCGGAGACGCTGGATGTGATCGTTGAGCCCCGTGGCGCCGAAGCCTATACGATTTTCGCGCAGGCGATGGACCGTTCAGGGTTCGCGCGCGGTACGCTAGCGGTGAGCGAAGGACTGCACGCCCCGGTGCCCGAAGTGGACCGCGTGCAGCTGCTCACGCACGCCGATATGGGCCATGGGATGCATGGCGAGGACCATGAAGGACATGGTGACAACGGGGAGCAGGGCGAAAGCGGGCACGATGGCGGGCACGACCCCGACGGCCATGCGGATCATGAGACGCCGGCGCATGCCGGTCACGCGACTGCCGCTGGCCCTGCGGATGCGCCGCAATGGCATCCGCCCAGCGAGTATCGCAATCCCGGCATGGACATGAGGGCGCTGGCACCGCAGCCGCGTCTGGATGATCCGGGAGTGGGCCTGCGTGACAACGGCCGCGATGTGCTGACCTATGCGGATCTGCAGTCTCTGTTCCCGGATCCGGACGGCCGCGACCCGGGTCGCACGTTGGAAGTGCACGTCACCGGCCATATGGGCCGTTTCATCTGGTCGTTCGACGGCATCCGCTTCCAGGACGCCGAGCCGATCAGGCTGCGCTATGGGGAGCGGGTGCGGATGGTGCTGGTCAACGACACGATGATGGATCATCCCATCCATCTGCATGGCATGTGGAGCGACCTGGAGGACGAGGAGGGCCGGTTTCACCTGCGCAAGCACACGGTGAACATCGCCGCCGGCACCCGTCGCGCGATCCGCGTCACCGCCGACGCGCTCGGGCGCTGGGCATTTCACTGTCATCTTCTGTATCACATGGAGGCCGGCATGTTTCGTAAAGTCCGGGTGGAAGAATGAGTCGCCAGGCTGTCAACGCGGCGTCCTGCGGGAGTGTAAGCGGCCTTGCGGCGATGCTGCTGGTGCTGGCGCCGTACGACATGGTTGTCGCGGCCGAAGGGAACGGGCATGTCGATCACCAGGCGCACCAGATGCACCAGGCGCACCAGACGCAGGATCATGTGCCAACCCTGACCGATGCCGACCGCGCCGAGGCCTTCCCCGATACGGGTGACAGTCGTGCCCGGCACGGGATGCATCACGATCGCCTGCGCGCCTCCGTGCTCTTCGAGCAGCTTGAGCTGCGGCATGGACGGCACGGCCGGGATCCGCACTGGGACATGCAGGCCTGGGTCGGATACGACTTCAACCGGCTGTGGGTACGCAGCGAGGGCCACCGCGACAGCGAAACCGGCACGCGTGGACATGTCGAGCTGCTGTATGGGCGCGCCATAGCGCCATGGTGGGATCTGGTGGCTGGCGTGCGGCATGATACCGGCCTTGCGGCCAGCCGCAACTACGCTGCGGTCGGCCTGCAGGGTGTGACGCCCTATCGCTTCGAAGTGCGGGCAACGGCGTATCTGGGCGAGTCCGGTCGGCTGATGGCCAGTTTCAAGGTGGAGTACGAAATGCATCTGACGCGGCGGTTCGTCGTTCAGCCTCTGTTCAAGACACATTGGTATGCTCGCGATGACCTCGATGCCTCCGTGGGCTCAGGCCTTGCCAGGCTCGAAGGCGGCCTGCGATTCCGCTATGAGATACGCCGCGATGTCGCGCCGTATCTGGGTGTGACTCGCGAGGTCGCGCGTGGTAATACGGCGGCACTTGTCCGTGCCTCTGGTCGCCCGGCGCGTGATACCCGCGCGGTGGCGGGAATTCGCTTCTGGTTCTGATGGATGGAGACAACTCGATGATCATGAAATTGACCAGACTGGCGGTTGTGCTCGTGTGCACACTGGTTCATGTCGGCGCGTGGGCGCATACCAGTCTTCGCGAATCGGTTCCGAAGGCCGACGCCGTGCTGACTACGGTGCCTGATCTGCTTGAGCTGAGGTTTTCCGAGCCGGTGCGCCTGACGGCCTGGTTCGTCCGCGACGATCAGGGCAACGACACTCCCCTCGACCCGCACGAATCCGGCGGTGCGGCGCACTTCACAGTGGATACGCCGGCGCTGGCGGCGGGTCGATACACCATTCACTGGCGGGTCATCTCGACAGACACCCACGTGGTGTCCGGTGAAATCGCATTCGCGATCTCCGCGCCTGAGGCGACATCAGGCGCCGCCGAACACGATGGGCATGACACTCGTCCATGATGACCGCCGTCGATGCGGCATTCGCAGTGGTCCGTGCCCTCGGCATGCTCGGCGTCGTTCAGGCGGGCGGAGTCGCCTTGTGGCTGGCCGTTTTCCCGGGCTCACCGCGCACTGACCGGTGCATCGCGGCGGCGGGACTGTATGCGGGTGTTGCCGCAACAGGGCTGCTTGTAGTTGAACTGCTGATGCAGCCGGCGCGAATGCTGGGCAGCTTCGCCGGTCTTGGCGATGCCGAGCTTCTGCTCTTCGCGCTGGGCAGCAGCATTGGCGTGGCCGCCACGGTCAGGGTGCTTGGCCTGGGTCTCATCATCGCGGCGCTGGCGCGTAGTACCGATCGTCCCGCGCCTGCCCGTGCGGCGCTTGCGGTGGCTGGCGCCACGGTGATCGCCATGTCGTACACCTTCCCCGGTCACACGTCCACATCGGATCTGCGCTGGCTGCTGGCTCCTGCGCTCGCAGGACACGTGCTGATCGTCATGCTCTGGGTCGGAGGGGTATTCGGGCTGCTCGTCACCGCACGGACCGCCCGATCACCGGACGTGGCCGTCGCAGCAGCGGCGTTCTCACGTCTGGCCGTGGTGCTGGTGCCGGTGATTCTGCTGCTGGGCATCGTGATGACCTGGGCGCTGCTGCCTGATCCGACCGCGCTTTTTTCCGGCTACGGTCTGCTGCTGCTGGCCAAGGCAGGCGGATTTGCGCTGCTGCTGGCGATTGCGGTAATCAACAAGTGGTACCTGACGCCTCGCCTCGCCACTCGCGAATCCGCCGCGCCGGCTCTGCGGGCGCTGCTGGGCATTGAACTGCTGCTGCTGGCCGCTGTGCTCGTGCTGACCACCTTGCTGACCCTGTTCTTCTCGCCGCCGCCCGGGGGCTGAGGGGGAAATTGCCCGCCGGATGACCGTTTTCGGCAACGTGGTGGTACACTACCGCGCTTTCCGGGGGGCTCCCACGCAAAAATACTGTCATCAGGAGGCAAGACGAAACCATGGCCCACAAGAGTCTAGAGGACGTGCTCAAGTCCGTCCGCAATCCGGTTGAACTGCTGCGCAATTCGCAGCTCGGCGCCTACGTATATCCGGTAGTCCCCGCAGAGTTCTCCAACTGGCGCGACGAACAGAGTGCATGGCGCAACAGCTGCGTGCTGTTCGATCAATCGCACCACATGGTCGACCTGTATATCGAAGGTCCCGATGCGCTGAAGCTTCTGTCGCATCTGGCGATCAACAGCTTCAAGAACTTCCCGGTGGACCGCGCGAAGCAGTTCGTGCCGGTTTCCTATAGCGGTCATGTGATCGGCGACGGCATTCTGTTCCATCTGGAGCAGAACAAGCTGGTGTTCGTGGGTCGCGCCCCGTCGGCAAACTGGATTCAGTTCCACGCCGCCACCGGCGGATACGATGTCAACATCATCAATGACGACCGTTCGCCTGGTAACCCCAAGGGTAAGGCCGTCAATCGCATCAGCTATCGCTTCCAGATCCAGGGCCCGAACGCGTGGCAGGTGATCGAGAAGCTGAATGGCGGTCCGGTGCCGGAGATCAAGTTCTTCAATATGGGCTACATCAAGATCGGCAATCGCCAGGTTCGTGCGCTGCGCCACGGCATGGCCGGTGCACCGGGTCTTGAGATCTGGGGTCCTTACGAAGAGCGCGAGGAAGTTCGCGAGACCATCGTCGAAGCCGGTAAGGAATTCGGTATTCGCCAGGTCGGTTCGCGTGCCTATGCCACCAACACGCTGGAGTCCGGCTGGATTCCGTCGCCGCTGCCCGCCGTCTACACCGACGAGCGCATGAAGGCGTATCGTGAATGGCTGCCGGCCAACAGCTACGAGTCCTCCGGTTCCCTGGGTGGCAGCTTCGTCTCCGACAACATCGAAGATTACTATGTCACCCCGTACGAGATCGGTTACGGTCCGTTCGTGAAGTTCGATCACGACTTCATCGGCCGTGAGGCGCTGGAGAAGATGGCTGACAAGCCGCATCGTCGCAAGGTGACTTTTGCGTGGAATGGTGACGACGTGGCGAACATCTTCGCATCGATGTTCAAGCCGGGTGAAGACAACCTCAAGTACATCGATCTGCCGCTGTCGAACTACGCATCGTCGTCGTTCGACAAGGTCATGCATGGCGACAAGGTCGTCGGAGCATCGATGTTCACGGGTTACAGCTACAACGAACGTTCCATGCTGTCGCTGGGCTTTGTCGAGCCCGACGTCAAGCAGGGTTCGGAACTGACGCTGTACTGGGGCGAAGAGAACGGCGGTACCAAGAAGACCACCGTCGAGCCCCACCAGCAGGCCAAGGTTCGCGTCGTGGTCAGCCCGGTGCCCTACGGCAAGGTCGCACGCGAGACCTACGCTGAAGGATGGCGTACCGGCAAGGCCTGATCACGCGATCAGACTGAAGCCCGAGGGCGCCCCCGGTTGATCCGGGCGCGGCGTCCGAATTCACGGGGCGGGTGCTGGAAACGGCATCCGCCCCGTTTCGTTTCCCGTCCCGGGACGACGTTGGCTGCCTTTCGGCCGGGATGGCCATGAGCGGCCGTGCCTTCAGCGGCCGTGCTTTCTACTGCAGTACACGGGCCAGTGGCACGACGATCAGCATGACCGCGGCGAGCACCACGGCGAGGGCAATCACGCTGAGACGCGCGCCGGCGCGCACCATATCGGCAACGGTGAGCCGTTCGCTGGCGAACACGATGGCGTTGGGCGGCGTCGCCACAGGTAGCATGAACGCGCACGAGGCCGCCAGTGCCACCGGTGCGGCGAGCAACAGCGGCGGGTAGCCCAGACCCAGGGCGAGACTGGCGGCAATGGGCAGCAGCGTGGCGGCCGACGCCGTGTTGCTGGTGACATGACTGAGTATCATGGTGAGCAGCGCGACGGCCAGCACTGCCAGGGCCAGCGGTAACACCGCAATGCCCGTCAGGTAGGCGGCAATGATGGCAGCCAGCCCGCTTTGTTCGATGGCCGTACCCAGGCTGAGTCCGCCACCCACCAGCAGCAGCACCCCCCATGGCAGCTCGCGTGTCATCTGCCAGTTCAGGAGGCCACCGGCGCTGCCGGCTGCAGGGATCAGAAACAGTGCCAGCGCACCGAGTACGGCAATGCCGGGGTCGGAGAGATGCACGCCCGGCAGCAGCGCTTCCAGCCAGGGCCGCAGCACCCAGGCGGCGGCCATCGCGACGAAGACAAACAGCACGCGCTTCTCCGAGCCGGTAACCGGCCCAAGTTCCGCGCGCTTTGCGGCGACCAAACGTCGGAAACCGGTGAGTTCGCTGCGGTCGAGCGGGAAGGCCCAGCGCGTCAGTATCCACCATGCGCTGCTCAACAGCAGTACGGCGACCGGCACGCCGACGATCATCCATGTCGCGAAGCCGATCTGGATACCATAGGACTCGGACATGAATGCCGCCAGCAGTGCATTGGGCGGTGTACCGATCAGCGTGCCCATGCCGCCGATGTTGGCGCTGAAGGCAATGCCGAGCAGCAGCGCGGATGCAAAACGCTTCTGCTGTTCGCTGTCGTCTTCGCTGCGCACGCTCTCCATCAGCAGCAGTACCGAAATACCGATGGGCAGCATCATCGCCGCCGTGGCGGTGTTGCTCACCCACATGCTGAGCAGTCCGGTGCCGGCCATGAATCCGGCAACGATACGGTCCGGCTGGCGGCCGGCGACGGCGAGAATCAGCAGTGCGATACGCAGATGCAGATTCCATCGCTGGATGGCCAGCGCCAGCATGAATCCGCCCAGGAACAGAAAGATCAGCGGGTGGGCGTAGGGGGCTGTGACCTCGCTGATCGGGCGTACGTTCAACAGTGGCAGCACGGCCACCGGCAGCAGACTGGTGACCGGAATGGGTATCGCCTCGGTCACCCACCAGGCAGCCATCAGGAGGGCAAGCGCGGCGACGAACCAGGCGTCCTGCGGCCAGCCTCCGGGCGCGCCGACGATGAGCATGGATACGGCAATCGCTGGCCCGACGATCAGTCCGACGGCGGTTTTCGAAACTGGAGTACGCGTGCCCACGGGTGAGAAATACTGCGCCATCGCCTTGCGGCGAGCCGGAGAGAAAGATGGAAGCTTACCAGCAGGCACCGCGCGCGTGCAGGGCTGGCGGGAGGCACGTCATTGCGGCTATTGTGTCTGAGTCGCGTGTGTTGTATCACGGGCGCTGCATTGTTCGTGACCCGGATTGCGACCGAGCCAGGTTGTCAGGAGAACAGCGATGAATGAGAACGCGAAAAAATGGGTGGAAGCGCTGCGCAGCGGCGACTATGCGCAGACGACGGGCAGGTTGCGTCGGGCGAGCCGGGTATTCTGGCGTCGCGACACCCATTGCGTGATGGGCGTTCTCCTTGATCTGTACCTGCGTGACAACGGGCAGACGTGGCCTGCGAAACTGCCCGCGGGACCGGTCGCGGATAACGTCCTGGAATGGGCGGGTGTATCACGCGAATTCGAGCGCACACTGGTTGCGCGCAATGACGAAGGCTACAACTTCAGGGATCTCGCCAGCATCATCGAAGCCCACATGATTCGTGAGGCACGCAACGCGGTCCCCGTGGATGTACGGCGCACCGTCGATGAAGCGATTCGCAGGGCGCAGTCGGCAGCCCGCGAGAACGCGGCACGCGTACTGCACTGATCGCCTGGGTGACACCGTCAGGGCCAGGCATCGGTGCAGGCGACTGAAAAGGCTGTGCTAACATGATCCGCAGGCAAGAGCCGTAAGGCCAGCACAGCGTCCTTGAATAATTACAGCCGCCGGCACAGGCGGTGACGCGCAACAGAAAGCAGCCCGAGAGGGCAGGGTTCGGCTACCGGTGGTAGCCAGGAGTGGGGGATGTCCAGTCGCTTGCGTGTTGTGGCAGCCATGCTGTACGCGGCCCCGTATCTGGTTGGCAGCCTGGTGGCGGCACTGCCGGCTTCGTCCGGCTACGCGCAGGTCAATCTGGTGGGTGCGTGGAGTGCCCGGGCGCACGAGGACTGGGAAGATCGGGTACCCGGCCCCATGCTGGGCGACTACACCGGTGTGCCTCTCAACGAAGCCAATCGTCTCAGGGCGCAGACCTGGAACGCGTCGATTCTGTCGCTGCCGGATTATCAGTGTCGCGTTCACCCCGCCGACTACGCCAACATGTTCGGTGACATCCGCATCAGCGAGGATGTCGTCCGTGAAACCCAGCAGCTGCAGGCCATCAGGCTGCAGCATTTTGCCTGGAACACCCAGCGGGTGATCTGGATGGATGGCCGGGCACATCCACCCGAACATGCCCTGCACACGGCGATGGGGTTTTCCACCGGCGAGTGGCACGGACACGTACTGAAGGTCACAACCACGCATCTGCGCGAGGGATTCATACGTCGGAACGGCATTGCGCGCAGCGACCAGGCGACGATGACAGAGCATTTCATACGTCACGGCGACCATCTGAACTGGTCCATCTACATCGAAGATCCGCTGTACCTCGAAGAGGGGTACTTCAGGAGTCGCGACTTCGTCTATAGCGAAACCGGCCGCTTCGGCGCCTACCCCTGTGAGAGCGTGGTGGAGGTCGTGTTTCCCCGCGGGCATTTTCCTCACTATCTGCCGGGACAGAACCCTCATTTGCTGGAGTTCGCCAGAGAGCATCGAATTCCGCTCGAAGCGGCAATGGGCGGCGCGCATACGCTGTATCCGGAGTATCGACATCGCCTTCGGGAGTTGCCGCTGGTGGACGGATCAGGGCAGTGACGAGGTCGACCGCCAGCGGGCGGCGCGGCGCGCGCACCGGAGCTGCCGCGGCACTGCTCCTCGCCGTGTCCGCATCACTCACGGCCAGCGCCCAGCAGAACTTTGACAGTGTCGAGATTCAGACGCTTCAGGTCAGGGACAACATCTTCATGCTCGTCGGCGCCGGCGGCAATATTACGGTACAGACCGGCAGTGACGGCGTGCTGATCGTCGATACCCAGTATGAGCAGCTGTCGGGGAGAATTCTCGAAGCGATTCGTCGGCTGTCGGACGCCCCCCTGAGGTACATCGTCAACACGCATCATCATCCCGATCACATTGGCGGCAACGCCGCGCTCACGGTGGCCGGTCGTACCGTAACCGGCGGCAATATCGTGTTCGCCGGCGAGGTGGCCGGCGGGGCGCAGATACTTGCGCACGAAAACGTGCTGATGCGCATGGTGACTGCTTCCTCGCAGCAGGTACCGGTGCCGCAGGCGGCCTGGCCCACGAATACCTACTTCACCGCTGAGAAGCAGCTGTATTTCAACGGCGAAGGGATACGCATCGTCCATCAGCCGAGTGCACACACCGATGGTGACAGTTTCGTATTCTTCCGTCGCTCCGACGTGATCGCCGCCGGAGACATCTTTGTCACCACGATGTATCCGTTCATCGACCTGGATGCCGGGGGCAGCCTGCAGGGCATCATCGATGCGCTGATCCGTCTCGCGGAGATGATCATTCCCTCTTATGGTCAGGAGGGCGGGACGCTGGTGATCCCGGGTCATGGCAGGCTGTCCGAACTCGGCGATGTGGTCAATTTCCGAGACATGGTGATTGTGGTGCGCGACCGGCTGCAGAGCCTGATCGACGCCGGAATGACGCTTGAGCAGATCAAGGCCGCGCGGCCGACTCTGGATTTTGATCCGATGTACGGGTCCACAACCGGATTGTGGACGACCGAAAACTTCATCGAGGCTGCTTATCGGAGTCTGACCGAACGCGGCGCAGCACCTGCTCCGGCGCCGGGCGTGGATGGGTGGCGGTGAACCGACTGGCGACGGTGCGGCGACTGGCGACTGTGTGGCGAGCGCATCGCGGGCATGCCCGGTTCATGCGGGTGATCGCCGTGCTGCCGGCGATGCTGGTTGCGGCGCATACCGCCCTGGCGCAGCCGCCAGGTTCTGGCGGGCCATCCAGCGCCCGAGCGGCCGCGCCATTCGATCTTACCGGGCAGTGGGTCTCGGTGATTACGGAGGACTGGCGCCACCGCATGATGACACCGCCGCGCGGCGACGTGGACAGCGTGCCGGTCAATGCCGCCGGCCGTGCGGTGGCCGAAGCCTGGGACCGGATGCGTGACGAGTCGCAGGGTCTGGCGTGCCGTCCCTTCGGTGCGGCTGCCTTGATGCGTGTTCCAGGCCGCCTGCGCATCAGCTGGGATGGCAGTTCCATACTGCGGATCGAGGCGGACGCCGGTGAGCAGGTTCGCCTGCTCCATTTTGCCGACGCGCCGACCGGTCAGTCCGCGAGCTGGCAGGGCGTCACCGGGGCGGAATGGCGTCTGTCCGGAGGGCCCGGGCCCGGACAGCGCAACGGGTCGATACGGGCAGTCACAACACATCTGCTGCCGGGCTATCTGCGCTGGAACGGGGTGCCGTATAGTGCCGATGCGGTGGTAACCGAGCATTTCGACCTGCTGGTACAGCCGGATGGCAGCCAGTGGCTGGTGGTGCAGACCATAGTCGACGACCCCACCTACCTGACGCAGCCATTCATCACCAGTTCGAACTTCCGACGTGAGTCCGGAGACGGCGGCTGGGATCCGACCCCGTGCGATGCGTATTGACCGCCACCGCTCCCTTTCGCTGCCCGGCAATGTAATACTTTCGCCACCGCAAGTGCGGTGTGCGACGTTGGTGTGCGGAGTCGATATCTGATGGATGAGTGGTTGGCGGAACAACCGGTGGCCGAATGGATGGCCGAATGGATTGACGGCATTGTCACCTGGATTGCGACGCATGTGCTGGTCGTTGGCAATGCTGTTCAACTTGTCGTCATACTGCTGACCCTTGGCGTAGCGTTGTTGGTCGTAAAGCGCGTTCGCTCGATTCTGCAGCAGCTTCGTGTGCGGGGGCAGCTTGTCACGCTGGTCACGGTGGTTGGTCCCCTCACGCTGCCACTGATGTGGCTGGCCATGCTGTGGATGCTGCTTGTCACCACCAACACCATGCAGTGGCCGCATCATGTCATCCGGATTGTCATCAGCCTGCTGATGGCCTGGATGGTGATTCGCCTGGTGTCGCAGCTGGTGCGCAATCCTGCGTTGGCGAAAGCCATTGCCTGGACGGCATGGACGATCGCGGCGCTGAATATTCTCGATCTCTTCGCTCCCACCAAAGCCATTCTCGAAGCGGCAGCGATTCAGTTTGGTGAGGAAGAGATCTCTCTGTGGATGGTTCTTACGTTCACGTTCGCACTTGTCATTCTACTTTCCATCGCCTTGTACGTGGCGGGCATGCTGGAGAACAGGATCCGCCACTCGCAGGTGTTTTCTCCTTCGCTGCAGGTGCTGTTCGCCAAAGCATTGAAGATGGTGCTGATTACGCTGGCGGTGCTGATCACCATACGCAGCGTCGGTATGGACCTCACTGCACTGGCGGTAATCGGTGGTGGGATCGCTCTGGGTGTGGGCTTCGGTCTGCAGAAGGTCGTCAGCAATCTTGTCAGCGGTCTGATTCTGCTGATGGACAACTCCATCAAACCCGGCGACGTCATCGCAGTGTCCGGGACCTACGGATGGGTGACCGCTCTGGGCGGCCGCTACGTCTCCGTGGTGACGCGGGATGGCGTAGAGCACCTGATTCCCAACGAAATGCTGATCTCCGAGCGTGTGGAGAACTGGACACACAGCGACAGCCTCACGCGGATTCGTCAGGGCGTCGGGATCCACTACGATTCCGATGTTCGCAAGGCAATTGATCTGTGTGTCGAGGCCGCCAGCGAAGTGGAGCGTGTGCTTGAGGAACCGGAACCGAAGTGCCTGATATTGGGCTTCGGTGACAGTTCGGTCGATCTGGAAATCCGTTTCTGGATTCGCGATGCCCAGGATGGCGTGCAGAACGTGAAAAGCGCGATTCTGCTCAGAGTCTGGGACAAGTTTCATGAACATGGCATAGAGATACCGTATCCTCAGCGGGATCTTCATCTGCGGTCTGCGGAAGGCCTTCGTGACTTTCTGGACAGGCCCGGTGCCGACCCGCATGCCCAGTTTCGGTAGAGGCGGGAAAGGGGGGTTGTGATGACAGGTGGTAGTGGCCGGACACGCTGTCGCGGTTTGCTGGTTCTGGCAATGGCAATGGCAATGGCAATGGCAATGGCAATGGCAATGGCAATGGCAGTTGCTGCACTGTCATCGGCATCTTATGCGCATCATTCGTTTGCGGTTTACGACTTCGATACGGAAATTCCCTTCGAAGGTGTTGTGGCCAGCATCCGCTTCAGGAATCCGCACATCGAAATGACGCTGACTCATCAGCTTGAGAACGGCGAGGTCGTGACGATCAGCTTCGTTGAAGGTGCGCCCGCGAACATGCTGGTTCGTCGTGGCCTGCGCCCCGAGATGGTTCAGCCCGGGACGCGCCTCACAGCGGTGGGTTCACCGCGACTGGATGACCCGGACGCCTTTTTCCTGCGTCGCATACGCCTGGAGGATGGCAGGGAGTTTGAGTGATCCGCGATTCAGCTGGCAGCACGTACGCGATTGCGGCCATCGGATTTTGATCGCATCAGCGCCCGATCGGTACGGTCCAGCAGCTGCTCAGCCGAGACGTGCTCACCCGGGTCGCGTACGCTGAAACCGGCGCTCATGTGAATGGGCAGCGCTCCACGACGTGTTGGCAGCGGGGCTGTGCTGAGGCTGGCCATCAGACGGTCCACTACGAGCTGACAGGTTAAAGCATCCGCGCCGGGCATGATGACCATGAATTCATCGCCCCCGAGTCTGCAAACCGGATCCTCACCGCGCACGGCGGATACCAGACGCGAGCCGATTCTGCGAAGAACCTCATCGCCGGTCTGGTGGCCATACCTGTCGTTCACGTACTTGAAGTTGTCCAGGTCCATCATCGCGATAGCGACCGGTTCACCATTGGCTTCACCGGCTTCCAGCGCGGCGTCGAGCAGCGTCGTAGCGCCGCGGCGGTTCCACAGACGCGTCAGCGGGTCGATCATCGCCTCACGGCGGGCTGCTCCGAGCTTGGACGCCAGAGCGGCGTGCGCCGCGGCCAGACGGTCCGCGAGAAATTCCTTCTGTGCCAGACCGGCCAGGTCCTTCAGCGTCTGATGCTCATCAGGATTCATACGGCGTGGCTTCACATCAAACACGCAGAAGGTGCCGGCGGGGTTGCCATGCTCGTCGGTCAACGGAACACCGGCATAGAACCTGAAGCGGGGGGCTGATGCGACGAGCGCGTGCCGGACGGTCCGTTCATCGCGCCGTGTGTCCTCGATGATCAGCGGCCCATCGCCCTGGATGGTCCAGACACACAGGCTGCGATCCAGAGGCAGTTCGGTCACCACCCAGCCGTTGACCGACTTGAACCACTGCTTCTCATGATTGAGTACGGTAATGGCTGCAACCGGCGTTCCGATGGCACGTCGCGCCAGTCTGGTCAGACGCTCGAAGCGTTCTTCCAGGGGGGTGTAGAAGAGATCCAGCGCATGAATACCGGCAAGCTTCAGCGTAGCGGTGCTTGCTATGGTTCTCGACAGCGAAGTTGATGCGTAGTCGGGATTCACCGCGGGGCCGATCTGGTCAGCGACACAAGCGCAGGAGTGTAGCGCGTCTGATTGCGGAAACTTGTGAACGAATTCTCGATAACGGTTGAAAGTGATCTGTTTCGTGTTCAGTTCGCAGGGTGGTTTTGTTTGTTGTAAGCGCATGAAAAATGGCATTTTTATCCGCGATTTCGTGTATTGGAATGATCTGTGGGAGTGCCTAGTGTGACTTGTTTCAATGTTCGATCTGGTGCGGTGATCTAACGTAACGCGGATCCGTTCGCAGTCGGGCGTGGTGTCGACGGATAGGCGCTTCCGGTCCGGCCGGAACGGGTTCCAGTTGGCAGCGATTCATTGGGCACTATGAGCGCATCGGCGACTTCAGATCTGACCGTCAGTCGAGAGAGTCCGCATGGTGGTCTGCGGCACGGGAACATCTGTGTCTTTGACAGCAGCTTCATCGCCATGCTGCTCGTGTCACGCCATGGTGAAGTGGTCTCCGCCAATCGGCGTATGGCCGAATTGCTGCAGGCAGCCATGCCAGAGGAATTGTCCGGACGCACCATGACGGGTGACCTGTTGCCCGAGGTTACGGACTGGAGCATCTGGCACAAGGCCTTCGCCGATGGTCAACGCAGGAACGTTGCGCTGAAACTCAGGGGAGTTGCCGGTGGCGTGATATCGCTGACCGGCGATCTGGTTCGTGTCGGCGATGCCCCCGGCAAGCCGGACTTGCTGCTGGGTACGTTTGCCGATCATACGCATACAGAGCAGCTGCAGCGTGCAATCCAGGCTACTGCGCGTATGGAGGCACTGGGCAGCCTCACCAGTGGCATCGCGCATGACGTCAACAACCTGCTGACCGTGCTCGTCGGGAACCTGTATCTGGTCGGTGAGGAACTTCGGGACAACCCCGCACTGTTCGAAAAGATCAAGCCGGCACGTGATGCGGCACGGCGCGGCGCCGATCTCCTGCGGCAACTGCTGTCGTTCTCTCGCAAGGAACCTGTCGTAGCGGAGCCGATCAACCCTGCCAGAGTCATAGACGGACTGGAGCCGCTGTTGCGGCAGATCATGGGCAAGCGAGTGGTCCTTTCGTGTCGACTCGATGCCAACGCCGGTCCCGTGGTGACAAGTGCGGCACAGTTTGAGAGTGTGGTTGTCAATCTCGCCATCAACGCACGCGATGCCATCAACAACTCGGGCGCGATCACCATCAGTGTGGTCAACCGGTCGATCAGCGAAAGAGAGGCCAAGGTCGCGGACGTGAGGCCTGGCGACTATGCGATGTTGTCCGTTACGGACGATGGCTGTGGAATTCCGGACGAGTTGCGCGAACGGGTATTTGAACCGTTCTTCACCACCAAGGAGTCGTGCGGTGGCAGTGGTCTTGGATTGAGCATGGTGCGGTGGTTCGCCGAGCAGTACAAAGGCACTGCCTTCATACGCAGCAGACCCGGCAAAGGGACGGTGGTCTCCGTGCTTCTGCCACGGCATGCCGATCTTGCCGGCGATACCAGTGTCAAGACGATGCCTCTGTCCACGCTGCCAACCGGCAACGAACGGGTACTTGTTCTGGCACAGGACGAGGCGTTGCGTTCCACCATCAAGGAAACCCTGCAGGTGCTTGGTTACGACATCCGCCTCAGCAGTACCGAAAGGGAATTCTTCAACGAAGTGAATGCGGGCAATGTTGATCTTGCGATCATGGATGGTGATGCGGGCACAGGCTCTGGCGTCGACGTTCTGGTCAGACGCGCGCGTGCGATCAACGCCAGGCTGGCGGTCATGGTAACCGTCAGCGGCGCCGGTGAGGGCAATGCGGATGAGCTGCCGAGCGGACGCACGCACCGGGATTCCGGCGGTGATCTCAAGCAGGAGGCCGCAGTTGCCTGGGTTACACTGGCGAAGCCGTTC
The DNA here is from genome assembly GCA_050485645.1 of Gammaproteobacteria bacterium. Taxonomy (GTDB): domain Bacteria; phylum Pseudomonadota; class Gammaproteobacteria; order Steroidobacterales; family Rariloculaceae; genus JBJHBP01. The sequence continues at coordinate 174,842 of JBJHBT010000001.1, read as the reverse complement.
TCGCTGGCGGAATTCGCCAGTACGGTTCGCCGCACGCTGGATGGGAGAAGTCATGCGTGACGGAAATGCTGTAATTCTGATCCTTGATGACGAGCGTGCGATCGCCGAGCTGGTTGGCGACCTGGGACGCAAGGCCGGCTTTGAGGCGGTTGTGACCACAGATCCAGGCGCGTTCAGGGAAGCGCTCGAAGAGCGTGAACCCGACGTCATCGTTCTGGACCTTCAGATGCCGGAGGCGGATGGCGTGCAGATCCTCAGGGAGCTGGCAGCCCGTGGCGTGCGCTCCGGAATCATGCTCGTGACGGGCATGGATCAACGTACGATTTCCGCTGCCGAACAGTACGCGCGAAGCCGCGATCTGAACGTTCTTGGCTGGATGCAGAAGCCGTTTTCTCCAGAGGAGCTGCTGCAGAAGCTGTCCTTGGCAAACGCTCAGATTCAGCCGTTGAGTGTCGACGAATTCAGAAACGCGATGCAGAGCGACGAACTCGTCGTCTACTATCAGCCGACCCTGCAGCGTTTCGCCGATGGCACCTGGGATATCTCGGCAATGGAGGCATTGGTGCGCTGGAACCATCCCCGGCGGGGGATGCTGACACCTGACGCGTTCCTGCAGCTGGGCGATACCGCATCGCTGGCCAGTGCGCTGACGGACTACGTGCTGGTGCGTGGCATTGAGCAGCTGCGTGGCTGGCGTACGCGACGTCTTGATCTCGGTCTTCGGGTCAACCTGCCTGCCAGGCTGATATCGGACATCGCGTTTCCGGACCGACTGGAAGCGATGCTGCGCGAATACCATGTTGAACCACAGTGGATGACGCTGGAGATCAATGAAACAGCCATGCTCGGCGATCATGCCGACACCACCGATATCCTGACCCGACTGCGGGTCAAGGATATCAACCTTGCAATCGACGATTTCGGTATGGGTTATTCGTCATTGACACAGCTGTTCCGCATGCCGTTCAACGAAATGAAGATCGATCGCTCGGTCGTGCAGCGCATACCCGAAGAACGTGAGGCGACCGTGATGGTTGAAGCCCTGATCGGACTGGCGCACAAGCTGGGGATCAACGCCTGCGCCGAAGGCGTTGAGACGCAGGAAGCACTGGAGTTTCTCGGCGCTGTTGGCTGCGATGCGGCGCAGGGTTATTTTATCAGTCCACCGGTACCGGCCAGTGAAGTGCCCGTTGTCATCGAACAGTGGTCGGAGCGTTCGATCCTCACGCGCCGGATTGCCATGTAGCCAGGCAAACAGGCTTTCAGCTGACAGCCGCGACACGTGGGAGACGGCTCAGCTGGCGCGATGATCCAACAGCCTGCCAAGCCGGTCCAGAATCACGGTCAGCGTATTTATTGCCGCCAGGTGGTCGCCACCAAGACCTTCAACGGTTTGGCTGAACAGTCTTGCCCGGTACTCGCTGGCTCGCCGGGAAACACGCCGCCCGTGAGCGGTGGCGGTTACGAGGACACCGCGGCCGTCACTCCTGTCGTCCTGTCGTCTGGCAAGACCGTCGTGCAGCTGCATCGCCACACAATCGCTGCGATCGCCGCCGGCCCCTGTTGAACCGGTTCGGGATGCATCGGATCGGCGAGAATGCGATTGGCGCGACTGCCTGCGGCTCATCGACTCGTCTCGTCCCAGAGTGCTGACGATTCTATCCGTCGGGAATTTGTACTGTACAGCTAGGTTTCGCGAGATTCAGCCATGAAATCAGGCTGCGTGACAGCCGCGATTCGCGATCCCGGCGTTGATTGCGTCGGCGGTCAGTGAGCGACCGTGAACCGCAGCGCGACCATCCGCATGGGTATGATCTGGGGATTGTCAGGGTCCAGATCCTGAAAGCGGAAGCGTGTGTCGAGAAGATTGTGAGCGTGCAGGGTCAGGAGGCCACGGCGGTTCGGCAACCGGTATCCCGCTGATGCGTCGAATACCCAGAAGCGGTCTGATCCGTCTGTCAGTGGAGCGGAAGGAGCGGCTGCCCTGGTTGCGAACAGCCCGTGCTGATGAACTCGCGCAGCCTGAAACCCCAATCGCAGACCCGAGCGATGAAACCACTGGATGCTGGCCGGCAGACGATGGGTGCTTATCCGCCCATACCCGTCCACCGTGGTGGTCCCGCGGCCATCCAGTCGTTCGTGCTGGTAGTAGGCGTTCAGTGCCAGTGAGTGCGTTGGTGCCCAGTAGACGTAGGCGCGTGCGATATCTTCCTGCCTGTTGTGTACTGCCGTGATCGTTTGCCCGCCGGATGATGGCCTCGAGGTGACATACGACAGCTTTCGCTGCGACAGCTCGGCCCCGGCATACCAGAACTCGCTGCCGCGAAAATCGATGGCCGCCGCGTATCGCGAATTCTGTTCTCCAGATACAGCAAAGTAGCGCTGGCTGAATCCCGCGACCTGAGTCGGCTCGAGCTTCGGGGTGATGTGCTGCTTGGATGGAACCAGTCCCTGCAGGTTGCGAAAGACGGCGGCGCGCACCGTGGTTCGCGAATTCAACTGCCAGGTAATGCCCAGCTTGGGGTTGACGGTTCTTCGGGTCGCCTCCGCGGTACGTGCCTGATCGGCGCTGATGCCGAAGGTGGCCTGCCAGCGATCGGACGGGTGGAGGTGGAGATAGCCGTACGCATTGCCTTCGGGCGTGGTGAGCGGGGTAACCAGGGGCGGCAGCGCTGGCTGAGTCGGGAACGAGAGCGTTCTGGCCCCGTTGCGGGTTTGGTAGCGGATGCCACCAAGCAGCGACCAGTGCGGATGACGCAGCACGTACTGAATGTCTGCTGAGGACGATGTGCGCTGGTGAATGATATTGACCGCAGGTAAGTTGAGATAACCGTCAGCGGACTGGTAGATGAACGATCCGATCAGGTCGCTGGAAGAACTCAGTGCGTAGCGCACTCCTGCACGAACCGAATCCTCTCGATCATATTGCCGCAGGTGTGCGTCGAAGGCGTCGAAGTCGTGCAGCAGGCGAATATCGCCTTTTTCGATGCGGGACGTTCGCAGCTCGGTCATGACGCTGGTTCGCGTGCCGGGCCTGGTCTGCAGGAAGACATTGGCTACCTGCTGGTCGAGATCGTTGTTGGGGCGAAAGCCTTCGGTGACGAAGTCCGAGTAGCCGGCGCTGAACGACAGTTGATCGAAATGTCCCGCCAGCATGGCGGTGGTGCCGCGTGTACCGTGGCCGGCCGTGACCACCGAACCCTGCGCGCTGAATCCGCCCGCGCTGGCCAGGGGCGTGAGGCCGGCAAATGCCAGTTCCGCGGGACCGGCGCTGTCCAGTATGAACAGGTTGGCTTCCGCCAGCAGGGGTGGAATCGGCGTGACATTGGCCGGTTGCAGCAGTTGCGACTGATACAGCTCGTCCATGCGGGCAATCTGGTGCAGTGGCAGCGCCGAATACACATCCGCCAGCAGGCGGTGACCGGAGTACTCGATCGGATCCCGGTTCACGGATTCCCAGCCCTTGAGCAGCGCGAGCTGCTCGAATCCGAGTTCCCTGTGAATGCGGCCGAAGGCACCGCTGCGGGTGCCCAGATCCTCGTCCAGCAGCAAACGGGACCGCAGCACCGGGCGGTTGTCGTTCAGCTCAAAGGCGCGCTCCAGATCCAGCAGCGCCTCGACAGGCTGATTGGCGGACTGCTTGCGCAGCGCGTCGTACAGCCACGGCGTCGGGTCGAATGGGTCGAGCTGCTTGGCCAGGTCGATCTGGGCATCGGAAAAGATACCACGGTCTTCATCGTGATAGGCACGCGCAACATAGCTGCGCAGCAGCGCATTCCGTGGATCAAGAAGCACGGCCAGTTCTATCTGCGCGCGTGCATCGCTGACCTGACGCTGCCGCAGCAGCGCAAGACCAAGACCCAGACGCGGCAGCGGTGCCGACGGATCCTGCGCGATCGCCTCACGAAAAGCGGTGGCCGACTGCCGCTGGCGCATGCGCATCAGCTCGCCGAAGCCCAGAACCGTATGGGCGTGTCCGAGCTGAGGATCCAGGGTGGCAGCGCGCTGCGCCGTCCTGATGCCGTTGGACACATCTCCGTTCGCCAGTTGCAGTTCGCCGACACGTGCCCAGGCGATGGCGTCGATCGGGGCCAGAGCGGCGGCACGCTGAGCGCTGTGAAGCGCCGCGCTGAGATTGAACTCGGCCTGCTCGACATGCGACAGCGCAAGCCAGCCGGCCGCTGCATCGGGGGCCGTGCTTACCGCCAGGTTGGCCTGAATTCGCGCTGTCGGGCGGTCGCCCTGCGTGAGTGCAATCACTGCCAGCAGAGCATGCGCTCGGGCGACCTCGGTCTGATCCGCCGCAGGTACGGTTGACAGCAGCTGAGCAAGGTCTGCCTGTGCCTCGGTGCTTCTGCCGACGGATATCGCGTGTGCCGCACGGCTGACCAGCATGGCCGGTGACACCGCGGTTGAGCCTGTTTCAACGGAATCGAATCCGGCGTCACCGACGAGGACCGGGACGTAGAACAGTGCCCACGAAACGGCTTCAAGCGGGTCGCTGACGTCACTCACTTCCAGGTTCAGGTTCTGTGCGCTGGCGGTGCCGCGCTGGCCGTCGCGTACGCTGATGCTGCCCGTGTCGTTGCTCAGGATGACTTCGCCTTCGATCACCGTCACGTCGCTCCGGCCGTCCCGGGCACTGAGAACGAACTCGGTGCCCTCAAGTCCGGCGTTGGCGTAGGGCGTATCGATACGCAATTCGCGCGGATTCCGGCTGAACAGGTGCAGCACGCCACGCAGCAGATGTAGCAGGGTGCCCTGACCGTTGGGTGGATCCGGCAGCGCCAGCGTTGACATCTGGTCGAGGCGCATCATGCTGTCGTCCGGCAGTCGAATGCCGGCGCGGCTGTGTTCCCGCACCCGGATGACCTGGCCACGGCAGATCGGCTGCCCCAGATAGGCGTCGGCCCAGCCGGCGGTTCGACCGGAGCGGATCTGCACCGAACCTTCCACCGAAATCAGCGTGGCTTCCCAGTCGTCCGGGCAGTGGTTGGCTGTCGCGATGGCCGGTGTCAGCAGCAGGCAGCCCAGGAAAACAGGCAATATCAAGCCGGTCCGCATGCTGTCGGACAGCTTTGGACTGCCTGTCCCGGCCCGGATTGCCGCCCCCGACCGCAAAGCCTGTGTCGTATTTCTCAAGTCCCCGATTGCCCTGGAGCGGTCGTGACAGGCACGAATCGCGCTATATTCCGGACCATTGATGTTTGCGCACCGAGTCTAAATGGGAACCGGCTTGTGTCAAGAACTCTTTAGCACTCGTGCAGCGATTCTGCTGGCGGCCGCACTGCTGGCGGCCGCAGCCACGATGCTGCCGTCGGTTCAGTTCCAGGATGAAGCTGTCGGGTTGAGCTGGCTGTTCCTTACGCGGGGGGCGGTGGATCCACCACAGGATGTGGCCGTGGTCAGTATCGACGGCGAATCGGCCCTCGACCTCGGCCTGTCGTCACAGCTGATCGAGTGGCCGCGGGAGCTGCATGCCCGGCTGATCGACGGCCTGGTGCACAGTGGCGCGAAGGCCATTGCCTTCGACATCATCTTCGATCGTCCGCGCGACCGCGAGCAGGACAGGCAGCTGGCCGAATCCTTGCAGCGGGCCGGCAATGTGATCCTGGTGGAGCGCGTGCGAACCCATGTGTTCGATCTGCCGGCGCTGGCAGCCGGCGTTGCCGCGGTTGAAGTCGAGCGAAGAATCCCGCCGATCGAGCCGCTGAGACGGGCGGCAGTGGCCACGGCGCCGTTCGTGCTGCCGGCCGTACCGGTGAGCGTACGGCAGTTCTGGGTATTCGGACGTGGACCGGGGGACACGGCAACGCTGCCGGCGATTGCCGTGACGGCGCACCTGGATGATGCCCATGCCCGTCTGACAGGGAAGCTGTACCGGTACGCCGAAGAACACGATCAGGCCATGCGTGTGGCGCTGGACGGCGTGGCCGGCCGGCCGTTGCACGAGACGGTGCTCGCCATCCGTTCGCTGTTCAGGGAGCGGCCGGCACTGGCGACGGCACTGATGTCACAGGGGGCGGCCGACGATGGCATGTCACTGCTGCTGTCGATGTACGCGGGCCCCGATAGCCGGTATCTGAACTTCTACGGGCCACCTCGAACCGTCCCGACCTACGCCTTTCATGAGTTGCTGCGTGAGTTCGAGGCCGGCAATGGCGTCAGTGCGCTGCGCGGACAGACGGTGTTTGTCGGCTTCTCGGAGAGCCATCAGCCCGAGCAGCAGGACAGCTTCCATTCCGTTTATACCGACAGCCGCGGCCTGAACCTCAGTGGCGTCGAGATCGCCGCGACGGCGTTTGCCAATCTGCTGCATGGGCATGAAGTCCGCCCCCTGAGCGTGCCGCAGCAGCTGCTGCTGACGGCGATCTGGGGTCTGGCGCTGGTTGCCGCATGCCTGTGGTTGAGCGTGGGTGTGGCGGCTCTGGTGATTCTGGCAGCCACTTCGGGCTATCTGTGGATGGCCGTCGAATCCTTCGCCAGCACCGGGCTTTGGCTCCCGCTGGTGGTTCCGGTGGCTGTGCAGGCTCCGTCGGTGACCATCTGCGCACTGGTGCTTGCCTACGTACGCGCCCGTCGACAGCGGCAGCGGGTTCGCGAAGCTCTCGGCTACTACGTGCCGGCCGACGAAGTGGAACGCCTGACGCGTGACAGCCTGCGTGCGGGCAGCGACGGTCGCCTGCTGCATGGCGCCTGCCTGTTCACTGATGCCGATCAGTACACGACATTGGCCGAGTCGTTGAGCCCCCGGGCGCTGGCGCAACTGCTGAATGACTACTATGCGGTCCTGTTCGATGCGGTACGCAGTCAGGGGGGGCAGATAGCGGATGTGGCCGGCGATTCGATGGTGGCGGTCTGGGCAGACGTCAGGCCCGATTCGGACACGCGCAGCAGGGCCTGCGCCGCGGCGCTGGCGGTGCAGCGGCGTGTTCGGGAATTCAATGCGCTGCGTGGTCAGGGGGCCATGTCGACGCGCGTCGGACTGGATGCGGGCCCGATGCTGCTCGGCAATATCGGGGCCGGGGACCGCTTCGAATACCGTGCCGTTGGCGAGATCGTCAACACGGCGTCACGTCTGCAGGGCCTCAACCGGCAGCTGGGCACGCGGGTGCTGGCATCGGCTGCGACGCTGGCGGGACTGGGTCACATGCCGGCGCGCCATCTGGGAGCGTTCGTTCTGGTGGGCAAGGCCGAGCCACTGAATGTCTACGAACTGACGGAATCCGGTGGCCGGGAGCCGTGGCCGAGCAGCACCGAAGCGTTCGAAGCCATCGTACGCCTCGTGCGGGAGGGACACTGGCGCGTCGCCGCGCAGCAGTGCGAACGGCTGCTTGCGCGATGTCCCGATGACGGACCGACACACTTCTATCTGGCGCTGGTGCAACGCCATCAGTTCGTTCCTCCCGTCGGCTGGGATGGTGCGGTCAGGCTGACGGCAAAATAGGGCGCAGCCGTGTTGCGGATGAACCGGTCAGGACTGTGAGGTATTGAAGATTCTGAGGCCTGTGCGTCCGTCCTGGCCGCGCAGGCGCGGGTCTTCAGGAAGCAGACTGAGTTCCAGCTCCGCGATCAGCTGGTCGATCCGGGCGATGCACTGCGCATGCGATGCTGGTGCGCTGGCCAGCAGTTCGCGGAGCTTCTGCTGCGTGCTGCTCTGGGTGTCGCCGGGCGCCCGTGTCATCAGCTGCACCAGCCGCAGGATTCTGTACTGCTCATCCCGGGGGAGCCGACTCACTGTTCCGATCAGTGTGGCGATGTCGTCTGATCCGCTCATCAGTTGTTTCCGTAGGTGGCGCTGCTGTCATCATTCGCCCCCACCTTAGCAGCGACTGCACGCGTCTTCTGTCAAGCGGGTGACACTGCGCGTGTTATAGTCGCCCGGTTCTTCCACTTCATAGCCGTCAGGTCAGGGGGAACCGGGTATGGAGACTGTCACCACCAGTGCCAGATGCGGTCTGGTCACACTGGTCGCTCTGCTATTGGCCTGGGTGGGCGCGTATGCGGCCGACCACGAGGCCGGGGCGTTGCCCGCGCATGATGTGATCTGCGAATCGGCGACCGAATCGGCGACTGATGACGGCGAGTCTGTGGCCATGTCGGACGAGCTGTGCTGCTGGGTCTATATTGTCGGCGAATGGTTGTGTCTGCCGTGTGGAAGCATTTGATCTGCTTCATCAGTGGCGAAACGCCGATCGCACAAGGCGGTACGGCGTTCAGGGCGTCGACTGGAGCTGACTGGCGCGGTGACGCAATGCGTCGGGGGCGTTAATCAGGATCCGTGAGCGGCCGAGTTCCACCCAGCCGTGCCCGCGCCAGTCGCGCAGATACTGATTCACGGCCTGGCGGGAGATGCCGAGGAAGTGCGCCAGATCCGACTGTGAAATCTTCAGTTCCAGCGCACCGGCAGCGGTGATCCGGCCATGCTGGGAGGCCAGTATCAGCAGCCGTTTGGCGAGCCTGGGTTCCCCGCTCAGGAATGCCGATTCGTCGACCAGATCACTGGTCCAGCGCAGTCGTGCGCACAGCAGTTCCAGCAGACGGATGGCCAGCCGCGGCTCGCGCTCCAGCAGACGCAGGAAGTCTGACCGCTTGATGACGAACAGCGTCGCCTTGTCGAGCGCGGTGGCGGCCGCCGTCCGTGGCAGTCCGTCCATGGCGGCGATTTCCCCGAAGGTGTCGCCCGGTTCCATGATGTTCAGGAACACCTCCCGCCCGCCGGCGCCGCTGGTGCTGATGCGCACGCGTCCGGAAACCACGCCGTACAGCGCATCGCCCTGGTCTCCCTGACTGAAAACGACCGCGCCACGTTCGAAGTTGCGCCGCATGGCAAGGGCGGCAACATGATCCAGTGCTGCGTCCGGCAGGCGCCGGAACAGATCATTGCGTTGCAGGACGGTTCGCGCGTTCAGCGTTTCCATACGTCTTCGGAGCAACAGGTTGACGGTAGTCCCTGTCGGTTGGATGCATCGAGCGCCCAGTATCGTTGCACATCGATGGATTGCAAGGGGTGGTGTCCGATGCCCCGTCCCGCAACCTGTGGCGGGCTATACTCGGTTTGCGGTCGGAGACCGCGAGCGGTGGCGCCAACCGCCCGGCGCTATGCCTTTAGTTAACGAAGTGGCAGATTATGCAGGTTGACAGCACGTGATGGGTGGTTCCTCTCCCGCGAGCGGGATACCCTGGAGCCTGGCCGGTCGCCTGCTGGCGCGCGACTGGCGGTCCGGTGAAGTGGTCGTGCTGCTGGTTGCGCTGGTCACTGCCGTTGCGGCGATCAGCGCGGTCGCCTTCTTCACCGATCGGGTGCGCCAGGCGGTGACTCAGCAGGCGGGCGAATCACTGGCGGCAGACCTCAGGCTGCGTTCCACCAGCCCCGTTCCGCAGGCGTACTTTGCAGACGCCGCGGCGTCCGGTGTCGACAGCGCCTCCGTGATCCACTTTCGCAGCGTCGTGATGGCCGACGGGACATCGGCGCTGGCGCATGTGCGCGGCGCCAGCGATGGCTATCCGCTGCGTGGTGAAATGCGAATTGCCGACCGCCTGGCAGGGCCTGTCTATGCGGCCGACGGGATTCCCGGGCCGGGTGAAGCGTGGGCACAGCCGGCGCTGCTGGCGCGCCTGGACGCCCGGGTCGGAGATGAAATCGAGCTGGGTGTTCTCAGACTGCGGGTTACCCGGACCCTGGAATTTCGACCCGACGAGGGTTGGCGCCTGATGCAGCCGGCGCCCACGCTACTGGTCCACCTCGACGACATCCACGCATCGCAGCTGCTGCAGCCGGGCAGTGTCGCCGACTACGAGGCGCTGTTTGCCGGCCCGGAGGCCGCGGTTCGCGCCTTCCGGCGTGAGCTGGAGGTTGCGCTTGGCGCCACTGAGCGACTCGAAGACTATCGCGACTCCACGCCCGAAATACTCACCGCCGTACGCCGGGCGGAGCGCTTTCTGGTGCTGTCGGCACTGGTCAGCGTGCTGCTGGGCGGCGTTGCCGTGGGCATGTCGGGGCGGCGGTTCGTTGCGCGGCGGCTGGACGCGGTGGCGTTGATGAAGTGCCTGGGAGCAGGGCATCGTGAGATTCTGCGTTTGAACCTGACGCAGTTGCTGCTGCTGGTGCTGGTCGCCGCGTTTCTGGGTACGACACTGGGGTTGCTGGCCCAGTTTGGCCTGAGTGTGATGCTGGCGGACTTTGTCGCGGCGCAGCTGCCGGCGCCCGGTGCCCGGGCGTTCGTTATCGGCCCGGTGACCGCGCTGGCAGTGGCAATCGGCTTTGCGCTTCCGCCGCTGCTGCAGCTGGGCCGGGTTCCGCCGGCGCGCGTGCTGCGCAACGATCTGGAGCCGCCGGGACTGCGTTACGTCAGCATCTATGGCATGGCCGCGCTCGCTGTTGCGGCCATGCTCTATGTGCTGCTGCGCGATCTGGCATTGATTGTCTATGTGCTGGCGGGCGCCGCCGTGTGCTTTGCCGTCCTGTACGGTGCCGGACGAGTGCTGGTGGCGATGCTGGGCAGGTTGCGCGGCGGTGTCGGCGTGGCCTGGCGCTATGGTATCGCCAATGTGGCCCGGCGCGGGCCGGAAAGCAGCGTACAGGTGGTGGCCTTCGGTATCGGCCTGATGGTGCTGCTGCTGCTGACGCTGGTGCGGACCGAGCTGATGGGCGCGTGGCAGGCCACGTTACCTGACGATGCGCCCAATCACTTTCTGATCAACATTCAGCCCGGTGAACACAGCGCCGTGACGGAGGTGCTGACGGCACAGGGCATCCCCGAACCGGACTACACCCCGATCGTGCGCGCACGCATCACGCATCTGAACGACGTGCCCGTCGCCGATCTGCCGCCGGGACCGCGCCCTGCGCGACGGCAGCTCACCGCCGAGCAGAACCTCACCTGGGCGGCGCTGCCGGGGCCCGACAATGTCGTGACCGCTGGTCAATGGTGGGAGACCGGCGATACCGTACCGCAGATGTCCATCGAAGAAGAGCTGATGCAGGAACTGGGACTGTCGCTGGGCGATCGGTTGCGGTATTCGATCGGTGGCGAGAGCGTGGACATGACAATCACGAGCACCCGTCGTGTGAGTTGGGATTCATTCCGCCCGAATTTCTTCATGGTCGCCAATCCCGGTGTGCTGGACGAGTTCGCGCATACCTACCTGACCAGCTTCTTCGCGGCGCCGGAGCAGCGCGGAATCGCGATTGCGCTGGGCAGGGAACTGCCATCGGTGTCGGTCATCGATGTCGAGTCGGTGCTGGCGCAGGTGAGGGCGACCATGGATCGTGCCGCACTCGCCGTGCAGTATGTGTTCCTGTTCACGCTGACGGCGGGCGTCGTGGTGCTGCTGGCCGCCATCCAGGCAACACGGGACGAACGGCGCTTCGAAAGTGCGGTGCTGCGGACCCTGGGTGCGCGCCGGTCTACCGTGCTCAAGGGCGTGGCCGCGGAGTTCGTTACGCTGGGTGCGCTGGCTGGTACGCTGGGAGCGCTGGGCGCCGGCGCCACCGGTTATCTGATAGCGACCGGGCTGTTCGATCTGAGTTATTCACCCGGGATAGCGATATGGGTCATCGGCGCGCTGGCGGGGGTGGCGATCGTCGGGATCAGTGGCGTGCTGGCCGTGCGGTCCGTGATCAACGAGGCGCCGGTGACAACGCTGCGCCGCGCCTGACTGATCGGCGACACAGATCAGCGACGCAGCGACTCCAGTCGTACCAGCAGGCCGAACGACTGCACGCGGTTCGCATCCCGCAGGTCTGCGTCTTCCGGAATCAGGGCGACTACGCCGTAGTCCCCCTGTCGATGCTCGTCGAGCATCTCTTCGGCGCCGGATGCCAGCAGGCTGCCGTCACCTGTGCCGGCGAGAAACGTCGGCGGAAGGTGGCCTACGAAAGCGTCCAGGGCAACCGGTACCGACAGCACCGGAAACCCGTCGGTCACCGCACGCAAGGCCACGGCCGCTTCGGCCACCGGCCGCAGGGCGCGGCTGACGCTGTCGCCGGCACCGGACAATGCGGCTGCCGCTGAGTTGGACTGCAGGGCGACCGGGTCGGAAGTCGCATAGCGGACCAGGCGACCATTGCGGTAGCGCGCCGTGACCAGCCGTCCATTGACGCTGGCCGGGTGGCGGAACCAGTATTCGATGGCGGCGGCGAAAGCTTCGGCATCGGCACCTGCCTCGGATTTCAGCTGATCGTGCAGGGTGGAGTCCACGCCCAGTGCGATGCAGGTATCGTTGAAGCAAGCGGCTTCGATGGTGTCGGCCCAGTGCTGTGCCACCGCCGCAGCTGCAGCCAACGCGCCGAACAGCAGCGTGATGCGGACAGATGCCGAGCGGATGACGTTCGGTGCGCTGCGTCGCGGGCGCAACGGACGTCGACTGTGGACTTGAGGGAAATCAGTCACCCGGTGCATCGGGGCCTCCGTAGACTATCCTGCCATCAACCATGGTAAGTACGGAACGGATGTGCACGATATCGTTGTCGGGCACCTGCTGTTCGTCGAAGAAATCGCGGTCGAGCACGACGATGTCGGCGTATCGCCCCGGCTCGATCGTGCCGAGCAGATCTTCCTCGAAGAGGAACCAGCCGTTCGCCTGTGTATAGAGACGCAATGCCTCGCCGCGACCGATCGTCTGGCCGGCGTTGATCAGTTCGCCGCGTGCATTGCGACCTGTGACGGCGTAATAGATGCCTGTCCATGGGTTCAGCGGCGCAATCTGCATGCCGTCCGAACTCATGCCCACCGGCAGTCCGACGTCCAGCAGCATCCGGAAAGGGGGTCCATTCGCGTTCGCGCTGCCGCTGATCCAGCGCCAGCCGCCGAGCACGCTGACGCCGCCACCCAGTGCGTGCAGCCGTTCGGCGTATTCGCGGGTGATGAACGGTACATGCGCAACGACCCAGCGCAGCGGGCGGATGCCCGGTGCTGGCAGGTCTTCGTGAAGCCGTTCCCAGCCCTCGATGATGGTCTGAAAGTCATCCTGCGTGAGTGAGTGGTTCTCATTGCGCCAGCCGGCTTCGGCGACGAGCCTGGTGCCACGCAGCCACGGTTCTTCGGCGGTGACCAGGAACGGCCCGGGTCCTGCGGTGAATTCACCGATGCCCAGCGTCCTGAGCATGTCGTCACCGAAGCGTGGAAAGGTATACGCCAGTCGCGCCCGCAGTTCGGGTGTTCGCGGATCGGATTCACGGTGCAGGAAGTTGATGCGGATGCGGTTGATCAGCTCGCCGTCGCGATGCAGCGCAAGCAGCGCATCATAGGCGCGTATCGGATCGAAGTCCGCGGCACCGTCGGCCGGTGTGCCGGTGGCTGCGAAACCGCCCTGATCCAGATGGGTGGTGACGCCGACGCTGGCCGCGTAGAGCAGCGCGTCCCGGGTTCCCCGAAGGCGGTCCTCCGGCGTCTGCAGTTCGCGTAGCGCGTGCAGGGCGCGTGTTGACGGATTGGGCAGGTTGAAGCCGCCGGCAATCGCGCCATCGTCCGCCACCGGAATGCCGCGCGCTTCAAAGAATGCCCTGCCGCGGCTGTTGGTTACGGACGGGCCGGAGAACGACTGCTGGAGATACACGGGATGATCGGATGTGACCGTATCCAGCTCGTCGAGGGTGGGGAAGCGCGGTGCGTCCGGTGGCGGAATGAACTGACTGATGTCGAAGCCGCCAATGGAGGTGATCCACTCGCCGGCAGTCACGGTGGCGGCCCTGCTGGCCAGGGTGTTGAGTACATCGCCGATGGAGAAGGCGTACTCCAGGCGGGTGTCGTGTCCCGGACGCAGTCCCAGCAGCACGATGTGATTGTGATTGTCGATGATGCCCGGGATGGCCGTGCGGCCGGCAAGGTCGATGACCGACGTGCAGGCGGTGGCTGGCAGCGCGGCATCCCCGATTGCGACGATGCGGTTGCCGATGACGCGTACGGCATCGGTGACATCGCCCGCCGTGCTCATGGTGTGGATCCGGCCGTTGATCAGCAGCACGTCGTTGTCGGCCAGACATGATGCAGCGGCCTGACTCTGCGCCGGCGCTTCGTCGATGGCGGCCAGCAGCCACGCACTCAACACAACACAGGTCAGCGCCGGACTGCGGCCAATGATTTCCGATTTCATAAGTCCCCCGAGCGTACATCGCGGATGACGCTGGTCTAGACTACCGTCCGATCGGAGTCGGGTTCAAGCAGGGTTCGGCGCAGGCCGCGCCTGACACAGTCGGAGTACAGATGTGAATCAGGGAACGTCTGAAGCGAAACAGGGAAGGGGCTGGGTAGAGAGATGCCTCAACGCCATCGAGCGGGTGGGGAACCGCCTGCCGGATCCGGCGTTGCTGTTCTTCTGGCTGATGCTGCTGGTGTGGGGTCTGTCCTGGCTGCTGTCGGGTGTCGCGTTCCGTGCCGAACATCCGGCCGATGGCAGCGCAGTCCGCGTCACGAATCTGCTTGCCGCCGATCAGCTCACCCTGTTTCTGTCGACCATGGTGACGACGTTCACCAGCTTCGCACCGCTGGGCATCGTGCTCGTGGCGATGCTGGGTGTGGGTGTCGCCGAACACAGCGGATTCATCAGCGCCGGACTGCGCATGCTGCTGCGCTTCACCCATCAGTCGCTGCTCACGCCGATGCTGATTCTGGTGGCGATCATCAGTCATACGGCCATGGATGCCGGCTACGTACTCGTGATTCCGCTGGGCGGCGTGATTTTCTACGCCGCGGGCCGACATCCGCTTGCCGGCATCGCGGCCGCTTTCGCCGGTGTGTCGGGTGGCTTCTCGGCGAATTTCATACCGTCGGCGCTGGACCCGATGCTGCAGGGATTCACGCAGTCCGCGGCACAGATCATCGATCCGGCCTTGCAGCTCAATCCGCTCAACAACTGGTATTTCACATCGGCGTCGTGTCTGGTGATCGTGCTGCTGGGGTGGTGGCTGACCGACCGGGTGGTTGAACCCCGGCTGAGGAATACCGCGATCGACGGCGACGAATCCGAAATGCCACAGATCCCGGAAATCGGCCGCCAGGAGCGCAGGGCACTGTGGTGGGCGCTCGCGGCGATGACCCTGGGAATCGTCGCGCTGGCGCTGTCGATGCTGCCGTCGGGTTCCGCGTGGCGTGCACCGGACGGCGAACTGGCGTCCTTTTCGGCACCCATCATGCAGGCCATCGTGCCGTTGATTTTTCTTCTGTTCGTGCTGCCCGGTATGGTTTACGGCTGGGTCGCCGGCACGTTCCGCTCCGGACAGGATGTGATCGATGCGATGAGCCGGACCACCGCGACCATGGCCTACTACATCGTCATGGCGTTCTTCTGCGCGCTGTTCATCGCCGAGTTCGGGCGATCACAGATCGGTACCCTGCTGTCGGTTGAGGGAGGCACGCTGATCGCGTCGCTGGGCATGCCTGGTCCCGTGACACTGTTCGGCATCGTCCTGCTCGTGGGCGTGATCAACCTGTTTGTCGGGTCAGCCAGTGCGAAATGGGCACTGCTGGCGCCGATTCTGGTGCCCATGCTCATGCAGGTGGGCTTTTCGCCGGATCTGACGCAGGCCGCCTACCGGGTGGGCGACTCGGCCACCAATATCGTGACGCCGCTGATGCCGTATTTCCCGCTGATTGTCGCCTACTGCAGGCGCTATGTCCGCGATACCGGCGTGGGCACGCTGGTGTCGATGATGGTGCCGTACTCGGTGACGTTCCTGATCGGCTGGACGCTGTTTCTGGCGCTGTACTGGATCGCGGGTATTCCGCTGGGCGTTCAGGCGAACTATACGTATCCGTGAATCAGACGGTCATGCCCGAGTCCAGCGGGTCCTGTCCGATCGCGGCGGGCAGGCGCACTTCGTGTTCCTCGCCGTCGCGCCAGTAGCGTATGTGCACGTATTCGATGTCCGGGGTTGCACGCACGATGTCCAGAAAGTCCATCGGCCGCTCCGGTGACCTGCCGTTGACGGACAGAATCAGGCTGCCCGCCGACAGCCCCTCGGCCGCAGCCATTCCCGAGCTGCGCCATACCAGCAGGCCGGGTTGATCGGGCAGTCCCAGTGTTTCCCGGTAGTTCCGCGTGGCTTCCACCACCGTGATGCCGAGCACCGATACGACCTGATCCGTTTCCAGTCCTTCCCACTCCATGCCACGTGCGGACTCGATGACGCGACGGGCGACGAGGATCGGGGCATCGGTGCGCACGGCCAGCGCCAGTCCGTCGCTGGGACGGGTGTCCACGAACACCGCGTCTTCCTCGCCTTCCACCGCCAGTTCCAGCATGCCGTAGAACGTGCCATCGGCAAGATCGTCGATCATGACCTGCGTCAGCGTGGCGTTCAGCGACCGTATCGTTGCGGCAAGCAGATCGTGAGTCATCGGCCGGGGCATGCGTACGTCACGCATCGCCAGCAGAATGGCACGCGCTTCACTTTCGCCGATGAAGATCGGCACGATGTCGCCCGTTTCGCCATCGCGCAGCAGCACTACCGGTGCGCCGACGACGGGATTGATGCCGATGCTGGCGAGTTCAACGGGGACCATCTCGGCAGGGTCGACGGCCAGTTCACGGCCGTGGACGACAGTGGCCGCGACCAGGGCGAGTGCCGCGGTGGCGAAGTGGTTGCGAAATAACATCAGCTGATCGCCTCCTGGTAGCCCACCGGCGGGCTGAACTGGAAGTCGGCATCCAGTGCGGCCAGCAAACGTGCATCGCGGTCGTAGACATCCGGCAGGAACAGCACCCGACCATTCTCGGGTACGGCCGTCGCGTAGATGAGCAGGACGGTCAGTGGTCTGGGCAGCGTGACGGTGCGCGTGCGGCCATCGGCCAGCGCGCGATCGATCTGTGCCCGGTCCCAGCCGGCAGCGCCTTCGAGGAGGATCTCCGCCAGCTGCATCGGGTACTCGAGCCGGATGCACCCGGAGCTGAACGTGCGGTCGACCCGTTCGAACAGTTCCTGCGCCGGGGTGTCGTGCATGTAAACGTGGTAGCTGTTGGGGAACATGAATTTCACCCGGCCGAGCGCGTTGTTCGGGCCCGGTTCCTGGCGGATCATGTACGGGAATCCCTGGGCACTGCTGAAGTTCACGGTGGCCGGGTCCACCGGCCTGCCGGAGAGGTCGAGTACCGACATGTTGCGCCGCACCAGCGTCTCCGGATCACGGCGAATCTCCGGCAGCACGTCGTTCCTGAGTATGCCGGGCGGCACCGTCCACGTGGGGTTCAGTACCAGGTAGGTCATGCGGCCGCGAAAGACTGGCGTCTGCCGGTACGGGCGGCCGACGACCGAGCGTGTCGACCAGACTTCCTCGCCGTTCTCGATGAGTGTGGTCCTGAATCGGGCGATGTTGGAAACGATGTAGCGGTCTTCCAGATCCCGGAAGATCCAGCGTACCCGTTCCAGGTTGATGCGCAGCTGATCGATGCGTAACGCTACCGGCACGTTGAGCGCGGCCAGCGTACGCGGACCCACCACGGCATCGGCATCCAGTCCGTGCCGGGTCTGGAATGCACGTATCGCCACGGCCAAAGCCTCGTCGTACAGCTGCGGATCACCGCCGTCATCGGCGAAGTCGTCCAGTTTGCCGGACGCGGCCAGCCGCTCACGCAGCGCGGCAACGCGCGGTGTACGCATGCCGACACGCAGCGTTTCGCCGCCCGGAACGGATGGCCAGCCCCCGGCTTGCGCAAGCTCGCGGTGCTCTGCGAGGACGCGGACCAGCTCGCGATAGCGGTCTTCCTGCGGAGCCAGTGCATCCAGTGCGGCGCCAAGATCGTCCGCGGCAGCCAGTCGCAGGATGGCCTCCACAGGGTCGGTGCCGGCCAGGGTGCGGGTGAAATTCCACGTGGGTTCCAGTGCCTCGGGGTTCACCTTGCCGAAGCGCAGGTGATACGCATAGCGTGCCAGCGCATCGGTGGCGAGAATGTCTACGGAGGCCCCGGCCAGTGGATGGGCCTGCCTGTCCAGTGCCGCGCGGGCGTCGTTGAGCGCGGTGACGTGGTAGTCCTCCGGATCGAGGCCGTGGGCGGTACTGGCCATCAGTACATCGATCAGTGAATCCAGTCGTGCTTCGGATTCCCATACCGGGTTAAACTGCCGCCGTTCGTACAGGCGGATCAGGAACCACGGGTCGGTCACCGGCACGGTGTCGACACGCGGGTCGACGGCCAGGGCTTCCACCCGGGTACGCTGCATCTCCGCCGCGGTCTCCAGTGTCACGGCATGGGTCAGATCCGGGAGTCCCGGTGCGACGACGCCGATGATCAGCAACAGTGTTGGCAGGAGCGCCGGGATGGTGCCGGTCCGGATCACGGATCCCGCGCCCGGTGCCGGTGCCGGTGTGTCGGGCAGCCAGGTTGCCGGCCCGTGTTCAGGAGCAATGTTCATGTGCACTCACTGCGAAAGCCTTTCCAATCGGCCGCAACGTCACCCGTCCATCGGCCGTCGCCGGTTCATGACGTCTGCCGTCGCATCACTGGCAGCTGCAATGGTGCCGGTGCCTGATGCGTGGGCACGCCAGAGCCGGACACTGAGCTTCTATCATACCCACACCGGCGAACGTCTGCAGGTAACGTATGCGCAGGGTGGGAGCTACATCACGCCGGCATTGCAGGAAATCGATGCGTTCCTGCGGGATTTCCGTACCGGCGACATTCATCCGATCGCGCCGGACCTTCTGGATACGCTGTTCCATCTGCGCGAACGTACCGGTGGACGCGGCACCTACGAGATCATCTCGGCATTCCGGTCACCGCACACCAACGAAATGCTGCGCAGCTCCAGCAATGGCGTGGCGCAACGCAGCCTGCACATGGAAGGACGCGCCATCGACGTGCGCCTGCGCGGAGTGAAGACCGCGAGGCTGCGTGAAGAAGCGCTGGACATGCAGGTCGGCGGCGTCGGCTATTACGCGTCCAGCGACTTCGTGCACGTCGATAACGGCCGCGTCAGGTTCTGGTAGGGAGTCGGGCTGCCGTCCGAGCCTGGTCGCGCGTGCGGTGAACTTCGACGATGCCGTTGTCGGCATCGACGCGCACCCGGTCTCCGCTGCGGATCAGCGTGAACGGGTCGCCATCCAGGTCCGTGATGGCGGGAATTCTCATCACGACCGCGCCAAGCGCCACCTTGGTGGTCATTTCCGTGAAGATCAGTGCCAGTGGCGCGGTGCCGGCGAGGCGGCAGGTGTGAAACGCCACCGACCATCCGGATGAACCCTTGGCGCCGGGGAATACCAGTACCCTGTTCGCAAACGACTGACCGCGCAGGGCGTGACGCGTTTCGATGATCTCGCCCGTCATCGGGTTCACGCCGCCCCAGCCGGAAACCGTTTCCGACGTGACCAGCGCCTCGCCTTCGGCGATGCCACCGACGACCCTGCGTCCACGTAACGTGATGACCTCGGCACTCAACGCAGGGCACCCCGCCAGCGGCCGCTGAGAGCCGCCTCGATGCAGTCGCGCGTGTCGCCGAACCAGGCCTGGATGTTCATCATGGCCGGCAGATAATGCACCTGCTTGGCCGAATCCAGTGCCGCAACCCGGGTGCCAGGCGGAATCACGCGACCGATGGCCGAACAGGTGTCCGTGAACAGCGCGCCACCCGCGTCACGTATGGTCTGCGTGTAGCCCTTTACGTCGGCCTGGGCGCGAACCGCACGCGACGTGAATATCCACAGTCGACAGGTATCGGCGACACGTCGCCCGTTGAGCAGCGAACAGACCTCGGCCAGCTGTTCCAGCGCCGCGTGCGGGCAGCCGAGCATGACGTAGTCGACATCGGTGTCGCGGGCGTTGGCATTCAGTGTTTCGTAGACGGCGCGTCTTTCCGCCGCGCCATAGTGAAAGGTGTGCAGTGGCTGGCGTCCCGCTGTGGCGGCATCCAGTGTCGGTGCCTCGGGCGTGTGGCCGGCCAGGTGGTACATCTCCACGCCACCGGACGACGCTGCCGCCGCACCGAAATGCTTGAGCCGAACCAGCTCCGGGGATGAGAATTTTCCGGTAAGTGCCGGCACGGACTCGCCCGCACATTCACCCACAAAGTAGCCAAGCATGCCCCAGTCCATCACCGTTTCGACGTCGACATCGATCTGCACATGGTGGGTCGCCCGTCGGTGCGCATCCTGGTGCAGGCCGAAGTCGGGAACGCGTCCGGTCAGCATCGCGGCGCTGGTGCTTTCACGGCCCTCGGTATTGGTGCGGGCACCCAGTACCGAGTTGCAGTAGATCACGGCCGATGACTCCATCCATGCGCAGTGTTCGCCGTAGGCGGGCACGTTGCCGGCCAGATAGGGGGTGCAGCTTTTCAGAATACGCACGCCATGGGCGGCGGCGTAGGACTCGCTTGCCTGCGCAACATGGGCCGCTTCGGCTGGCGCGCCAAGCGCTTCCCAGTTGTCGGGGTCGTAGCCGCCCTGAAGGTGGCAGGTTGGAGTGCTGGCGCGTGGCACGTCCAGCAGCTCGTCGCTGTCGAGATCGAAATACGAAAAGATCGCATCGTATTCCCGGGCCGGGTCGCTGATACGGTGCTTGTAGTAATTGTGCAGAAACACGTTGGACTGGCCGGGAACGCCGGCCACGTTCGTGGTGCGGACGAACCTTCCGGCACCGAGTGCTTCGGCGTAGCGCACCAGCAGTTCCATGGCCCTGCGCCGTGCCGGGCCTTGCCGCCCGTCGAGCATGGCTTTCTCTGTGTCGTCCAGTTTCAGCATCGTCATGGACGTCGGCGAACGTTGCCCGGTTCAGATGTAGCGCGTGAAGCCGCCGCATACCTCGATGGTCGTACCGGTCATGTAACTGTTCTTCTCCGATACGAGGAAGGCGGCCACCGAACCGATTTCCGCGGGCTCGGCCCAGCGGCCCAACAGCGTCTGCGCGGCGATACCGGCGCGTACCTGGTCGGCGGTGATGCCACGCACTTTCGCCATGGCCTCGGCGCGCGGACCCCAGGACTCGGTATTCGTCAGCCCCGGACAGATATTGTTGACGGTGATGCCGGCCGCGCCGAGCTCTCCCGCCATGATCTTCGAGAAGCCGATTATCGCGGTGTTCGGAATCGTGGTCGTCAGTGCGCCGGGCAGCAGCTGCGTGCCGGATACGCCGGACACATTGAGAATGCGCGGTGCGCGGCCCTGTTTCAGGTGCGGTACCGCGTGCTTGGTCGTGTAGACACAGGCCATCAGGTTGACGCGCAGTACCCTGTCCCATTCCTCCGGACCAAGGCTTTCCAGCGTTCCGGGAATCATGCCCCCGACATTGTTCACGAGTATGTCCAGACCGCCGAGCTGCTGCGTGGCCTGCGATACGAATGACCGGCAGCCATCCTCATCCGACAGATCCACGTTGATGCCGGTTGCGTCGACGCCCAGCGCCCTGATCGCGGCCACGGCCTGCGCCAGCTGATCCGCATCGCGCCCGCACAGCGCGACGTTGCAACCTTCCTCGGCCAGCGCTCTGGCGATGGCAAATCCGATGCCGCGACTGGAGCCGGTGATGGCGGCGCGTTTCCCCTTCAGTCCCAGATCCATGTAGTGATTCCCCCGGTGGCGGCATGAATGCGTAGCGGCATTCTACATAGATCAGGCATTGAAGGTTTCGTGCAGCCGGGCGAGCAGCCAGCGCAGGTCGGCGTCTTTGAGCGTAAGCGGCGGCGCAATGCGTATGACCTGCGCGTGGGTGTCTTTCGCCAGCACACCACGCCGCAGCAGGGCCTGGCAGTATTCACGACCGGTTCCGGCGCGGCGCTCGACCTCGATGCCGATCAGCAGCCCGCGGCCGCGAACATCGCGAACGACCCGGGAGGGCAGGCCGTCCAGGCCTGCACGCAGCAGCGCGCCGACGCGTTCAGCGTGGGCGGAGAGCTGCTCATCGACGAGGACAGCCAGCGCCGCTTCGCCGACGGCGGCCGCAAGTGCATTGCCGCCGAATGTGCTGCCATGCGTGCCTGGCGTCAGCAACGCCAGGATATCCTTGTCGGCCAGCACGGCCGATACCGGGTACACGCCGCCACCCAGCGCCTTGCCGAGAATCAGGACGTCCGGTTTCGCCGCCGGTTCGTGCTGCCATGCGAACATCCTGCCGGTGCGTCCGAGGCCGGTCTGGATTTCGTCCAGCATCAGCAGCACGCCATGCTTTGAGCACAGGCGGCGGACTTCGCTCAGATAGTCGGCGGGCGGCATGATGATGCCGGCCTCGGCCTGGATCGGTTCGACGAGGAATGCCGCGGTGCATGGTGTGATGGCCTGCTCCAGCGCATACGGGTCGCCGAAAGGTATCG
Organism: Gammaproteobacteria bacterium; assembly: GCA_050485645.1. GTDB lineage: Bacteria > Pseudomonadota > Gammaproteobacteria > Steroidobacterales > Rariloculaceae > JBJHBP01. The sequence goes on along the minus strand of JBJHBT010000001.1, from coordinate 152,605 downwards.
TCCGGAATCCTGGCGTGAACGGACCGAAATCCTGTCGGTAGGCGGGCTCGCTGGAGAAGCCGACGATGGTGGTCGTACGGCCGTGGAAGTTGTTGTCGCAGACGATGATCTCGGCTGTGTCGGCCGCGATGCCCCGGGTCCGGTAGCCCCACTTGCGCGCCAGCTTGATCGCGGTTTCCACGGCTTCGGCGCCGGTGTTCATCGGTAACGCCATCGCGAACCCGGCCACATCGCACAGCTTCGCCAGGAACGGCCCCATGCGGTCGTTGTGTACCGCGCGTGAGGTCAGCGTCAGACGGCCGGCCTGCTCGGTGAGCGCGGCTATGATGCGTGGGTGACGGTGCCCCTGGTTCAGTGACGAATACGCGCTGATGCAGTCCAGATAGCGTTGGCCTTCCAGGTCCCAGGCCCACACGTCTTCGGCACGTGTGATGACGACATCGAGCGGTGTGTAGTTCGGTGCACTGACGGATTCGGTCAGGCGAATGACATCGGAGGAACGGGGATGGGACATACGTTCAGGTCTGTTCAGAGGCTGTAGCGCGAAGGCGTTGTGGCGCTGCGCGCCAGTATCTGTTCACCGAACAGGCTTTCCACCAGTTCGACGACCAGTTCGGCTGTCGCGTTGCGCACATCATAGGCCGGATTCAGTTCCACGATGTCAACCGAACCAAGCAGCCCGGTGTCGTGAATCATTTCCATGCACAGCTGGGCTTCACGGTAGGTGGGTCCGCCCGGCACGGTGGTCGGCACGCCAGGCGCAATCTGTGGATCGAGAAAATCCACATCCAGGCTCACGTGCAGGTGCGCGCCCTCCGCAACCGCGGAAGCCAGCGCCCGTTCCATCACGACACGCATCGACAGTTCGTCCACGCGCCGCATGTCGAAGACGATGAGGCCGCTGTCGACCACGCGCTGTTTCTCGGGGCTGTCCACGGATCGCACGCCGATCTGCACGATGCGTTCGGGAACGATCATCGGACGGCGCGTGCAAAGCGAAGTCAGTGCATCCGGGCCATGGCCCGTGATGATGCTCACCGGCATGCCGTGCAGATTGCCGGACGGCGAGGAGTCCGCCGTATTGAAGTCGGCGTGCGCGTCCAGCCAGAGGACGACCAGCGGTCTGTCGCGCGCGGCACAGTGGTCGGCGACAGCCGCGATGGAACCCACCGACACACTGTGATCGCCACCCAACAGCACTGGCAGGCGCTCATCGCCAAGGGCGGCGTGAACACCGGCGTGGATCAGCTGGCACCAGTGCGCGACTTCGTCGACGTGCCGGTAGGGGCCGTTGCGCGCGGCATCCGGGCAGACCGGCCCAGGCAGGTTGCCGATATCCAGCACATCGCAGTTCAGGCGCCGCAGTGCGGCAGTGATGCCGGCCACGCGCAGCGCCTCCGGCCCCATGGATGCACCACGGCGCCCGGCGCCGGCATCGGCCGGAGCGCCGATCAGAGCGAGCCTGCGCGGCAGTCTTTCCATTCCGGCGCCTCCCGAGGTGTTCCGTTGCGGAACTGGCTATTGTAGTCGTGTCGTGGCGCGCGTGGGACAGCGGGCCGCGAAGCAGGACTTCGCGGCCCGGCCGTGGCGGCCTTGCTGGCCGCCACGTTGCGCCGCGGAATCAGCTTTTGGTCATCCGTTTCAGCGTGACCTGCACCGGTCGGCAGATCGTATTGCACACCGGCGAGTGCGACTGCACGAAGGTCAGCAGCGACTCCAGTTCCGCGTCATCGCAGTCCGCTTCAATGTCCATGCCGATGTGGATGCCGGCATAGCCGGCGGGCACGGTCGGGTCCAGGGCGAGAAAGCCCTGCAGATCGATGTCGCCGCGCAGTTCGGTCGCCAGCCGGCTGATGCGGATGCCGCGCGCGGCCGCGTGCAGTACCGTGGTGGTTGTCACGCAGCCGGCCAGCGCGTGCAACAGGTACTCGACGGGGTTGGCGCCTTCGTTGGCACCGAGCAGCACCGGCGGTTCGCCGTTGGTGTACACGAATGGCCGGGAGCGCGAATCGTCCTCGCGGCCCACGCCATAGAAGCCCTGGATCATCGAGCGGTTCTCGCCGCCATCGATCCAGCGGTTGGAGGCGCGAAACTCGAAACGGGCCAGAGTGGCATCCGCCTTCAGCGTGTCGACGACATTGCCGATGTCGGTCGGGTCGAAGCCGTTCAGCCGGGCGGTCATGCGGCTGCTCATGTTCAGATCGGCGGGTTGCGTTGCCATGTCGGTCTCCTGATTGTTGAAACGATATTGTTGAAACGATGGTCGGTTGCAGCGTGGTTTCGCTCGCGGCGAAGACCCTGATCGCTGCGGAAGAGACGATAGACGCTGCGAAACCGGGGCCGTAAGCAGCTGTTTTGCAATAAACAGGGCATTTGTGCCATTCTTGTCGGAATCCATGAGCCGATCCGGTCGAGGCCATGACCTGCCCAGATCCCCGTCCCCGTCAGGTGCTGATACTGGCGCTGCCCGAGTCGGCGGGTTCGGCGCTGTACGGCATGCTTGATGTCCTGCGTGCGGCAGGGAATGTGTGGCAGACACTGGTCCGCAGCGACGCCACCACGCAATGCTTCGACGTGCGCGTCGTGTCGCTGTCGACAGCGCCGTTCCGCTGCGGCAATCGCATACCGGTGGCGCCGGATGAAAGCATCGCTGATGGCGCGCAGGCGGATATCGTGATCGTCCCGGAACTGTGGCTGGGGCCGGATGAAGTCATCACCGGTCGTCATCCGCGTGTGGTCGGCTGGCTGCGCGAGCAGCATGCGAATGGTGCTGCGCTGTATTCGGCGTGCTCGGGTGCCGTCCTGCTGGCTGAAACGGGGCTTCTCGACGGCTGCGATGCCACATCGCACTGGGGCTATCAGGACCTGTTTCGTCGCCACTATCCGCGGGTGCGTTTCCGTCCGGAACCGAATCTGGTCTTCGCGGACGCTGACGGCCGGATTGTCACGGCCGGAGGCACTTCGTCCTGGCATGACCTTGCCATCCACATCATTGCCCGACATGCCAGCCCCGCTGAGGCAATGCGTATCGCCAAGGTGTATCTGCTCAAGTGGCACGGCGAAGGGCAGCTGCCCTATGAAAGTCTGCTGCGCAACAATCCGCATACGGACGCGGTGGTCGGGTCGTGCGAACGCTGGCTCAGTGAACACTTTCGCGAACGTGCGGCACTGCAGCGCGTTGTGGCGCAATGCCGCATACCCGAACGCACGCTCAAACGCCGGTTCCGGCAGGCGACCGGATCCACGCTCATCGATTATCTTCAGAATCTGCGCATCGAAGAAGCCAAACGCATGCTGGAAGAGGGCGGGGTCAGCATCGAGGCAATCGGCCATGCGGTCGGCTACGAAGACATGTCGTTCTTTCGGCGTCTGTTCAGGCGGCGTACCAGCCTGACTCCGAGTCAGTATCGGCGACTGTTCGAGCCTGTCATGAAACCGTCGCCGTTCGCGGCCACGCACGCGCGGTCGGTGCCATGAAGCCGGCTGTCGTCTGGTTTCGTCATGATCTGCGGCTGGCCGATCACCCCGCACTGGCGACAGCGGCGGCGAGCGGGCGGCCGTTGATACCTGTCTATGTGCATGCACCGCAGGACGAGGGTGCGTGGGCGCCCGGCGGTGCGTCGCGCGTATGGCTGCTTCATTCGCTGCGGGCACTCGCCCATGAACTGGCGCAGTCCGGGTCGCGTCTGATCGTGCGCCACGGGTCGGCCGCAACCGAGTTGCCTGCGGTGTGTGCCGAAAGCGGTGCTGATGTCGTGTACTTCAACCATCGCCATGAGCCGGCGGCTCGCGCGGTGACCGCCGCCGTAGTCGATGCACTGGCGGATGTCGGCATCGACGCGCAGGTGTTCGAGGGCACGCTGCTGTTCCCGCCCGAACGGCTGCGCAACCGTCGCGGAGAACCCTACCGGGTATTTACCGCTTTCTGGAATCACTGTCTGCGTAGCGAACTGCCGGCAGCACCACAGGCGCCACCGCGACAACTGATCGCGCCGGGCGTCTGGCCTGCATCGCAGACTGTGGAGCGTCTGGCGCTGCAGCCGCGGCCGGATTGGGCCGCTGGCATCCGCGACTGCTGGCATTTCGGTACGCGGGCGGCCGGTGAACGTCTGGCGCGGTTCATCGATCGGCGGCTGGCAGGCTACGCGGGCGGTCGCGACCAGCCCGGCGACGAGGCTGTGTCGGGCCTGTCGGCGAGCCTGCATTTCGGTGAGATTGGCGTGCGTGAGGTTTGGCAGGCCGTGCGTGCCAGGCAGGCATCGGCAGGCGCCACGGTTCACAGTCAGGCAGTCGACGCCTTTCTGCGTCAGCTCGGATGGCGGGAGTTCGGTCATCATCTGCTGCATCACTATCCCGACAGCCCGCAGGTGCCACTGACGCCGGCCTTCGAATACTTCCCGTGGCATGAGGACGCAGCCGGTCTGCGCGCCTGGCAGCAGGGGATCACCGGATTCCCGTTCGTGGATGCCGGCATGCGCGAGTTGTGGCACACCGGCTACATGCACAACCGGGCGCGTATGGTGGTGGCGTCATTTCTCATCAAGGATCTGCTGCTCCACTGGCATCATGGCGCCCGCTGGTTCTGGGACACGCTGGTGGACGCGGATCTTGCCAACAACACGCTGGGCTGGCAGTGGTCCGCCGGCTGCGGGGCCGACGCAGCGCCGTATTTTCGGATCTTCAATCCGGTGCGCCAGAGCGAGCGCTTCGATTCGCGCGGTACGTACATCCGGCGCTGGATACCGGAGCTGGCGCAACTGCCCGATGCCGCGCTGCATGCACCATGGCTGGCCGGCGACGCGACGCTGCGCAAGGCAGGCGTAAGGCTCGACCGCGACTATCCACGGCCCATCGTCGATCATGCGGTCGCGCGCCGGCGCGCGCTGGCAGCACTTGAACAGATGCGCGAGGCTGCAGGACATGCGTAATCTCTGGCTGCTGACGATCGCTCAGGCGCTGGGTGCCAGTGCGATGATCATGATGGTCACCTTCGGCGGCATCGTTGGTACACGCATTGCGCCGCTGCCGGCACTGGCCACACTACCGCTGGCGCTGATGGTGGTCGGCGTCGCGCTGGCCACCATTCCGGCGGCGATGCTGATGCGCCGGTGGGGACGCCGACCGGCGTTCGTGGCCGGCGCCGTGCTCTGCGCCGCGGCATCGCTGCTCGCCGCCTGGGCGATCGATCAGGCGCTGTTTGCCGTATTCTGCGTTGCCGCTGTGCTGATCGGCATTACCCAGGCGTTCGTTCTGCAGTATCGCTTCGCGGCCACCGAGTATCTGCCGCCGGAAGCGGCCGGCCGGGCCATCGGCATGGTGATGCTGGGCATCCTCGCCGCCGCACTGCTCGCGCCCGAAGTCGGTGACCGTGCGCGCCTGCTCGGTGATCGGGTCGAATTCACCGGTTCTTTTGTCGTGCTCGCCGTGCTGTGCATGCTTGGCGCGCTGCTGCTCACATTCCTTCAGCCTGCGGCGCCGGCTCGCGGACAGAACACGGTGCAGGAAAGGTCTCTGTCGGTCATCATGCGGCAGCCGGAATTCATCGTCGCGGCCCTGGCTGCCATCACATCGTTCGCCGTGATGAGTTTCATCATGACGGCAACGCCGATCAGCATGCACGTGCATGACGGGTTCAGCGTCGCACAGACCCGTCATGTCATCACGGCCCACCTGATTGCGATGTATGCGCCGTCGCTGATCAGCGGCTGGCTCACACGTGCACTGGGTCTGAAGGCCATGATGGTGTGCGGTGTGGCCTGCATGGCGGCCTGTGTACTGATCGCGGCGGTTGTGGGGCAGCAGTTCCTGCACTATCTGTCGGCGCTGGTTCTGCTCGGGTTCGGCTGGAATCTGCTGTTCGTGGCTGGCACTACGCTGCTCACCCGGGTGCACACCGGCGCTGAGCGCTTCAAGGTACAGGGAGTGAACGACTTCCTGACGTTCGGTGTGCAGGCCGTGGTTTCGCTGCTCGCGGGTACGGCGATTCAGAGCCTGGGCTGGGCGACGATGAACCTGCTCGGTGTGCCGCTGCTGCTGGCCATGCTGATGGCGGTGGCATGGCTGCACCGGCGCGGATGAGTGTGCGCGGTTCCGAAATCGTCATCGGGATGATATGTTTACGCGCCTGACGCGGGCCCCGGGGAGCCCGCCGCCACCTGAACGAGCGGGCTGCGACGTCCCCTCGACACTAATATCTTTATTGGGGATGACGTATGTCGAAGCCGATCGCCGGAGCTTGCAGACTTGGGCGCGAATAAACCGTTCGACCGGCCCGCGGAGGCGGCCGGCCTGACCAGCTGTACGGCGCGTTTCGAGGTTCGTTACACACAGTTTCTCGATCACGAAGGCCGGGAGATCGATCCGTTGCCCGCGGCATCGGCCGACCCCGATCTGGCACGAACCATGTACCGCCACATGGTGCTGACGCGCGTCTTTGACGCGAAGGCGGTGGCGCTGCAGCGAACCGGACAGCTGGGTACCTATCCGTCGATCCTTGGTCAGGAAGCGGTGTCCACCGGACTTGCGGCGGCCATGGCCGACGACGACGTGCTGCTTCCCACCTATCGTGAAACCGCCGCCCAGCTGTGGCGTGGTGTGACGATGGCCGAGATCCTCCTGTACTGGGGAGGTGACGAGCGTGGAATGGCCTTCCGCAACCAGCCCCATGATTTTCCGACCTCGGTGCCCATCGCCAGTCACGCGCCCCAGGCCGTTGGGGTGGGTTACGCCTTCCGGCAGCGTGGCGAGTCGCGGGTCGCGGTCTGCACCGTCGGTGATGGTGCAACGTCGAAGGGGGACTTCTACGAGGCCATGAACTGCGCCGCGGTGTGGGATCTCCCCGTGGTGTTCGTCATCAACAACAACCAGTGGGCGATCTCGGTGCCCCGCAGCCTGCAGTCGCGCGCGCAGACGCTGGCACAGAAGGCCATCGCGGCCGGGTTCGAGGGCGAGCAGGTGGATGGCAACGATATTCTGGCGGTGCATGCCTGCATGCGGGACGCGATCGAGCACGCGCGTGCGGGTCGCGGTCCACGGCTGGTCGAGGCGCTGACGTACCGCATGAGCGACCACACAACGTCCGACGACGCCACGCGCTATCGCAGCGCCGAAGAAGTGGCCGAGCAGGCGCGGCGAGATCCCATCCTGCGGGCACGAAACTGGCTGGCTGCGCGGACAGGGTGGAGCGATGCGGACGAGCAGGCGCTGAGGGCCGATTGCGCCGCACAGGTCGAAGCCGCGGTGGGCGAATACCTTGCCACGCCGGCACAGGCGCCGGAAACCATGTTCGATTATCTCTACGCGACCCTGCCGAACGCACTGACCCAGCAGCGTGAAGTGCTTGCGCGACGAGGGGACCGCAGTGCCTGAAGTCAATCTCGTCGAAGCCGTCAACATGGCCATGGCGCATGAGATGGCCCGTGATCCGGGTGTGATCGTACTGGGCGAGGACGTGGCCGAGAATGGCGGCGTCTTTCGAGCCACCGCAGGTCTCAGGCAGCGCTTCGGCGCCGGCCGTGTCGTGGATACGCCAATCGCCGAGACGGCCATAGCCGGCATGAGCATAGGCCTTGCCGTGCAGGGCTTCAAACCGGTTGCTGAAATCCAGTTTACCGGGTTCATCTATCCCACGATCGACCAGATACTCAACCACGCCGGCCGCCTGCGCACGCGCACGCGCGGGCGGCTCACATGCCCGATGGTCATGCGCTCGCCCTGCGGTGGCGGGATTCATGCGCCGGAGCACCACTCGGAGAGCCCGGAGAGCCTGTTTGCACACATGCCGGGCATCCGCGTCGTGATGCCGTCGTCGCCGGCGCGTGCCTATGGCCTGCTGCTGGCGGCCATACGCGACCCGGACCCGGTGATGTTTCTGGAACCCACGCGAATCTACCGCCTGGGCCGGCAGGAAGTGTCTGATGACGGACAGGCGCTGCCGCTGGATGTCTGCTTCACGCTGCGCGATGGTGATGACATCACGCTGGTGACATGGGGAGCGATGACACGCGAAACCATGCTTGCCGCCGATGCGCTTGCCGAGGAAGGCATCAGCGCCGAAGTCATCGATCTTGCCACGATCGCGCCAATGGACATCGGTACCATTCTCGATTCGGTGGCCCGAACCGGGCGTTGCGTGATTGTTCACGAAGCGGCACGCAATGGCGGAGTCGGCGCCGAGATCGCCGCGCGCATCGCGGATCGCGGCTTGTTCAACCTGTACGCACCGGTGAAACGGGTCACGGGATTCGACGCGGTCATGCCGCTGGCACGACTTGAAAAACACTATCTGCCACAGGTCGGCGACATCGTTGCCGCCGTGCGAGAAACACTGGAGGTGTCGTGAGCGTCTTCAAGCTACCGGATCTTGGTGAGGGCCTGCAGGAAGCGGAGATTCGCGACTGGCTGGTGGCGCCCGGTGACACCGTTGCCGAGGATCAGCCGCTGGTGTCCGTGGAGACGGACAAGGCGGTGGTTGACATACCCAGTCCGCAGTCGGGCCGTATCGTGCGCGTCTTCGGTGCGGCCGGCGACATCGTCACGGTCGGTGCGCCGCTGATCGAGTTCGAGGGCGCGGCAGTGGCTGACGATGCCGGTACGGTCGTGGGCCGCGTCGAACGCAGCACGGAAAGCGTGGTCGATACGGTCAGCGGCGTGGCGCGTTCCACTACACGCATTCAGGCGGCGCCTGCCGTGCGGGCATTGGCGCGACGTCTGAACGTCGATCTTGGCGTGGTGACGCCCACCGGACCGGACGACACGATCACCGCTGCGGATGTGAAGCGTGTGGCGCATATTCTCGCCGATGTCGGACCGCTGGAGCCGCTGCGGGGTGTGCGTCGCAGTATGGCGAAAGCCATGGCTCAGGCGCACGAGGAAGTTGCCTGCGCGACCATCACCGACGATGCCGATGTCGGTGCCTGGTTCGGCCAGGACGACATCACCGTGCGTCTGGCACGGGCGATCATCGCAGCGTCGAGGGTCGAGCCCTCACTGAACGCCTGGTATGACTCCCATGCCATCGGTCGCCGCGTGTTGTCCGAGATTCATCTGGGACTGGCGATGGATACCCCTGACGGCCTGTTCGTTCCCGTATTGCGGGATGCCGGCAGTCGACCGCTGGCTGAATTGCGCAGCGAGATCGAGCGTCTCAAGCGTGAGGTTCGCGAGCGCACCATCGTGGCCGAGGAGCTGCGTGGACATACTTTCATTCTGTCCAACTACGGCACGTTCGCCGGCCGTTATGCGACGCCCATCGTGCTGCCGCCGACGGTGGGTATTCTGGGTGCCGGGCGAGGCCGCAAGGCAGCCGTGGTCGTCGACGACGAACTCGTCATTCGGCCCATTCTGCCGCTGTCGCTGACCTTCGATCACCGCGCCGTCACGGGCGGTGAGGCGGCTCGTTTTCTCGCTGCCGTGATGCGCGATCTCGGTGCGCCGACGTCGGAGTAGGGTGGGTGGAACGCGCCTTGCCTCGTTCGGTTACACAGCGCAGACTCGGGGCCGTGACGCTGGCCGCCGGGTGTTCGTACGGGAGATGACATGAAAGGCGCAGACGGAATCGTTGCGCACCTCAACCGGGTGCTGCTGAACGAACTCACCGCAATCAACCAGTACTTTCTGCACGCCAGGATGCTGCGCAACTGGGGCATCAGCAAGCTGGCCGAGTACGAGTACAAGGAGTCGGTGGATGAGATGAAGCATGCCGACAGACTGGTGGAACGTATTCTGTTTCTGGACGGCCTGCCCAATCTGCAGGACATCGGCAAGCTGCTGATCGGGGAAGATGTTCGCGAAGTGCTTGAGTACGATCTGAAGCTCGAGCTGGCGGCGATCCCGGCACTGCGGGAAGGCATCGCCCTGTGTGAATCACGATCAGACTACGTCACGCGCATGATGCTCGAAGAGATTCTCGCAAGCGAGGAAGAGCACGTGGATTTCATCGAGACACAGTTCGCGCTGATCGACCGCATGGGATTGCAGAACTATATCGAGCTGCAGAGTAGCCCGGCCGGTTAGGGCGCGAGAGCTGTTCCGGCGCGAGAGCTGTTGTGGCGTCAGGGCTGTTCTGGCGCCAGCAGGGCAGTCTCGCTGCCATTGCCGCAACCGGCGGAGCCGCACACCTCGGCAACCAGACTTCGCGCCAGCGGCAGGCATCGGCCGCAGCGCGGTGCACCACCCAGTGACTGGTAGATCGCGTTTACACAGCGCAGTCCCGACTCCGTCGCGCGGCGGATGTCGGTGTCGCGGTGGCCGTTGCACAGACAGACATACATGATGGGGTGCACGCTATCCTGAATGCGAATGATTGTCAATTGCATTCGTAGCAGATGCCTGCGGCGCATTCATGGCGGAAAATTCAAACAGACATGTACGAAATCAAATAGCAGTGTATTCTTCAGTGCATGGCCACCAGCAACCAGCCGCAGCGCGTGGCGAACCGCATCAGTCCGCGCATCTCCAGGCGACGTCAGCGTATGCGCTCGGCGCTGCTGGGCGCCGGTGCAAGGCTGTTCGCGGCACGTGGCGTCGCCGCGGTCAGTGTCGAGGACCTGCTCGCGGAAGCGGACCTGAGTCGTTCGACTTTCTATGAGATATTTTCCAATAAATACGACCTCTTAGAAGAAATACTTAAACCAGTTTTTGATGATGCGACGACCAGTCTGGACCGCCTGGCCGCGTGTCAGCCGGCGCAGGCTCTGCATCAGATCATCGAAACCTACCTCGTGCTGTGGCGCACGCATCGCGACGGCCTGCAGCTGATACCGGTTGTCGACGCCGAGAGCTATCGCCGCATCGAAACGCGGCATCGGGCGCTGAACGAAGCGTTGCTGGGCGTCTTGTCACGCGCTGAAGCGGACGGCCTGCTGCGCAATGGCAGCGCACACTACTCGTTGAAGGTGATCGCCCGAACGGCGATACCCCTGCTGCGCGTTTACGATGGACACCCGGCAGCGGAGGCCCTGTTCCGCGATGCCATGTCGGGACTTCTGATGACAGGACACTAGGTACGGTGTCGGATCCCGGCGCCATCGGATCGCAGCGGCGGCTGCTGGTCGTCCTGTTTGCCGGTGTGCTGATCGGCGCGCTGGACATCAGCATCGTGGGTCCGGCGCTGCCAGCCATTGCGGTGGCGTTCGGCGTCGGCAGCGGGGCGCTTGCCTGGGTATTCAATGCCTACGTGCTGGTGTATCTGATCGCCGCCCCATTGCTCGGCAAGCTGTCGGACCGCCATGGCCGTCGCAGCGTTTACATGATCAGTCTGGCGCTGTTCGGAACCGGTTCACTGTGTATTGCTCTGGCGCCGTCCTTCCCGTTTCTGATCGGTGGCCGGGTCATCCAGGCCCTGGGTGCCGCCGGGCTGTTTCCGATTGCCAGTGCCGTGATCGGCGATGTGGTGCCGGCCGGCAGGCGTGGGCGGGTGCTCGGTCTGATTGGCGCCGTGTTCGGTATCGCCTTCCTGGTCGGACCGCTGCTGGGCGGCCTGCTGCTGCGCTGGGGGTGGCAATGGCTGTTCCTGATCAATCTTCCGGTGGTGATGGCGCTGCTGTGGCAGAGTCGCAGCGTGCTGCCGGCCGGTGGCCGGGCTGGCGGTCATGCGGCGCGGCCGGACTGGCTCGGTGCACTGGCGCTGACAACCGTGCTGGGGTCGCTGGCATGGGCACTGACCCGGCTTCGTGCCGACGATCTGCCGGGCAGCCTGCTGGCGCCGCAGGTGCTGGTGTTTCTGGTCATCGGTGTGGCGGCGATGCCGGTGTTCTGGCGAGCCGTGAATCGCGCCGACGACCCGGTGCTGCCACCGGCGCTGCTGCGACAGCCGCAGTTGCGGCTGATTGGCGGGCTCGCCGCGGCGGCCGGTCTGGTCGAGGCGGGCATGGTGTTCCTGCCGGCCATTGCGGTGCTGGCGCTGGCCGTCGAGCCGGCGACGGCCAGCCTGATGATGCTGCCGCTGGTACTGGCGCTGGTGGTGTGTGCACCGCTCGCCGGCTACTGGCTCGACAGGGTCGGCGCACGTCCGGTCATTCAGTGCGGTCTGGCGCTCACCGCCTCGGGCCTGCTGGTACTGGCGATGCTGGATCTGACGTCGGGCCCGTTCTATCTGGGTGGCGTACTGGTCGGACTGGGTCTTGCCGGATTGCTTGGTGCGCCGCTGCGGGCGCTGATGCTGCGTGAGGCCGGCGAGGCGCACAGGGGCGCCGGGCAGGGGTTGTTGACGCTGTGGCTCAGCGCCGGGCGCGTGTTCGGTGCGGCGCTGCTCGGTGGAACGGCGGCGGCCGCGGCGAACGAGCTGGATGGCTTCCAGCGCGCGCTGCTGATGCTGTCGCTGGTCACGCTGTTGGCATTGCTGGCCAGCTGCCGGCTGCGCCGGGAGATGCCCGGGGAGGCGGCAGCCGGCATTCGCAGGTGAGCCGGCGTGCACTTCATGAAATAATGCGCCGCGCCCGAAAAACGCGCCGGCGCGGTCAATCCCGGGCCTCGGTCGGGCCCCCCTGTTGGAGCAATACCCGTGAGTGATGCCTGGATAGCCCCTTCGATTCTGTCCGCGGACTTCGCACGCCTGGGCGAGGAAGTGGAGGCCGTGGTCGAGGCTGGCGCCGACATGATCCATTTCGATGTCATGGACAACCACTACGTGCCGAACCTGACCGTCGGCCCGGTGGTCTGTCGCGCGCTGCGCAATCGGGGCATCACCACGCCGATCGACGTTCATCTGATGGTCAGTCCGGTGGACCGCATCATCCCCGATTTCGCCGAGGCCGGCGCCGACTACATCAGCATTCATCCCGAAGCCACGGGGCACCCGGATCGTTCGCTGGCGCTGATCCGCGACTGCGGGTGCCGCGCCGGGCTGGTGCTGAATCCGGGCACGCCACTGAGTTGGCTGGATTACCTGATGCCGCGGGTGGATCTGATTCTGGTCATGTCGGTGAACCCCGGTTTCGGCGGTCAGCAATTCATCGAATCGTCGCTGGACAAGATTCGCGCCGTGCGTCAGCGCATTGATGCTTCCGGTCTGCCGATCCGACTGGAGGTGGACGGCGGCATCAAGGTCGACAACATCGACCGGGTGGCGGCGGCCGGCGCCGATACTTTCGTTGCCGGTTCGGCGGTATTCGGTGCGCCGGACTACGCGGCAGTGATTGCAGCAATGCGGGCAGGGATCGGCAAGCGGTAGGGCCATCCCGAACGCGGATCTGTGGCGGCTGATGTCTGCCTGGCCCCACGGTTCTGCTATCCTCGCGACCGCCGGATTGCCCGCGTGGCAATCGCGTTTTTCCATCGGAGTGACTTGAGAGCAGCTAATGGTCTGGACGGTCCATAAATTTGGCGGCACCAGCGTCGCGGATGCGAGCTGCTTCCGCAGGGTGGCGAATATCGTGCGCGGCGACGACAGCGGCAATCGAGCCGTGGTCGTGTCTGCGATGAAGGGCTTCACCGATCAGCTGCTGGAGCTGATCAGTCTTGCGGCGCGTAGGGAGCCCGTGGAGGGCGTGCTGACCGCGCTCACGGATCGCTATGCAGCCACCGCGCGCGAACTGTTGTCGACAGCGGCCGCGGAGGATCTGATGCGGGCTCACGCAGCCGACATCGACGACATCCGCAGCGTCCTCAAGGCGCTGTCGCTGGTGCGCTCGGCTTCGCATCGCAGCCGCGACCTGGTGTCGGGCTTTGGTGAGCTGTGGTCGGCGCGTCTGCTGTCGGCGCTGCTGCGCGAACTGAACGGTGGCCAAAGCGGCGTGCAGTTCATGGATGCGCGCGATGTGCTGGTCGTTGAACCGGGCGAGATGGGACCGATCGTGGTCTGGGATACGTCGCGCGAGAAGCTTGCCGCCATGGTATCGGCGGACTTCACCGGCATCGTGGTTATCACCGGATATATCGCCAGCAGTCCGGAAGGTCTGCCCACGACGCTGGGCCGCAACGGCAGTGATTACTCCGCGGCGATTTTCGGTGCGCTGCTGGGGGCTGCCGAAGTCCACATCTGGACGGATGTCGATGGCGTGCTCAGCGGAGATCCCCGTCGTGTGCCCGAGGCGGCCGTGATCGAGGAGATTTCCTACAACGAGGCGATGGAGCTGGCGTATTTCGGCGCCAAGGTGATCCATCCGCAGACCATGGCGCCGGCTGTGGCGCACGGCATTCCTCTGCGCATTCGCAATACCTTCAATCCCGATCACCCCGGCACCAGAATCTCCGCGGGCAGCGCTGATCGGGACGTGCTTGTAAAAGGCATCAGCGGCATCGACGGCGTCGCGGTCGTGAACCTCGAAGGCGCCGGGATGATCGGCGTACCGGGTACGGCCGACCGCCTGTTCGGTGCGCTGCGCGACGCGGGCATCTCGGTGATGCTGATCTCCCAGGGCGGTTCCGAACACTCGATCTGTTTCGCGGTCCGCGAGCAGGAAGCCGATGCCACCCGGCGTGTCGTTGAACGCGCCTTTGCGTTCGAACTCACGCAGGGTCAGGTACAGAAGGTCGAGGTCACGCGCGGCTGCGGCATCATCGCCGTGGTCGGTGATGGCATGGCGGGACTGCCTGGCAGTGCGGGGCGGTTTTTTCGCACGCTGGGCACGGCGGGCATCAATGTGCGCGCCATCGCCCAGGGCGCTTCCGAACGCAACATCTCGGCGGTGATCTCGGCACGTGACATGACGCGCGCATTGCGTGCCGTGCACAGCAGTTTCTATCTGTCGGCGAAGACCGTGTCCATCGGGCTGATCGGTCCGGGGCTGGTGGGCGGCGCACTGCTCGATCAGCTGGCGGCCGCAAGCGCACGTCTGCGCGAGCGCTTCAATCTGGACCTGCGAGTGCGCGGCATCACCAGCTCACGGCAGATGCTGCTCGGCGAGCACCGCGTCGATCTGAACGACTGGCGCCGGGCATGGGAAGCTGCGCCGCAGGCGGATCCGGCCGTGTTCGCGGACCATGTCCAGGCCGACCATCTGCCGCATGCGGTGATCATCGACTGCACCGCCAGTCAGGGCATCGCGGCCTGCTACGGCCAGTGGCTGCAACGCGGAATTCATGTCATTACGCCCAACAAGCGCGCCCACAGCGGCCCGCTGGCTTACTACGACGAGCTCAAGCGTCTGAGCGCCGCGCACGGCACCCATTTCCTGTACGAGGCGACAGTGGGTGCGGGGCTGCCGGTTATCCAGACCCTGAAGGATCTGGTGGAGACCGGCGACGAGATCGACAACATCTCCGGTATCTTCTCCGGCACGCTGGCCTACCTGTTCAATGTATTCAACGGTACGCGGCCGTTCTCCGAAATTGTTCGTGAGGCGCGGGCGCGCGGCTATACGGAACCGGATCCGCGTGACGACCTGTCGGGAATGGATGTCGCCCGCAAGGCCGTGATCCTGGCTCGTGAAGCGGGGCTCGATCTGGAACTGGAAGATATCGAAGTCGAGAGTCTGGTGCCTGCGGCGCTGGCCGATGCGTCAGTGGATGAGTTTCTCGAGCGGCTTGCGGATTTCGACGCGCCGATGGCCGACCGGGTTGCGACAGCGGCACGGGACGGCAATGTGCTGCGCTACGTGGCCGACGTCGACATCAACGCGCGTACCGCGCGTGTCAGGCTGGGCACATTCGCAGCCGATCATCCGTTCGCGAACATCAGCCTCACGGATAACATCGTGCAGTTCGTAACCCGCCGCTACTGTGAGAATCCGCTGATCGTGCGCGGTCCTGGCGCCGGGCCGGACGTGACGGCGGCAGGTATTTTCGCGGACCTGCTGCGCCTTTGCAGCATGCTCAGCGGCCAGCAGGACTGACGGAGCGGATCATGCGTTATTTGAGCAGCCGGGGTGGTCAGGACAGTGATCTGGCCGGTGCGGTCATGCAAGGGCTGGCGGCTGACGGCGGGCTGTTCGTACCCGAGCGCATGCCACGCCTGGATCCGGACTCCATCCGCGGCGAATCGCTGGCCGACATAGCCACCGAGGTGCTGGCGCCGTTTTTTGAAGGTTCAGATCTTGCTTCAGAACTTGGCGACATCTGTCTGGATGCATTGGATTTTCCCGTCCCTTTGCGTACGCTGGACGGCGCGCCTGAACCGCTGTCCGTGCTGGAGCTGTTTCATGGCCCGACGGCTGCGTTCAAGGACGTGGGCGCACGCTTTCTGGCCGCGGTCATGGAACGCTGGCTCGCGCGCGGACGGGATCAGCGCCCCCTGACGATTCTGGTGGCCACCTCCGGCGATACCGGTGGCGCGGTGGCGGCCGCCTTCCATAAGCGCAGGGGCATACGCGTGGCGGTGCTGTTTCCGAAAGGACAGGTGTCGCCACGACAGCAGCATCAGCTGACCTGCTGGGGTGACAATGTCCGCTCGTTCGAGGTGGACGGATCATTCGATGACTGTCAGGCGCTGCTGAAGGCGGCGTTTGTGGACCCCGTGCTCAGCGCCACCCATCGTCTGAGTGCCGCGAACAGCATCAACATCGGCCGCCTGCTGCCCCAGCTGGCCTATCATGCCGCCGCATCGCTGTGGTACCGGCGTGAGCATGGCGCGGAGGCCGGTTTCATCGTGCCGACCGGAAATCTCGGCAACGGCCTGGCCTGCGTGTGGGCCGGTGCATTGGGCATGCCGATTCGCGAAGTGGTGCTGGCGGTGAATGCGAATCGCACCATTCCGGAGTTTCTCGCCACCGGTCATTGGCAGCCGCGCCCCAGTGTGCGTACGCTGGCTTCGGCCATGGACGTTGGCGATCCGAGCAATATGGAGCGCCTGCGGCACCTGGTGCCGGATCTGGCGTCGTTGCGGCAGACCGTGGAGTCGTATCCGGTGGACGACGAGGCGATACGTGCGCAGATCCGAAAAGACCATGAGCGCCGCGCCGAGATCTGGTGCCCGCATACCGCGACGGCTTTCCATGTGCACGACCTGTTACCCCAGACGCGCCGCGTGAAGCCATGGATCGTCGTTGCCACCGCACATCCGGCCAAGTTCGACACCATCGTCGAACCCATCGTCGGACACCCTGTGGAGGTCCCGGCGGCGCTGGCCGAACTGCTGCAGCGTCCGGCCAGCGCGATACCGCTGAGGCCGCAATTGACCGCACTGTCCGCGGAGCTGGACAAGTGGATATGAACAAAATCAACATAAAACTCAGCCTCATATAGAACATAGTGCAGGCAATATCTGAGTATTGGGTTCTGTGGCTGCTGATTGCCGTACTGCTGGTGGTGGTGGTGTTCACGGTTGTGATCAGGCTGCGCCGACGCAGGACGTCGCTGCGCCAGGCCATGAGTGCGATCGCGGTGGATCGGCTGGAGAACATCGTCGTGCCGGATGGCATGGGCGGTGAAATCTTCATCGAACATCTGTTGCTGACCTCGCGTGGTCTGATCGTGCTCGATGTGAAGGAGTATCAGGGCACCGTCTTCGGCAGCGACCGTATGGACGAATGGACGGTGATCAACGCGCATCGGCGCTTCACGTTCCCCAACCCGCAGAGCACGCTGTATGACCGGGTTGCGGCATTGCGTCAGTTCGTCCGCGACGTGCCGGTGGCCGGGTTCGTGCTGTTTTCCTCCGGCGCTGATTTCAGCAAGGGGCGTCCGCGTGACGTGATGCTGCCGGAGGAACTTGAACAGCACTACGGCAAACCTGATCGGGCGGAGGCGCAGCGGCTGCTGGAAGCCTTCGCGCAGCACTGGGAGCAGGTCAAGGATACCGCCCAGCCGGCCACGCAGCGCAGCGCGGGCATGCGGCTGCAGTAGGTCGTGTTACAGGGTGGTGTTCCGGTCGCGAAGATCCGCTCGCGACGGATGCAGGTTGTTTGCGGGACGGGACTAGCTGCTCAGACCGAACAGGCGACAGGCATTGCGTGTGGAATGCTCGGCGAGCAGTTCCGGGTCGTGACCGGTGATGGCCGCCAGGCGGGCCAGCACATGAGGCAGAAACCGCGGCTCGTTGCGACGTGCGCGCGGTGGCGTGGGAAGATCGCGTGGCACGAGATAGGGGGCGTCGGTTTCCAGCAGCAGGCGGTTGAGCGGAATCGACGGAGCCGCTTCGCGCAGCGCGTCACCGCGGCGTTCATCACAGATCCAGCCGGTGATGCCGATATACAGGTCCAGATCAAGATAGTCGCGCAGTTCATTCCTGTTGCCGGTAAAACAGTGCGCCACGCCACCGCTGATCCGGTCGCGCAGCGGCCGCAGGTGGCTCAGCATGTCCTCGTGCGCATCGCGCTGATGCAGGAACAGCGGCAGTCCGGATTCGGCGGCCAGTTCAAGGTGCATGGCGAAGCAGGCCTGCTGTTCGGCCGGTGTGGAGTAGTTGCGGAAATAGTCCAGCCCGCATTCGCCGACTGCAACGACTCGAGGTTGCCGCAGCAGCGCATGCAGCCGGTCGCGTGAATCGGGCGCAGGATCCGCGGCATGATGCGGGTGGATGCCGGCGGTTGCGTACAGGCCGCTGTCGCTGCGGGCAGCCGGTTCCGCGGCCCATTCCGCGGCCCATTCCACGGCCAGTCCCGCGGCCTGTTCACTGCCGGCGACCGAGGTGCCTGTTATGATCAGCCGCGTAACGCCCACAGCGGCTGCCGCCGCGATCACCTGGTGGCGATCGTCGTCGAAGCAGTCATGAGTCAGATTGACACCGATGTCCACGAGTTCGGTCATGCATCCTCCATCCTTGCGTGGCGGCGATTGTGACGGCCCGCCGCCATCACGGCAACGCGGCGCACGCGTCGCACGGTTGAGCGGCTCTACCCGTCGGTGTATCGGTCAGGCGGCACTGCTGATCGTCGCGGTTCTGATCGCCGCGCCGGTGGACGCGGAATTCGCCGATCTGGCAGCCCGCGCGGACTATGGGTTCCATGCCGGCGAAGCATCGGTAATCGACGGGGTGATGGAACCGTTGGAACGGCTCGCGGCTGACGGTCGCAGTGACGTGAGCATCGAGGCGGGCTACTGGCTCGCATTTGCCAGTTATCGTGAAGCGGCGCTGCGCCGGCCGCGCAACCCGCAGGCCGCCCAGCGGTCGGCGGCACGTTGCGTTGAGCTGGCGGAGAGCGTGGCCCCCAACCGCCCCTGGCAGGTAGAGGCCGCCATTCTGGCTGCCGCCTGTCTGCAGCTGGTTGCCACGGATCCGTTGCGATCGGTGTTGCAGCAGCGTCGGATCGATCGCTGGCTGAACGACGCGGCGCTCGCTGATCGGGACAACCCGCGTCTGGCGCTGGTGCGTGGACTGCTCGCCAGCGCTGGCGAGCCCGGCCGCGCGGAATCGGATCAGGCGTCCGCGGAGCCGTGGTTCGCCGAAGCGGTGCGGCTGTTCGACGAGCGACAAAGGCCGCGCGCGCGCCGGCTCTTGCCGGATGTGTCGTGGGGCGAACCCGAGGCGCTGGCCTACCTGGCCGCCATCCGGCTGGATCAGCAACGGATCAGGGAAGCGCGTGATCTCATCGAACACGCGCTGCTGCTCGCCCCGGACTACCACTTCGCTCGGCAGCTGAATCAGCGGCTGCGTGCGGGCACATCAGAGCCCGCACGGTAGGCCGCACGGTAGGCCGCCCCGGCACGGCGCCACCCCGGCACGGGTGGCCCGGATCCGGTTCGATCCGCCTACCTGCCGTTTCGCGCGGCGAGCTGACGCAGCACGTAATGCAGTATGCCGCCATGGTGGTAGTAGTCACGCTCTTTGGGCGTGTCGATACGTACCCGTGCCGTGAACTGGCGGGAATGACCGTCGTTGCCCGTTACCGTTACGGTGACCGAACGCGCACCGTCATCCAGCCCGCTGATCCCGTAGCGTTCACTGCCGGTCAGCCCCAGACGCTCGGCGCTTTCGCCTTCCTCGAACTGCAGCGGCAGCACGCCCATGCCGATCAGGTTGGAGCGATGGATGCGCTCATAGCTTTCGGCGATGACCGCACGTACACCCAGCAGCTTAGTTCCCTTGGCCGCCCAGTCGCGTGAGGAGCCGGCGCCATACTCCTTGCCGGCGATCACGATCAGTGGCACGTCATCCTGTTGATAACGCATCGCTGCGTCGTAGATGGAAATGACCTCTCCACTGGGAATGTGTGTGGTCCAGCCGCCCTCGGTTCCCGGCGCGAGCTGATTGCGCAGTCGGACGTTGGCGAAAGTGCCGCGTACCATGACTTCATGGTTGCCGCGTCGTGAGCCGTAGGAGTTGAAGTCACCATATTCCACGCCCAGCTCGCGCAGGTAACGTCCTGCCGGGCTGTCCTTGGCGATGCTGCCGGCGGGTGAGATGTGATCGGTGGTAACCGAGTCGCCGAGCAGCGCCAGCACATGTGCGTCGCGAATGTCGGCAGGTGGTGTGGGTTCGCGCGTCATGTTTTCAAAGTACGGCGGATGCTTCACGTAGGTGGATGCATCGTCCCATTCGTAAGTCTCGCCGTCAGGTACGTCCAGCCCGTTCCAGTTCTCGTCGCCATCGAACACGCTGGCGTAGCTGCTCCTGAACATCTGCGATGTGACATTGGCCGCAATCAGTTCCTGGATTTCGGCGGAGCTCGGCCAGATGTCGCGCAGGTACACGGGCTTGCCGTCGCGGTCTTCACCGAGCGGATCGTTGTACAGATCCACTCGCATGTTGCCCGCCAGCGCATAGGCCACCACCAGCGGCGGTGATGCGAGGAAGTTCATCTTCACCTGAGGATGAATGCGTCCCTCGAAGTTGCGGTTCCCCGACAGCACCGCGCAGGCCACGAGGTCGTTGGCGGTGATCGCGTCGGCGATCGCGTCCGGCAGCGGGCCGGAGTTGCCGATGCAGGTGGTGCAGCCATAGCCGACCACGTTGAAGCCGAGCTGCTCCAGATCATCGAGCAGCCCGCATTTCACCAGGTAGTCGGTGACCACGCGCGATCCCGGCGCCAGGCTGGTCTTGACCCAGGGCTTGCTGAGCAGGCCGCGGGCCGCGGCGTTGCGCGCCAGAAGGCCGGCGCCGACCATGACTGCCGGGTTGGAGGTGTTCGTGCAGCTGGTGATCGCCGCGATCACGACGGCGCCATCATGGACTTCGAAATCGCCGTTCGGATCGCTGATCGTGGCGCTGGCTTCGCTGCCGCGTTCGGTGGCCGCGGCGGCAAGCAGCCTGGTCGCGGTGGTGGCTGCGGCACTCAGCGCGATGCGGTCCTGCGGGCGTTTCGGGCCGGCGAGACTGGGTTCGACATCGCCCAGATCCAGCGTCAGGCGCTCACTGTATTCGGCGGACGTCGACTCACGCCACAGGCGCTGCTCCTTTGCGTAGGCCTCCACCAGCGCGATCTGCTCCGTGCTGCGACCGGAGAGTTTCAGATAGCGCAGCGTTTCGGCGTCGATCGGGAAAATCGCGCAGGTACTGCCGAATTCCGGCGACATGTTGCCCAGTGTTGCGCGATCGGCCAGCGGCAGATGATCCAGGCCGCTGCCGTGGAATTCGACGAATTTGCCGACGACCCCGTGTCTGCGCAGCATTTCAGTGACGGTGAGCACCAGGTCGGTGGCGGTGGCGCCTTCGGCCAGCGTCCCCTTCAGTTCGAAGCCGACCACCTGCGGTATCAGCATCGTGATCGCCTGCCCGAGCATGGCGGCTTCGGCTTCGATGCCGCCGACACCCCAGCCGAGGATGCCCAGACCGTTGATCATGGTCGTATGCGAGTCTGTGCCGACCAGCGTGTCGGGATAGGCGGTGCGAACCCCGTCGAGGCTGGCATCGAACACGACGCGGCTCAGATACTCGAGATTGACCTGATGCACGATGCCGGTATTCGGCGGCACCACACGGAAGTTGTCGAATGCGCTCTGGCCCCAGCGCAGGAACGCGTAGCGTTCGCGGTTGCGCCCGAACTCGATGGCATTGTTCTCGGCCAGCGAAGTGGCGGTGCCGAAGCGGTCCACCTGCACCGAGTGATCGATGACCAGTTCAGCGGGTGACAGCGGGTTGATGGCTGACGCCTTGCCGCCGAGCCTGACCACCGCATCGCGCATGGCTGCCAGGTCCACGACCGCGGGCACGCCGGTGAAGTCCTGGAGAATCACCCGCGCGGGGGTGAACGCGATTTCACGGTCGGGTGCCCCTTTCGGGTTCCAGTTGGCCAGTGCGTTGATGTCGTCCGCGGTGATGTTGGCGCCATCTTCATGGCGGAGCAGGTTCTCCAGCAGAATCTTCACGGTATACGGCAGGCGGTCGAGATCCTTGCCTGCCGCATCCAGACGGTAGATGCGGTACTCGGCGTTGCCCACGGTCAGGGACTGGCGGGCGCCAAAGCTGTCTGTCATTGGGGGACCTCTGAACGGCTCGCGAAAAGAAGAACGCGATTATAGCAAGCGGCAGGGGACGCCCGGTGCCGCGTTGCCTCAGCCGGTGGCACGCAGCGGCGTTCGGCGCCGCGATGCCGCTGTGATTACTGCGCCACCCAGGCAGCGCTCGCCATCGTACAGCACGACATACTGTCCAGGGGTGATTGCGCGCTGCGGCCGGTCGAAAGCAGCCAGCAGCCGATGGTCATCGGTGCGCGTCACGGTACAGGCCTGATCGGGCTGCCGGTATCGGGTTTTCGCGGTGCAGCGAAGCCGGCCGTCGTTGGCCCACGATGCCGGCGGCGGCCCCGACCAGTGCATGTCGGTGGCGTCGAGCATGTCGTGATACAGCAGCGGATGATTGCCGCCCTGCACGACCAGCAGCTCGTTGCGTTCGGGATCCTTGGCCGCGACGTACCAGGGCAGTCCGTCGCCGTCGTGACGCCCGCCAATGCCAAGGCCCTGACGCTGCCCCAGTGTGTAGAACGCCAGCCCGCGGTGCTCACCCAGCACCCTGCCGTCAGGATCGACGATGGCGCCCGGCGTCGAGGCGACATAGCGCCCCAGGAATTCGGTGAACGGCCGCTCGCCGATGAAGCAGATGCCGGTACTGTCTTTTTTCGTCGCCACGTGCAGGCCGGCGCGCGTGGCGATGTCACGCACTTCCGACTTGCCGAGTTCTCCGACCGGAAACATCGTATCGACCAGGTCCTCCGCGGCGACACGATGCAGAAAGTAGCTCTGGTCCTTGGACTCGTCCCGCCCCTTGAGCAGCTGCGGGCCGGAGGGTGTCTGGCGCAGGCGCGCATAGTGACCTGTGGCCAGCCAGCGTGCGCCAAGGCGCCTGGCGTACTGGCGCATGACGCCGAACTTGATCTGGCGGTTGCACAGCACATCCGGGTTCGGTGTGCGGCCGGCCCGGTATTCATCCAGAAAGTGTGCGAACACCTGCTCGCGATACTGGCGCGCGAAACTGACGCGGTGCAGGGGAAGGTTCAGCTGCCGGCACAGCGTGCGGGCATCCTGGAAATCCGCGGCGGCCTCGCAGTAGCCATCGTCTTCCCAGTTGCTCATGTGCAGGCACTGCACCTCGTAACCCAGGTCTCGCAGACGCAGTGCGGCGACGGCGGAGTCCACGCCACCGGACAGCGCGACCATGACCGTTCCAGTGTCTTTCATGGCCGCCATTGTACTGCGAGTGCCGGTGATGACCGGAACAGGGTGGTCAGGCGCTGCGTATACGTGATGTGTCGGTCAGTCCGTCGAGGTTGTGCAGGGCATCGAGCGGGAAGCGGATTCCGGCCCGGTGGTCGTCGATACAGCGCAGCACCAGCGGGCTGCGCAGCTGCGCGTGGTGGCTGAGCAGCTGATTGCGGGTCAGCCAGTGCGCGGCGATGATGCCTTCATCGAGCGTCGGCGATCGTCGCGGCGCGGCTGCCGTGCCGGTAAATCCCACCCGCAGCAGCGTCAGGTCGTTGGCGGCGTTGTGCCACAGGTACAGGCCAAGCAATGCCTGTGGTTCGAACCGGTAACCGGTTTCTTCGAGGGTTTCGCGAATGACCGCGTGAATCAGCGTTTCGCCGGGTTCAAGGTGCCCTGCGGGCTGGTTGAAGACGATTTCGCCCGCCGCCTGCTCTTCGACGATCAGATAGCGGTCGTCCTGTTCGACGACTGCGGCAACGGTGACGTCTATGCGGTTCGTCATGCCGGCATTCCGTGTGCAACACGCCCGGATCGGACAATCCGCCTATGGTAACCGATTCGTGTCGCTGCCGACGGTGCCGCGCGTGCCGTGAACCGGTCTACAGCATCATCTGACGCAGTTCCGGTTCCAGTTCACAGGCGTGCCAGAGCTCGTCGAACTCGTCCAGATAACGACGCGCCAGAGCAGGCGCATGCATGTCGGCCAGCCCGTCCCAGCTGGTTGCGCGGGCGCGATAGATCAGTGCGTGATCGTCAGCGATACAGAATGCGTCGCCGCGCTTGCTCAGCGGCGGCTTGACGTGTCGAAAGTCGATGTAGCTGTTCAGACGGCGTCCCATTGTCACGAAGCGGTTGCCGTCCTTCATGGCCTGATTGGGGTTGACGATCAGAACGCGTACGCGGGCGAAAGTGCGCGCGAGAATGAAACGTTTGAGCGGTTCGAGGAACTCGTCGTGATCGTAGATCAGCGGCTCGAGATCCGGTGTCAGGATGGACAGCGTGCGATTGGCCGTCGCCACGGCCCGGGATACCGCGCTGCGCACTTCCTGTTCATTCGACAGAATCTGCCGTGTGCCGGGCGAATTCTTCACGGTCATTGCTGGACTATACTGCATGATCAGACTTGTTGGCCCGGGGACTTCCGTGGATCCAGGGCCCGAACATGCCGGGTCGGGCGCTTCTGGTCCGGGTTCTTTGTTCCGGGCTTATGGTTCAGAAGTTTAGACCGCCGTCACGTATCCGGTGTGTCGCAGCTCACGTTTTCCCGGCCAACCATAATCTGTTCATATTGGTTGTTCGTGCTGGGGTTGTTCGTGCTGGGGTTGTTCATGCCGGCGTTGTTCATGCCGGCGCCCCAGACTGGTGCGCGCCCCTGGCAGGCTGCCGGGCGCGGGCGCGTATCCGAGCGGGGTGGGGCGGCGGGCACCTGTCCCGGCGGCTGCTATACCTGTCGTGCCAGCTGGGCGGCCAATCCGACATAATCTCCCGGTGTCAGCGCCAGCAGTCTGGCGCGTTCGTGGTCCGGCAGTTCCAGTCCGCGTATGAATTCCTGCAATGTGTCACGGGTGATCTGGCGGCCGCGCGTAACGGCCTTGAGCTGCTCGTAGGCATCCGAAATGCCGTGGCAGCGCATCACGGTCTGAACCGCCTCGCCCAGCACTTCCCAGCTGTTGTCCAGATCGGCGGCGATCCGCTGCTGATCCGCCTCCAGCTTCCCGAGCCCACGCTGGCATGCATCAATCGCCACCAGCGTGTGGCCAACGCCAACGCCGAGATTGCGCAGCACGGTGGAATCGGTGAGATCGCGCTGCCACCGGGAGATGGGCAGCTTGTCGGCCAGGAAGCCGAGTACGGCGTTGGCCATGCCCAGGTTGCCTTCGGCGTTTTCGAAGTCGATCGGGTTCACCTTGTGTGGCATCGTCGAGGAGCCCACCTCGCTGGCATTGGCACGCTGGCGGAAGTAGCCCAGGCTCACATAGCCCCAGATATCGCGGCACAGGTCGGTGAGAATGCTGTTGAAGCGCATCAGCGAATGGCAGTACGCGGCGATCCAGTCGTGGGGTTCGATCTGGGTGGAGTAGGGCTGGTGGACCAGATCCAGCGAGCTGACGAAGCGCGCGCCAAGCGATGGCCAGTCGACGTTCGGACAGGCGGCCAGATGTGCGTTGTAGTTGCCGACGGCGCCATTGATCTTGCCGTAGATGTCCAGGTCGCGGAACGTTGCCAGCTGCGTATCCAGCCGGTGTACGAAATTCGCCAGTTCCTTCCCCAGCGTCGTCGGCGTCGCCGGTTGACCGTGCGTGCGACTGAGCATGGCCACATCGGCAAAGCGGTGCGCGGTATTGCGCAGTTCGCTGATCAGGGATTTCATCGCCGGAATCAGTATCCGCCGACGCGTGTCGCGCAGCATCAGCGCATAGGAGAGATTGTTGATGTCTTCCGACGTACACGCGAAATGCAGGTAGGCGATGATGTTCGGGGCCGACCCTGCCACGCCCTCGAGCTTCTCCCGCAGGAAATACTCGACCGCCTTGACATCGTGGTTGGTGGTGGCTTCCAGTGCCTTGACGCGACGCGCATCCTCGATGCCGAACTCGTCGATCAGTGCGTTGAGCACATCCTTGACGGGCGACCCCAAAGGGCTCAGGCCGATGATCCCGGGGTCATCGGCGAGCAGCTGGAGCCAGCGCACCTCGATCAGGGTGCGATAGCGTATCAGCGCGAACTCCGAGAGAAAGGGTCTTAACGGCGTGGATCGGTTCGCATAGCGTCCATCCAGCGGCGACAGCGCGGTGAGTGTCGAGTGATCCACGGGGAGCGGTTATTCCCAACCTATACAAGCCTTTTCGGAGTGCGCATGATACACGCTTACCCGCCGATGTCCGACATCGGCAGCGCCGGAGACGGCATCCAGTGACCGTGTGACCGGCTGCGGCATCAGTCGCTGACGGCAGGTGCTGACTGTAGGTTTGATCCAACTGTGCAAGGAGTACTGAATGACGGGCGAATTTCGCATCGAGCGAGACAGCATGGGCGAACTGAGGGTTCCGGCCGATGCGATGTGGGGCGCGCAGACGCAGCGGGCCGTACAGAACTTTCCTATCAGTGGTCTGCGCATGCCGCGCGAGTTCATCCGTGCACTGGGATTGATCAAGCGGGCCGCCGCCGTCGCCAATCGCGACCTGGATCTGCTGGACGAGGCGATCGCCGATGCCATTATCGCTGCCGCGCAGGCGGTCGCCGATGGTCACCACGACGATCAGTTTCCGGTCGACGTGTTCCAGACCGGTTCCGGCACCAGTTCCAACATGAACGCGAACGAGGTGATTGCCCGCCTGGCATCGGCGGCCCTGGGACGGGCCGTGCACGCCAATGACCATGTGAACATGGGGCAGAGCAGCAACGACGTGATTCCTTCTGCGATTCATGTCAGTGCGGCGCTGGCGTTGACCGAACGGCTGCTGCCCGCGCTTCAGCATCTGGCCACCGTGACCGGTCACAAGGCGCGTGCGCTGGCGCATGTGGTGAAGACCGGCAGGACGCATCTGATGGATGCGATGCCGGTGCGATTCGACCAGGAACTGGGCGGCTGGGTCGCGCAGCTGCGCGCCGACCACCAGCGCCTCAGCGCGGTGCTGGAAAGACTGTCGGGGCTTGCCCAGGGCGGCACGGCCGTTGGCACCGGCATCAACGCGCACCCGGAGTTCGGCGCCAGAGTCGCGGCTGCGGTCGCCGAGCAGAGCGGCATCGCGTTCCGACCGGCTGACGACTATTTCGAGGCGCTGAGCTGTCAGGACACGGCGGTGGAGCTGTCCGGTCAGCTCAAGACCACGGCGGTGAGTCTGATGAAGATCGCCAATGACCTGCGCTGGATGAACAGCGGTCCGCTGGCAGGGCTTGGCGAGATTGCCCTGCCTGCACTGCAGCCGGGCAGCAGTATCATGCCCGGCAAGGTCAATCCCGTCATTCCCGAGGCCGCTGCCATGGTGGCGGCGCAGGTGATTGGCAACGACGCCACGGTGACCATCGCCGGACAGTCCGGCAATTTTCAGCTCAATGTGATGCTGCCGGTTGTTGCCTACAATATTCTGCAAAGCATTGAATTACTGTCGAATGCATCCCGTGCACTGGCGGATTCGGCCATCGACGGGTTCACCGTGAACGAAGCCCGGCTCGGCGACGCACTGCAGCGCAACCCGATTCTGGTGACTGCGCTGAACCCGGTGATCGGCTACGAGAAGGGGGCGGCCGTGGCCAAGCAGGCTTATAAGGAAGGCCGCGCCATCCGCGAGGTGGCGGAACAGGAAACCGAATTGGGCGCGGAACAGCTGGCCAGGCTGCTCGATCCCGCTGAACTCACACGCGGTGGCATCAAGGAGTGATCGTGGCAGGCGACACGGTCAGGGTCGCCGACCTGCGCGAATGGATTGCCGGACGCATTCGTGCGGCGGTCGTCGGAGCCGACCCTCGCCAGCAGATTCTCGCCGATGTCCAGGGGCCGGTGTCACCGGCGTTTCTGAAGTCGCTGGACAGTCCGCTCCACGCCGCCGCGGTCCTGATCGCATTGATCGAGCGTCCCGAGGGACTCACGATCCTGTTGACGGAGCGGGCGTCTCATCTGCGTGCCCATCCGGGGCAGATCAGTCTGCCGGGCGGCCGTGTCGCGCCGAGCGATGCCGGGCCGGTGGCGGCCGCACTGCGCGAGGCGCATGAAGAAGTCGGCATGGCGCCGGCCGATGTGGAGGTGGTCGGTACGCTCGACGTGCAGCTCACGGTGACCGGTTTCGCCGTGACACCTGTCGTCGGGTTCGTGGCCGACCGCTTCCGTGCCATGCCGGATCCCGCTGAAGTGGCCGGCGTCTTCGAACTGCCGTTTGCCAGTCTGATGCGCCCGGGCGCGATGCAGGTGTATACACGAGAGCGTCTGGGCACCCGCTTTCTGGTGCCCGAAATTCACTACGGCCGGTACCGGGTCTGGGGTGCCACCGCGACCATACTGAGTCGTTTTCTGGAGGTTATTTCAATTGACTAAACATGGTGATAACGCCGATATCCAGAAATTGATAGAAGTGATGGCGGCGCTGCGGGATCCGCAGAGCGGGTGCCCATGGGACCTGCAGCAGAGCTTTCGCAGCATCGCCCCGTACACGGTGGAGGAAGCCTACGAAGTCGCTGATGCGATCGAGCGGGAAGCGCCACCGGCCGTACTCG
This sequence comes from Gammaproteobacteria bacterium, assembly GCA_050485645.1. Lineage (GTDB taxonomy): Bacteria > Pseudomonadota > Gammaproteobacteria > Steroidobacterales > Rariloculaceae > JBJHBP01. Next base: position 123,940 of record JBJHBT010000001.1, on the reverse strand, counting down.
CCGACGAACTTGGCGACCTGCTGCTGCAGGTGGTCTATCACGCACGGCTGGCTGAGGAAGCCGGGGACTTCGCGTTTGCCGATGTGGTCGCGGGCATCTGCGACAAGATGATCCGTCGTCATCCCCATGTGTTCGGCGATCAGACCGTGGATGGCGCCGCGGCGCAGAGCGAAGCCTGGGAAACGATCAAGGCCAACGAGCGGGCTGCCGCCGGTGCAGGCGAAAGCGCCGGGGTTCTCGCCGGCATCGCGCGTGCGCTGCCGGCCCTGACGCGAGCCACCAAACTCGGCCGCCGAGCGGCGCGGGTCGGCTTTGACTGGCCCGAAGCCGACGGCGCGCGAGCCAAGGTGATCGAGGAACTGGATGAGCTGGACGAGGCGATCGCCGCCGGCGATCAGAAAGAAATGGAGTCTGAAGCCGGTGACCTGCTGTTCGCCGTAGCCAATTTCTGCCGTCACCTGGGTGTGGATCCCGAGCAGGCGCTGCGCGGCGCCAATACGCGTTTCGAATCCCGCTTCGCGCAGGTGGAGCAGGCGGTTGTCGATGCCGGCGGCGACTGGAGCCGGTTCGATATCCCCGAACTCGAAGCCTTCTGGCAGCAGGCCAAGGCCCGCGTCCGCGCCACCTGAGGCCACATCGTGGCGCTGCCGCGCCGTTCAGCTTCGATTCATCACGGCTGCGTAATCTGGGCTCCACGGTCCGCAAGGGTTCGGGTCGCAGGAGGTGTGTGATGAAGAATGGAGTGGCATTGAAAGTGTTCGCGGTGGCAGCCCTGACGGCTGGTTCGGCCGCGGCGGCTCAGGCGGCAACCAGTTATGTATACGCGCGTGTCGTCGACGTCGAACCCATTGTTCGACACGTCACGGTGCAGCGTCCGCGCGAGGAATGCTGGGAGGAAGTCGTGTATCAGCGCGAGGGTGGCAGTCGACCCGGCAATGTGGCGGGCCAGACACTGGCTGGCGGCATAGTCGGCGCGGCCATCGGTCGACAGTTCGGTGGCGGCAACGCTCGCGATGCCCTCACCGTGATGGGCGCTATCGCCGGTTCGGCAGTGGCCAATGGTCGTGCGAACCGTCGCGCTGTGGAGAGCAATCCTGGTGTCGTGCGTGCGGTCCCGGTGCAGCGCTGTCAGACCGTGAGCGAGCGTCACGTGGAGGAGCGTGTGGAAGGCTACTGGGTCACCTATGTATACGACGGCCAGCAGTATCGCATGCGGACTTCGCAGCCGCCGGGCAACCGCGTGCAGCTGCGGGTCAACGTACAGCCGGTGGCGTTCTGATGGCGGCGCCGGCGTGACCGGCTCCACCGTTCGCCACCGTCCTGCTTGACGGCCTGTACAGCGGAATCCAAGCTTGCAGGTGGCCCCGCCAGCCCGATAAGGCGGGGCCAGGGAACAGCAACATGAACCGCGTGACGACAATGCTCCACAACATCAGCCGGCGACGGGTGGAGTCGCGTATGCCCGGCGTGGTGAGCGCGCGTGCCAGGCTGCGCCCATGTCTGCGCCGCGGTCTGTATGCGGGGTCGCGGGCGGTGGTCGCAGCCGGCGTGACGGCAATGGCGGTGTCGATGCTGCTCGTGCTGTCCGGTATCAGCACGGCGACGGCGCGTGTCGTGCCGTCGCCGCCGTCTGATGCCCTGTTCGAAGATGAGCTTGCCGCCAGCGGGTTTGAATCCGGACATGTCACGCTGCAGCGCGGTCCGGTGACACTGCAGCAGGCAAGAACGCTGGCGACGCGGCGCTTCCCCGGCCGGGTGGTGCGTGCCGAGACCGTCAGTGACGGCGGCCGCCGCGTTCATGTGATCCGCATCATCAGCGAAGACAATCGTGTACGCACGGTGCGCATAGACGCCGACACCGGTAATTTCCTGTAGGTTCCGATCATGCGTCTACTGCTTGTCGAAGACGACCAGAATCTGAGCCGTTCACTGGCCGCGCGGCTCGAGAACGCGGGCTACGCCGTGAACCGTGCCGAAGACGGTAACGAAGGTCTTTACTTTGCCCGTGAGTACCCGGTCGACCTGGCGATTGTCGACCTGGGTCTGCCCGGGTTGTCCGGTGTGGAGCTGATTCGCGCCCTGCGCGGTGATGGTAAGGACTATCCGGTTCTGGTGCTGACAGCGCGCGATGGCTGGCAGGACAAGGTCGAGGCGCTGAAGCTGGGTGCCGATGACTACATGGTCAAGCCGTTTCACATGGAAGAACTGATCGCGCGCGTCGATGCACTGCTGCGACGTGCGGGCGGCTGGGCGCAGTCGGAACTGGTCTGCGGTCCGGTGAAGCTCGACACACGGGCACAGCAGGTCCACGTCGACGACCGCGGGCTGGACCTGACCAGCTTCGAGTACAGGTTGCTGGAGTACCTGATGCTGCACGCCGGTGAGGTGCTGTCGAAGACCCAGATCACCGAGGCGCTCTATGACGAGGATTTCGAACGCGACAGCAACACCATCGAGGTGTTCATCGGCCGTCTGCGGCGCAAGCTCGATCCGGAAGGTGTACACAAACCGATAGAAACCCTGCGCGGCCGGGGGTATCGCTTCGCGCTCGCGCGGGGTGATGCCGGCGCCTGAGCCCGGCGTCACCGATGCCACGACTCCGATCCCTCCGATCCCGCGTCCTGTTGTGGGTCAGCGTGGCGCTGATCGCGCTGTTCGCACTGACCATCGTTGCACTCGACATCGCCTTTCGACGCAATTCCGACCGAGCTCTGGAGGAGCTGCTCGACGTCCAGATGCTGGGTCTGATCGCGCTTGCGGAGCCCGATGAACAGGGGCGGCTGATGCTGCCGGGCGAACAGCTGAATCCGCGTTTCGAGGTGGCCGAGTCCGGCCTCTACGGTTTCCTGTGGGACAACGACGGCACCGTGCTGTGGCAGTCGCTGTCGCTGGTCGGCCAGTCGCTGAATCTGGAGACCCTGCCGCAGCCGGGGCAGCGCAGTCGACTGATGCTCGATGTCGCGGATCGTCCGCGGCTTGCGGCACTGCTGATGGGCATCACCTGGGAATTCGAGGATGGCCGTTCGGATGAATACACGCTCGGCATCGCCGTGTCGCTGGAACCGTATATCGCGCGTCAGCAGTCATTTCGCCGCAACCTGATCGGCTGGTTCGGCGTCATCACGCTGACCATGCTGGCCGTGATCACCGTGCTGCTGCGCTGGGTGCTGCGCCCGCTGCGCTTGCTGGAACGGCAGGTGCGCGAAGTCGAGGCCGGCCGGCGGTCGCAGCTCACCGGTGACTATCCGCTGGAACTGGTTGGCCTGGCAGGTGACCTGAATGCGCTGATCGAATCCGAAAGGCGGCGCCAGATCCGCTATCGCAACACGCTCGATGATCTTGCCCACAGCCTGAAGACGCCGCTGGCGGTCATGCGTACATTGCTGTCGGATGGTGCCGTGGCATCTGATAAAGACGCCGGGCGCAACGTGTCGGGCGAGCTGATTCGGGAACTGGAACGTATGGATCAGCGGGTGTCATATCAGCTTCGCCGCGCGCGCGCCACCGGGTCCACCGGGTTCGGGACGGAGCCGGTGGCGGTGGCCCCACTGGTGCAGGATCTGAAGGATGGTCTGGCCAAGGTCTATCGGGACAAGCGGGTGGCCTGTGACGCCGAGGTCGCCGCATACGAGGTGTTTCACGGTGATAGTGGTGATCTCACCGAAGTGCTGGGCAATCTGATGGACAATGCCTACAAGTTCTGCAAATCACGCGTGCGGGTGTCGGTGAAGGTCGCCGACCGCTACCTGCGCATTGTGGTCGACGATGATGGACCGGGGATCAGGACGGAACTGGCTGATCAGCTGATCGAGCGTGGCCGGCGTGCCGACGAATCGGTGCCGGGGCAGGGCATCGGGCTGGCCGTCGTCCGAGAGACCGTGGAGCTGTACCACGGGTCGCTCACGGTGCAGCGTTCGCCGCTGGGCGGTGCGCGCATGGTGGCGGAGCTGGCGCGAGCCGGCGCGGCCGATTTCTCACACCCCGGGACGCAGTGATGCCGCGGGAATTCGTGGAGCACTGGCCGGACCTGCGACTGGACTCCCCGGCAGAGCTGCCGATCACCGCCTGCCGCGAGCAGCTGATCGGCCTGCTCCGCGAACATCCAGTGGTGGTGGTCTGTGGTGACACGGGCAGTGGCAAGACCACGCAGCTGCCGAAAATCTGTCTGGCCGCTGGATTGGGCAGGCATGCACGCATCGGGCATACACAGCCGCGTCGTATCGCCGCACGCGCAGTGGCCGCGCGGCTGGCCGAGGAGATGGGCACGACGGTGGGCGCGGCGGTTGGCCTGAAGACGCGCTTCACCGACCGCACGCAGCGCAGCAGCGTCGTGAAGGTGATGACCGACGGTATCCTGCTCAACGAGATCCGCGAGGACCGCTGGCTCAGGGGCTACGAGGCACTGATCATCGATGAAGCCCACGAGCGCAGCGTCAACATCGACTTTCTGCTCGGATATCTCAAACGCATCATCGCCAGGCGGCCGGATCTGCGCCTGATCGTCACCTCGGCGACCATGGACACCGGGCGGTTGTCCGCACACTTCGACGATGCGCCGGTACTCGATATTCCCGGACGCAGTTACCCGGTTGATATCATCTACCGGCCGCCGCAACGCGGCACGGAACTGCCGGCAGCGGTCGTTGAAGCTGTGCGCGAACTGGCCGCCATGAAGCTCGATGATGCCGCGGGCATGCGACATCGCGACATGCTCGTATTCCTGCCGGGCGAACGCTGGATACGCGACACACGTCAGGCGCTGCTCGATGCGCGTCTGGACGGCTTCGAGATCCTGCCGCTGTATGCGCGTCTGACCTCACAGCGGCAGGATCGGATATTCAAACCCGGTTCCGCGCCGCGCATCGTGCTGGCCACGAATGTGGCCGAGACCTCGCTGACCGTGCCGCGCATCCGCTTCGTGATCGACTCCGGACTTGCGCGAGTGAGCCGCTACTCGGCACGCAACCGTGCCCAGGGTCTCGCGGTGGAACCCATCGCGCAGGCCAATGCCGTGCAGCGCGCCGGTCGCTGCGGCCGCCTGGCGCCGGGTGTCTGCATACGCCTGTTCACGGAACAGGACTTCGGGCAGCGGCCGGAATTCACCGACCCGGAAATGCTCCGCACCAATCTCGCCAGCGTGATCCTGCGTCTGGAAGCCTCGGGGCTTGGCTCGGTGGTGGAGTTCCCGTTTCTTGATCCGCCTCCTGAACGGTCGGTGAACGATGCCTATCGTCTGCTGCAGATGCTTGGCGCGCTTGACGACGACCGGCGCCTGACGCGGCGTGGACGCGAGATGGCGCGATTGCCGCTGGATCCGAGGCTGGCACGCATGCTGGTCGCCGGTCGCGAGTTGGGCGCATTGCCGCAGCTGCTGGTCATTGTGGCGGCAATGAGCGTGATGGACCCGCGCGAGCGACCGCCCGAGGCGGCGGATGCTGCCCGACGCGAACAGGACAAGCTGGCCGATGGGCGTTCGGACTTCATCACGTTCGTGAATCTCTGGGAGGCCTGGCAGCACGAGCGTCGCAATGGTGGCAGGGCGGCGCGTGCGTTCTGCGATGCGCACTATCTGTCGATGGCGCGCATGCGCGAATGGGAGGATGTGCGCGCGCAACTTGCCGAACTGACGCGCACGCTGGGCTGGCGTACCAAGCAGCGCCCCACGGAGCCTGATTTCAGAACACTGCATCTGGCCGTGCTCAGCGCATTGGCTGATCGCGTTGCCAGACGCGGCGAAGGCAAGGAGTATCAGGGTGCGAACGAGGCGCGCGCGGTGCTGTTCCCCGGCACCGCACTGAGTCGCAAGCCACCTCGCTGGCTGGTGGCCGGCGAACTGGTCGCTACCAGCCGAACGTGGCTGCGTACCGTGGCATCGATCAATCCACGCTGGGTGCTTGTTGCGGCGCCGCATCTCGTGCGTCGTGACTACCTGGAACCAGTTTGGGATGTCCGTCGAGGTCGTGTCACTGCGCGCGAAGTGCTGACGCTTTTCGGTATGGTGATCAGCGCCGACAGGAACGTCGACTATGCCGGCGTCGCACCGGAAGAGGCACGTGAAATCTTCATTCGGGACGCGCTTGCGGCCGACCGGCTTGGCGCGGACATGAGCTTCATGGAGCACAATCGCGCATTGCGAAGCCGGCTGTTGGAATGGGAAGCCAGGCGGCGCTCGCGCGATCTGTTTGCTGGCGAGCGGGCCATGGCAGCCTTCTATCGCGAACGCCTGCCAGGTCATGTGCTGGACCGTCGTCGTCTGCAGCGCTGGGCTCGCGGCAATGCGGCCCGATCGCTCAACATGCAGCTCGCCGACATCTCAACGCGGGTGCCCTCGGAAGCCGAGCAGGCGGACTTTCCGCTCACCCTGCGCGCAGCCGGCCATGAACTGGCGCTGGAATATCGCTACGAGCCGTCGTCCCAAACCGATGGCGTCACGGTTACCGTGCCACGGACGCTGTTGAATGCGATCCGCCCAGAGGAACTGGACTGGCTGGTGCCTGGCTGGCTTGTCGAGAAGGTCACGGCCATGCTGCGCACCCTGCCGAAGGTGGTGCGCAGGGCGCTGGTACCTTTGCCCGACGCCGCAGCTGAACTGCTGCCCGCGCTGCGTGACCATCACGGCGAACTGTCGCTGGCCGCTGCGCTGGCGATGGTGTTGCGCGACGCAAAGGATGTACACGTGGAAGCGCGGCAGTTCGCTGCCGATTCGCTGCCGCCATGGCTGAGTATGCGCATCGTTGTTGTCGATGAACGCGGTCGCGAGCTGGCAGGCGGACGCGACCTGCTCGATCTGCAACAGCGTCTTGCCGCCCCGGAAACGTATTCGGCGGATCGCGGCTTGCCTGGTGAGCGACGCGGTCTGACATCGTGGGACTTCGACGACCTGCCTGAGTCGATGGCCGTGCCACAGCGTGGCCAGCAGGTGCGCCTGTATCCGGCACTGATCGACAATGACGGCCGTGTGGATCTGGCTCTGTTGCCACCGGGGCCGGCCGCAGTGGCATGTCACCGGCTCGGTACGCGGCGACTGCTTCTTGCCATGCTGCCGCAGCAATGCGCCTGGTTGCGCGATCGGGTGCGCGCCGACCGCGCGTTGCAGCTGGCGTACCACGGGCTGGGCGACAGCAGGGCGCTGATCGACGACCTGCTGTGCGCGGCGGCGCAGGAGTGCTTCGATGTGGACACGGTGATTCGCGCCCGCAGGACGTTCCACGCGGTGCTGAACGGTGGCAGGGCGGAGTTCGTGCCGACCATGGAGCGTCTGCAGCAGTTTGTCGTCGATTTACTCGCCGAGTACCGCCAGTTGCGCGGCACATTGAGCTCGGCGGCCAGCATACCGCCGGCGGCCCGTGACGACATGCAGCAGCAGCTGGATCGACTGGTGTACCGGGGGTTTCTGGCCGCGACGCCGACACAATGGCGTGCGCACCTGCCGCGCTATCTGAAGGCCATGACGAAGCGAATCGAAAAATGCGCGCAGCGTCACCCCAAGGATGCGGAGTATCAGGCTCGGGTTGAGGCGGCGGCCGCGCGCCTTGACGACTGGCAGCGCAACCAGCCGCCGGGCTGGCCATGGCCGCCGGACGTTGTCCACTATCGATGGCTGCTCGAGGAGTTTCGTGTGTCGCTGTTTGCGCAGCCGCTCGGAACCGCGCAGCCGGTCTCCGACAGACGCCTTGCCGAGCAGTGGAACGATCGGCAACCGTCGGGACGGTGCCGCACGGCCTGAGGCGACCGGTGCTCAGAGGCGGGTCGGGTCGCTGTCCGGGGGCTGATGGTCGTCCCGATTCTGATTCTGGCGCTGATCCGGCACCCGGCCCTGCTCATGTTCCCGTTCCGGCTCCGGCTCCGGCTCCGGCTCCCGTTCCGGCTCCGGGTATGCACGCGCCTCGGACAGCTCCAGCATTTCCTGCGTGGAGACCAGCGCCGCGGGCACGAAGTGACTTTGCGCATCGGCCGGAATGGCCTCACTGAAGCGCAGCCGGTGGCGGCTGTACAGCGCCAGCACGGCAAAGATCACCGCGATCCAGCCGAACAGCGCCCATGCACCCAGCGCGGACATCACCAGTCCCGCCGTGAACGGGCCGAAGCTTGCGCCGATGCCGAAAATCAGCAGAAGGCCGCGGGTGGCTTCCATGGCCTGCTCGGGGGTCAGAAGGTCGTGCGCGCGGGCCACGCTGAGTCCGTAGATCGGAAACATGAACGCACCGAACAGAAAGCCGGCCGCCGCCAGTGCCCCGAACGGTGCGAATGAACCGAGCATCACCAGCGTGGCGGCAATGGCGCTGAGTATGGCGACAACGAAAATCACCCTGCGTCGGTCGCGTCCATCGGAGTAGCGGCCGATCGGCAGCTGCGAAAGCATGCCGCCGACAATGGTCACGAACATGAAGGTGGCCACCATCGAACCCGGGTGACCGATGTCGGTGAGGTACACCGGCGTCATGCCCCAGAAGGCGCCGCCGACAATGCCGGCCGCCAGGCAGCCTGCAACGCCAACCGGCGAACGTCGTGCCAGATCCGCCGCGCTCAGCCCCGTCGGCTCATGCAGCACCGGCGCCTGCACGCGAAGCAGGGAAGTGGGTATGAGTGACAGCGCGAAGAGCATGGCCGTGACCGCGAACAGTATGAATGTGGCCGGGTCCGCGGCGGTCAGCAGAAGCTGACCGAACGCCACCGCGGACAGGTTGACGACCATGTACACAGCGAATGTTCGTCCACGATTCTCTGCACGCGCCTGGGCGTTCAGCCAGCTCTCGATCAGCAGCGCAAGACCGGCCAGCGCGATGCCGGAAATGAAACGGAACACCATCCATGGCAGTACCGCGACCCAGATCGAGTGTGCCAGTGCCATCGCGGTGACGACCGCGGCGAATGTCGCGAATGCGCGTATGTGGCCGACCTGGGCGGCAATGCGCACGCACAGGTGGGTGCCGACGATGAAGCCTACGAAGTACGCCGACATGATCAATCCGACCATGGTGGTCGGGATCTCTTCCAGACTGGCCCGCACCCCGAGCAGGGTGCCGAACAGACCGGATCCCAGCAGCAGGATGGCGGTGGTGACCAGCAGCACGACCAGCGTGCCACGCCGTGATACGCCGGCGACGGGCAGCTTGACGGCGCTGCCGCCAGCGCTGCCGCCTGGCTCGACTGGCTCAGGCGAAGGATGGTTGCTGGTCACGGTCTCCTGAATGACGCTTCCCTGCTAGCGATTGTCGTTTTCTGCTTCCGTATCGTCCTGATGCTCCACGAGCTGATCGTAGATCGGCTTGAACAGGTCCAGCGGCATCGGGAATACGATGGTATTGGAATTGCGTTCACTGGCAATTTCGGTCAGCGTCTGCATATAGCGCAATTGCAGTGCCTGGGGCTGCTGCGCCAGTACATGCGCGGCCTCGGCTAGCTTCTTGGACGCCTGGAATTCGCCCTCGGCGTGAATGACTTTGGCGCGTCGTGAACGCTCGGCCTCGGCCTGCGCGGCGATTGCGCGGATCATGCTCTCGTCGAGATCGACGTGCTTGATTTCAACATTGGTGACCTTGATGCCCCAGGTCGCGGTGGTCTGGTCGAGTATTTCCTGTATGTCGGCGTTGAGCTTGTCGCGTTCTGCGAGCATGTCGTCCAGGTCGTGCTGACCGAGCACGGAACGCAGCGTGGTCTGTGCCAGCTGACTGGTGGCCTCGACGCGGTTCTCCACCTGGATGATGGCCTTTTCCGGATCCATCACCCGGAAATACACCACCGCGCTCACCTTGACCGATACGTTGTCACGCGAGATCACGTCCTGCGTTGGCACATCCATCACGATCGTACGCAGATCAACCCGCACCATGCGCTGGATGCCGGGAATCACGATGATCAGGCCCGGTCCTTTCACCTTCCAGAAGCGACCGAGCAGGAATATGACGCCACGCTCGTATTCGGCGAGGATCTTGATCGCGCTGAACAGGAACAGGACGACGACGGCAAGAATGATCAGCGGAAGTTCGAACATGAGCGTTCCTCTCGATGAGTGCGTTCAGCCGGCACTCTGGTCCATGGGTTCCACATGCAGCAACAGGCCATCCATGCGGGTCACGCGAAGTTTCTGCCCCTTGCGCACCGGTGCCGTACTGCGTGCACGCCACCGTTCGCCATGGACCCACACCGGGCCCTCGAGGTCGAAGTCGTCGATGGCTTCGGCGGTCGTCTGCGACATCTCCTCGGCGCCACTGACGATTGGCCGCTGGCGTGACTTCATCGCGAGCCAGATGATGCCCAGCAGCACCAGCGCGCCGGAAGTGGACAACGATATGATCAGCGGCATGGAAACGCCGTAGCCGGGGACGTCGGTATCGATGAGGATCACCGAGCCGATCACGAATGCGATGATGCCACCGATACCCAGCGCACCGAAGCTGGGCATCAGAAACTCGGCGATCATCAGAATGATGGCCAGCACGATCAGCGCCATGCCGGCGTAGTTCACGGGGAGCAGCTGCAAGGCGTACAGCGCCAGCAGCAGCGCAATGGCACCGACTACGCCGGGCACGATGGCACCGGGATTGTAGCCTTCGAATATCAGGCCGTAGATGCCCAGCAGCATCAGCATATAGGCGACAGTGGGATTGGTGATCACCGCCAGCAGACGGGTGCGCCAGTCGGGATCCACCCGGTCGACCGTTCGGCCGGCGGTGGTCAGCAGGATGTCGCGGCCGTTGATCGACACCGTATGTCCGTCGAGCTGCGCCATCAGGTCAGCCAGATCGCCGGCGATGAAGTCGATGACGTCCAGCTCCAGCGCCGCCCGCGCACTGAGGCTGGCGCCGGTGCGCACCGCGCTTTCCGCCCAGTCGGCATTGCGTCCACGCTGCTCGGCGAGGCTGCGTATGTATGCGACCGCGTCTTCCACGGCCTTGCGTTCGGATGCGCTCATGGCTTCGCCGTCCCGTTCCGCCGGTGACGCCGCCTCGTCATCTTCGTCGTCGGTGCCGGCCGGACCAGGTCCGCCGATGGCCACCGGCGTGGCCGCGCCCAGATTGGTGGCCGGCGCCATTGCGGCGACGTGACTGGCATACAGAATGTAGGTGCCGGCGCTCGCAGCGCGCGCGCCCTGCGGGTGTACAAACGTGGCGACCGGGACGGGGGACCCGAGAATGGCGCGGATGATGTCGCGCATCGAGGAGTCCAGGCCGCCGGGGGTGTCCATCTCGATCACGATCAGTGCCGCGTTGGACTCGCCCGCGCCCTCGATGCCGCGACGCAGATAGCTGCTGGTGGCGGGGCCGATGGCACCGTCGATCGTCAGCAATGTGATGCCCGAACCGCTGCCGGTAACGGTTTCCTGTGCGCTCAGCAGTGCACTCAGGCCCAGCGCCAGCAGGGCGGCCGGCAACAGATGTCGGTAACGCATGCGGGGTTTAGGTATCACGTCTCCGATCATACCAGCAATTTTCACCGACTCATCGGTGTGCCGGTATAGTGCTCCCCATGACGGCAACACCACATGATCAGGCCGGCAGCGAATGGCACCCGGCGAGCTGGCAGGCACGGCCGGCGGCGCAGCAGCCCAGCTACCCGGATCCGCAACGCTACGCCATGGTGCTGGAAGAGCTCGCACGACTGCCCCCGATCGTGACCAGCTGGGAGATCGAGCGCCTCAGGGAGCAGCTGGCCCGTGCCCAGCGGGGCGAGGCGTTTCTGCTGCAGGGAGGCGACTGTGCGGAGAGCTTCGACGAGTGCACGTCGGAAAATATCGTACAGAAGCTCAAGGTGCTGCTGCAGATGTCGCTGGTGCTGGTGGCCGGCCTGAAGAAGCCGGTGATACGCGTCGGTCGCATGGCCGGTCAGTACGCCAAGCCGCGCAGCGCCGAGCTGGAGGATCGCGACGGCCTGTCGCTGCCCAGCTATCGTGGCGATCTGATCAACCGCTCCGCCTTCACGGCCGATGATCGGGCTGCGCAGCCGGAACTGATGCTGCGGGCGTATGCGCGCAGCGGCCTGACGCTGAATTTCGTGCGTTCGCTGATCGATGGCGGGTTTGCCGATCTGCATCATCCGGAAAACTGGGATCTGGGGTTCATGGGCGAGTCCGGCCTGGCGGCCGAGTATCACGAACTGGTGAAGTCCGTGTCCGATGGTTTGAAGTTCTTCGAAACCGTTACCGGTGAACCGCTGCATCACACCCGTCGGGTGGAGTTCTACGCCTCGCATGAAGGGCTGCATCTGCCCTACGAGCAGGCGCAGACCCGTTTTCTGCGGCATCGCGGCGCCTGGTACAACCTCACCACACATCTGCCGTGGATCGGCATGCGAACCGCACACCCGGATGGTGCGCATGTAGAGTATTTCCGTGGCATCGCCAATCCGATCGCTGTCAAGGTGGGTGGTTCGTTCAGCGACGAACACCTTCAGGCGCTGGTGAGAATACTCAATCCGGCACGCATTGCCGGACGACTGACACTGATCACACGTTTTGGCGCCAGCCAGATCGAGGCCCAACTGCCGCGTGTGATCCGTGCCGTAGCGGCCACCGGTTCACCGGTACTGTGGGTATGCGACCCGATGCATGGCAACACCGAAACCACGGCACAGGGCTTCAAGACACGCCGTTTCGAGAACATAGTCAGCGAGCTGCAGTCCGCGTTCCGTATCCATCAGGCGATGGACAGCTACCTGGGTGGCGTGCATCTGGAAGTCAGCGGCGACAATGTCACCGAGTGTCTGGGCGGTGCGCGCGGGTTGCTCGAATCGGACCTTGGACGTGCGTATCGCTCCTGCGTCGATCCGCGCCTGAACTATGAACAGGCGATGGAGATCGCCATGTATATTGCCGGCCGTATGCGAGCCAGCGATCTGATCTGACGGACGGTAGTCGATGATGGCTGATTCCCCGACCCCGGTTCCTGGCGCCTGGTTCGACCCGCACTGCGTGGCGTGCCCGCGCCTTGCCGGCCACCTTGCAGAGATGCGTTCAGTACATCCGGACTATCACAACGCACCGGTCACGCCGTTCGGCGACCTCAAGGCCCGTCTGCTGATCGTGGGCCTGGCGCCGGGGGCGCACGGCGCCAATGCCACGGGGCGGCCGTTCACCGGCGATCACGCCGGCATTCTTCTTTATCGCACGCTGTACGACGTCGGCCTTGCTTCGCATCCGGCTTCGACCGCCATCGGCGATGGGCTGGCGCTCTCCGGATGCCGTATCAGCAACGCCGTAAAATGTCTGCCGCCTGCCAACAAGCCAACCACCGACGAAGTCGATCGTTGCAATCACTTTCTGCGCGCCGAACTGGACGCGATGCCAGCCGGAACGGCGGTGCTCGCGCTGGGTTCGATTGCTCATCGCGCCGTGCTGCGGGCAATGAGCCTGAAGCTGTCGTCGGCCGCCTTCGGCCATGGGGCCGAACATGCGCTGCCTGGCGCGCGCGTGCTGATTGATTCCTATCACTGCAGTCGCTACAACACCCAGACAGGCAGGCTCACGGCGCCGATGTTCATCGAAGTTGTCCAGCGTGCGCGTACCCTGGCCGGATTGTGAACGAGGCGTCCCGATCAATCGTCACCGACAGGACCATGGTGCATTCCCAGGACGGCAGCGACACGACACCGGTTATCGCGCAGGGCGACGCGGCCTCGGGGTCGGATGGCTTTGATCCGGAGCGGTACGTTCGCCATCTGACGAATCGTCCAGGCGTGTACACGATGCTGGATGCCGACGGGCAGGTCATCTACGTGGGCAAGGCGCGCAATCTGCGCCGCCGTGTCGGCAGCTATTTCCAGGGCAGGGCGCTGGACGGCAAGACCATTGCGCTGCTGCGTCAGGTGCGCGACATCCAGGTGACGGTAACACGCACCGAAACCGAGGCGCTGATACTCGAATACAACCTGATCAAGCGCCACAAGCCGCGCTTCAACGTGGTGCTGCGGGACGACAAGAGCTATCCGTTCATCCGCCTCACCAGCAGCCACGAGTTTCCGCGACTGATGTTCTATCGCGGCCCACGCACGCGTGAGGATCGGCTGTTCGGCCCGTACCCCAATGCCGGTTCGGTGCGCGAAACGCTGAATCAGCTGCATAAGCTGTTCCGGTTGCGCAACTGTGAAGACAGCTATTTCGCGAACCGTGCCCGCCCGTGTCTGCAGTATCAGCTTGAACGCTGTACCGCGCCGTGCGTGGGGCTGATTTCCGCGGAGGACTATGCGCGCGATGTCGATAATGCCGTGCTGTTTCTGCAGGGCGATGAGGATGCGGTGAGCAGCAGCCTGGTGCAGCGCATGGAAGCAGCGTCGGAGAAACTGGAGTTCGAGCGTGCAGCGGGCTATCGCGATCAGCTGGCGCGTCTGCGACAGCTGCAGTCGCAGCAGCTGATGACACGCACACGCGGGGATTTCGACGTGATCGGTGTGGTCGGCGAGGGCGGTATCCACTGCGTGGCGGTGATGTATTTTCGTGGCGGCCGCTCGCTGGGCAGCCGGACATTTTTTCCATCGGCCGTCGACGGTTCCAGCGAGGGCGAAGTGCTGAGAGCCTTCCTGCTGCAGTACTACGGTGGGCGTGAGGCGCCGCCGGAAATTCTTGTCAGCGGCGAGGTGACGGATGCCGATGCGATCGCCGACATGCTCACCGCGCAGGCCGGCCGGCGCGTGGAAATCCGCTGGCGACTGCGAGGCGATCGCGCTCGCTGGGTGGACCTGGCGCTGACCAATGCGCGGCATGGCGCCGATCAGCATCTGCGATCCGGCGCGACGATGGTGGCGCAGCTGGAAGCACTGGCGGATGCGCTCGACCTGACCGATCCACCATCACGCATGGAGTGCTTCGACATCAGCCACACGGGCGGCGAATCGACCGTGGCGTCCTGTGTGGTGTTCGGCCGCGAAGGTCCCCGCAAGTCCGCCTATCGCCGCTTCAATATCAGCGGCGTGGAGGCGGGCGATGACTACGGCGCGATGCGTCAGGTGCTGCAACGCCGCTATGCGCGCCATCAGCGGGCCTCGGCCGATGCGGTGGCCGAGGCGCCGGCATCCGACGAGCCGCCGGCCGGCGAGGCCATCCAGCGGGGGCTCCCGGATCTGCTGATCATCGACGGCGGACGCGGGCAGCTGGCCGAGGCCATGCGGGTTCTGCATGAGCTGGGGCTGTCGATACCGATGATCGGCGTGGCGAAGGGCAGCACCCGCAAGCCGGGCATGGAACGCCTGTTTCTGCCCTCGCGCCGCGAGCCACTGCGGCTGCCCGCCAACTCACCGGCACTGCACCTGATTCAGCAGATACGCGATGAAGCGCACCGCTTTGCGATCGCCGGGCATCGCGCGCAGCGGGGCAAACGCCGTTCGCAATCACCGCTGCAGGACATTCCGGGGCTTGGGCCGAAACGGCGGCGGGCGCTGCTGACGCGCTTCGGCGGGCTTCAGGCGCTGTCCAGGGCCGGTGTGGAGCAGCTTGCCGAGGTGAAGGGAATCTCCCGTCAGCTGGCGCAGAAGATATACGAACACTTTCATTCCGGCTGAATGCGTTGTACAACGCCTGCCAGAGGTCTCATGGTTTTCAATCTCCCCAATACGCTGACCTGGTTTCGTATCCTTGCGATACCGCTGGTTGTGGTGGTCTTTTATCTGCCGGTGCCGTGGGCACGGCCCGCGGCGGCGATCCTGTTCGCGCTGGCCGGCATCACCGACTACCTGGATGGCTATCTGGCCCGCCGGTTGGGCCAGACGTCCAGCTTCGGCGCGTTTCTGGATCCTGTGGCCGACAAACTGATCGTTTCAACGGCGCTGGTGATTCTCGTGCAGTCGGACCCCAGTCTGCTGCTGGCGGCGCTGGCGGCCGTGATTATCGGTCGCGAGATCACCGTGTCGGCGCTGCGTGAGTGGATGTCGACGCTCGGCGAGAAGGCGCGCGCCAACGTGGCGGTGACGTTCTTCGCCAAGTGGAAGACGGCACTGCAGATTGTCGGGATTGCGCTGATGCTGTATCACCAGCCGCTGTTCCGCCTCCCGGTGTATGACATCGGTCTGGTACTGCTGCTGATCGCGGCCGTGCTGACGATCTGGTCGATGCTCGACTATCTGCGCGCCGCCTGGCCGGCCCTGTCGGCGAATCGCTGATCGCCCGCGGCAGGCCGGGCCGCGGTCGCCAACGCTAGTCCGCCCTGAAGCGGTTCGATGCCAGCGCCATCCACGCCAGTATGGTCGCGCCGGCACCGGCCACGGCGCAGACCGCGAGCAGGGACGTGAAGCGGATGCCCAGTTCCAGCGCCCAGCCGAACAGGGCAGGCGCCATTGCCGTGGCGAAGATCAGTATCGACACGGACAGCGCGCGGATTGCGCCGAGGTGCTTCACGCCATACAGCTCGGCCCACAGCGCCGTCACGGTGGTCATCGCGACGCCCGTGGTCAGGCCGCCGCCGGCCATGAACGGCACGGCGACCCATGTGCCGTCCAGCAGCGCCACGGATACACAGGCCACGGTGATCGGCAGCATGAACCAAGGGGCGATCCGCCGTGCGCCGTAGCGGTCGATCAACGGTCCCGCGCCGAGCATGCCGGCCACCTGCGCGGCGGCGAAGACAACGAAGCTCGCCGCAAACAGCGTCAGTGTCCACTCCTTTTCCGCGATCAGACGGGTCTGATGGATGAAGGCGCCGGTGATGATGAACGGTGGCAGCAGCACGGACGGCAGCATCAGGTGGAAACGCCGGTCGCGCATGACCTCGCGACGCGTCGCATCATGAGTTTCGATCACCGCAGTGGCGGGCTGGGCTGACGCGGCCGCCCTGTCCTCCGGTGGCCGTTCGCCGGCAGCTCGCCCGGCAGCCGACGGCAGCCACAACAGCAGCGGCCACAGCAGCAGAATGAGCACCCCGGCGCCCAGCCACACGGAACGCCAGCCCGCCAGCGCTGCCAATGCAACCGCGGCCACCGGCAGAATCGCCTCGCCGGTCGGGTGCCCGAGCAACGCAAAGGACAGCGCTCGGCCCCGGCGGACCGTGAATCGGCGAGCCAGCGTCGTTGCAGCGGTGTGCGTGAGCAGCCCCTGACCCGCGAAACGCAGCAGAAAAAACGCGACTCCCAGCCAAACCACCGAGTGCGACCGGATGATCAGCACACAGCCGACGATGAGCAGGATCAGCGCAGCACTCAGATAGGTCCGCAGCGGTATCCGGTCGATCAGTGCGCCGGCCCAGAACACGCAGAGCGCACTGGCCACTGTGGCCGTTGAATACAGAGTGCCGAACGCACCATCGCCCAGCTGCAGTGTTTCGCGCAGGTCGTCGCTGAACAGGCCGATGAAGAATGTCTGTCCGAAACTGGACAGGAAGGTGAGCAGAAACCCGAAGACGATCAGTCGCACACCAGCGCCCGCGCCCGGTCCTGGCGGGGATCTGGTGGTGGGGGGCAGGGTGGAGTCTCGGCTGGCTTCGGGCACGGTGCATTTTACTGGAGCGCCGTTCGTGCAGGGAATTTGTTGTCAGGGCTGTACGAAATCGTTGGAGTGCTCTAGAATCGCAGGCCCCGAGCGGGAATAGCTCAGTTGGTAGAGCACGACCTTGCCAAGGTCGGGGTCGCGAGTTCGAGTCTCGTTTCCCGCTCCAATATATATTCAAGAATTCTGCACAAGTTGCGGAATTTATTAAGTTTATGTGGCGCCCTAAAATAGGGTGCCGAAGAGCATCGAATTCGAGTCCGACATGGCGCTCCCTGCTCGGCGTCTGATTGTTCCCTTCAGCATCACCAGGTCATCACGTCGCGCTTCCGCTCGTGTTCCGGGCGTGCGCGTCACGATGTTGAACGCGCCACCCTGATTGTTCGCCCGAACCGCGGTCCCTGTGGGTCACGAAGCACTTCAATGCGCTCCAGATCCAGATACGCCAGCTCGGAGGCGATCACCGGCTGAGATACGCCGTCGATGACGGTTGGTGAGAACGGCATATTGTGTGGATCCTCCGCGCGCCGCCGCGCGGTGACCAGGATGGACTCGAGAACGGCAGTGGCGGGAGGTCCGGATTCAGCTTCCGGCACATCGTCGCCAGCGCTGCGTGCACCAGTTGCTCGCAGGAGAGTAATGATATAACGTGCATGGCCTGCCACGAAGGCTATGTGAACTCGCTTGCCCCATCGGAGCGATTCGTTACGGCAATCTCGATGCTCGTTTCCCGGTTCGTTCTGGCGAGACCGAATCGAGCGAATTTTTTCCGTGCAATCGCCGAACGGCTGCGGCCGGGCGGAAGCCTCGTAAGCGCGGATCTTGCTTCCGATATGGGCTCCGCGAGCTGCGAAAGTCTATTGGAAGTCTGGCCGCGAATGATGGAATGGGCGGACCTCGATTCCGAAGAGCGGGAGCGCCACGGTCTGTCGGCCTGCTGCGCAAACCGCTGCGTTCCGCGCGATGGTTCACTTCAGAAACGGAGACGTAATAACGTCTCGTTTGCATGAGACACGCAATAATCAAGGTAGAAGAAACATGTCAAAAGCCATGCTGAAGACGTTGCTGGCCGCCAGCATCGCTGCCGTATCGTATGCAAGCACCCCGGCAGCCGCGCAGAACCCGAACGCTTCAAGTGTACCCGACGCCCGTCAAGGAGACGGCTCGACCTCTATCCCTGGCGCCGCTCCATTGGAGGAGGTCCTCGTCATTGGCACTCATATCCGCCACACTGCTGCGGGCGGATCTTCGCCTGTGATCGTCTTCGACAAAGACGCCATCGATCGCATCGGTGTCGCCACGATGCAGCAGTTCTTCGAAAAGCTGCCGCAGAATTTCGGTGGTGGTGCCAACGGCGCCAACGTCGCTAACATTTCAAGCGATCGTGACACCGGAAACAATTTCGGTCAGGGGTCGACGATCAACCTGCGCGGCCTCGGCACCGGCACGACTTTGACGCTGATCAACGGCCGCAGAGTGTCTTCATCGAACCGGTATCAGTACGTCGACGTTTCGCTGATTCCGCTGAGCGCCGTCGAGCGAGTGGAAATCCTGACCGATGGCGCCTCCGCCATCTACGGGTCTGACGCTGTCGGCGGCGTCGTCAATATCGTTTTGAGACGGGATTTCACCGGCTACGAGACCGGGCTCCGCTATGGAACCGTCACCACGGGGGGAATGAAGGAATACCAGGCATCGCAGACCGCGGGCTGGTCGTGGGATGGCGGTCGCGCCCTGGCCAGCTATGAGGTCGTGAAGCAGGACAGCCTTTCCGCGACTGACAGGGCTTTCTCGAGCAACGTCACTTCCACCCCTTACGATCTGTACCCGGGCTCGAAGCGGCACAGTGTGTATGTCGATGGTGCTCAGCGAATCAACGACATCCTGGCACTCAACCTGACGAGTTCCTTTGCCAGGCGCGATATGGATACGACGATCTCCCGTCCGGCGGATGTAACCAATATGTTTCCCCGGACTCAGCAGTACGATCTGTTCGCCGGGCTTACTCTGGACCTGCCTCACCAGTGGCAGGCCCGCTTGAACGCTGGCTACGGAAGAAGCGACGTGAGGTACGAGCGGACCACCATAACCGCCACTTCGATCAACACGGCCCCCCCAACGGATATGAACTCGAGCATTCGCTACCTGGACGTGATCGCGGATGGTGACGTGTTCACACTTCCGGCCGGAGCCGTGAGTGCAGCGGTCGGCGCCAGCTATCGGCGCGACAAATATGACTTCTTCGACTACCGCGAGATTGAAGACTCAATCAAACCGAGCCGGAATATTACTTCCGCCTTTGGTGAGTTGAACATTCCGCTGCTGACAGATCGCCGGGGGGCGCGCAACCTGTCCCTGAGCGCCGCAGCACGCTACGACGACTACAGCGACTTCGGCTCCACGACCAATCCGAAGTACGGCGTGTTATGGGAAGCAATTGAAGGGCTGGCGTTCCGCGCGAGCTACGGACGATCGTATCGGGCGCCGGTGTTTACGGACATGCAGACGAATAACTCCGTACTCGTCGCGAACGTGCCGAATCCGAATGCGCCGGGCGGCAGTACTATCCTCATGCAGCTCTCCAACGGAAATCCCGATCTCGGCCCTGAGCGCGCGAGGACGTGGACGGGCGGCTTTTCGTTCACGCCACAAGCGCTTCCAGGTCTCACGGTTCAAGCGAACTACTATCACATCGACTACTCAGACCGGATCGATCGCGGCTATCCAGGTAGCCCTACGACCCTCTTCGCCGAGTCCACTGAGCCATACGCGCCCATCCTGACCTTCAACCCGACGCCGCAGGCGATTGAGGAGGGTCGACAACTGGGGTTGTCCGGTCTTCAATTTCTCATCGTGCGGACGGGTCCATTTGCGGTTCCCGAGGGCATGAACGAAGGAGATACGGAGGTCATCCTCGACAATCGCGTCCGCAACAATGCGTTCACGTCACAACGGGGTGTCGATCTTGACGCCTCGTACAGCATCGACGCTGGCGATAACCGCATCGCCCTGAGCCTTGCGGGGCAGTACATCATCGATTCCACGCGCCGCGTGACCAGTGCGGCCCCGGAGGTCGATGCGCTGAACGTGGTGTATCTGCCTGTCGATCTCAGAATGCGCGGGGGTGCGGCGCTGACCCGGCGCAATCTGACGGGCGGAGTCTTCATGAACTATGTGGATAGCTATCGCGACCCGTCAAACGTGGCCGACCCGAAGGTGAACTCATGGTTCACCGTGGACTTGAACCTCAAATACAGCTTTGCTTCCACAGCGGCATCGCAGAAAGGGACGAGCCTCGCCTTGAACGTACAAAACCTGTTCGACAGGGATCCTCCCTTCGTCGTCAATTTTCGTGGCACGGGCTATGACCCCACCAATGCCACCCCTCTGGGACGCTTTGCTTCCATGACCCTGACACATAGGTGGTAAGGCACATAGGCGGTAAGTCGGAGATCGAGCAACATGACCCGAACGACAGCTCGTCTCGCTGCTCGCACCGTACCAATCTCGGCGTTGTCGCAGACGCTCGCCGTAGCCGCGACGCAGCTCCGGCTGATGTGGCGCGAGCGCCGGTTGCTCTGGCTTGCCCTCGCGGTCCTGCTCCTCGCCGGCGCTTCGGTCGCCACGAGCACGGCCCGCCTGTCTGCCCAGGCCGAGGAGCGGCGCGCTGTCGCTGAGGAGGAGGCGCGGCTCTGGGACAGCCAGGGCGTGATCGATCCTCACGACGCCGCCCATGTGGGCCGCGCCGTGCCCGCACCGGTGCGACCGCTGGCGGCCTTCGATCCGGGACTGTCCGACTTCGTCGGATCCTCGGTATTCATCGAGGCTCATGCGCAGAATCCGGCCCGGCACAGGCCGATCGAAGGAGGCACCGCCCTGAGCCGCTTCGGCGGCTTCTCGGCGGCCTGGGCTTTGCAGGTCATCGCGCCGCTGCTGATCATTCTCGCCGGCTTCGCCACGATGTCCGGCGAAGGCGCCCGGGCACGGCTTCGCCAGGAACTCGGCGCCGGGGCGTCGGCCGTGGCTCTGGTCGGGGGGCGGCTGATCGCGCTGGCGGCGGCGGCAGGATTGCTGGCGTTCGCCATGATCGGCGTGAGCCTTCCGGCGATCCTGCTGCAGGGCGCGGGCGGGACCGAAGCGGCGGGGCTCGCGGCCATCGGCGGCGCTTATGCACTCTACCTTCTGGCGTTCTGCGCCCTCACCATTGCGGCCTCGGGCCTGTTCGCTTCGGCGCGGACGGCCCTGGTCGTGCTGCTCGGTTTCTGGGCGGTGGCGACCCTGCTCGCGCCACGTGTCGCGCCCGCCGTGGCCGAGAGCCTGGAGCCGACGCCGTCCGCCCCCGAATTCAGAGCGGCGGTCACGGAGGAGGCGGAGCATGGCATCAGCGGTCACGACCCCGCGGACGAACGGCTTGACGCCGTCAGGGAAGAGCTATTGGCGCGCTATCAGGTGAGCGATGTCGCGGACCTGCCGGTCAACTTCCGGGGCGTCTCCCTGGAATTTGGGGAGGAGAACTCCACGGATACCTACAATCGGCATTTCGAACGGCTCTACGCCGTTTACCAGCGGCAGGAGGCGGTGCAACGCACGTTCGCAATCATCTCGCCGACCGTCGCGCTGCAACCCTGGTCGCGCGCCTTCGCCGGCACGGACTTCGGAGCCCACCTGGCCTACCTCCGCGGCGTCGAGGACTATCGCTACCTGCTCATCCAGAGACTGAACCAGGAAGTAACGGCCAACAAGCCGCCACCCGGCGAGCGATACCATCTCGCCGACATTGCGACCATCACGCGCGACGTCGTCTATACGCCGCGTCAGGAGCCACTGGCGGAGGTTGCGGCGGCGCAGAGGCCCAATCTCTCGATCCTGCTGGTCTGGGTCCTGGCTGCTCTCGGTTTAGCGGCATTCGCGGCCCTGCGTCTGGGGCGTCGGTCGTGAGTAGCTTCGCCGTCGCGGGCTATGAGGTCCGCCGTCTTCTTCGCGACCGCGCTCTGCTGGTGCTTCTGGTCCTGCTGTTGGGGTTGGGCGGCTATGCGGCATGGAATGGCGCCGACTGGGCCCACCAGCGCGAGGCGGCCATCGATCTGATCAAGACGCAGGAACAGGCGAGGTTGGCAGACATGCGCCAGTTCATCGTCCAGTCCTCACCATCGGTGACCCTGCCGATACCGCAGCCCGTGCTGCCGCCCGGAGCGATGGCGCCGCTGTCGGTGGGGCAGGCCGATGCCTACCCTTTTACCGCCGAGATCCCCCCGCTGGGCGACTACACGTCGCTCTTCAGACGCGTGTGGGCGGATATCGGCAGTCCGACCGCGCGCGCCGCGGGCCGGTTCGACCTTGCCTTTGTTGTCGTCTTCCTGCTGCCGCTGGTCATCCTCGCCGCCACCTATGACCTGTGGTCGCGCGAGCGCGAACGCGGTGTCGCCGCCATGGTGCTGTCGCAGCCCGTCAGCGTCGGGCCGCTGATTTCCGTCAAGGCGCTGGCCCGTGGCCTGGTGGTGCTGCTCCCCTCGACGGCCATCATCCTCGCCGTCGCCGCCTGGGCGGGGGCGAACAACCCGGCCGGCCTGGCGGCCCTGGGGCTCATAGTTCTGGCCTATGGTGGCTTCTGGCTGGCGGTGGCGGTGATCATAAGCCTTTTTGCCCGTCGCTCGACCGAGGCGGCGATCGCCGCCGGAGCCGTCTGGCTGTTGGTGGTGGTCATGGCGCCGTCGCTGACCCTTGCAGCCGTCGATCTGGTCGCACCGCCGCCGTCGGAGATGCGGTTCGCCACTGACCTGAAGGCCCGAATGACCGAGATTGCCGAGCACCAGCGACGCGATCGTGTGGCCAATCCGACACCGGTCCGCACGCCGGCGCCCCGGATTCCCGATCGTCTGCGAGACCTTTACGCCGACCGCGTCGCCCTCGACGGCGAAGTTGCGCCGATGATCGTGGCGCATCAGCAAGCGAAGGACGCCCGGCGTCATCTGCTCGACACGGTGCGATTCTTCCTGCCTTCGGTCGCCGTGCAGGATGCGCTCGACCGCATCGCCGGCTCGGACGCCGATCGCGCGCTCGCCTTCGAAAGGCAGGCGCGTGCGGCCCAGTTGGAATTTCGGCTGTTGTTCAAGGACTACCTGGATCGCGATACCCAGCTCACTCCCGCCGAATACGACAGCCCGCTGAGCTTCCACTTCCGCGAATCGGGCGGTCCCTTCCAGACTGGGGTGCTGGCGGACCTCGCGGTACTGGTTATCGCTACCCTGCTCATCCTGATCGCCGCCTGGGCCTTCCGCGGCCAGGCGGCGACGCCATAGGAGACCTCACATGCTTTCGGCAACGGCCTTGACCAAGGATCATGGCGCGCATCGGGCGCTCGACGATGTCAGCTTCACGGTGGGGCCGGGGGAGATCTACTGCCTGCTCGGGGCTAATGGCGCCGGCAAGACGACGACCATCAAGCTGTTCCTTGGTTTCCTGAGGCCGACTTCGGGCTGCGCCGAGGTGGACGGTCTCAACGCTCGGCAAGCGCCGCAGGCGGTGCGACGTCGGCTGCTCTACATCCCTGAGACGGTCGCTCTCTATGACGAACTGACCGGCTACGAGAACCTCGACTATTTCGCACGGCTCGCCGGTGTGGAGGATCGCTCACGCGCGCGCCTGCGCGAGTCCCTTGCGGCGGCCGGCCTGGCGTCCGGCGTCTTCGACCGGCGGGTCGGCCACTATTCCAAGGGCATGCGTCAGAAGGTCGGCATCGCCCTCGCCATCGTGAAGGAGGCCAAGGCGCTGCTGCTCGACGAGCCCACCTCGGGTCTCGATCCCGAGGCCTCGGCCGAATTCCACGACCTGCTCGTGCGTCAGCGCGACCGCGGCGCAGCGATCCTGATGGCGACCCACGACCTCTTTCGCGCGCGGGAGGTGGCCACCACGATCGGTCTCATGCGGGCCGGCCGGCTGCGCCGGACCCTGGACGCCTCAAAGATCACGGCGGGCGACCTGGAGAGTCTCTACCTGGAGGAGATGGGCCGGCGGCCCTAGCAGTTCGCCATCTCGAGGTCGCCCTGACTGCTCGACCATCTTCTGAGCCACGTTTCGATCTTGATCTGTGGTCCGAAAATCCCAGGCACTTGTGACGAATTGTCCAGACTCACCCTCTGTATGCCGGCATCGGCCGCGGCGCTGTCGATGAAACCCTGTCTTGCCAGACTGCCATCCACCGGCATGCTTCTTACGAAGTTGCGGTGGTGTTGAGTGACTCAGAGACAGCAGCTCCTGGTGAGACAGGTCGAGGGCGCGTGACGCCTCAAGAACAACGGTCTCCGAAAACTGGTTCACATTTCGTAGCGGATTCTCCATTGAGCTGCACACCGAGATCGCCCGATCCAAGCACCCGTCAATGGCCGCGGTCAACTGGCACGAGGATTGCATTCGTTTACACAACGTATGCAGCAGCAAGAAGCGATCGCTGGCTTCTGGTCGAGCTTGGCGCGAACCAACAGGGACATCCGAACATGAAAACCAACACTTCGATGCGGGAAAGCTCGGTGCGATCCACGAATGGAGCGCTGGTCAGCGGCAGCGCCATCAACATCAATGGGCATACCGGACGTAGTGTCCGCAAGCCGGAATTCCGACCCCTTTCATCCAGGCCCTGCGCTCTGAGCCAGAACCGCTTGCTCGCGTTGTTTCCGAACGAAGCGATGGCGGGGATTGCACCGAATCTGAAATTGGTAACGCTGCAGCTCGGGGAAGTCATTCACCAAGCGGGCGCTCTGGAACGTTACGTCTACTTTCCTGTCGACGCCATCATCTCACTGCTGTGTGCCATGGAGAACGGCAAGTCGGTGGAGATTGCCATGGTGGGCAACGAAGGTATCGTCGGCTTCGCATCGGTACTCGGCGGTGGCAATACCAGTATTCGCGCCGTCGTGCAGAGTGCGGGCACCGCGTTTCGACTGCCAGGCCAGCTGCTCAAGAAGGGCATCGATCACTCTTGTGAGTTGCGGCAACTGATTCTCCGTTACACGCAGGCGCTCATTACGCAGATGTCTCAGACCGCGGTCTGCAACCGGCACCACAAGATCGAACAGCAGTTGTGCCGCAGGCTGCTGCATTCGCTGGACCGAGTCCCCGGCGACGAGATGGTCCTCACCCAAGAGCTGATCGGTAACATGCTGGGCGTCCGCAGGGAAAGCATAGCGGAAGCTGCGAGTAAGCTGAGGAAACTCGGTGTCATTGAATTTCGGCGCGGGCACGTCAAGGTGCTCAACCGGGAAATGCTCGAAGAGCTCAGTTGCGAATGCTACTCGGTGGTCAGGTGCGAAACGGACCGCCTCTTGAACAACCCGGTGTGGCGCAAATCCGGAATGCGTGATGCGGCCGTGACGATGCCTCGTCACGCTCGACCTGAACTGCGGATCCGAACGGTCTAGGATTTTGGACTCAGTTTGAAGAATCCTCATGCTTCATGGACGGCGTAGAAGGGGCAGCGTCCATCGACGGCACGCATGTGCATCGGAGTGGCGAGAGCGGGCACCAGCAGTCGAGACGAGGATTCGAGCGGCCGCGTCACTGCTCTTGAGGCGCCCATAGACAACGGGTACTCAGTTCCTGGCATTGACCAGTGGTCGCAGTACCTCAGGGTCGAACGGTTTAACGAGGTGCGCATGGAAGCCTGCGTCTGCCGCGCGTTGGCGGTCCGCCTGCTGGCCGTAGCCGGTCATGGCGATGATCCGGATATCGGGGTTCGATTGTCGACTGCGCGCGCGAAGCTCACGTGCCACGTCGTAGCCGTTCATGCCTGGCAGGCCGATGTCGATAAGCGCCAGGTCCGGTCGCTCTTTCAGTGCCATGGCAAGCCCCTGGTCGCCGGTCGTCGCGAGCATCACTTCGTGTCCCCAACTGCTTAGCACGAGGCGCAGCGACTCGCTGATGTCCGCATTGTCCTCCACGATCAGAATGCGTCGGGGAAGCTCGGTGGTCTGAGTCGGCACAATGCCGTGCACCGGTTCGAGCGGCGCGGGTGATAGCGGCAACTTGAGCTCGAAAGCCGCACCCTTGCTCAGGCCGGCGCTTGTCGCCCGCAGCGTGCCTCCGTGCAGCTCGGCGATCGAACGCGCAATCGAAAGGCCGATTCCTAGTCCGCCCGTCGAGCGCGCGAGGCCGTGCTCGCCTTGAGCGAAAGGCGTGAAAAGCGTCTCGAGGTCTTCTGGCTGAATGCCGATGCCGTTGTCCCGCACCGTGGCGGAGGCGATCCCGTCGCCCGAGTGTGTTTGCAGTGCGATGCGTCCGCCGGGCGGCGTGAACTTGCGGGCGTTGAGAATCAGGTTGGCCAACAGCTGCTCAAGGCGCACGGGATCGGCTTCCACGTAGAGTGGCGCGTCCGCGAGCTCCGTCACGATCTCGTGCGAACGCTTCGGTGTCGTGAGCAGGGAGGACTCGAGCGCGTTCAACATGGCCCGGTTCAGCTCCAGCCGTTCGCGCTGAAGCACGACTTTGCCACGTTCCAGGCGCGCGACATCCATCAGGTCGTCGACGATGCGCGACAGATGCGTCACCTGCCGGTCGAGGATGTCCCGCGTTTTCGCCACCAGCGGGTCGTCCATCGGCAGGCTCTTCTGCAGCCATATGGCGTTTCGCATCGGTGCGAGTGGGTTGCGCAACTCGTGTGCGAGCATCGCGAGGAAGTCGTCCCGTTGGTCCAGTGCCTTTTTTCGCTCGTGCAGCAGGTCGCGCACCTGAAG
This sequence comes from Gammaproteobacteria bacterium, assembly GCA_050485645.1. Classification (GTDB taxonomy): domain Bacteria; phylum Pseudomonadota; class Gammaproteobacteria; order Steroidobacterales; family Rariloculaceae; genus JBJHBP01. The sequence goes on along the minus strand of JBJHBT010000001.1, from coordinate 96,808 downwards.
CTGGCGCGCTCGTGCCCGCAGACTCGTGCGCACGGCGGAGATCAGTGTAAGCGGACTCAGTGGCCGCTCCAGCAGTGTCACTTTGCCGGATGATGGAAAGGCGCGCTCGACCAGTGTCGAGAGAGTGGTGCCCTCGGACGCGACCAGCACGAGAGGCAGGTCGGACCATGTGGCCTGCGCCTCGAGGAGCTCGTGCAGGCAGTGGACATCCGGATCCATGAGCGCTTCCTCAACCAGTACTATGCAGCCGGTATGATCGGGAAGCTTGCCGCCGAGCTGTCCGATGCTTGCACAGGCGTGCGCGGGGACCTCATTCTCGCTTAGAAAATCGAGCGCGAGCTGCGCATCCACGCTGTTCGGCGTGATGACGAGCGCGTGCAGCACGGCTCCGACTGGCGTGTTTATGGCGAGTCCTTCACCAGCGGAGGTGCAACACCGACGCGCGTCGGTGCCCCGGTGAGCACGCCTTCGAACTCGGCGAGAGGCGGACCGAGCGTCACACCGCTTGCCGTCATCAAGAGCTCCCGGGGAGTTGTCTCGTGAGGACCGCTGCGCTTCTTGAGCACGGAGACCGCCTTGCGCACCGCGCCGCAGGTTTCGAAGTAGCGCGTGAGAATCACCGTGTCGGCGAGGAAACTCACGTCGACGGGAGCAGCCATCGGCCCCAGGAGGCCGTGCTGGGCCATGACCGCCATCGTGAGCACGCCTTGCTGGTTCAGATAGCTGAGCAACTCGTGAAGTTGCAGGTACAGATAGTCGTCGCTGGGCATTGCGTTCACGTAGCCGTTCAGGCTGTCCAGCACGATCACCGCTGTTCCCTGATCCTGGACGGATCGCATGATGTCGTCCGCCAGTTTGCCCGGCGGCATCTGCGCGGGATCGATCTGGCTCAGGTGTATGCGCTCGTCGTCGATGTGCTTTTCGAAGCCGATATTCAACGCGCGCGCCCGATCGCGCAGGACGTGTGTGGTTTCGTCGAATGTGAAGTAGCTCACCCGCTGGCCGCGCTCTGCGGCTGCGTGGGCGAACATCATGGCGATGGTTGATTTGCCGCTGCCCGCGGGGCCTATCAGCAGGTTGCTGGTGCCGGTGTGGAGTCCGCCGCCGACCAGGGCGTCAAGTGCACCGTTGCCACTGGACAGCGTGGTTCTCGTGAAGCTCGTGGAGTGGTTGGATGCGACCAGGCGCGGAAAAACGGCGAGGCCACCCCGCTGGATGAGATAGTCGTGATTGCCTTCCGAGAATGTCGCGCCGCGCAGTTTGGTGACGGACAGCGTGCGGCGGAAGATCCCGTATTTCAGCGGCGCCATCGACAGCACGATGGAGCCGTGCACGATGCTGTTCACCTGATTGTCAGAGTCCGTGGTGGCGCGGTCGTCGAGCAACAGCACGGTGGCATCGCGCTGCACGAACTGCTGTTTGAAGGTGAGAATCTGGCGGCGATACCGGAGCGGATTCTGCGCTAGCAGGCGCATCTCGGAAAGCGAGTCGAGTACAACGCGCGCAGGCTTGATGCGATCGAGTTCTTCCAGCAGCATCTTGCTCACGTAGTTCAGTTCCACCTCGGCGGACTGGAACATCGTGTTCCGGGCTTTGCCGGCGAGGGAGCGCTCGATCGCTGACAGCTCGATGATGTCGATCCCGTCCAGGCTCCACCCGTGCGAGTGCGCGACGATGTCGATCTCGGCCTTTGTCTCGGAAAGGGTGATGTACAGGCAGCGCTCCTGCTCCCGTACTCCTTGCAGCAGAAACTGCAGCGCGAGCGTGGTCTTGCCGACGCCTGGTTTGCCGTCCACCAGGTAGAGGCAGGTGCGCGGCAGGCCACCGCGCAGCACGCTATCGAGCCCTGGCACACCTGTGGAGGCGAGGTTGTCGAGCGAAGGAGCAGGATGACCGGTCACGCGTACCCCTTCGAATCGTACGAAGACTGCATCACGCATAGTATAGCCCCGCGTGCAGCTGCTTGGCGATCCGCAGGCAGGATCCGACGCGCCCCGGTCAGGCGTTCGGAGCATCTTGATCAAGCCATGGCTTCGTATTCACCGCCAGCAGGGTTCTTCCGCGTTGGCATGTGATTGATTTCCGGCAGGATCCTCGCCTGAAATATGTCGTGCAGGCGGCGTAGTTCACCCACCGGATCATCATGATCATCGACGCGGATATCCCAAAGCGGGTACTCCTCGGTATCCACGATCAGTATGGCGGCTGAAACTTCGCCTTCAAGGTCCCCGCCGGCTGCCACAGCAACCTCCAGCGCCCCTATCAGGCGCTCATCGAACTTCTCATGGGCGTTGTCCATGAAGGCGGCCGCCATGTCGTCCAGTACCTCAGGACCAACGAGTCTGTTGCCCTGTACGGAAAAGCCTTCATGTTCCTGGGCACCGGCGTAGACGGGACATTGCTGCCCGGTCCACGTGGCCGTCGTGCCGTGTCTGTCGACGACGGCGAGCTGGCGCTCGCTCGCCCGTGGATCTTGGCGAACCACGCGTTCAAGGGCCTCGCGCGCATTCAATCCGCCTTGCAGCAGGGCAAGGCTGTCGATTGCAAGGTAGGGGTTGAGTTTCGCCTGGGTTGCCGCTGCACCGACGCCTGCCAATGCGTGGCTGAGTAACTTGCCGACGGCTGGCATGGCGGTGACAGCGGCCACACCGAATTGTCCTGTATACGGGCACCGGGCTACGAGAGAACACGTCATGGCCGATCTCCTGATGGAGGGGAGACTGGCTGCTCGGTGGAATCCCTGATGTAGCGCGTCAGGGCGAAGCCAAGCGCGATCCAGCCCACGATCGTAAGGGGCGGGTTGCTGGTGGCGAGACCGCGTGCATAGCGCGCAAGCTCATCGAGACTCCTGTCTTCGACACGATCGGCCAGCCGGGACAGCTGCGTGGACATCCTGATCGCAGCGTCTGAGTGGGAGCCGTGTTCCTGGCCCGCGAAAGTCCTCGAGGCGCTGCCGGATGCCCCTGACACGCTCTCGACCTCTGTCGCTGCATGCTTGCTGTCATCAAGGAGCGGTGTGCCGTTCCCGACGGCCGGGCGCCGAGCTGGTTCGACACTTTCGGGCGTTGATTTCATGGTTGTTCCTCGATGCAGTTGTTTTGAACATCGCGATCCGGTGTGCGACTGTTGCCCGATCTGACGAATGCAGATTCCATGCCATCCGTCCGACCGATGCTTTTCCGGCGTGCATGACGAACCCGAGTCAGGCGTCGATGGCCGACGGGCATACATTACCCTCTGCGGATCAGTGACTCGTGCGCTGCGCTGGGTGGTCGCTGAAGAATTTGCAATGCGGCCCAGATATTACAAATCCTCCGGGCGGACGCCCGGTATACAGTTTCTGTATAGACGCGTGCGGGTTCGACTGGCGCGCTGCCCAGCCGGGCCTGTTATTTTCTCGCGAACGCATGGCACGCTTCTTGCTGATGAATACCTGCATCATCACGTGAGGTAAGGAGAGGGTCATGGCTCAGAATGCAGTCCAGTTGCTCGAAGACGATCACCAGAAGATCAGGAAGCTGCTGTCGCAGCTCACGGAATCCACAACCCGGGCCAAGAAGAAGCGGCAGGAGCTGTTGACGAAAATAGAGCAGGAACTGAAGGTTCATACTTCTCTCGAGGAGGAGTTGTTCTATCCCGCCTTCAAGGCCGCGGGAAATGCGGAGCACAAGAAGGTGTACTTCGAAGCGATCGAGGAGCACAGGGCCGTCGACGATCTGGTGCTGCCGGATCTGCAGAAGACGGATCCGGCGAGCGAGCAGTTTTCCGGTCGGGCGAAAGTGCTCAAGGAGATGGTCGAGCACCACGCTGATGAGGAGGAGCAGGGTATGTTCAAGCAGGCTCGCAAGTCCATGTCTCGAGCGGAACTGCAGGAGCTCGGTGAGAGCATGGCGGCGCGCAGGGAGGAGCTGATCAGTCAGCTTTCCGTGAACTGATCGCCGATTCGGCATCGTTCCGTGAACGCGTGCTCCACGGCGCGGTGTGCTTGGGCGCGCCGAACGCGGAACCGGATCATCACTGGTCTGCCGGCTATTCCTGTTGCCGGCGCCGCAGGGGCTGCAGGTGCCACCCGAACCCGACAGCGAACTGATACATACGATCTCCGAAACGCTTGGCCTCTACGTGAACACTCCAGGGTTCAGAGAACTCCCACCTGACGCCGGCACCAATCAGCAAGCCGCGCCGCCTGAAGTCCTCACCGATGCTGGTGTCGATGCTCATCTGGTAGTAGCCGAGGTTGCCGTAAATCTCAGCGCTGTTGGCCATCGCCAACCTTGGTGCCATCGTCACCGCCAGCATGTTCATGCCGTTGCCCCGGGTCGGCACCTGTTCGGTGGGCGGTGGACACGAGCCGTCAACCGGGCAAGGCGCGGCGCGACCGCTGAAGTTGCCATAGCCGTACCAGTCGCCTTCGATCGACAGGTGCTGGTTGATCCCAAAGCCGACCCCCAGACCGTAGGCGAGAGCACTATCGTCAATAACGCCGTTGTAGCGGCCCCCGAGCGTGAAATCGGCATTCGCATAACCCAACCGTGCATTTGCGTACAGTTGCGCATGCCCTGTCGTGGCTGCACCTGACGCAACGCCTACGAGGAACAAAGTGCCGAGTAACGTAGTCCTTGTCATCTTTTTTCTCCTTCATGCCTGTCTGCAGTGCCGACTGAATCCTGTCCCGCGCGCGACCTGCACAACTCGCGCTGTGCTTGCGCGGCTGGCGGCGTTGCGGCGCTTTGCCAGTTTCCCGAATCACCTCATCGCCGCGCCTTGTCAGTCACGAAAATCCGCTCGCGACTTATGCAGGTTATTTGCGGGACGGGACACTGGTGAAAGGGCACCTGCTGTTCGTTCATGATGTCCTTGCACGAAGCGTGCCGATCCCGTCTCCGGCAGTCGGTATTGGGGAATGGCGCGGCCCCGTCAGGAAGAGCAGTGGCCATTGCGACGGGGGTTCACTTTCGGCCATACTCCTGTAGCCGGCCTATTATTGTTAAATAAAAGTTGTTTACGCTGGCCACAACAGCGATGGCAATCGCTACTTGAACAGGAAAATATTCCAGATGACCCCAGGAACAGACCGATGCAGGCTGCGAGTACCACTTGTCGGCATTGGTGCATCGGACGGGGGTATTGAAGCCCTGCAGACACTCCTGGCAGGACTTCCTCCGGATCTCGACCTTGCCTACGTCGTCAGTGTGGATCAGTCATCGGTCCAGGGCTGCGACCTGCCGCTGATACTGCGGCAGCATACGCAGATGTTGGTCGAGGACCTCTCAGCCGGCAGGCGAGTCGTGGTTGAAGCGGGGCACGTGTACGTCATCACGCCCGACAGCCAACTCGAGATCACCGATACGAGGATCGGAACGTCGCTGTTTGCCCGGCCGTGCGAACAGCGCGCACCCATCGACAACCTGTTTCGGTCGCTGGCTGCCCGACAGAAGGGCGGCTTCGCCGTAGTGCTTTCCGGAGACGGTTCGGACGGCGTCGTGGGCGCAAGGGCCATCAGGGAGGCTGGCGGACTTGTCCTCATTCAGGATCCGCGAGAAGCCATGCACGATGGCATGCTGCACGCCGTCGCATCGGCAGGGGTCGCCAATGTCGTGCTGCCGGCGTGCGAACTCGCCACGCACCTGGCGGAACTGTCACGGCAGGAGCGGGTGCCCGCCAGCCAGTCTGGATCGCAGCCCGGGGAGTCCGGGGCAAGCAGGGAAGAACTCCGGCTCATCAATGAAGAACTGCAGGCGATCAACCATAAACTTCAGATCAACCTCGACGAGGTATCCCGGGCGAACCACGAACTGGAGAATCTGGTGAGCGCAACGGGCGTTGCCGCATTGTTTCTCGATCACAAACTCTGCGTCGGCCGTTTCACACCGCAGCTCACCGACATCTTCGACATCCATCCATCCGACCGCGGCCTTCCGGTCGGGGATTTCACACGGATGGTGGAATACGAGACGCTAGAGGACGACGCGCGTCAGGTGCTCGCCGAGCTTGTTCCGCGTGAGCGTGAGGTTGGGAGCTGCGATGGCAGGCACTATATCGTGCGCCTGATCCCCTGCCGGGCGGCTGATGATCGAATTGCGGGAGTCGTGATCACGCTGATCGACGTATCGCGACTCAAGCAGACCGAAGAGGCGCTTCGCGAGAGTGAGCGCCGGCTGCAGGCCGAGCTGAGGGAATCCGAGAAGCGGGCAGCGATGCTCCAGGCTCGGAACGAGAGCAGGGACGAATCTCTGAGTGTGCTCGGGCATGAGCTTCGTAGTCCGCTTGCCGCGATCGAGAACAGTGTTGCACTCGTCAACGCGACCGTATCGACCGGCAAGGATCAGGAAATAGTCTACGAGACCACCCGCCGTACGCTGGCTGTCGTGGCGCGTCAGAGCCGGCACATGAGTCGTCTTGTCGATGACCTGCTCGACATGGCCCGCGTCAGGCAGGGCGACCTGACACTGCACAGGGAGCCTGCCGACGTCAACGCGTGTATGGAGTATGTCATGAAGGATATCGGGCCCGAGATGCAGCAACGCGGGGTGGCGCTCGAACATGCGCTTGCCGATGGACCTATCTACATCGATGGTGATCGTGATCGCCTCACCCAGATCTTCGAAAACCTGCTTCGCAATGCGATGAACTACACGAATCCGGGTGGCAAGGTTCGCGTGGCGAGCTGGTGTGATGACGATCATGCCACATTCTCTGTCCGCGACACGGGCATCGGTATCAGTCCGCAGGACAAGGCGTTGCTCTTCGAGCCCTATTATCGGGGAAGCCAGGCACAACGCGGTGATGGGATGGGCCTTGGGCTCACGTTGTGCGAACGGCTCGTGCTGCTGCACGACGGCACGATTGAGGTATCCAGCGACGGTGTCGGATGCGGCAGCGAGTTTACGGTGACGTTCCCGCTGGGAGATTCGCCGGCCGCGAGCGAGACGACAGCAGAGCCGGTGCCCGCGAAGAGACGGTGCCGTATTCTTGTGGTCGACGACGACGAGGATATGGCCGATACGTTCGCCGCGCTCCTCGGGCGTATCGGGCACGATGCTGAGGCGGTCTATGATGGCTTTGCCGCGCTCGAAATCGCGCAAACCCGGCGACCTGAAGTGGTGTTCGTCGATCTGTCGATGCCGATCATCGACGGTATCGATTTCGCGCGGCGCCTCAAAGAGCACTTTGGCGCAGAAGCGCCCGCTATGGTTGCGCTTTCCGGCTATACGGAAGACCGATTAGCCGCCGACGCTGGTCTGTTCCATCGTCACCTGCTCAAGCCCGTTTCGGTTGCGTGCGTTGCGGAGCTGCTCGAACGGCTCAGCCATCAAGCACAAAGCTGACTTTCATAATGACTCGCCATTCGGCGATTCGATTCTCCCTGACGGAGACCTTCTGCTCATGCACCCACGCGCCCTGAATGTTCTTGAGCGTTCTGCTTGCGCGCTCGATGCCCTGGCGGATGGCATCCTCAAAGCTCGTGTCGGATGCTGCTGAAATTTCCGTGATCTTGGCGATGGACATGGGGCTGCTTCCTGTTCCGTTGGACGTTGGAGCAGTTCAGACACAAGATCCGTGCCATACGCTGACCGGTCTCGTGGACCACCTTGCGGCAAAGCGTCGCGCGACGGCACTGGCGCGGCTGCTCAGAGCCGAGAGAACCGTCATCGACAGTCTGCGCCGGCGTTTTCGGTAGCGATCGTACAGGTGGAAGGGCTGCTCAAGGATCCTTCGCGGCGTGGTGGCATGTGGCAAAGCATCTGGGCGGTACCCGGTGTGTGGGACATCGACGATTGCACTCAGACGGTGGATTGATGGCATGTGTTTTGCATGCTATTCCGTGTTATCGGTCACCTACGACCCCCTGTTGGCAGACGACACGACACCTCCGGAGGAGTCAATGTGCCCCTTGAACACAATGAGCGGACTTGACCGGAGAAAGACATTGGCTCTGGTGCTGGCGGGTGGCAGTGGTACGCGCCTGCGTGACCTGACACGCGAACGGGCGAAGCCGGCAGTGCCTTTCGGCGGGCACCACCGTATCGTGGACTACGTCCTTTCGAACTGCGTCAACAGCGGTATTTCCCGAATCGCCGTGCTGACTCAGTACAAGGCACGATCCCTTACCCGACATTTGCAGGAGAACTGGCTTGACACTGCTGGCGCCGGTTCTGATGCCGTAAATATCTGGGCTTGCCGGCAGCGCAACGGTTCGAGGCTGTACGCGGGTACGGCTGACGCTGTCTACCAGAATCTCGATCTCATAGCGGACATCGGTCCCGACAACGTCCTGATCCTCGCTGGCGATCATGTCTACGAAATGGACTATGCGGACCTGATCGCCACGCATGCGAAGACCGGCGCGGACGTGACGATCAGCTGCATCGAAGTGCCCGCGAGTCAGTGCCGGGAATTCGGTATCGTCGAGATCGATGATCAGTACCGCTTGAAAGGCTTCATCGAAAAGCCAGGCAGGCTCGACGATGAACTGATTCGCGATGGCCGGGCTTTGGCCTCCATGGGTGTTTATCTGTTCAGCAGCGACTACCTGTTCCGTTGTCTGGAGGTCGACGCAAAGGACAATGACTCCGCCCACGATTTCGGCCACAGTATCCTGCCGCATCTGATTGGCGAAGCGCGTGCTTACGTATCATTATTCCGCGCGCCCTGCGGAAAGCCGGGCTACTGGCGCGATGTGGGTACGATCGACAGCTACTGGAGTGCGCATCAGGAGCTGTTGGAGTCGCACAGCCTTCGAGGCGTTGGAGATCGCAATTGGCCGTTACGTGGCAGTCCGCGCGTAGGCACGCCAGCGAGGCTGACGGCCACGTCCGCGGTGCGGCGCAGTGCGCTGGGTGCCGAAGCCGTCGTGGCCGGCACGGTGGATCGATCACTGATATCGGCCGGATGTCGGGTCGACGAGGGGGCGAGGGTGACCGAGTCCGTGCTGCTGCCCGGTGCCTGGGTGGGACGGAATTGCAAGTTGAAGCGCGTCGTCGTCGATAGCCGGTGCCGGATCCCGGACAATACTGTGCTCGATGCGCGCTATCCTGCGGTCGATGGTGCGTTCTACGTCTCGCCGAACGGCGTCACACTCGTGACGGAGGCAGCGCTAGCTGCTGTATCGTTCAAGCGGGCGGAAGTGCGGGCTGACCGAATTCAGGCTCCTCAACCCGATCGCTTCGCTCCGGGCCTGGCGATCAGATAGCCCTTCGCCGAACGGTTCCCTCGTTAGATTCACCGACGACAGGCAGTTGAAAAACTCGAAGGATAACAATCATGCGGGACTCAAAGTCGACAGACACGCAATACTCCACCGCTGACGGCACATCACGTGCCATGGCGCGCCCGGTGCAGCTTTCGAGCTACGCGGCATGGACCATCGAGGAGCTCAGAGAGCTGGCGACGCAGCTGCAGTTACCTGATGCCATGCTGAAGACTCGGCGGGAGCTGCTCGAGATTCTGGATGGCGACAGCGCTGAACTCTGAGCTGGTCCTGAATTCCAGAAACTGCAATGCTCGGCGCTGCCGCATCCGGCCGCCGTCGGATGTCCTGCAGGGAACACCGGTCAAGGTAGCGCCTGTTTCCGTGTCCCGCGGTGATCTGCCTCGACTGACGAGGGTCTCGGGATGCTGAAGCGAAACGCGAGCGCGCTGTCGGGCCCTTCGCTTGAGGCCGTCAGGCTGCCGCCGTGGCGGGATGCGACATACCGTGCAACCGACAGAGCAGGATGGCCGCCCGGGTGCTGCCGCTCTTCAGCGTTGACGTCGCCGCTGTCCCGGCACAAAGTAAACGCCTGATCGATGTCGGTATCGCTCAACGCCCCCCGGGGGGCGTTGATCTGTGCGAGTACGGAGGACTCACCGCTACTCACGGTGAGCCCGACGCGGCTCGAGGCGGGAGCTGCGTGCACGGCGAAGCAGATCAGGTCCTGCAGCGCCTTGTCGACTCTCTCTACATCCATGACCAAGCGGTAGTCTCCTGGTGTGATCGCGCACACCAGGTCGACGTCCGCCTCCTCGGCGATCGACCGCCAGGTCGGCATGCTCTGTACAATCAGCGTTTCCAGATCGCCCGATTCCATATGCAGATCGAGATCGCCCGAAGCCAGCTTCGCCGTGTCTGTCAGACCGCTCACCAGACGCGCCTGGGCTTTCAGGTTGCGTCTGATTGCCTCGACAGCTTTGGCAGCCTTTTCGGACAGCGGACTCAACTGGATGACGTCCGTCCACATCAGGCTCGCAGCAAGCGGTGACCGCAGGTCGTGCGTAATTGACGCCAGCATCCTGTTGCGTGCCCGCTCGGTCGCCTCGGCCGCGCGCCGTTCTGCCGTAACATCCTCGAGCAACGCGATGCAATGATCACCGCACCGGCCGCTGCCGGGTACGGTCGATACTGTCATACGGCATGAGAATGGCGAGTGGTCTTTGCGCATTGCCTGAAACAACACCGTGCGATGCTCGCCATCGCGAAGGGTCAGTGCGATTCGCGCTATCGCGTCGCTGTCCCCGGTTGATTCGATTGCGAAGAAGTGAAGGGGGCGGCCCCGGACTTCGTCTGGAGCGTAACCGGAGATGACGGAAAACGCCTGGTTCGTATAGACAATCGGCGCATCGCCGGACGTGACCGTCCGCTCGGCGATGATGATGCCCAGAGCGGCCGCGTTCAGGGCGCGGTGTGCGATATCCTGCCGCAGACCGCTTCGCCCGAAGCCGAACACAGCCGGCGCGGGCCCGGACAGTGTCGGACCCCGGGGTATCGAAGCGGGACCGCGGTTCGGCGCCATAGCGACAACGCCCAGAGACAGCAACACGATGGCCGCAGCGGTCGGTACCTCCATGCTCGGCTCGCCCAGTGGGCTGTGCAGCGCCGCCAACCCGTGCCAGTGGCCGATGATGGTGAGCAGGGCAATGACGGCGGTAGCCGTCCCCAGCAGAACGACAGGCCACGCCGCGCGCCTGTCCTGCTGAAAAAAGGCGGCGGCGGCCAACACGATCAGCGCCGCGGCCGTCGGCGCAGCGATACCATCCAGACCGGTCGCTGCCAACAGCCAGGAACCGTTCCCGCGAGCGTGCGGGACGAGCACGCTCGCGGCCAGGGCCGCAAGTCCGATCAAGGCCACGGCCGTGGCCATGACCACTCGCACGGTCTCGACCCGACTCGAACGCGGGCCGAGCGCGGCCAGCAGCAATACACCGGCGCACACGATCACGGCGGCCGCGATGGCCGCGGGCATCCCGCCGAACCATGGAAGCGGCGCGGCGACACCCGTGACGTCGGCAAGGCCCGCAACACCGATAAGTGCCGCGACCGCTCCGAAGAGTACGGCCAGGTATGCCCCCTTATGATCGCGGAAGCTGATCAATTTTCCGATAATGGTTTGTATTCCAGGATGCCTATTGTGCATTAACAACGAGCCATTCGATGTCGTGATATTGAGACTGTCGGCAGGCGGAATCCTATGTTAAATAAGGGTACTGAAACTCCCGAATCAAAGCTACGGTCGGGATAGGGATGTGTCCTATGCATATACTGCTGGTTGATGACGAACCGGATTTCGCGGCGGCAGCGGTGGAAATGCTACGCCACCACAGTCACGAGATCACTCTGGCCAACACCCTGGCGCAGGCGCGTGAAGAAATCGATCAATGGCAGCCCGATGTTTTATTACTTGATCTGATGCTGCCCGATGGCAACGGCCTCGAGCTGGTGCCGGAACTGGCGGATTCCGGGCTGCTGCGAATCATTCTGATGACGGGTCATCCGGGGATCAAGTCCCAGATCAGGGACCTGAGCGGTCCGGCGATCTCGTACCTGACCAAGCCTTTCGGAGGCACCGACCTGGCGCGCGCGCTGTCAGAGTCCGGCAACGAAGTCCGGTCTCAACGTGGTCTGCACTTCGGTTGCATGCTGGGCGAGCATGAACTCATGCAGGCCATGTACAAGCAGATCGATCGCGTTGCGCGCACGGACACACCGGTACTTGTCGTTGGCGAGACCGGCACGGGCAAAGAACTGGTCGCCCAATCGATTCACGTGGCCAGCCAGAGAGAAGGGCAGTTTGTCGCTGCAAACTGTGGTTCCCTGACATCGGAGCTCGCGGGGAGCGAGCTTTTCGGTCACGAGAAGGGCAGCTTCACCGGTGCCTTGCGGGGGCGTGCCGGATATTTTCGGCGTGCGGACAGAGGAACCCTTTTTCTGGACGAGCTGACAGAGATGCCGATCGATCTGCAGCCGTATTTTCTGCGAGTGCTGGAGACGAAACGGGCACTTCCCGTCGGTGGCGACAAGGAGTGGGCCGTGGATGTGCGTGTCGTCGCGGCGACAAATCGCTCACCGCAAGCAGCCATTGCCGATAAGGCGCTGCGAGCCGATCTGTACTTTCGCCTCAGTCCGTTTCCTATCAGGGTTCCCCCGCTACGTGAGCGCGTGAGCGATATACCTGCGCTGGCGGAGTATTTCCTCGATGAATTTCTGGATGAACGCGATGGTCGCCGGTTTTCCGAGCACTCTCTGAACCGCCTGAAAGCGTATCGGTGGCCTGGTAACGTGCGGGAGCTGCGCCATGTCGTGCAGCGTGCATGCATCATGACGGATTCCTACGCTGGGGAGATTGCGTTGCCTGAGCGGTTCGACAGCCCGTTCTGTGTGCCTGCCAGCTCTGCAAACGGTGTCGGCGATTCTGGCTCTGCGAGCGTTGGCAGGTTGGAGCCGGGCCGATCAATTCGCGAGGTTGAGCGTGAGCTCATCGAGCAGACACTCGCGCACTGCGACGGTGATAAGAAGAAAGCCGCGGCAGTGTTGGGCATCAGCTTGAACACGCTCTATAATCGCCTCAACGCCTACAAGTCTGGCGACTAAGTCCGGGCGACCTGGTCTGGCGATGAGTGAGCCGGCGACGTGTGAGCCTGATGCCGCGATGGCACCTGACGGTTCGCGGGTCAGGTGACGGCGGTTTGCGCGAACGCGTTCCTTCCCGACCGCTTGGCACGGTAAAGCGCACGATCGGCCGCGGCGATGATGTCGACCACCGCGGGGCAGCTGCCACCGAGGAATGTCACGGCCCCGCAACTCAATGTGACCGGACGTCCGCCGGGCGTCGGCTCGAGCAACGCCATTTCATACTGAAGCCTCTCGATCTGTGCCGAGGCTGCTTCCGTGTTCATGGCGGACAACAACAAGGCGAACTCATCGCCTCCAAGCCGCGCCGCGAGGTCACCGCCACGACGGCAGAAACGCATCAGCAGCGATCCGACAGCGACCAGCACTGCGTCGCCGGCGGCGTGTCCCTGAGTGTCGTTGAATGCCTTGAAATGGTCGATATCGCATAACAACAGCGTCAAAGGGGTTGAACCACGAATGGCGCGTTTCAGTTCCGCTGCCATGGCGTGGTCGAAAAAGCGGCGATTCCCGAGTTCAGTCAACGGGTCCAGGTAAACAAGGCGCTGAAGGTGGCGCAGGTGAGACCGGAGGAGCCGGTTTTGGGACTCCAGGTCGGTATTGGCGTCAGCCTCGATCGGCCATTGCAGCTGGCGGTCGATGTCCGCTTCGTTAAAGGCCGCGGCTGAGGTGCGGGGTGCGCCGGGTTCCATGTCAGGAGGTTCTCCAGACCTTGTGGGGAATTTCCTTGCGTTGCGCCGTAGTGCAGCAAATTTCATGCCACGATCCGATGCCGCTGTGCCCTTGCCCGGTACGTCATTACCTGCGCGGTGAGCGCAGGTGACGACACGAAACGTCGCCGGTACTGACAGCCGAGCAGGGTGTGCCGGTAGCCGATAATGAGAACACGCGGCGCATCGGATCATTTGGTCTGGCGAATCTCGAAGATTTTCATGTTCGCGAAAAACTGTTTACTTCGATGTGAGTACTATTCGACGGGAGTGCTATCGCGCAGACGCCGAGGGCCGGGCCACCTGATCTCGCAGTGGCACGAAGAGTGCATCCACAGGTTCAGGCACGTATTGAACGGGACGTTGTGATGCTGCACTTGGCGCTGATACTGGTGATTCTCGCGGCGATCGTTGCCTTGCTCAGCTTCGGCGGAATCGCGGATGGTGCCGCCGGCATTGCCCAGTTACTCTTTTTCGTCTACCTCATACTGCTCGTTGGGAGCGCTGTCGTCTTCGGTCTGCGCAGCGGCCAGCGGCGACGCGGTTCTGGTGCTACCGAACGGCAACGCGTGACGGACAGATAAGGGGAGGTCACCCTGTTCGCTACAGTGGACGGCAATACCGTGATGGGTTGATGGCGTCCATTTCTTGTAATGTAGAATCCAAACTATGCGCCCTGGCAGCGCCGTTGTCCGCGACTGTGCCGCCACCGCACTGTCCCGAGGACGACGGCGAGCGCAGACCGTCAATATTCGCCAGGTTCGGGAAGAGGCGGCCACGAAGCGGTCGACGCTCGGATTCGCCGGCATCAGGACAACCAGGACGGTCAATCCGGGGGCGTACGTACCTTTCCGTAGCGCTTGCGTTGATCTATACGGCTGCAACGGCGGTCTCAGCCGCGATATTCGGATGTCAATGGCATTGATCTGATGTGTTGTCTGACTTAAGTGCCTGCGACCTGCTTCGGGCGCGCACTGTGATGCCTAACCCGGTAGAGTTACTGTGCTGGCCCCTCCCTTGCGGGTCGTCGGAAACCCTGCGCTGAAAGATGTCTGCGGAACGCCGTTCGTTCATTGCACTGCGCCTTTTCAAACGCGCGATCACGGGCTGGGTCGATGATCGGGCAAGGCGCCTTGCGGCGTCGCTTTCCTTCTTCACGATGCTCTCACTTGGCCCACTGGTGCTGATCACATTACAGGTGGTGGGCCTGTTGTTGGGTCCTGAAGCAGCGGCAGGTCAGCTCGAGGCCTACATGCAACAGATGGTGGGACCGCGCGGCGCCGACGTGCTGCAGGAAATCATCGCGGAGGCGGGGCGGGACAGGTCTGGTGTGCTGGCGACCGTAGTAAGCCTCGGTATTCTGGTTTTTACTGCAAGCTATGTGTTCGCCGAGCTTCAGGACGCCATGAATACGATATGGGACGTCAAGACACGGGAAGGCTTTGCCGTATGGCGGATCATACGTAATCGGCTGGTGGCCTTTGCAATGGTGTTGAGCCTCGCTTTCCTGCTACTCGTCTCGCTTATCGTCAGCACGGTGATTGCCGCGGTGTCGGCATACTTCGTGCCGGAGCCCAGTCGACTTGTTCAGGCGATCGACACCATCGTCTCGCTGATCCTGATCAGCGGAGTTTTCGCGATCCTGTTCAAGTACATTCCGGACGTCCGTATCCGTTGGCGGGATGTCCTGCCGGGCGCTCTGCTCACCGGTGCCTTGTTCACGGTCGGGCAGTTTCTGCTCGCACTGTATCTGGGCCAGGCCGTGGCGGTAAGTCTCTTCGGCGCCGCTGGCTCGCTTGTGGCGTTGCTGCTGTGGGTGTACTTCTCGGCGATGATCGTATTCTTTGGTGCGGAATTCACCAAGAGCTACACCGACTGGCGCGCCGGACGACTGACGTGATCGCGGCTCGTCGGCATGCTCTATTCACTCCGTGTACATGAAGTCGCTCCACAGCGTGCCCGCGCCGAGATTGAATCTGCGCGCTGGAGTCGGAACGCCAGGTGCATAGAAGGGCTACCGGGAAATGTGCAAGCAGGGCTCCGACATCCATTGCCGTGCCCGTGTGCCCGATGTTCGGCGCTATCGTGGTCCCCGTGAACACATCGATGAATGCCGAGTCCGCTGGCGGTAGCTCAACCCGCGTTCCTTTCCAGACGTCGGAGCCGATCGGCCTTTTCGCACCGCCGTTGCTGAGATCTGAAAACCATCGCGGTGCCAGTACAACGACCGTTCGTTGCGCATCGCGTCGCGCGAATGCGCACAGATAAACCTGACGAGCGCCCGTGACCGTCAAAGGGATGTACTCGCCGCTGCTGAAGAGCTTGGGTTGCTGTCGACGCAGTGAGAGCGCTTTGTACAGTACGTAGAGCTTGGCAGCGCCGCTGCCGAGATTGGCGATCAGTCGCTCGGCAAGGTGCTCGCTCGCGGGTCGTTTGCGCAGATCGTCGAGCATTTTTCGACGCCGTTCAAAATCGACGGGCCGTCGGTTGTCCGGGTCGGCGAGATCGAACCGCCATAGCTCGCTTCCCTGATAGATGTCGGGCACGCCAGGTACCGTCACTCGAAGTAGCGTTTGCGAGAGACTTGTGTACAGGCCGATGCTGGAAACGCGTGTTTGAAAGGACTCGAAATCGGAAAGAAAATCGGCGTTGCGATCCCGATCCATAATCTGTGAGATGAACGACTCGACCGCCTGCTCGTAAATCGCGTTCGTGTTGATCCACGACGTGTACCGCTTCGTCTCCCGTGCGGACTTGCGCAGGTGCGCTTTCACACGCTCGACAAAGCTTCTGTAATCCGGCAGTGATAGCGACCTGAGCGGCCAAACGCCGATCAGTGTTTGATACAGGTAATACTCGAGGTGCGCATCCGGCCAAACGCTGCCGTCGGAAGCAGGCACTTTGAAAGCAGCATTGATGGCCCTCCAGCGTTCAACACAGGCAATCCACTCCGGCGCGAGCTCGCTAAGTACACTGATTCTTGCACGCACATCCTCAGAACGTTTGCTGTCGTGCGTGGACGAGGCCAGCATGCTGTGTGGCCAGTTCTTGAGCCGTTCGGTATTGGCGCGGTGGAAAGCTTGTGCCGACAGACTGCCGGTGTCCGGGTGACACCCGACCTCGTTCATCGAGATCAGACGGGCGTATCGGTAGAAGGCCGTGTCTTCTATACCTTTTGCCGCAACAGCTCCGGTGTACTGCTGCAATCGCATGACGAAGTCGGTGACCTTGCGTCGGAAAGCAGGATCAGTATTGTCGTCCAAGCGCAGTTTCAACACATTGCACACGAAGTCGAAAACGCTGGTGTCGGCTGCCGCGGCGTGAGTCTTGGCCGTAGCAACCGCTTCCTCAACGATGGATCTGTCCGATTCGGTGACCTCATCCTTGGTCACGTAACCGCGATAAACCGGAAGACGGGCGATGGTTTCAGTCAATGCGCTACGTAGGCCGCCGAGCCCGAAATCCCGCGTGTCAGGGTTCGCCTCGGCAATTCGATCGAGCTTTGTTACAAGGACGTTCAGTTCGCTCGCGAGAGAAGTCTCCATGATCAACTTCCTGGCCTCGTAGGCTATCTCAGCGAATGACTGCGCGTCGCCGGTCAGTTCCCGATAGGCGCGGGTCAGGTGCGGCATGCCATTGGGATGTATGAACAGGCGGTTGATCAGGTCGATGAAGTCGTACCCTGTCGTGCCATGGATGCGCCAGGTCTCAGGCAGCACTTCGCCGGGCCCGAGAATTTTTTCGGCGACGATATAGACAGGCTTGCCATCCACGGTGGCGAGTTGGTCTGCGCCCGTGTGGCCGAGCGTATTCTGCAGACGATCGAAGTACGCGCCGGGATCGTACAGACCATCCGGGTGGTCGACGCGCAGACCATTCACCTTGCCCGCCGCGACGAGTTGGGTGATCAGGCGATGGGTCACATCAAAGACGGCCGTGTTCTCCATGCGCAGGCACGCGAGATCATTGACGTCGAAGAAACGCCGATAGTTGATCTCGTGAGACGCGACCCGCCAGGATGCGAGGCGGAACGCCAGCGCTTCCAGCAATTGGTGCCTGCGTTCCCGGCACGCGGCTTCACGTGGCTCACCGTTGAACGCCTCCAGACACCGTTCAACGTATTCCGCGAAGACTTTGTTGCCGGTGATCAGTTCGGCCAGGCGCCGCTTGAGCGTCTCCTGGTCGCGACGGCGCTGCCTGATACGGACTCCGTCGCGTACGGAACGATTCGGCAGCTCCGACAGCGCCGTCGTCAGCCTGCGCAACTGTGCCATCGGTCCTGTGCAGGCGCTGTCACCCGATCGGAGACGCCCGATCGCAGCCAATAGAACACGAGGGTACTCGCGCGGATCAATCGGGAAGCGGTGCTCGTAGTACTCGAAGGCAAAGCTGGCGCGCTGATGATCATGCACAAGCACGAGCCTGAGATCCCTGGATTCGAGGACGGTGCCGTAGTGTTCATGGAGTATCGGCAGGAGTACTTTTCCGGTGAGAACTGTTCGCGGCGGTGACCAGTCGATGTCGAAGAAGTCGGCGTACGCCGACGCCGGACCGTTCTCAAGTACGTCCAGCCACCACGGATTGTCTCGACCCATCACCGCCATGTGATTCGGCACGATGTCCAGTATCTGTCCCATGCGGTGCGCGGATAAGGTAGCGCAGAAACGCTCAAAGGTGGCCGTTGTTCCGATATCCGGATCCAGACGGCTGTGATCGATGACGTCGTAGCCATGACGACTGCCCGATCGCGACTTCAGATAAGGCGAGCAATAGCAGTGACTGATGCCCAATGCATCGAGATATGACACGGTGGCGGTTGCATCGGAGAAACGGAAGTCTCGGTTCAGCTGGAGGCGGTAAGTCGCACGCGGCTCGCGCGCCTCGATGCCTGGGGCGGTGCTCACGTGTCTTCGCCGAGGTACCAGCCTGCGAACCACGGCGGCAGGACACGGCCGATATGCGGACCGTCGATCTGCTCCGGTTGGCTGAACAAAGTGGCCGTGCCGTCCAGGGGAAGTTCGTATTCGAGTTGCTGCGGCAGATCGCCCAGGTTCGCGACCAGTGTGAGTCTCATGCCATCGCCCATCCGCCAGTGCGCGATCAGGGGATGGTCGTCGGGCAGTGGTTCAACTCGCTCCGCGCGCGTGCCAGGCAGGCGCGGCACGATCACGCGGTGCCGCAACGACAGCAATGACTGATAGAAAGTCAGCCATTCACAATGCGGCAACTCGTTCGTCACGCTCCAGTCAATCACGCTGCGAGTGAAGGTTCGCGCGTCGTGTGGATCTGGCACGGCAGAATCTGGCATGCCCGTGGGTTCGGCGGCCAGTTCAAATTCGCGGCGGCGACCTTCGGAGACCGCCGTGCGCAGCTCGCCATCGAAATCCGCAAAGAACAGAAACGGTTGCGTACAGCCGAACTCCTCGCCCATGAAGAGTGCGGGTATGGCAGGGCTGAGGATATGGATGGTCGCCGCGGCACGCAGGGCGGGCCGGCTCGTAAGCCGGATCAGACGCTCACCGTGGGCCCGATTCCCGATCTGATCATGGTTTTGCAGAAATGTGATGAAGGCCGTGCATGGCAGGTCCACGCTGAGACAACCGCGACGGCGACCGCTTCGAAAGGGAGACGCTTCGCCTTGATACGCGAAACCCTCGGCCAGGCAGCGGGCGAGGTGCATCTGTGGATGGTTGGCGTAGTCCTGGTAGTAGGCGTATGTCTCGCCGGTCAGCAGTACGTGCATGGCATGGTGCCAGTCGTCGTTCCACTGAGCGGTGTAAAGCGACGGGTCGCCGTCGGCGTGGCGTTTCAGATAGTGAGCAGAGTTGTTGTCGTTTTCCAGCAGCAGGTGGACATGCCGACCGCACTTTGTGTGTGTTCGCACGGTCTGGGCGAGCTGCACGAGGATGTCCGGTTTGGAATCGTCAAAAATCGCATGCACAGCATCAAGCCGCAGTCCATCGACGTTGAACTCTTCGAGCCAGTACATCGCATTGTGGATGAAGAATCGGCGCACGTTCTCGCAGTTTTCACCACTATAGTTGATGGCGTCGCCCCACGGGGTGTCGTGCCTGCCTGTAAAGAAATCACCCGCGTACAGGTGAAGGTAGTTGCCGTCCGGTCCGAAGTGGTTGTAGACGACATCCACGATCACCATGATGCCTGCTTCGTGAGCAGCCTGGACAAACGCCTTCAGTGCGTCCGGCTCGCCGTAGCAGCTGTCTGGCGCGAACGGAAGGACACCGTCATAGCCCCAGTTGCACCTGCCCGGGAAGTCGCCGACCGGCATAAGCTCCACCGCGGTGATGCCGAGCCTGGCAAGATGGTCCAACCTGGCTGTTGCTGCCGTATAGGTGCCCATGGCTGTGAACGTGCCGATGTGCAGTTCATAGAGGACCGCTTCTTCCCAGGGGCGGCCCAGCCAATGCCCGTCCTGCCATGGAAATCGCTGTGGATCGATCAGACAACTCCGTCCGTGCACATCATGTGGTTGAAACCGCGATGCAGGGTCGGTCACGAAATGAGTGGCGTCGATACGGAACCGGTAGAGGTCCCCGTGGACGGCGGCGACATCCGCCAGGTGGTACCAGCCATCGGTCCCTGCATGCATCGGCAGCATGGCAGGGTCGCTGCCACCTCGTTCCAGGCAAAGCTCCACCGACTTTGCGTCGGGCGCCCATAATCGAAATTCCACCCCACCTGCGGGTTGCATCGCAGTGCCGAAAGGCATGCGATGAACGCGGCGGGTGGCAGCTCGACGGCGGGTCTTGAATTTCGGCATAGCCACACGTTATCCGGTCAGGAAGTCTCGGCGTGTGTAGTGACGGTAGACAACGTCCAGGACGCCCGGTGTCAGCGTGGAAAGGCCATCGTACCTCGGTGCTGACCGCAGCGCGCCAGCGTGAATCCCCTCAATCCGGATGTCGTGTGAGTTCATTGTGAGGCCGGTACTCCATGCCGCATCGAGCAGAACGACGTACTCGCCGTTTTCAACAATGAAATATCCAAGGTGCCAGGCGTGGGTGTTGACGAGCAGGTCGATGACGTTACCGCCGTCACGGTCGTTACTGTCGCCCGAAGCGATAGACCGGCCCACGAGATCGTTGGCGCTGATGCTGTGGGACGACGACGCGTCCGGCACAGCGTTAACATCTTTCTCGGCATTTATCGGGGAGCAAACCTTCAACGTCGGAGGCTCGCCGTTGGCGTCGCAAATATCCCCCGGCGCGTAGACGGCACGGGTGCCGGAATCCGCAATCAATGCGACCACCGTCCAGTCCGATACGTTGAAGTAGAGATCCATCAGCCTCGCCGTGGTGTCTCCCCGGATAACAACGGCATCACGCTTGAGTGACAGATACTCCCGAAAATAGCATTCCATGGTTTCAATTCTGAAGCTGAAAAGTCCCTTTGTCCGTCATCCGTATGTCATGTCAGTACGCACGAAGCCGTCGCCCCTGCGAGCAGGGCGGTAGTGATCGCGGCCGGCAGATCGATCATCTTGAGTCACGCGTGGCGATGATGCTGATCGCAGTAGGTCGAACAGCCTGTCACGCAGCGCTGTTATCGGGCGCTGTTATCGGCCCGATGGCGCAGACGCGGCAACTCTGGTGCGGCTGCGGCGGGTGCGGGCACCGGCCGCACCTGATTTTCCCGGCCACGTGAGCCTTCCGAACAGCAGCCCGCCCAGGCCGCCACCGAGCGCCATCAGAATAATGCAGCTGACGTCCCGGGTGGCGCCCACGAGCAATGCCACGGGGGAAAGCTCATTGACCACCGGGATGCCTATGGCGATCGCCAGGACGCCTGCCAATGCGAACCACAGCAGCGCGTGGCCGTGCGTACGGCTGGCGACGAACCATGCCGCGACAAACGCCACCAATAGAGCGGGCACCACCACGTAACCGCCATAGGTAGGGCTGAAACCGCTGAAGATGTCACGAAGCGTCGTGCCTGCACGTAACCCGGCGGTTATTTCTATTCCCATCGCGCCAAGCGCACCGAGGTTGTACTGCGTTTGCACAATCGAACCCCACAGGGTCGTGACAATCACTGCCGCGACGAACGCGAGTATCACGTGTGATAGGCCTTTGTCTTTCATCACTTGGACTCCTGTTGACGGATAGAGCTGAAACGTGCACGCCCTGTCCTGCGGTTCACAGGGCCGGTACGATTCTCAGCAGTTGCCCGTCCGATTCGTCGGTCAACAGGTACAGCGCCCCATCGGGACCGGTGCGGACGTCGCGCATTCGCCGTTCCAGTTCCTGAAAGAGAATCTCCTGTTCGCCGGGATTGCCGCTGCCGTCCACAGGCACCCGGCGCACGCTTTCTTCGGCCAGAGCGGCAACGAACAGACTGTCCCGCCACTGCGGAAAGAGAGCGCCGCGATACAGGGTCATGCCGGCCGGTGCGATCGAGGGCGTCCAGTCGACAAGCGGCTGCTCCATGCCGGGCTTTTCCGTGAAAGGCGTAATCAGCGCACGGCTGTAGTCGGCACCGTAGGTGATCACCGGCCAGCCGTAGTTTCTTCCCGGCGCGATGACGTTAAGTTCGTCCCCCCCACGCGGACCATGTTCGTGGGCATAGACGGTGCCGGTTTCGTCGTCCACCACGATGGCCTGAACATTGCGATGTCCATAGCTGTAAATCTCGGGGAGCACGTCATCCCGCCCGACGAACGGGTTGTCCTCCGGCACGGTTCCATCGGGGTGAATGCGAATCGTCTTGGCGAGATGGCTGTCCAGATTCTGTGCCTCTTCGCGAAAATAGAAGCCGTCGCCGAGTCCGAGGAGCAAAGTGCCGTCCGGCATCCACGCCATGCGGCCACCGTAGTGGGCGTCGCCGGACTTGGCAGGCTGCGAAGTAAAGATCTCCTGCACTTCGTGCAGCCGGTTACCATCGAATCTGGTGCGGATGACGCGGGTATGGTTTGCATCACTGTCACCGTGCGCGAACGAGATGTAGACGATACCGTTGTCGGCGAACTCAGGGTCGAGTAGCACATCGAATAGTCCGGCTTGTCCGGATACGAAGATGTCCGGCAAGCCGTCGACGGACTCAGGCTGCAGATCGAACCCGTCGACGATACGCAGTCGTCCCGCTCTCTCGGTGACGAGCATGCGTCCGTCCGGAAGAAATGCAACCGACCAAGGGTGTTCAAGTTCCTCGGCGATCACTTCGACGTGGTAGGTCTGAGCCGCGGCAGAGGCGGGGGCTACGGATAACGCAGCGGCGGCCAACAAGCCGAGCCAGATCATGGCTGGGCCAGGCATGGCACGGGGGAAGCACCTTGGCCACGTACGGCCGGCGCGCTGGCGGGTCCCGCCACGAAGCGGGGCCTCAGACGAAACGTCCGGGGTGTGGTGCGGCATCGTGCCGCCGGGAGTCTGTTCCGGCATGGTCCATCCTTTAACGGTCAGCTTGCCTGAGCTATTCGAAGCAATATCCGTGCCATTTATCGGCATGGCATGGATATTGCTTTCTTCTCGCTCGAAGGAGGATCAACTTCGTGCCCGACGAGGGTGTGATCAGGGAGGTGACGATGACGAGGAACAGGCCCAATCCGCCCCAGAAACAGGCGCATCAACCCGGCGACGAGCAGGAGATGCATCCCAAGCCGGTCGTGATTCGTGATGATTACCGCGGCAGCGACCGGCTGTCGGGCAGGGTGGCACTGATCAGCGGTGGCGACAGCGGTATCGGCCGTGCGGTGGCGGTACATTAGCGGTATCGGCCGTGCGGTGGCGGTACATTTTGCTCGCGAGGGCGCGGATATTGCGATTGTGTACCTGGAGGAGGACGACGATGCCAGGGAGACGCAACGGATGATCGAAGCGGAGAATCGTCGCTGCGTGCTGATCGTCGGCGACCTCGCACAGCGAAGTGTGTGTGAGCGTGCTGTCCCGAGAACAGTGCGCGAGTTCGGGAGGCTCGATGTACTGGTAAACAATGCGGCGGAACAACACGCCGTGGAGTGCCCGGAAGAGCTGGATCCAGAGCAGGTCCTGCGTACCTTTCGGAGCAATGTCCTGTCCTGCGTGCAGTTGACTGGAGCGGCGCTCGAACACATGGATGAGGGCAGCTGCATCATCAATACCGGTTCCGTGACGGGTGCCCGCGGGCATGCCTCACTGATCGACTACGCGGCGACCAAGGGTGCTATACAGGCGCTGACGTTTTCGCTGGCGCAGTCACTTGCCAGTCGTAAGATCCGGGTCAATGCGGTTGCCCCCGGCCCGATCTGGACACCGTTGATTCCGGCGACTTTCAGTAAGGAGAAAGTGGCCGAGTTCGGCGGTGATACGTTGATGAAGCGCCCCGGACAACCCGCCGAAGTAGCCCCGGCGTATGTGTTTCTGGCTAGTGAAGATGCCAGCTATATCACCGGCCAGATCGTTCACATCAATGGTGGCAGCCACATGAGCCCATGAGCCGCAAGCGTATGCTGCAGCCGGCGACGGAGCCCATGGGTCGTGAGCGCGGTTTTCTGGCTGGAGGCTGCTTTTTCATTGGCGGCTATATTGGGTCGTCCTGTGGTTCTGAACGGAGTCCGCTCTCCGCCAGGGTGACGCCCGATTCTTCTCCCCGCTGTCTGAGGAATGCCTCGAAATGCTCCAGTGGCAGAGGCGGGGGCACCGGGTAGCGTTCCTCAACCTCGCGAACGAGCGGGTCGCGGTAGCGCACGAAGACAGCGAAATCCCTGGGATAGGCCTCCGGGTCCACGCCGCTGAGTCGGCCTCTGTTGCGTGCCTTCTTCAATACAGCCTCCCATCGTTCAATCGGTGGCAGTCCGATCGAGTCCACGCCGTGCGAGAAAAGCATCAGGTTGATCTCGTCGAACGCCTCACGTTCGGCAAGGAATCGCTCGAGATTGTCAGCCGACGGCTCCTTGTTGAACACCATCCAGTACGGTACCGAGCCGGTCTGCATTGCAAGATAGGGGTCCATCAGGACAAACGACTCGACGAGCAGGCGGTTGGCGCCAATGCCGCGCTTCTTGTGCCATTCACGGAAAAAGTCGGCGAGAGGGACCCAGCGCTCACGGTCGGCCCCATGACGCGACAGGTATTCGGCAACGCGATCACCGCCCAGCATGAACTCGTCCGTGGTCGCGCCACCCAGTGCGCCGAACTGAAACACATGGCGATCCTGCACACTCGTGGTCGGCCAACTCAGGCCGCACTCAGCCAGATAGATGGTGGCTCCTGGCTCGAGGCGTTCATGCAGGAAATTCTCGTACACTGGTCCCAGGCGAGTGCGCTTGACTCGAAAGTAGGTCATGCGTTGCACCATCAGGCGATCCTGGTTGGGGTCGTGCATGTGGTGCAGAACCACGTCCTGATTACGCGCCAGCATCGCGCGCGCGGGTTCCATGCTGCGTGCGATGTCATCCTCCGGGTCGTCCGGATCGATTTTCCCCCGTCTGACCGGCACCAGAACCGTCTGCGGCAGCATCGGGATCCCGAGCGCACCGCAGATATGTACCAGCGCGCCGTTACTGGAACCCAGCATCACGCCGGGGAAGCTGCGGTTCCGGGGTACTCGTCGACTATCCACTGCGCGATGCTGTCGACGTCGATTTCATCCGCTTTGCGAGCCGGAAGGGCTTCGCCCCAACCGCTCCAGATGTACACCTGCTCGCGCAGCCTTTCAGGAACCGAGTTGACGGCGGCCACGTACAGGCGTGCGGCAGTCTGCATCGCCCTGGGCATGATGCCGATCATCGGGAGATCGCTGGCGTGCAGGTACGCGGCCGTCGCCCGTACCATGGCAGACGCGGAATCAAAATCCGCAATCTGCCTTTTACCAACTTTTCTGGATGCGTCTGTCACTACCGCCTCTATGTCTTGTGACTTTGCGTGCGCGTCGGGTCGTCATCCTTCCATCCACCGCTGATCTCATTGCGTTCAGTATCCGGAATTTTCAGATTGCCCTGCGAGTCCATGGCAGGACTGGACATGAAGTGATCGTCACGTACCTTCTTCGAAAAGAGCATGTCACTGATTGCAGGTGCGACATTTTTCAGCGCTGTGATCATGGGGCCGGGAAAACCGATGTGAATTTCGCGTTGCGGGTGAACAAGCGATGCAACGATCACGTCAGCTACTTTTCTGGCGGAGTAGACGGGTTGCATTGGTTTAACCTCGTGGCCGCTGTAGTTCGCTCCATGCTGAAAGATCGGTGTGTCCACACTGGGTGGCAGCACGGTGCAGAGCTGAATGCCCGGTTCGTCCGCGAGTTCGGCGCGTAGCGCGTCAGACAATCCGTTGATGGCGCATTTGCTTGCCGAGTATGCGGTCGTAAACGGTTGCGGCGCCTTGCTGATAACCGACGACACGTTGACGATGGTGCCTGTGCCGCGCTTGCGAAAGTGCGGCAGCACCGATCGAATGCAGTGTACGTATCCGATGAGATTGGTTTCGATCACCCTCCGAAAGGCGTCCATCGAAACCTCGTCGATGCCGCCGAACGCTGTAACCGCAGCGTTATTGACGAGCGCATCAATACGCCCGAAGCGCTCCAATGCCTGCTCGAACACGTCAGACACTGCCTTCTCGTCGGTCACGTCTGCCATTCCGGCCAGTGCTTCTCCGCCGCGTTTCCTGCACTCGCTGGCCAATTCCTGCAGGGCCTGTTCCTGTCGGGAAACCAGAACCAGCGACCCGCCCTGAGAGGCGATTTCCAGTGACGTGGCTCGTCCAATACCGCTGGATGCGCCTGTAACCACCACCACAAGGTGTCTCACGTCGCGTCTGCTCACGTGCTATTTCCGACAATCGCTGCCATGGCGGTGGTGTGTGTCCACGGGGCGTCGCTGATACACAACATGTACATCTGGACAATCAGCGTCGGCATCCACCTGTTGCGAGCCACGCTGTGCGCCGGTACCGGCGCTGCGGTGTGT
The DNA here is from genome assembly GCA_050485645.1 of Gammaproteobacteria bacterium. Classification (GTDB taxonomy): domain Bacteria; phylum Pseudomonadota; class Gammaproteobacteria; order Steroidobacterales; family Rariloculaceae; genus JBJHBP01. The sequence continues at coordinate 70,308 of JBJHBT010000001.1, read as the reverse complement.
ACAACCAGTTGTCGTACACACCGCGGCCGGCCTTCGGTTACGCACTACAGAGACGTACATCGATTCCTGCTACCGATCACCAAGGCGTCTGTTGTCAGCCTCATCCTGGAACTCGGGAGAGTTTTCGATCTGCTGCTGAGTCATCGATATCCGTACTTCGTACTGGTCAGCCCACATTCCGTCATCCTGCAAGCGTCGTATATCAGCGTCATCCCATGAAATAGCCACGGTTCGACCGCCGACCCCAAGGACGCCACCGACACTGACCAGCAACGCCGAGACCTTGCCGTCATCGTCGATCAGCAGTTCGTCAACGTTACCGACTGTCTCGCCGGATGAGTCAAGCACGTCGCTGCCAACGAGTTCCTCGCTGCGGATCTGATTGACGCCTCGACGAGAGATTGCGTCACCGGCCTGTCGACGGTCGCCCGGGGAGGCCTGGCGATCGCGATCGGCTCGTTGAGCAGCATCCGGCTGCTGACCCTGTTGCTGTCCGGGCTGCTGCTGTCCAGGCTGCTGCTGTCCAGGCGGTTGCCCAGGCTGTCCAGGCTGTTGCCCGGGCTGCTGTGCCAGTACTGAGCCGGACCCGGCCAGCAGTAGCGCACTCAAGAACACGATTCCAGTCTTCATCACTAATCTCCTGTATCATAGCTATTACCGCATCCGCGGATTAAGGTTTTCGAACCAGGCGCCATGCACCAAACGGCATGTGTCAGTTGCGAATCGAGAAAACGCTGGCATGCGCAACTGCAAAGACCACCTTGGTACAACGGACACCAACACCCAGGTAACCAAGCAAGTTCTGTGCCACCCGTTTGGTCTCCTGGGCCTTCCGTTCGGGCATGCGGACGCATGCGTTTCCTGCTGCAGGTATCGCGGCAGTTCGCATGCAGCAGACGCCGGATGTGAATTTGCGTGTGCTATATGCCACTCGTCGGTCCCCGCCCGCCATCGAGTTGCGTCGCGGAGGATTTCCCACCGGCGTGCACCTCCTCGCGCCATGCACCCGTTGCTTCGCCGCGGGATTCAATGAAGCGCTTGAATTCCTCAACTGTCCTGCGAACGCGACGCTTGATGATTCCGAGAGTGTCCGCGAGGTTCTCGATAGCGCCTTCCGGTTCGTACGACATGGTGAGGTATATGCGCGTGTGTTCAGGACTGATGGGCTCAAATCGCACCTCGCCCGCATTCGGGGGGCCGGATGTGCTGCGCCACGCAATGAGCAGATCAGGCACCTGCTCAGTGATTTCGGCATCCCAAGTGCGCTCTCTTCCCCAGATTTCGCCGCGCCAGTGCACGTGTGTGTCGTCAAGCTGCTTGACCTCCTTGACGCCGTCCATGAAGCGCGGAAATTCCTCAAACTGGGTCCATTGATCGTAAGCCGTTCGTACGGGGCATCGAACTTCGATATCTTCCTGGATTCGTTCCATGATTCAGCTCCTCTACGATTAGTACGAAAGTTGCGGCGTGCGGTGTCGGACGCGCTTCTCGTGTGAAGCCAGCTCTCGTGTGAAGCCAGCATTGAAGGACTTTCACTTGCGCCTGGGCGCATGGATGAGGAGTGAGCGTTGCCAACACCGACCTGTGTAATGCGTGCAACTCGCGTGCCACAACCGGCATGAGTGACGGGATCCTTGTGGGCAGCTCGAGCTTGTTGGCACTGATCTTGCTTTGTTTTCTCTGACACCGGCTTGTTGAGTAATTGATATGGGAAACCAGAGCACAGATTGGCGCAATGCAGTACCTGATGCTGCGCATGCCTCGCCGTCTCGGCGGTTTCGTGGTTGGAGCGTGGCACGCGCGGCGGTGGTTCCTGGACTGGCTGTCGTGTTCCTGATGGGCTGTCAACCGGACACAGCTGAAAGACAGGACGCGGGTTTCTTGCCGGACTCAGGTGCCCCCCTGGCTGATCGGCCCGGAGACCGGTCTGGCGCCACAGCGGATACCGACACAACGTCTGCCGGTCGCATGTCGTCATCGCCCGACACTGCTGCGTTCGCTGAACTGCAGGCGGTGCCGGGTCAGGAAGTTCGCGGCACAGTCGAGTTCGTGACGGTACCCGCGGGCGTAGAGGTGCACGCACGCCTGACAGGCCTCGCACCGGGTGCCTACGGTTTCCATGTCCACGAGGTGGGCGATTGTACTGATCCGGGTGAGACGGCAGGCGGTCACTTTTCACCTCAGGACAACCCGCACGGCTCCCCCCTCGCGCCACCGGCAACACGCCACGCGGGCGATCTTGGCAACATCGTGGCCGACGCGTCCGGAGATGCGGAGCTGAGGATGGAAATGGCAGGACTGGAAATCGAGGGAGAGCGCGGGGTGGTCGGTCGTTCGGTGGTCCTCCATGAAGGCGAGGACGACCTTGAGACGCAGCCGGACGGGGATGCCGGCGATCCCATCGCTTGTGGTGTGATTCGTGCTACAGCGACGCGCTGGCAGCCTTGATCGAGGCGAGTTCTGGCGTCGGCGTCAAAGCGGATCGGTTGCGATTGGCAGCGGTTTGCTGTTCGCCGGAGTGGTACAGGACTTGCTGGTGCTCGTACGTAATGAGCGCGGGAAGGCGGTTGTTTGGTCAGACGCTCTACAGGAGAACACAGGTGAATTGGGATCGAATCGAAGGCAGATGGAAGACGCTCAAGGGCGAGGCCCGTCAGAAGTGGGGCCAACTCACGGATGACGACTGGGATGAGATTCAGGGGAAGCGGGAGGAACTGGTCGGACGCATTCAGACTCGCTACGGCAAGGCCCGTGATGAAGCCGAACGCGAAGTGGACGACTGGGCCAGCAAGTTTGACTGAGTGATTCGCGTTGGTCGGGTTGGCCAGCTGGAAACACAGCGATGGTCACTGAACGGCTGCCTGATCCTGTCCGTGAACCGCGTGCCGGGGTGAACGAAGGGGTGTCCGTGCTGTTCACCCCTGCCCAACTCAAGTTTGTCCGTGTCGTCCTGCTTGCCACGCTAGCCTTGGTGCTGGCGGGTGTGACCGTTGTCACGCTGATGGGGCTGGCGGCGCTGCTATCCACATTCCAGGCATTGCTGCTGCCGATCGCAATCGCTGCCGTGCTGTCGCTTATTCTGTATCCGGTGAGCGAGTTTCTGTACTTGCGGATGCATTTGCCTCGCGTAGTGGCGGCTGCGGTAGTTGTCACCGTCCTGGTGGGGGCGCTGGTCGCGATATTGTCACTGCTGGTGCCGACCCTGTTGAGACAGGGCGCTCAGATGCTGGAATGGCTTCCAGGTTTTGTTGAGCGCGCCCATCAGGCTCTGCTCACTGAATGGCCCGAGGCCGGCGTCACCATTGCCGAGCAGATGCGCGACCTGGACTGGGCGTTGTTCCTGCCAGACCCCGAGGACGCCATGGCAAGCGTTGGACTGTATTCCAGCATGCTTGTTGGCAGCGGCTTCGTTCCATTTTTTGTTTACTTCTTTCTTCTGGTCGGGAAGCGAATCGAAGGCGTGGCCGAGGAAGTCACGGCCTTATTCGGTGGTGAGACGCAGCGTGAGCTGCGCTACCTTCTTGATGTGTTCGTGGAATACATCGCCACTTTCTTCCGCGGACAGCTGATCATTGCGCTGATCATGGGGATAATGTTCTCCATTGGGTTTACGTTGATCGGCCTCAGATCCAGTGTGCTGATTGGTGTGCTGCTCGGCCTGTTGAATGTGGTGCCGTTCCTGGGCACGATCGTCGGACTGATCACCGTGCTGCCGATCGCGTACATGCAGGAGGGAGGAGGGTCGGAGCTCGCGCTGCTGGCGCTCGGCGTGTTTGTCGTGATCCAGATTGTCGAAAGCTGGGTTCTGACGCCAAAAATCATGCACGACCGCTCAGGCCTTCATCCGATGATGGTGGTGGTCTCGCTGTTTTTCTGGGGCACGCTTCTGGGCGGCATCATCGGGATGTTGCTGGCTGTGCCGCTGTCAGCGTTCGTGGCGACACTGTGGCATCGGATCCGATACCAGTACGCGCGCAAGGTCGAGGCCCCGGTCGGGGAGTTCGACAGTGAAATCTACGTGTCTGATTCCCGGTATCACGAGGAATGACGATGTCTGTTGGCAGGATCCACAACGCTGGCATCGACTTTTCGCCGCCTCGGTAGGCGGCGCGATCAGAGGCGACCCCGTTCGCCGTACGGAAGCCCGGACGATCATGATGTTGAACGTGAGGGCAGGGGAGCCGCTATCTGCTGCAGGGCCAGGCGCTCAAGCAGCTCAGGCAACGCCTGGATGAGCTGATCTGGGCGATTGATGCCGCGGGCGGCATCATGCATCAGTACGATATCCCCGCGTCCGGCGCGCTGCAGGCGTGTCGCGATCGCAGTGCTGGATCCGAATGGCCCCCAGTCGCACGCACTCAGAGTCCACAGCATGAGATATTGCCCGGCGAATGCCGCTTCCTCCACCATGCACGGACGTAATCGTCCGAACGGTGGACGAAAATATCGCGGTGTGATGCCTGTGATGTCGGCAATGGCTGACGCACCGTCCCGGACCTCGCGTCGGGCCATGGCGGAGGACTGCATCCATGGATGCCGGTGGCGCCAGGTGTGATTGCCGATTCGGTGGCCCTCTTCCACTACCCGCCTCGCCAGGCGAGCGTGTTGGCGCACATGCGCACCCACCATGAAGAATATGCCCTGGGTGCTGGCGCTTGCCAGCACATCGAGAATTCGGGGCGTCCAGCACTCGTCAGGCCCGTCGTCAAACGTGAGCCAGACACGACGGGCGTCAGGCCAATCGGCAGCGGTAGTGGTGGCATTGCCAGCGGCAGGGACAACGGCACTTGCGGGGCCAGACCAGCCGGACTCAGACACGGGATTTTCCCCGCTTGCCGAAGCGATCCAGCAGCACGGTGCGCGTTAACCAGGTGACGGTTGGCATCGGCCGCGAGTCGGCCACTGTTTCATCCGAGGGCGTGTAGACCCATATGAGAAGTCGGGTGTGCAGCGCCACCAGCGAAGTGTGCCATCCGCCTGCGTACGGCTCGATCAGAAAGCCCAGGTTCTTCCCATGGCGATTGCAGCCAATGCCTCTGAAAACCTGCACCTCGCTGTACCGTGGATCCTGGTGACACAGTGCCGCCAGTTGATAAAGAGAATCAAACAGCATCCGCGCGAAACGAAGGCCGATTGCGGGTCGACTGGTGGAATCCAGCTCAGCAACAACGGCGTTATCGAAATGCAGAACTCCGAGCGGGTCACCATCCCGCAGTCGTGTACCGTCGTTGAAGTGACGTTCCACGCCCTGGTAGCGGACGACGCCGACATGCAGCAGCGGCGCTACGGGCTCGAGGTCATGGCTGCGTCGATAGGCGCTGTCGATACTGCGCAGGCACGGACGTAGTATGCGGCGCAAGCGGTTCATGCCGTCTCGATCGCCTGCGTACTGCCGGTTCTGGAGGTTGCGAGCGTCATAGCTTTCTCCGCGATAAGCATTGCGCCATCCCGGCGACCGAGCGCCCAGGCCGCCTGCTGCAGGCTACCCAGCCTTGCCGGTTCGCTGGTGAGTGCATCGACCGCCGGCCCGACCGAGTCTTCGTCGAGGAGCCAGCCTACACCGTTGCGCTGCAGGAAACGCACATTGAAACCTTCCTGACCGCGCAGCGAATGAGTGGGGAACAGCGGACGACCGCAGGCGAGTGCCTCGGCCACAGTCAGTCCTCCAGGTTTCCCCACAACCAGATCGGCTGCCCGCAACAGCAGTTCCATGCGGTCGGTCCATGGCCATACCTTGAGCCGCGAACGATGCTGCAAGGCGAGTCTGGAAAGTTCATCATGTGCGGCCGAGTCGTGTCCGGTGAGCGCGGCGATCTGGGTGCCGTTTGATGTATCGAGTAGTCTGGCGGCGGCGCAGTTCACGCCGATTCCCAGGCCGCCGCCGGGCACCAGCACCACCGGCTGGTCGACTTCCAGTCCAAGCGCCCGGCGCGCCTCCTGCCGGGAGGGCAGTGCGCGAAAAGCGGGACGCAGCGGGATTCCGGTGACTGCGACCTGGGAGGCTGGCAGACTGTCGAAGTTCTCGATCGAGCCATGCGCAACGCAATACAGATCGATACCTGGTTGTATCCAGAAGTCGTGCACACCGAAATCGGTGATGACGCCAATGATCGGTGTTGCGATTTCGCCTCTGGCGCGCGCGCCGGACAGTAAGGCCGCGGGAATCATTTGCGTGGCAATGATTACGTCCGGCCGATAGGCTCGCAGTCTGGCCTGCAGGCGCCGCGCCAGACTCGTCCAGCCCCATTTGGCGAGCGCGGCTCTCAGTAAGGCATGGCTTGCCGCCGGGCCTACGGCGCTGTTACCCGGAAGTGCCGCACGGAAGACCCGTAACAGCCATCGGTCCAGGGGATGGTATTCTCCACCAGTCAGTCGGCCTTCTCTGCGCGGAATGTGGGTTCTGAGATACTCGAACACCGCATCCAGATCCGCAGTGCACGGCTGTACGGTCAGCAGAGCGTCCCGCCAGATGCGCTGGTCGATTTGGTATAAGCGGTCGTATATCCTGGGGTGGTCCTGTACCAGGCTGAGATAGGTTTCCCGAATCGTTTCCGCTACCTGTGCGTCCATCAGCGACCAGTAGTCGAGGATGCTTACGCACGCTTCCGGTGTGTTCTCATTCAATGCGAGCCCTATTGCTCTCGCGGCCGATGCATGGCCGGACCCGAGTGATGATGTCACGATCAGAATCCGAGTCTTTTGTCTGGGACTGACGGTATGAGAACGTGTGCCCGCAGAGAACGGGAGTGGCTGGGATATCCCGGTACTGGCCAGTGAGAGACAGGAGTTGGAACGGCTTCTCATAGGCAGATCGTCCAAAACTTGCGCCCCCGATCCGTAAGAGTCGATTGGAAAAACGGCATCAAACGGATCGGCGGTGCATCGGGCCGCTTTCCAGTTCTTGCACAGGCAATACCAGAAATGATGTCGCCGAAACCCGTTGTGTCTGACGGTCCCCGATCAGAAGGCCGCCCGTACGCCCAAGTGAATGCCGTCGTCGAGCTTCCGGTTCTGGGGAGAGAGCGGATCGTCCACCGGGCCGGTCGTCATGTTCCACTGGAAATGGCGGTAGCCGAGGAAGATCTGCATGGTGTCCCGCAGCGGCACTTCAACCCGAACGTGGACGTCGTAGACATTGTCCGCTTCACCAAAGGTGAGGATGCTCGGGGCGTAGAAGCCACCAATAGAGACTGCGGCACCCTGGCGTGTCAGCTGGTACTGCAGGCGCCCGCCGAGTGCGACGCTGAATACGTCGGTTTCCTCGGTATTCATGAGCGCCGCGTAAGCACGAGGCCCCACTTGAGCGGTCCAGCGGCTACGATTGCCGATCTCCAGTTCAAGCAGGGCGTCCAGCGAGCCAACCAGGTCGCGCTCCTCGTTCAGGAAAATGCCCAGGTTGGCATGGGTCGTTCGGACCTCGCCCAGGTCCATGGGGCGCAGGTATAGCGCCTGAAATGCGTACTCGCTCACATAGAATTCGAGGGCGTGGCTGGTGAGCGGATAGTTTCCATCCGGCTGATCCGCTGTGGCAGTGCCGAGGTACAACCCGGCTATCGCCGCCAGCGCGAGACATCCCGCGTTCCGTGGTGATTTCGTCGCCGATGGCTTTGCATGATTACTTCCTGTTGATGTCATTGCTCTGTCTCCTTGAACTACATCCCCAAGGCAGCAAGTTTCATGCCATGAATCCGTGCCGTATTGGCTGCGCGGGTGCGCGGTGTTGACACCGTCTGCACTGCACAACCCACAGCCACTTGTGTTGGCTGTCGGCTGGTGCAGTTACGAAGTGTGGCTAGGCGCGGTTCGCGTCAGGGGATTGCACGCTGCGATCAAGAATTGCGAAGAGCTGCTCGACGTCGGATGTCGTGTCGCATGTGTCGAAGTGCAGGGCCCTTAGCGTGAAGCCAGCGGCGGGTTCGAGCACGTCACCGGTCAGCAGGGTGTCGAAGGAAAGTCCGCCCAGCAGTCGGCACGCAAGTGTCAGATAAAGTCGATCAAGCACATTGTCGACGAGCAGTGTGCGCAACACTTCGCCGCCCCCGATCATTGCGATGTTCCAGTGCGCTTCCTGCGTCAGCGCCCCGATCAATGAGTCGCCTGTTACATGCGTACCGTCGCCAGTGTAGAGCACGCGCACGCCCTGAGATTCGATGCGTGCGATCTTGCGCGCATCCGACTCCCGGCCGGTGGCGACGTATACGCAGCGGCCGGCGCTGGTCAGCGGTTCGAGGTCCGGAAGATCCAGGCTCGCCGTGACAATGACGACGGCCGGCTGCGGTGCGAGACCGCGCGCACGGCGCCAACCGAGCAGATCGGCGTACTCAGGTTTGCCACTGATGGGAAAACTTCGGGCAGAAACGCCTCGCGGCAGGTCGCGAACATAGCGGCCGCTCGTGATGAGCGCATCGGCGCACGCCGCGAGTTCCTGAAAAAGGCGCCAGTCGCGGCTGTTCGCCAGGGCAGGGGGCACCGTTAGCCTGTTGTTCCGAGGGTCGGGCAGCGAGATGCGGCCGTCGAGACTGGCGATGAAATTGGTGTAGACGAAGCTCTTTGATCTGTGTTCAGGAGGCGAGAACGGCTCGTTCAGATACAGCCCCTGTAACGGGACACGGCCTCCCGGGCCGGGAAATAGACGCAACAGATTTTCAGCTTCGTCTTTCTGCATCGAAAGCCCGAACAGGTTGGAGACGGTTACTGTACCTCACCAACGGGCGTCGCCACAGGCCAGGCTGCGTACGGCTGTTACGGCTTGTGTCCTGGCTCGATGTCGCGTGCCTGCTGAAACGACAGCTGCGTGGACGAGGCGCCTTGTTCAGTGTCGAGCGGATCGAGCAGAAAGCCGACGTGGTCGCCCAGATCGATCTGTTCAACAACCGTACCCGCGAACCAGCGCTCGCAGTCATCAAGAATCGGCACGCCATGTGCGTAGTGCCAGCGTATCCGGGCAAACTTGTCTACGACATCGCCAGTTTCTCCACCGAAGAGCTGCGCGATGTAATGGTCCTTGTTCTCGACGATATGTACGGCCAGTGTCGACGCCTGGCACGCGAGCGCAAGCGTATGATTTTTCTTCGAGATGCAGGCGAGAAAGCGGGGTGGATGAATACTGCATTGTGTGGCAAAGCCTATCAGGCAGCCGGTTGGTTCGTTCTGCACCGCCGTAGTGACCACGTATAGTGGATAGTCCAACGTTGCGACAAGCCGTGAAAAAGGTGATGCCATGGACTGTGCAACTCAACGATACGGGTCACCATGGTGAAGTATGTGAGTGTGGCGGCGCAACCGGATCATTCGATCTGCTCTGCCCACTCGTCGACTTCGCGTTTGGCTACGTCACGTGCCTTGCCGTAGCGGCTCTGGATGCGTCCGACAAACTCATCGCGCTTGCCCTCCACGAAATCGCGTTCATCATGGCTGGCCTTGCCCCACTTCTTACGGGCCTTTCGCTTGACAAGTTTACCACTGCTTTCAATCCAATCACGGTTCATGTCTGATCTCCTTCATTGTGATGGATCCGGATTCCGGTTGCGTGCATTGATTCAGCGAGCGGCACGAATTGCTTCGATGAGCTCCTGCTTCCGCATACGGCTGCGCCCTTTCACGTCGAGGTCGGCGGCCCGATTGCGCAGCTCGTCTACGCTGCGGTTCTCCAGTTGTTCATTGGGATTGCCAGTACCCTGGGATCTGCGGTTCGGTGTCCGTCCCTCCAGTCGGCGTTTCTTGTTGACCGTGCGCGCCGCGATTTCCCTGGCGCGTGCCTCAGCTGTTCCACGCGCTCGCAGGTCTCGCCTGATGCGCTCATACCTGCGTTCGTCTTTATCGCTCCAGGCTTTGGGCATGACTACGTCTCGTGTCTCCTTGCGATTCCGCAGCAAGTTCCGTGCCATCGAACGGTGTGTCGGGTCTCGTCGAGCCGTCGAAGAGGCCCGGTCAATGCCAGGGCATGAACCCGACGTGGGGATGTGTGTCGTCATTGCACGACAGGCTTGGCTCTGCCGGTTTGCGTGACTTCCGGCTTGTCAACGAACTGGCCCCGATGCGCTTTTCGGGCTGGCGCCACCTCATCGTCTGTGCACAGGACGACAATCGCTGCCGGATGGCGAAGTATCCACCGAACGCCGCGGAGCATTGCCGCGGTGTATTCATGTCGTGAACAGCGACGACAGCGGATTATCGGCCGGTGCTGCGGATGCCGTCGGCTGGCACGAATGTTGCTGCATTCCCAGTGTGGATACGCGATAAGGAGAAGCGATATGTTGCAATGGGCATTGATCTTTCTGGTCGTGGCGTTGATCGCCGGCGTACTGGGTTTGACAGGGGTTGCTGGCGCTGCCGCCAACATCGCATGGATACTTTTTGTGGTTGGTCTGGTCGTTGCGTTGGTGCTCTTCGTCTCTGGCCGTCGCAGGCCACCGCCGATCTGACACTCATCGCGGCAGGAGTCGTGAGAGGACTCTCGACGTCTGCCGTGCGGTTTACAGCAGCGGGCTTAGCAAGTGGGCGGCGGCATCGACGATACGTGCGCCCCGGCTCCGCCCTTCAACGTCGGCAGGAGATACCTGCCGGGCTTCGGCCAGAACGTCTTCGAAGAACAGCGTCAGCTCATCGTTCAAGACGGAAGAGCCCAGGAAGCTGCTGATCTCGAAGTTGAGCCGAAAACTCCGCGGGTCGAAATTGGCGCTGCTGATGACCGAAAGTTCGTCGTCGAACAGCGCCACCTTGGCGTGTAGCATGCCATGGTACTCGTATATTTTGATCCCTGATGCGATGAGCTCTGGATAGAATGCCCGCGCCGCACGACGTGCGATACGCACGTCATTGTCCCTCGGTGCGATGATACGCACGTCCACTCCGCGGTACACGGCCGTTCGCAGTGCAAGAAGTATCGCACTGTCGGGAATCAGGTAGGGAGTCATGATCCACAGCCTGTCGCGGCAGGCGTTGATGGTCAGAAACAATGCTTCTCGAATAGCGTTCTGCGCCTGATCAGGACCGCTGTCGATCGTCGCGCAGCTCACATCCCTGGTGACCACCGGGTCGGTGGCGTCGGCGTATTGCCATTTGCCGAAATAGCGCTCTCCGAGCAACGCCTCGTCGGCACAGTAGTACCAGTCTTCGGCGAAAACTTCCTGCAGCTGATCGACGGCCGGTCCTTCCAGGCCAACGCTCACGTCGCACCAGTCCAGGCATTCGGCGTGTAGATTGATACCGCCGAGAAAGGCGCGTTTGCCGTCAGCAATCAGCAGTTTGCGATGGTTGCGAAGGTTCATGAAGCCGCTGCGCCAGTACCGTCTCGGCTGCATGAACCAGCGGATCTGCCCTCCGCACAGCTTCAACTCTCGAAAAAAGCCCTCGGGCAGCCAGGCCGATCCGACGCCATCAATAATGATGCGTACCTCGACTCCCTGACGTGCCTTGTCGATGAGCAGGCTTCGGAATCGGCGGCCCACCTCGTCATCGGCCCAGACGAAGAAAATCAGATGCAGATGATCCTCCGCCTTCCGAATCAAGGCTTCCCATGCGGCGAATGCGGCTCGTGGACTCGGTTTCAGTTCGGCGCAGTTACCTCCGCTCGGCGGAAATGCCGCGGCGCGAAACGGCGGCGGCAGGTTGTCGCCTGAGATGATCCCGAGCGAAGGTGGCGACGTTTCGAGCGCTGGCTTCGTAACGGCCATCTTGCGCGCGATCTTGCGTGTGGCCTGCAGGCGGCGCCCGAGCTTGCGTTGCAGGCGCGTGCGGCCGAAAAGCCACCAGCACGCCAACCCGACGGGTGGGGCGGCGAGCATTGCCAGTATCCAGCTCAGCGCAGCAAGCGGCCGGCCTTCGCGACGGAGCAGGACACTTGGTATCGTCGCCAGCGTTGCGATCCAGCTACTGATCCAGGCTATGTACAGGGCGGACACCATCATTCAGTCTCGCTTGGCCCGGTCCGTTTCCGGCCCTGGCCGGCGATCATGATGTCGGGATTCGACAACATCGGGGCATCGCGTGTCGGCTGGCAGGGTGTATCTCCAATCGGGGGTTACAGCAGAAGCCGAACGAGCACCACGATACATACGGTGGCCAGCAGTGCAGCGACGCCCAACAGGCCGTCGTGAGCCACCAGCGACAGCCCGAAGGCGGTGAATATCACACCGACGATCGAGGCAGAGAATGGTACGAACTCCATCAGCGCCATGGAAGCAGCAATCAGCAGGCATACCGCCGCGATCACCAGCTGTCCCAGCCCGTTGGTGAGCATGACGATACGGGGGCGCAGGAAGCGGTCCACGAAACGTGCCGGCCGACGAACGCCGCGGAGCGCGGTTTCGTACCTCGACCGCGGCACGCAGCGGCGCTTGATCCACTGCGGCAACCAGAAGTGCCGCCGGCCGCAGAGCAGTTGCAGCGAAATCAGGGCGACGAATACGCCAACCGTAGTCGGTACGCCTGGAACGCCGGAAAGCGGCGACATCACGATAATACCTGCGAGAATCAGCAAGGGGCCGAACGACCGCGTGCCAACGGCTTCCAGGATTGCTCCGATATTCGTGTCAGTGCCGTCAGACCGGACAGTGGCGAGCGTATCGATGAGCTGTTCGAGTGTTTCCGGCGGCGAATTGTGTTGCTTGCGGGTCGTCATCGTGTATGCCTTGCCTGCGATAGCCTCACTGCCCGGCATGGGCGACACGCGTCCGGTGATGCATCGGAAATCAGCATGCCCGGTGCCGTACCTCGCTCTCAGGGTGGACGATGGCGATGTCAGTGCCTTCGCGCGAACCCTGCAGCCACGGTACGGCCGAATACCGTATCGCCAGCCTTCACGAGGGCGATCGTGCCGCGTAGCCCGCCGGCGAGCCGGTCGTTCTGCGCCTGCGATCAATGTCAGAATCAATTCAAGTTTCATGCCATACGGACGGTGTCTTCGCCGTGCCCGCTCAGAGCCCGGACGCCGATACGGCGTTCATTTCGACCTCATGCGGTGGTCAAGGGGGCGATTGCAGGATAGACAGGGCTGCGGGTACGATGGCAGCGATGCGCCGCGCGAGACCGGCACACAGGCGTCCGCGACCGAGGAGGTCAGGTTCACTTACGAAGTGGTGATGCGATCAGAAACACGTACGCGCCAGCGAAACTGGCTATCCGCGTGAACATCGCTGAGCCACGTTATCGGGACAGCGCCCAGGCGGGCATTGAGGGATGCGGGCAGGGCCTGATTTGTGTGCCGTGGACCGGGGCGGACGGATGACGGTGTGGGTGGATGCAGACGCCTGTCCGACGCCGATCAGAGACATCCTGATTCGGGCCGCTGATCGCGTTGAAGTGGACACCGTTTTCGTTGCCAACCATGCGCTGCGACTACCCAGGTCACGCTTCGTTCGCGCCGTCCAGGTGGCCGCCGGTTTCGATGTGGCTGACACCCGCATTGTGGAAGGCGTGGTGGCGGGCGAACTGGTGGTCACCGCCGATGTGCCGCTGGCTGCGCGTGTCGTAGACAAGGGCGGTGTGGCACTCAATCCGCGCGGAACGCTTTATACGACCAACAATATTGGCGACCATCTGGCGCAGCGCAATCTGATGGATCAACTGCGCTCGGCCGGTATGGTGAGTGGCGGGCCGGCGGCTCTCGGGCGTGCCGAGCTTCAGGCGTTCGCGGGTGAGCTCGACAGGTTTCTCACAGCCCACGTGCGAGACCGCGACAACCCCGGATAGACGTAAACGGTCAGCCGGCACAATCGATCAGCTGGAATACGCACGGCGAAGAGACCATACAGGCCGCGCGTGGGGCAGGCAGCCCGCGGCACGGAGCGACAGCGATGCCGGCTCCGTGCCGCGGTTTCAGGGCAAGGCCCTATCAACGCCTGCTCGTCGATCAGTCGAACACCGCCGCGGATGCTGCCGCGGGGGCCTGTGCGAGCAAGCCGTCAACAGCGTACACCCGGATGTTGCCAACGCGGATGTTGTCTTCCACCACAGTGGCACCGTTGACCGTCAGTTCACCGTCGGCCTCCCTGATCTCGACCATCGCGCCGTCGATCGTCAGCGCTGCGCCAAGGTTGCGGGCCCTTTCCGGATCCACGTCGTCAGCGACGATGTGAGCACGAACCAGTTCGGCGACCTGTTCCCAGTTCTCCGACTGCAGCAGTGCATCGGTGTCAATACCATCGAATGCATCATCGGTGGGGGCGAAAACCGTATAGGTGGTCCCGTCGGTCAGCGCCTCTTCCATGCCCGCCGCTTTCACAGCCTTGACGAACGTGCCGAGGTTCTCGTGCTCCGACAGCTGTGCCAGATCGCCACTGTCGCTACGAAGCTGGCGGTCGCCGTCAGCGCCGTATTGCTCTTCATCGCCGAAGGCGCGTGTATCGCGAGCGTCTCGGTCGTCGAAGCGGTCGGCGCGTTCGTCGCCAACGGGTTGCTGCTGCTGCTGCGGAGGGCGTTGCTCGTCGCCGGGAATCTGCGCAACCGCAGCGGAGCTGCCAAGCGCCAGCACTACCGCTGCCGCAACCATCTGCAGGCCATGTTCCGGGAAGTGATTGCGAATACTCATGATGTTCTCCTCTGTCTGTGTTGCGTGTTGGGCCGCCATCGCGAGCAGGGCGGCCTCTTGAAGGAGGTGCTGCAAGGTGCGTGCCAGATGCGCCCGAATCAGTTCGGCAATGGCGGGAAGCGCCGCCGCCCGCCGCATCTGCACTGGATGCGCGCGGGGCCACGACCGGCAGTCGGTGGTCATCAGCGGGTCGCGCCGCAGGCGTGACAACGAGCGCCCGCGTCGATCGTACGGCCGATGTGTTGTTGCTGGACGACAGCTTGCGGGTGCCGGTATGTTGCGAACGCCTGCCTGCACTCCGTATTGCCCGCACGGCCGCCGGGAACTCATACTGTCGTCATCATGACAATCTCATCGCAAGACGACCTGAACGGGTTGCGCCTGATCGGGCGTATCGTTGCCGAAGTACTGCGCGACATGCTCGATGCGATCGAACCCGGCATGACCACGGCGGAGCTGGATGTCACCGGCCAGCGTCTGCTCGACCGGCACGGCGTCCGGTCCGCTCCGCGCCTGGCCTACGACTTTCCCGGCGCCACCTGCATCAGCATCAACGAGGAAGCGGCACACGGCGTGCCCGGAGAGCGGGTGATCCGTGCCGGCGACGTCGTCAACGTCGATGTATCCGCGGAACTGGACGGGTACTTCGCGGATACCGGCGGAACGCGGGTCGTTCCGCCGTCGACACCGCTCAAGGACCGTCTTTGCCGTGCGACGCGTCTGGCGCTTCACGAAGCGATGAAGGCCATTCGTGCCGGCAACCGTATCAATGGTATCGGTCGGGCCGTGCAGCGCACCGCAAGAGCCAGTGGTTTCCGGGTGATCCGCAATCTCGCCGGACATGGTATCGGCCGCAGTCTCCACGAGTCTCCGGAAGGTATCGTCAGCTACTACGAGCACGATGATCGGCGCCTGTTGCACGAAGGCATGGTCATCGCGGTGGAGCCGTTTCTGTCGACCCGCAGCACGCATGTGGAAGAGGCGGCCGATGGCTGGACGCTGATCGGCGCGCGCGGCAATCTGTCGGCGCAGTTTGAACATACCCTGATCGTGACGCGTGCCGCGCCGATCGTTCTCACGACCACGGCCGCGGTCACGCCGTAATGCGCTCGCGCAACCCATCGCTGGTCGACGGCGTTGTGCGGTGTTTTCAGAACGGCGTCATTGTCCGCGAGGATACCTGCCGCGGGCGGCGCTGAGCTCCGGGTGCGTCCATTGATGGACGCTGCGACAGCCGTGCGTATTCCGCTTCTATCCGGGGCGCCGCGTGTGCCATGCTTCGCCCCGCATGAGCAAGACGCCGATGACAAGGACTGTCGCCACGTCCGTACTGATGGAAGGGCTGCTCCGGGATGCCCCCGGGGACGCCGTGACCCTCGGGTGGCTTGTGAAACGGATGGGCCGCCGTTCATTCGGGCTTGTGCTGCTGTTGCTGGGCGTGCTGGCGCTGCTGCCCGGTATCAATATCGCTGCCGGTCTGCTGCTCATCATTCCGGCCATGCAGCTCATCCGTGGCAGGGCCGCGCCGGTTTTCCCGCGGCGGCTCGCCGCACGCTCACTGCCGACCAGGCCGCTGGCCGCCCTCATCCGGCGAGTGGTGCCGGCGCTGCGGATGGCCGAGCGGGTGATGCGGGCGAGGCGTATCGCCTCACCGCTCGCAACCAGCCGGCTGACCGGCATTCTGACACTGATTCTCGCCGTGCTGGTGGTCGCCACGCCGATACCGCTGGGCAACATCCCGTTCGCGATCGGTGTGATTCTCATTGCGCTGGCCGAACTTGAACGGGACGGGGCGGTGCTCATCTTGGTGCTGGCCATCATGCTGGCGTTTCTGTTTGCGCTTGTCGCGCTGATGGTTCGGGCACTTCTGGCATGAGCAGGGTTGGTACCCGTTCATCCTGAGCGCGAGTGTTGGCCGGCCGGGCCGGCTGGCGGACGCGCCACGCCGACCATAGGGGCACACCGGCCATAAGGGGCTGTTTCGGCGGTTCGATGTATTCATCGTAAGATGTCGCCTGAACATCGCCACCTGAATCCGAACGGGGATTGTCCATGGTCGCTGCCTCACGGCGCCTCTTTTCGCAGCTTGCAGGCCTTCTGGCAGGCGTCGCACTGGCCGCCTGTCTACCCGGCGCATCGGTCACGCTGGCCGCGGAAGCGCCTCTGATCGCGGCCGCGTCGGATCTGCAGTTCGCACTCGATGAGGTCGCGGAGCAGTTCGCCGTGGAAACCGGACAGACAGTGCGTCTCACGTTCGGTTCATCCGGCAATTTCGCACGGCAGATCGAGCAGGGTGCGCCGTTCGAGCTGTATCTTTCGGCCGATGAGTCGTTCGTATTCCGCCTCGCGGAGGGAGGACATACACGCGATCGGGGCACGCTGTACGCGATCGGACGCATTGTGCTGTTCACGCCGCATGGATCGCGCCTGACAGCGGATGAAGAACTGGCCGGCCTGGAAGCGGCACTGGATGCCGGAACGATCAGGCGATTCGCCATTGCCAATCCCGAACACGCTCCGTATGGGCGCGCTGCGGAACAGGCGCTGCGTCATGCCGGGCTCTGGGAACGGATTCAGCCGCATATCGTGCTCGGCGAAAATGTGAGTCAGGCCGCGCAGTTCGCGGTCACCGGCAACAGCCAGGGCGGGATCATTGCTTACTCACTGGCCCTCGCGCCACGCCTGCAGGCGCGAGGGCATTACGCATTGATCCCGGAGGAGCGGCATGAGCCACTGCGCCAGAGAATGGTCCTGACACAACGCGCCGGTCCCGTCGCGGAGCGGTTCCACGACTACATGCAGTCGCAGCCGGCGCGCGTGATCATGCGGCGCTACGGCTTCGTGCTGCCGGGCGAATAGCGGCGCCGCCGCGCCACGCATATGGACTGGACAGCTCTGTGGTTATCGGTCGAACTCGGTGCGATGACCGTACTCGTGCTGATACCGCTTGCCGTCATCTGCGGCCGCGCGCTTGCATACCGCACCTTCAGAGGGAAGGGGTTCGTCGAGGCCATGGTGGCACTGCCGCTGCTGTTGCCGCCCACGGTGGTGGGCTTCTATCTGCTGATTGCCTTTGGGGGAGAAAGTCCACTCGGGCGTGGGTTCGAGCGGTTGACCGGCGAACTGCTCGCGTTCTCGTTTCAGGGGCTTGTGCTGGCATCCGTGCTCGTCAGCATTCCGTTTGCAATGCAGCCCGTTCAGCGTGCGTTCGAGTCGATTCCCGTCGCGGTACGTGAGGCCGCTGCCGTCAGCGGCATGGGGCCGTTACGCGCGTTCATCGCAGTGGAACTGCCATTGGCCTGGCCCGGCATGGTGACGGCAACCGTACTGACCTTCGCGCACACGCTGGGGGAATTCGGCGTGGTGTTGATGGTCGGCGGTTCGATCCCGGGGGAAACGAGAACCATCGCCATCTCGATCTATGACCGTGTGCAGGCGTTTGATGATCACGCGGCCGGTGTCATGGCCGCCACGCTGCTGGTGATTTCCATCGTGGCACTCGGCATAGCCAACACGCTCGCCA
Organism: Gammaproteobacteria bacterium; assembly: GCA_050485645.1. GTDB lineage: Bacteria > Pseudomonadota > Gammaproteobacteria > Steroidobacterales > Rariloculaceae > JBJHBP01. Next base: position 52,255 of record JBJHBT010000001.1, on the reverse strand, counting down.
GACGTTATGGGCGCCGCCATGGTGAGTGACAGGGTCGAAACAGGGCGTAGCGACCGTGGCGACTCCCGGGACGCTGCAGGGCTCAGTGTCACATTGCGCCAGGATGCACCGATTCCGCTCGAACTCGCGTTCGACTGCGCACCGGGCGAAATGGTCGCGCTGTTTGGCCCCTCCGGCAGTGGCAAGAGCACAACGCTGCGTGCGATCGCGGGGTTGCACCATCCTCAGTATGGACTGATCCGGTGTCGCGGTGAGACGTGGCTTGATACCGCGGCGCGCATCGATTGCGCGCCGCATCGGCGGGCTGTCGGACTGGTGTTCCAGGAGTACGCACTGTTCCCGCACCGCGATGCGCTCGGCAACGTCACGGCAGCGCTTGGTCACGTTCCCCGTGTGTTACGGCGCGCCCGCGCGCGCGAGCTGCTTGCACTGGTGCAGCTCGATGGGCTGGCGCTACGCTATCCGTCACAGTTGTCCGGAGGACAGCGCCAACGACTCGCGCTGGCCCGTGCGCTGGCCCGTGATCCGGCGGTGCTGCTGCTGGACGAGCCCTTCGCGGCCGTCGACCGTGCGCTGCGCGCGACGCTGCATGCCGAGCTTGAAATCGTGCGGAGAACGGTGCACCTGCCAATCGTGCTGGTCACACACGATTTCGACGAAGTCGCCAGGCTCGCCGACCGACTGGTACTCATCGAGCGCGGCAGGATGGTCGCCACAGGTCCCGTTGCCGAACTGGCCGCGAGCGCGGATGTTGAAGCGCTGGCTGCCTATCACGAGCCGGGTAGTATCTTCGACGCGACGGTTGAGGCGCATGACACGACGCGTCGGCTCACGCGTCTGGCATTCGCCGGCGGTGCTCTCCGGGCGCCGCTGATGAGCGCGGAGCCGGGTGTCCGCCTGCGGCTGCGCATCGCGGCGCAGGAGGTCGCGCTGGCGCTGTCAGAACCGGAAGGCATCAGCGTGCACAACGTGCTCAGGGCAACGGTCGTATCCGTGGTGTCCACGGCAGATCCTGCGCTGGTGCTCGTAAAGCTCCGTATCGGCGGAGCAGTGCTGCTGGCTCAGGTGACTTACGATGCGGTTGAACGGCTTGGCCTTGAGCCCGGCCTTGCCGTTCATGCGCTCATCAAGTCGGTTTCGGTATTGAGGCCCGGGGAATGAACGGCATGTCGTCCTGCCGGTGATTTCAGTTTTCTGGCTGGTCGCGGTCTGGCCGCCGAATCGCATCCTCGAGTTCGCGTTCCGGCTGAGCCGGGGTCCGAGGTTCCGGGACAGGCGGTGTGGTCTGCCCGGGCACCGGCTCCTGGTCTGCCGGTGCCGGCCACTGCTCGTCCAGTCGCGCGTCTTCGGTCAGAGGGCGTTCATTCATGCGCTGTTCGGGCGGTGGCATGGCGCGATCATCGGGACATCCTGCCAGGAATGCGCATCCGATACCCGCAGTCGTCAGGGTCAGTAGGCGCTTCATCGCTGTCTCCTCGTTGGGGTTGTGGTCATGAGTCATGAAACGTCATGCATGAGCCATGCCAGCTTCACGTCCGCGCTGGCTCAGTGCATTGCCTGGACGATCAATGGTGGCGCGGATTCGTGCGTGGACCATCGCCGTATTGCCGCTCCCGGCTCGCCGCGCGTGACGCGGACCTGCCGTTTGCGATAACGCCCCTTGCAGATGACCTGGAGAAAGGCTGTCAGATATCCGTCCCGTACTGTACGTTGCCGTCAATGAAATGTAATACTATTACTCTTACGTTCTCGTCAAAGAATGTGGAGCGATAGGACTGTCAATGAACCTGATCCTCGTCCTGTACGTGCTGGGCGCGAGCATTTCCGTCGTACTCGTAGCATTGTGCAGCGCCTACGTTCTCGTCATCGACGAGAAAACACTGCGCGCCTGGTTGCCCAGACTGGTGAGCGTTGCGATTGGCGTGTTGCTTGGTGATGCGTTCCTGCATCTGCTGCCGGATGCTTTTGAGCGGATGGAGGACGCGAGCAGTGTCTTTCTGTGGGCGTTGATTGGTGTTCTTGGCTTCTTCGTGATCGAGCAATGCCTGCTTTGGCGTCACAATCACCAGATGCCCGAGTCCGACCCGCCGTCCGGGGGCGATGCAAACAGACCGCCGCGCACCTATACGCGCATGAACCTCCTCGGCGACGGGATCCACAATTTCGTAGATGGTGCGCTGATCGCGGGCAGTTTTCTCGCCGATCCGTTGATCGGTCTGACCGTAACGCTAGCGATCATCGCCCACGAAATTCCGCAGGAAATTTCCGACATTGCGGTTCTCGTCCACGGCGGCATTCCGAAACGCCGTGCGGTTGCGTTGAACGTCCTGTGTGCCGGCATGTGCGTTGTCGGCGCGATGCTGACGCTGGTTGTTTCACAACTGATCGACCTGAGCCTGGGCGCGCTGCTGGCCGTGACAGCCGGTGGATTCATCTACATCGCAACCACGGATCTCATCCCGCTACTACGAGATCGGGAAGCACCGATTCCGCTGCCTGTTCAGTTGTCAGCCACGGCGGCCGGGGTGTTCACAATGCAGCTCATCCTGTGGCTCGAATAGCTTCGCGCAGAACCCGTTCGCTGCCGGTCGGGGCTGGTGGGCAGGGCTGGCCGGCAGTGTCAATCAATACTGTTCTCCAGGAAACGATCACGATGATGTATCGGATTGAGATGTTCTATCAGATTGAAAGGAAGGCCCGGCAATGAACAGGACGATACCGGTGACTGTACTCACAGGTTTTCTCGGCAGCGGGAAGACGACGTTGCTGAACCGGATTCTCGCCGAACGGCACGGCCAGCGCATCGCGGTCATCGAGAACGAGTTCGGCGAGATCGGCGTGGATCAGGACATGGTGATCAACGCCGATGAAGAGGTTTTCGAGATGAACAACGGCTGTATCTGCTGCACAGTACGTGGCGATCTCATCCGGATTCTGGGGAATCTGGCCAAGCGCCGCGACCGCTTCGACCGGGTTATTGTAGAGACCACCGGCATGGCGGACCCAGGGCCCGTGGCGCAGACATTCTTTGTGGACGATGATGTTCGCGCGGAATACGCTCTCGACGGCGTTGTTGCTCTGGTCGACGCCAAGCACGTGTCGATGCATCTCGATACGAGCGCCGAAGTTGTTTCCCAGATCGCGTTCGCGGATCTGATTCTGGTGAACAAACGCGACCTCGTCGGTGCCGATGAGCTCAGTGCTCTACAGGCGCGGTTGCGCCGCCTGAATGCGCTGGCACGTATCGAGACTGTGCAGATGGCTGATACGCCAATCGACGAGCTGCTCAATCTGGGAGGATTCGACCTGCAGCGAGCGCTTGAGGTCAAACCAGACTTTCTGGAGCCCGAGTATCCCTTCGAATGGGGAGGTATCTACGCGTTGTCGCCAGGAGACTATCCCTTTGTGCTCGACAGCGGGCCGGACCCTGAGATGTCTGTCGTTCTGGAACCCGTCGCCAGCTGTTCGCCCGAAGCGCTTGGCCAGGCCGCGGAACGCATCTTCAAACAGTTCTCGGTTCCACCTTCGACGATCGGTCCGAACACGCCATTGCAGCCCGGAGGCACACATTGGCGGTTGGGTATGCACGCTGACGACTGCTACGTATACACGATCCGCATTGAGCAGCCCGGCCTTTATGCGCTATTCATGCAACACACGCCGTCGGAGTTCAACGCACGGCTGCTGGATGAAACTGATCACGTCGTCGAGCCCGTCGTCGAGTGCTGCTACAACGCGGGCCATGTCCACGACGATACTGTGGGATCGGTGGCATTCGAGTTCGCTGGCGCGCTCGATCCACTCAGGCTGAATGGCTGGTTGAGCAAACTGCTGAGTCTCAAGGGCGCCGATATCTTTCGCATGAAAGGCATACTCGATATCGCCGGCGAGGACACGCGATTCGTCTTTCAGGGCGTGCATATGCTGTTCGATAGTCAGCCTGGTGAACCGTGGGGCAGGGCGGAACGCCTGAATCGTCTGGTCTTTATTGGCCGCGATCTGGATCATGACGCGCTTGAACGGGAGCTGATGGCCTGTCGGGCATGATGGATCCAAATGCTGTCCGCCTCGATGTTCTGTTGACCGGTGATATCGAGGACTATCCTATCGCGGTGGCCTGGTCGCCGAACGGGCGTTGGCTTGCCGTCGGCGGCTCTGCGGGAAGCGTAGTGCTCTACGACCTGCAGCGGAGCGGTGAAAACCGGCGGTGGCCGGTGCACGAGCAGGGCCTGCATCGGATCGCGTGGCATCCGTCGCAGCCGCTGTTCGCAACGTCGGGCCAGGACGCGCGCGTGCGATTGTGGTCCATGGAGCAGCAGACATGCGCGCCCGTAGTGGAGATCCCGGCTGCTCATCAATGGGTGGAACACCTTGGGTGGCGGCCCGACGGCAAGCAGCTCGCCTTTTCGTCGGGACGGGCGATTGCCATCTGTTCAGTATCGGGTGACTCGCAGCGCAGCTACAGGCACCCGGAAAGCACCGTCTCGGCGATCAGTTGGCGCCCGCGCGGTGCGCAACTGGCGGCTTCGGGCTACGGAGGCGTGCTCGTTTTCGACGTGCTCGACGAGCGCTCAAAACCCCAACACCTGCCCCTGAAGGGATCGCTGACATCCCTGTGCTGGAGCCCGGACGGTCGGGTCATCGCGGCACCCTGCCAGGACAACTCGGTACACTTCTGGCGGCTGCGAAGCGGTGCCGATGCCACCATCGGCGGTTTCGAGAGAAAACCGACGCAACTGGACTGGAGTCCGAATTCTCGCTGGCTCGCAACCGGTGGTGGCTCGACCGTCGCGTTGTGGCCCTTCGACACACGAGGCTCGGAAGGGCGCTCTCCAACGCTGCTTGATTTTCACGTCGATTCCCTCACCGCAATCGCATTCGCTACGGGCGCGCCCTACGTGGCCTCGGCTTGCCGAAGCGGGTATCTGTGCATCTGGCGCGTCGGCAACTGGCAAGCTCCGGCGTGTGCGCTGCAGATGAACGATCCGATTGAACTGATTGCCTGGAATACGCGCGCCGGGCGCCCACGGATTACGGCGCTCACGAGCTCTGGCCGACTGGCTGTCTGGGAGGTTTCAAGGACTCAGAAGCAGATAGCGACCGGCCGGAAGCCGGGTGACTTCGTCGCCGCCGCAGCCGATTTCAGGCCGGTGCGCGGCTGAGGCGGCTCATACCGTGGTGCTTCCTTGAACACCACCGGCCCATGCTACGGCGTCGTGGAGGTGCAGGCTCTCCAGATGTCGGACGTGGACACAAGGGTTGGAATAGTGGCTGCGCAATGCAGCTTGGATACGGCGCGCAGCGTCCTCAACGAACATCAGGTTCTGGCCGTTCAGCGCTGCGAAAGCCTGCTCATCGGCACGCTTGACGGCGGTCTGTACGGGCGTGCCCACTGCCTGCTCGACGTGATCGATCAGGGTATGCATTCCCAGGGACGGCGCGTCGCAGGCCATGTCCACCACGACCTGTGCCTCGCTTCGTTGACTGTGTGGTGTGGCCAGCGTGGCGTGCTGGCGCAACCACTGTGCGACTGTCACGGGGTCAACATAGTCCTGCCCGGCGAAAGCATCCAGAAAGCCGTATTCGATCAGCTGGCGCGACAGCGCTGCCGAGCAGGGGCACGTTGAGGAATAGGTCACCGCGACCTGCACCTGTAACGCGAAGACGCCGCGGACCAGGGAAGCGTCGAGTTGCACCGGATAGGCCTTCCAGCCGGCCAGGTCTGTGGTGACCAGTGCCGGGCGGCGTGTCAGCAGGTCGAACCGCAGCCGAAGGCGGGCGTTGCGGGTCTGGCAGTCGCGGTGGCTGTCCACCAGTGCCTGCACCAGTTGTTTCAGGCCGGCTGGTGACAGCGCCTGACCTTCGCCAAGCACGCCCAGCAGCTGGTACAGCCGGGACATGTGAATGCCCTTGTGAGGCGCCGGCAGATCGACATGAACGTCCGCGCGGGCGTGCAGCTCGTGCCGATATCCAGACTCCGCCACCGTAACAGGCAGGTCGATGCCATGCATGCCCACCCACGTCAGCGGGCTCGGGCCCGCTGCCAGGTCGGTCAGGGAAACGTCGGGGAGTGCAGCATTCATGCTCAGGATCCAATGAGGTGTCCCGACCTGACTCAGAACGTCGGGAGGACGGTCTGCCCGGTTCCAGCCAGCCTGGACGAGATCCGTGTGCGTGGCGCAGGGGGCTCAGGCCAGCGATGTTATACCATCTTCTGTAGGGCTGCCCAGCCCCGGGCGGAGGTCGCGCTGCCATCCGCGGTCCGATCCGCGACCCAGTCTGCTGTCATGCGTACCAGGGAGGGAACGGGTCCGGTATGTGTCGCCACGCGGTGGGTCCGGCAGCCATTTCGTCGGCGGAGAGCAGACAGTTGTCGAGCTGTGCAGTCAGGCTGTCGCGATCCATCTGCATACCGATCAGCACCAGTTCCTGGCGCCGATCACCCCAGGGCGGTTCATGATTGGCGAGAATCGCTGTGCGGGTTTCGCTGTCCTGCGGCCAGTCGTCGTCCGGCACCGCGGCCCACCACAGCCCGGCGACACCGTGGCGACATGCGCCACCGGCCTGTGACCATTGACCCACGTGATCATTCCGGCTGGCCAGCCAGAAAAACCCCTTGGACCGCACGACGCCGGGCCATTCTCGGTGAATCAGCTTGAAAAAACGTTGCGGGTGAAATGGCCGTCTGCGGCGGTAGACGAAGCTTTCGATGCCGTAGGTCTCGGACTCCGGGACGTGTTCGCCGTTGAGCTCGCGTATCCACGCCGGCGAGCGGGACGCACGTTCGAAATCGAAGCGGTTGGTATTCAGCAGCCGTGCAGGCGGTACTACGCCGTTGTGGCTGGTGATGACCTCCGCGCCGGGATTCAGCGTTGTGAGCAGACTCACGAGCTGATCGCGTTCGGCATCGTCAACCAGATCGACTTTGTTGACCACAATCACATCACTGAACTCGACCTGATCGATCAGGAGGTCAACGACGGTGCGGTCGTCGTCGTCACCGAGTGATTCACCACGTTCCGTGAGAAAATCAGCACTTGCGTAGTCTCGCAGAAAGCTTGCGGCATCGACCACCGTGACCATCGTGTCGAGCCTTGCGATTCGCCCGAGGCTCTGGCCATCTTCATCGGTGAACGTGAATGTCTGTGCAACCGGCAATGGTTCGGAAATGCCGGTGGATTCGATCAGCAGGTAATCGAAACGGCGCTCCCTGGCGAGACGGGAAACTTCCCTGAGGAGATCTTCGCGCAAGGTGCAGCAGATGCAGCCGTTGGTCATGTCGATCAGCCGCTCTTCCGTGCGGGCCAGGTTTGCGCCTCCGTCCCGCACCAGTGCAGCGTCTATGTTGACCTCGCTCATGTCGTTGACGATGACCGCGACACGCAGCCCTTCGCGGTTGTTGAGGATGTGATTCAGCAACGTGGTCTTGCCGGCGCCGAGGAAGCCTGACAGCACGGTGACGGGAAGGCGTGCGTGCGAATTCATCAGTGTGTTTCCGCGAGTGCATCCAGACTGAACAGTAGCCTCGGAATGTCATCCGGCGGTGACCGGTGGATCACCCCGTGGCCTGTGGCGCCGGGAAAGGCCTCTCCTTTCAGCAGCGCGACATCACCTGCGCGTGCCTGGCGCACGAGGCGTCTGTCGCGGATCAATCCGCTGTCGTCGTCGTGGCGACCGTTGGCGCCGGCACCCAGCAGCTGCCGATCCGCCAGCGGGTCATCCAGCCATTGGGTGGTGGGTCCGATATAGGTACACAACAGCCTGACGGCGACGCGGTCGATGTGGAATCGCGGGCACATGGGGCCGCGCAGCACGTGCAGCCTGACACCGAGCAAGTCGCAGTCGAGCAGCGTGGTGTAGAGTTCCGCAAGGAACGTGACATCGGCGATGAATGCGTCGAAACCGGCGAGGCCGCGGAGCTCACCGAATACCTCGTCCAGCCCTTGGTCCGCTGCAGGGCAGGCACGGTTGAGCCGCAGTGGGCGGCTGACGGCGGCCGCGGCGAATGTCTGGATGGCCGGGTGCAGGCGCCGACGCAGCACACAGATATTGACGTCCGGTTGCATGATATCGGCGAGGTCCGCCACGGCACTGACAGTGAGGCTGCGTGGTATCGCTTCCATCGGTGCGTTCCGTGACCCGGACGCTGCCTGGGGACCAGGCGGTCTTGGCTGTTTGTGAGACGCTGAGCGTGGCGGTACTTCATTCTGCATTAAAACGTTATAGTATTACTCTCCGGTGTGAGTCAAGTCGGTAATGAAGACCTCGGGACGGAGGGTGCCTGTCGGAGCCTGACCGTCCGGCCGGCCCTGACCCGGGCCCGGGCGCACTCGAGGATCCGGTCCGCCGGTACGTTGTTGGTCTGTGCCAGGGTGTCCGAATACGGGTTAGTGCGCATCGGGCACGTCCCTGTGCCCAATGCGGCTTTCGCGGAATACTCGACGCGCAGGGCGACGAGGTGTTCGTCAGAAGCGCCAGCTTGCGCTCACCCAGAATGCGTTCGCATCACGATATTCGCTGATATCAATCCATTCATACTCGCCGCGCAGATTGAGGCGATCGAATATCGTTGCACCGATGCCGACACCGTACGTGAGATCGCGTCCGCTCTCATCGATCTGTGCGTCAAAGCTTGTACGCACATCGACATCGTAAAAGAGCATGCCAACCTTACCGTACAGCTCCAGCGGACCGATGGGGAGGGTGCCGACCACGTAGGGGGCAAGCGCTGTCGTCTCCGCCGCTATGGCCAGCGCGTCGGTGCCGGCACGAGCGGTTCCGAAGTCGATGTAGTTCAATTCCACCGAAAGCAGGCGGTTGAACCGCCAGCCTGCGAAGACCTTGAACGCGTCATCGTCGGCGCTGAAGCTGATATCAACGTCGTCGATAGAATCGATCCGGGTTGAGAAGTCGCCATAGCCAGCGCCCAGATAGAGTCCGTCCGGGTTACTGGCCATTGCCGGTGAGGCGAGGGCCAGCAGAAGTGCCGCACAAGCGGCCGACGCTGCTGGTTTCGCCGATATTGCTGATTGTGTATGCATTGACCTGCTCCTTGCTGTCATGAATCTGCCTGCATTCGGGATTCCTTTCAGTCGATCTTCTTCGCCCACTCGTCGACTTCGCGTTCAGCTTCGTCGCGTGCCTTGCCGTAGCGGTTCTGAATCCGCCCGATCAGTTCTTCGCGCTTGCCTTGCACGAGATCCCAGTCGTCGTCAGTGAGCTTGCCCCAGTTCTGACGCGCATTGCCTTTGATCACCTTCCAGTTACCTTCAATTCGATCCCAGTTCATGGCCGATCTCCTTTGTATCGTTATGAGGGCGGATATCGCATCCCCCTTCCGGGATATATAGAGCAAGATCGATGCCAACATGCCGGCCGCGTGTGGAAGATGGTCTGTTTGCCGTGTCCTGCCCGGGTTCCGGTGATCGGCCGCGCGAATTTCCGGCAGCCGGGTTCAGCGAGGCCACACGAACCGGAAGGCGGTTCGCAGGTTCCTGTGTCGTCCTTCGACAACACTTCGGAAGGCTCAGCAGAGGAAGGGGGCGCGGACGCCCGACGGCCCCGCGGGGCGGACGCCGCGCACGACGGCATCCGCCACATTGGCATGCCGGCGCGTTGCGCGCCGGAACAGGTCAGTTCGCGGACTGGAAGCGGTAACGTTGCCCGGCGATGGTGGCTCTGTACATCAGGCCGCCTTCTGCCATGGTGAATATCTGCATGCCGTTGGTGTAGCCGCCGCCAATCGCGGTGTTCGGATTGCCTGCGCCGGCCGAAGCCCGCGCACCGCTGGTCCCCGCGCCGGCTTCGGCGCTGGCTGTCACGGCTACGGCCTGCGCCTGGGCGTCGAATTCGTACGTATCGCGCGTGAATCGCTCATACGCTTCGCGGGTTTCAAAGAAAATGACCTGGCGGTAGGCTTGGCCCCCGGCCTGGAATCCGATGCTGACCTCGAGCAGGGTGCTGAAGCCGGTCATCTGGCCATCGACATAGGCCTGGCCGCGTCCGCGGCTGGCGCCGATTCCCAGACCGCCTCGACCGATCCGTGGCCATACCGCGTAGGCATAGGCGGTTTCGAAGTAGGGTGCCACATGCGGAATAGACTGGAACAGCTCCACGGTATCCGTGACATCGCGAACACGTTGCGCATTGGCGGTGGCGACGAGTCCCACGATCATCATGGCGGACAGGACGAATTTGATTTTCACGATGGACTCCTGGTCGATCCGGCATCGGGGCGATGCATGTGCCTGCAGCTGATTCTACCCCCAATCCGTGGCCGAGAAACGACCATGGCCGCTGAGCGACGGGTTCGGGCCTGCCGGTGGACTTGCACCCGGCCGCGAGCTACCTTTAACTGCTCAGGATTGCCGGACATGGCGTAACGCCGATGTCACAGGAGGGGGAATGTACAACGTGAATCCAACTTTGCGCAGCGCGCTGCTTGCGGCCGGAATCGCCGCGGCGCCGATCTCGGTCCTTCAGGCCCAGATCAGCGACGCGGTTCGTGGTCCGGCCAGCGAGGCCAATCACTTCCACGCCACGCCGAACGGCTGGCAGCATCCGATGACGGCCTGGGGGGAACCCGACATTCAGGCCACGCTGGACATGATGCAGGCGGCCCGGGTGCCCCTGGAGCGCTGCGCGGACAGCTACCGGCCCGGGCAGCCGCCGTGCGACATCAACCAGGCCTGGCACCCGGAGGATGAACACAACGAACGGATGGAGGCGTACCACGCGCAGGAGAACCAGATGGAGCGCCTGCTCGCCGAAGGCAACCTCTCTGCCGCCATGCGCGCCGGACAGCCGAACCGGATTCCTCAGCGGCAGACCAATCTGATTGTCGACCCGCCCAGCGGCCTGCTGCCCGAGCTCACTCCGGAAGCCAAGCTGCGCGCCTATGAGATGGGCAGCGACTGGGCTCTGCCCGGTGAGGACATCACGTTCGAGACGGTCGACAACTTCGACAGCTGGGACCGTTGCGTGACGCGTGGCATGCCGTCGATGATGATGCCGTATCGCTACAATGGCGGCTTTCGTATCTGGCAGACGCCCGGCTACGTGATATTCGAGACCGAGATGATCCACGACGCACGCGTCATTCCTACTGACGGTCGTCCTCATCTGGACAGCAATATCCGTCAATGGCTGGGCGATTCGCGCGGTCGCTGGGAAGGCACCACGCTGGTTGTCGAAACCACGAACTACAAGGACGGCATGCCGATCAACAATCCGTTGATCAACCTGGCCGTGCAGGGCTCACCTCCCGGGAACCGTTTTCCGGCCAGTGACCAGATGAAGACCACCGAGCGGCTTGTTCGTCTCAACGACGAAGTATGGCTGTACGAGATCACCACCGAGGATCCGCTGGTACTCAGTGAGCCGTTTACAGTCCGCTATCCGATGCGGCACGACGGCGAATACTGGTGGCCTGAATATGCCTGCCATGAAGGCAATACCATCGTCCGCTACTTCATCGAAACCAATCGCTACGAGCGCGCCAACCCGAAAGAGGAACCGCCGCAGACGCCGGTGCGTGTGGCCGCGGAGGTTGCCGATGCCCTGGAAGGACGCTGGGTTGGTCGACCGCGCATCGTGACCATCGATCTTGATATCGAGCTGGAGTTCACGAGGAATGCCGATGGCACTGTCAGCAGCCGACTTGTCGGTACCACGCTGGGCGAAATCGATCGGCCGCTTCGTCAGTTCCGAGTCAGTGGTCGCGACCTGAACTTCACGTTCCCCAATGTCGATCCCTGGAATGCCGCCGTCACGCTGACGGACGAAGGCACGCTGGAAGGTGGCATCTTCAATATCCAGGGCACGATGCCGGTCACGTTCAGGCGCATTGGCGACTGATTCGCACAGGCGAGCAAGGACATATCCGATATGAAAACAGACGTTGTTCGAACGAAGGCCGGTATTCGCGGCGCCGGACTCGTGGCGGTGGTGATGGGCGTGGTCTGTGTGCCGGTGTCGGCGTTCGGCGCCGAGACCACATTCAGAGTCAATCTGGCAGGGCCTGTGGCATCAGGCGATCCGGATGGGCTGGGCGAGGCGACGGTCACCCTGAATCCCGACAGCAACGAGGTAAGCGTGCGCGTCAATTACTCCAACATCGCAAGGCCCACCGCGATGCATCTGCGCATGGGTGAAGGCGGCGCGCAGGGTAATATCGCAGTGCCCATCGCGATTGAGCGTAGCGACGCGGGGACGGCTGCCGGCAGCAGGATATCCACACGCGCGAATATCGTTGCAACCATTCTCGCCTCGCCGGACCAGTACTACCTGGTCGTGATCAACGAAGAATATCCGGTTGGCGCACTGCGCGGTCGTCTGACCGAACGGTGAAGCAGGGCAGGGTGCGGCACTCGGGCTGCGCCCGCGCTCCTTCGATCGTCATTCGATCTCGCCGACCAGATCGGCAATGGACTCGGCGATACGCGTTGGTCGGAACGGGAATTTTTCCGCCTGCGCCCGATTTGTGCTGCCTGTCAGCACCAGCACCGTCCGCATGCCCGCCTCGATGCCGGAGATGATATCCGTGTTCATCCGGTCGCCAATCATGACCGTCGTCTGCGAATGCGCCTCGATGGCACGCAACGCGGATCGCATCATCAGCGGGTTCGGTTTGCCCACGTAGTACGGCTGCACGCCGGAAGCGCGTGAGATCATCGCGGCGACGGAGCCGGTGGCCGGCAGCGGTCCTTCCGGCGAAGGGCTGGTGTCGTCGGGATTCGTGGCGATGAAGCGGGCGCCGGCGATGATCAGACGGGCGGCCTGCGTGATGCGCTCGAAACTGTAAGTACGGGTCTCGCCCAGCACCACATAGTCCGGCGAATGGTCGGTTTGCGTATAGCCTGCTTCGTACAGGGCGGTTGTGAGCCCACTTTCACCGATGACGAACGCGGTGCCGTTGGGTCGCTGATCGTCGAGGAAGCGCGCTGTGGCGAGGGCTGAAGTCCAGATGTCGCTGTCGGTGACGTCGAGCCCCAGACGACGAAGATGCGCCGCAAGGTCGCGTGGAGCGTGGCGCGAGTTGTTGGTGAGTATCAGGAATCGTCGACCGGCTTCGCGCAGTCGTGCGATGAACCTGTCGGCGCCGGGCACGAGGTGATCCTCCCTGATGATGACGCCGTCCATGTCCATCAGGTAGCTTTCAACAGGCTTGTGGGTAGTCAATGCAATCTCTCCAGCGTCGCGGGACAGGGGGCCGGCTGCCGCCAGAGCCGACTGCCACCTGCTTTAACGGGCGGTATTGTCGCACGAATGCCTCAGGGTGCAGCTTTGTTCAGCCCGTCAGCCGGGCATTCTCCCACGCGCGCCGGAGGCCTTGTCGCGGCGCCGTTTGCCTCGTGCCACCTCCGTGGCCAGTGCATCGAGCTTCGGGTTCCAGAAGTGCCGGAACGCATCCAGCCACTGATCGACCTCTCGCAGTGGTGTCGAGCCCACACGATAGATACGCCGGGTTCCCTCCGGCTGAACGATGGCGAAGCCATGGTCACGCAGCACTTTCAGATGTTGCGAGACAGCCGCCTGCGTGATGCCGAATTGCCTGCCGATGACGGCGGCGATCTGTCCCGATGACTGCTCGCCCTGCGCCAGCAGTTCAAGAATCCGACGCCGCACAGGATCGCCGAGAATGTCGAGAGCGTGCATCAACTCTGTGCTGGCGGAAGGCCTGTGTAGAACGATTCGGTGGCCAGTGCGGCGCGGCGCGCGGACCCCGGGTCTTCGCCACTGGCAATGGCGGCTTCGCCCCAGGCGTGACTGCTGCCGGTGATAAACGCCCGTGCCTGAGGCGATGTGGAGAATTCCGCTTCGTCGAAGACAGCCTGCGGGTCTGCAAGGTGCAGCGCAAGCCCCATCAGGCCCAGCTCCCAGCCCACGCCGGCGGCACCGGGGCCGAATTGCGTCCAGTGGTCGCTGACGTGCGCGGTATGCGTCAAAATGAGTCGGGTGCGGTTGTCCGATTTTTTCTCCAGCTCCACGTTCACCCAGCTGACATCGCCGAACATCTCCCATGTCAGCGCCAGCAGGGCAGGCGGTTCGCAGCGGGTGATGGTGCCGCCGGCATTACCCTTGAGTTGATAGCGGCCACCTGGCCTGAGATCGCCTTCCACAGGAAGGAACCAGCGGGGAAGACGCTCGACGCTCGATATCGCTTCCCACAGGTCGGCTATATCGGTGTCATAGGTGCGGGTAAGCGTTACCGCGCGTGCGGGTTTGCCGTCGCGCTCAAGTGCGGTGACGGACCGTTGCGCTCCGCCCAGATGTCGTTCGACGTCGATAGTCATTGCGAGCCCTCGTCGCCTGTGGTTTCGAGCTAGTATATAAGCAAATACTAATATTAGTACGTACTACATTTGCAGGGCAAGTACGAGTTCGGCGTCCAAGCGGGAACAGTTCCGAACAGAAAGCGGAAGGCTGAATCAGGCAGCTCAGGCAAGCAAAACCTGGCAGATCATACAGAACGCTGCACTGTTCGGGTCTGTTCAGGACAGATCAGGGATGGAACTCGGCGTCCATCCAGGCAACGCGCTCGGTCAGCCAGGAGCGCAGCGCCCCGACGTGCTCTTCCCATGGACCCAGTACCGGACTAAGACCTTCGCCGGGCGCGGGAATCACTGTGTGGAGGATGTCCCACAGTTCGAAGTTCTGTTCCTGAACCTGACTGAGCCACGCCTCACGACGGTCGATGAAGAGGAACAGGCCTTCAATCACACCGGTTGACTGGAGTTCCATCCAGCGTTCGCGTACCCGCTGATCGAAGCCCGGATCGTCGAACAACCTGGTGAACCAGTTGGCTCCACGGGTGTCCAGCCGCGTGTGCCATCCGGTTGGCGTGCCGGCGCCGAAGAACTGCGCGTTGCCCGCCGCCAGGTCGAAGTCCCAGACCGGCCCGAAGTAGATGGGACCGCCACGCTGCTTGTACAGAAACAGACTGGAGAAGAAATTGGAGTCCACGTTCTTGAACAGTTCGTGGACCAGGTAGAAGTCGACCGCGGAATCGACATCGATGTAGGCGGCGTAGCCGGTATCCGGATGCCCGGGGTCAAGGCCGTAAATCGAGACTTCGGTTGCATGAATATAGTCGTCGATGTAGGCCTTGTGTGCTTCCCAGCCCGGTTGCAGCAGCGTGTCCGGGTCGCCGAAACACAGCGATACGCCCTGAGGTGTAATCGGACAATAGTCTTCGCCCAACCGCTGGTCGACTTCCATCAGATAACCGCCGGTGACGAGTTCCGCGTCGAGGCCATCGGCGGCATTGAGTTGAGGAATATTGACGCGATCCGTATCCACGCGGACATGCTCGGTCAACTGATAGATGCCCTGATACTCCCCGTTCAGCTCCAGCACCACCTGAACGCTGCGCGGCGTCCAGGCCAGGCCAACGCGCTCGCTGAACTCGAAGGCGAGCTCATTGCGCAGCAACGACTTGTCGAGGTAGTTCGCCAGCAGGACCCAGTGGCGATTGGCGGGCATGCCAAGCACTTCGGTTCGCGTCGTGAAGCGCAGTCGATAGGGTTTCTTGGGGTAGTTCCAGGTGGAGTTGCCGCGGCCGCGTATCTGCAGCGTCGTTCCGTCCAGCAGCGTTTGTCCGCTTTCATCCGTCAGTCGCGCGGTGGCGTTGATGTAGTTCTCGCGGTTGAGGATCTCGACGCCGTTCTCGGTGTCGATGGCCAGTAGCGGCAGGACGGCTGCCACCGGTGGAGGCAGTATTGGCGGGGGAACGTTCGGCGGCGGACTGCTGTCGGAGCTGCTGCCACAGCCAGCCAGCGTGAACACGATGAAAGCTGTTGCGAATCCGACCAGTGTCCTGCGGATGTCCATACTATTCACTTTTCGGTGGCGATAGCAGCGTTCTCACGAGGAGGGTGTCTGCACGGATCGTGATGCGCCGCCGGCCGGTGCGCCGCTGCTGCCCTCGAACACCCGTGTGGCGAGCGCGATCATCGAAGCCACGTCACTGAGGTTGGCCGGTACAACCAGCGTATTGGCACTCCTGGCAAGGTGGCCGAACTGACGCACATAGTCCTCGGCGATGCGCAGCTGCATGGCTGACACGCCACCGTCGGTTGTGACGGCGGCTGCAACGCGTCGCAGACCTTCGGCCGTTGCCGTGGCGACGGCAAGAATGGCTTCCGATTCACCGGCGGCCTCGTTGATCTGCTGTTCCCTGGCGGCCTCGGATTCCTTGATCACCCGCTGCTTCTCACCTTCGGCCTGGTTGATCTTGGCGTCGCGATCGCCTTCCGATGCGAGAATCACTGCGCGCTTTTCTCGCTCGGCGCGCATCTGCTTCTCCATGGCCTGAAGCACATCGCGCGGCGGATTGATGTTGCGGATCTCGTAACGCAGCACCTTGACGCCCCAGGGGTCCGAAGCCTGGTCGAGCTCACTGACGATGTTGCCATTGATCGCCGCTCGCTCCTCGAACGTGCGATCCAGATCGATCTTGCCGATCTCGCTGCGCAACGTGGTCTGAGCCAGCTGCGTGATCGCGAAGTTGAAGTCGGTGATGCCGTAGGAGGCGCGAGACGGATCGAGCACCTGGAGATAGAGGATGCCGTCGATCCCCACCTGCACGTTGTCCTTGGTAATGCATACCTGCTCCGGAATATCGATGGCCAGTTCCTTCAGGCTGTGCCGATAGGCGATGCGCTCGATGAACGGAATCAGGATGTGAAAGCCCGCTCGCAGGGTACGGTTGTACTTGCCCAGCAGCTCGACGATGTAGGCGCTCTGCTGTGGAACGATCACCGCGGTTTTCACGACGATGATGATCGCCAGCACGGTGAAGGCGAGTACAACGAAGAAAATGGTCTGATCCATGGATGATCCTTTCAGCGCGTTCTGTTATAGCGGTTGTCTGTGGCGGCGGTCGAAGTGTTCGTGGCGGTATGGCGAAGCAGGGCCAGTGTCGGACGCGATCAGTCCGCGGCAGCCGAGATATGCAGGGTGATACCGTCTACACGATCGATGCGCGCGCGGCCTCCGGCTGGTATGACGCCGCTGCCGACGTTCAGCGCCGTCCACGACGTGCCCTGATAGTCGGTGCGGCAGGTGGCGCCTGGCGCCAGTTCCGCGGCCAGCGAGACGTGAGTACCGATCAGCCGGTCCGTACCGATGGCGCGTCCGCGCATGCGCTGATACAGCTGCTCACGAAGTGTGAGCATGAAGGTGATGGAGAGCACGGCAAACAACAGCCACTCGCCCCAGATCGGCATGTCCACGCCCAGGTATGCCGCGGCGCCGACAGCCAGCGCCGAGGCGCCCAGAAAGATCAGGTAGAAGTGCGCGTCGATCGCCACCAGTTCGGCAACGAACAGAATGACACCGATAATCGTCCAACCCCACCAAGGCATTGCGACATCTCCCCCTGCGATTCCGAATGCGAGAAAGTATCCCGGTATCGGGGCGAAATGTCACGTGTCGACAGCCGGGACGAGGCGGCTTGGGTGGGGCGAATGGACGCGGTGAGTGTGATTTCCGGTGCGGGCGGCCAAGAAAGGGGCGGCGGGCGCCTCGTGCGCCCGCCGCCATTGCCGAAGAATACCGACTGCGGTTTTACATGGTGACGTTGAACCCAACGAAGAACCGCCGTCCATACGGGTCGTAGAATCCCGCTGTGGTCCGGGTGGCTGGAACGGGAAAGTTCGCGGCGTCGGGATTCCCACCAACGAATGGCGGATTCTTGTCGAACAGGTTCTCTATGCCGCCCCGGATCTGGACTCTGTCTCCGAGTCGGTAGCTGGTGGTGAGGCCGAAGAGGTTGTAGGAACTGTGCACACCACGCGCTGTAGATGCCGGATTCGCTACCAGTGCTCCCGCATCGATCGATGGATAGTGCTGCCATCGCAGGCTGGCGCTAAACCTGTTCACGAAGTAGTTGAAGGTCCCGAAGATCTGGTAGTCGTAACCGGTGCACGAGAATCCGGATGGACACTCTCCGCCACTCTGGTGACCCACCCAATCGTAGACCGGCGCAGTGGCACTTGCCCGGGTTTCCATCTTCAGCGGTACCGTCGCGAGCATGTTCATGCCGACTCCGCCGGGAAGGAAATTGATTCCGAGATCAGCAAGCTGGGCGTTCCAGTTGAGTTGCAGGTCGATACCCGAGAACTTCACCCATGTCTCGTTGGTAAACGTGACGTCGGTGCTCAGCGCGGCGCCGGTTTGCGGGTGGCGGGCGATCAGTTCACACCACTGGTTGGTGATGTCACCGCCGGGGTTCAGATCGACGCTGAAACAACGCTCTGACACAAGGGTGGCGGTCGTCTGGGCAACGACATCGTCAATCTTGATCTGGAAATAGTCGAGTGATCCGGTAAGACCTCGCAGCCACGGGCCGCGCAGTTGCGACATGACCACCAGGCCCATCGTCCATGTTTCGGCTGTTTCCGGTTGAACGTTGCTGTTGCCTGTAATCCATACTGAACCGCTGGTACCCGGATCCGGTTGATCCGCGATGGCCTGGTCATAGTAGGCCTGAGCCGCACCGGCTCCCATCAGCTCCTGACAGATTGCCAGCGTCTGCGCCGCCTGTTCTGGCGTTGCAGCGGCCGGTATATCGCTGCCGGCCTGCACACCTGTCGCCGCGCTCAGTGCGCTGCCGTAGTTGTTCAGTGAACATACATCGCCAAACGCGCTGCCTGCCGAGAATACCGACAGTGAGCGGCCCGTAAACAGCTCGTAGATGTTCGGCGCGCGGGTTGCCCTCTGCCAACCGCCGCGCACCCGTGCCCAATCCACGATCGTCCAGTCCAGCAGACCCTTGAACGTGCTTACGCCGCCGGAGGTGTTGTAGTCTGAATAACGTCCGCCGAGCTCCAGATTGAATGCCCTCATACCCGTCGGGCCGTTCGAAACCAGTGGAATCAGCAGCTCACCATAAACCTCGCGGACGTCGATCTTGCCGATTGTGTCACCTGCCGGGAACAGTCCCATGACCAGGTCCTGGAAATTGACTTCGCGGTTGTTGTCCGTGGTCAGGAACTCATACTCGTTCTTGCGGTAATTGAGACCGACAGCGAACTGCAGTGGACCGGCAGGCATCTGTGCGGCAGTGCCTCCCAGATTCGCCTCAGCGGACTCCTGGATCATCAGGCCGTTCTGTGAAAGTGTCGTGCGAATGGCCTCGATGCAGTCCGGCGTGACGGCAAACTCCTGGAACAATGGCAGGCCGCTGGAACAGGTTGCGGTACCCCCGCCGAATCCGCCGCCAGCCTGGTTGCCGGTGGCGGTGAAAGCACGGCCATAGTTGGGTGCTCTGGCGATTGCCCGGTAGCGTTCTACAGAGCCGAAATTGTTCAGTGAACTGTCCGCCTCACTCTGGCCGTGCGAAACACTCAGGTCCCAATAGAAGCCGTTCCCGAAGTCACCTTCCAATCCTGCGACCAGCTGAAAGGTGGTCGAGGTGTTGTTGGTGCTGCGCTCGCCCAGAAAATCCAGAACGCGCCCAACGGTGACATCCTCATCAGCCCCGAGCCCGCCGCCGCGCGAGTTCAGCAGCTCGTTCGCCTCGACAGGTTTCGGGAACACCTCGGAGTTCGTGCATCCGCCGGTTGGCGCACAGTCCAGGCCGAAGGCACCCCCCGACAGATAGGCGGCGGCAGTCGCCGCGCCGGGATCGAATATCGGGGCACCGGTAGCCGGGTCATAGCCGGTGATCGCGCCGGTTGGATTGGTCACCGGATCGAACAGCGTCGGGTTCGCGAACGATTCCGCATACAGGCCGCTGCCGTGCGGAATGTCGACGGCCCAGCCCGGTACGGCCGGAGAGTACTGGGTCAATGTGTCGGTCATGGTGCGTGCAAAGGTGGCATGACCGAAGAGCCGGACTCCGCCGCCCAGGTCGAAGTGACCTCTGCCAAACAGCGAATAACGCTCCAGTCCGACCGCGATCGGATTCACCAGCTGGTTCTGATGAATGCCGCCGAGCGGGTCTTCCTTGCGAAACGGAAAGCCGTCCACCAGCTCCGGCAGCACGCCCTCGTACTTGTAGGCGCCTGCCCGTGCGGCCCCGCCGAATACGACCGGGCCAGTGTAGATGGTGCCGCTGCCATCGGTGGTTCGATTGATGTAAAAGTTCTGAAATGTGTTGACCGCATCGGGATCGGCCTCGGAAAACAGATCATTGATGACGTCCTGGGACGGCAGATTGCCGAAGTTGGGCGCAAGATAGGTGTCTGAAAAGAAAAAGTCCGTGCCGGCCACGTTCGGATGAGCCCGGTCACGCACATACCAGCTTCGACGGTTCAGATCACCCGGCTGTCGTCGCGAATGTTCCAGCCCGATCATCACATTGCCGCGGCCGTCGAAGGAGTTGGCGCCGAACAGCGCGGATATTCGATATTCCGCACCATCGCCTTCCTGTGGCACCCCCATGTTCGAGTCGATTTCCAGGCCTTCGAAGTCGTCCTTCAGAATGAAATTGATGGCGCCAGCGACCGCGTCCGCGCCGTAGACGGCCGATGCACCACCCGACACGATCTCCACACGTTGAACCGCGGAACTGGGTATGGTGTTGGTGTCGACGGTCATCGTCGCATTGTTGGGCATGCCACGACGGCCGTTGACCAGCACGAGATTGCGCCCGGCACCCAGTCCGCGCAGGTTGACGGTCGACGCACCGGGTGTCATGAACGCATTCGCCTCGATGCCACCCGATGAGAACTGGGAACCTCCGGTGTCGAACTGGAGCGCACCATCGATTGCCGCACCGACCACGCCCGGAATGAACTGGGGCAGCTGATTCAGAATGGTTTCGATGCCAATCGTCGACGTCTGCTCAAACGTGCTTGAGTCCACGGTAACGATGGGACTGTTGGCAATGAAGTCCTGGCGCCGGATGCGGGAGCCGGTCACGGTGATCTCATCGACCACGCCTTCCTGAGCGAACAGGGAAGGGCTGTAGGTCGGCGCCAGAGCGAGCGTGACAGCCAGCGCCAGGGTTTTCGGCGCCAGGTTTTCGGGCAACTTGTTCGTGATACGCATTGGTATTCCCTCCAATCGGGCATGTCGCCAGGCATCAAGACCGGTCTGCTGTTCCCCCCGTCCCCAACCTGGCTTGCTGTGGATTTTCCCCAAAAGAATCTTGTATCGGTATGTCGTCTCCTATGGCAGGTTGTTACAAACAGGCTGTGATCTGAAACGGCAATAAACGGCCATGAACAGATTGAGCGAGGCCGTTGCGCACGGCAGCGATCATGGGTCATTCGTGCTCACGGGACTGACACCAACCGTGCATTGCAGGCAGTGTTGCCGCAAACGATCTCGGAATCAAGCCGTACATGGAAAATTGATGCGAAACAGGCGCAGCGTGTGCGAATGCGGGTGACGATGTCGGCAGGCACGACACGCCGCAAACGTCGGTCAGTCGACGCTGATGCGCGGGCCTTGGGGGGAGGGTGAGAGCGAAGGGGATGGGTGCTTACCGACATTGCTCCGTCAGTGTGTCGGCGTGTCGGTGGCTGTGCGTGGGACAGTTCTGTCCGGGGGAGGGGCGATTGTATGCATTACACAAGGCCGGCCACGGGAGTCAAAGGCAGCCGCTGCAATCGACTTTCCGACTGCTGATTCGGGCGCCCCAGGGGACGCGCGCTGACGTGGTTGCGGGGCGAATGCGACGAATGCGACGGCGCGGTCGTCCCGTCAAGCGTCAGATATACAGCTGTGGATTGATCGGTATCCCGTTGTCCTCGCAGTAGCTTTCGTAGTGATTGATGAACCAGAACACGTCGACTGTCTGGACGAACTTCGCGTCTTCGTCGTAGAAATCGATGGCACCCTGCATCCACCCGAACAGCTTGCAGCCCTGGGGATGGTCGGTGACCAGGGTATGGGCTTCGCCTGGCACCTCGTGGATGAATGCGCCCGGCTCGGCAACCCACGGATATTCGAGGTAGCGGGCACTGCCTTCCAGGCAGATCATGACGATCTTGCCGCGGTGATAATGCGTCCCGATCACGCAGGGCTTCCTGATCCACAGGATGTTGCTGAAAATGTTGTGGCGCACGTCGAACGCGAGATGCTTGATGGCGGCGTTCTCGCCGAAAGGCACCCACGGACTGTCCTGTTCACCGGCGCCAACGAAGGTGCCGAGTACGCCGCGTTTCTGAAAGACATGCTTGAACGGATCCGGTACGTCCACGATCTTGTTGGCGGATGACGGTGGGGCTTTCATGATGGTCTGTGTCATCGAGGTGACCTCTCTGTAGTTTCGCAGAGCATAGCATTTGTGCGAAATTCTCACCCTGATGCTGCAGGAAAGCCATGCCGGGCATCGGGAAGGGTTCAGGATGGCGAGGAACAGCAGCGATGAGCAATGAAGTCATGCCCCACCGGATTGTGACCCGGCACACCGTCGATCTGAGCGCCGCGCCGCCACCCGGGCACGGTCGCAACGTGATCATCGGCATCGATGGCACGTGGAACGAGGAACGCAGCCCGGACGGCGGTGCCGGCGCGCCCTCCAACGTTCGCAAGCTCTACGACTGCCTGGCGCCCGACAGCGACGCCCAGATAGCCAGATACTTTCGTGGCGTCGGCAATCACCAGGACAACAGCTGGTGGCGACGCCGATGGTTTGGTCTTACCGGCGGGGATGAACGGCGCATTCGCTGTGCCGCGCTGGCAACGATCAACAAGGAATATCGGCCCGGTGATAACTTCTTCATCGTCGGCTTCAGCCGCGGCGCCGCCTGCGCCCGGTTGCTGGCGTCCGACCTGCATGACAGGGGCCTCCATCAGACACTGGACATCACCTCGCGGCGCTGCATGAACCACCTGACCCGCCAGGTGGAAACACGGATCGTGGCGGCTCGTGGTTCCGGCCGGAACATCAGGGGAGCGTCGGTGCCGGTTCGGTTTCTGGGCTGCTGGGACACCGTAGGCGCGTTTGTCCTGCCGTTGCGATATCCGAATTTTCGGCTGCTCGACGGCCTGATCGGTGGCTTCGTGTCCCTCTGGCGGCGCCTGCGAGGCGACATCCCGTTCCGCGATCAGACCGTTTCACCATCCGTGCGGCGTGCCGTTCACTGCGTCGCCATCGACGAGACGCGCAATGCCTTCCTGCCGACGCTGATGAACCGTGCCGATCACATCGAGGAAGTCTGGTTTCCCGGCGTGCACGCGGACGTCGGCGGCGGCTATACACGCGACGGTCTGAGCCGCGTGGCGCTGCAGTTCATGGTCAACCGGCTCGATCGATGTGTGCGGGAGGACGGATTGCGGCCGATCCAGTGGGATCGTGAAGCACTGGCACGACTTGCCGGCGTAACGGTCGAGACTCCATTCGACTTCCACTTTCATGGCCTTGGGGGAAGGCTGCTGGGCCGCCGCATACGGCGTATCCGTATGCGCAGTGACGGGCAGCAGAACGATGTGGTCAAGCCGCGTATTCACTGGTCGGTGGCTGAGGTGTGGCAAAGCGATCAGGTATACGCGCGCCGCGCCGGTCGGGACAGGCACTGGCGCATCGACTATCGTCCATTCAACATCGCGGAGCTGAACGACGCTCTGGGCGGCCTGCGCCAACGTACGGATGACTGGCCATTCGAGTGGGTCGACCGGCCCGGCGCCGCTTACGTCTGAGCATGCCGGCACCGGCACCGGCACCGGCACCGGCACCGGACCCGGAAAGCCGGATCGATAGCAGCGCAGCCGCAGCTACGATGCGGCGTCAGCCGCGGCCGATTCATGGGAAGGTTCCTCCCTGTTCACAATCCAGCGGTACGGGCCCAATGTCGCGATCAGCACGATCACCAGCAGCATGCAGCCGGCGAATACGGTCAGCAATGGCGCGTATCCGCCCAGATTGTCGAACGACCAGCCCAGCGAGATCGGCCCGAGTGCGGCACCGGCCGAGAACATGCCGTACACGGTGCCGTAGATCTTGCCGTATGAAGCCAGGCCCTGATAGCGACTGACCATGAACGACATCAGATCGAACTCGGCGCCCAGCGCCAGGCCGAACATGACCACCGCCAGGTAGAAGGCCGGTCCGGGCATGCCCATCGCCAGCAGCACCATGCTGATGGTCAGTGACACCATGAAGCCGGTGGCAACGTAGGGCGCGAAAAAGCGGTCGACCAGCAGGCCGCAGGCCACACGGCCGACGATGGCGGCCAGGCCATAGGTGAACATGATCGACGTGATACCAGCTGAAGTGTAGCCGCGGTCGCTGGCCATTGCCGCCAGATGTGTGAGCGCCCCCATGGAGATCGCACCCAGCAGACCGAAGGCGATCAGCAGCTGCCAGAACACCCGCTGGCGCAACGCAATCGCCAGCGTGTCCCCGCCATGGTATCGGGCAGCCACTTCCGCGGTATGGGTGCCGGGCGGGTCGCCATCCGGGGCCAGGCCTCTGTCCTCGGGCCGTTCGTGGAGGAAACGCCAGGCGGTGGGGAGCGTGACAAGCAGAACCAGCAACCCGAATGCCACGTAGGCATAACGCCAGCCGGCGATCTCGATCGTGCTCTGGATCACGGCTGGCAGCAGCATGCCGGCGAGTCCCACGCCGGACAGCGCGATGCCCAGCGCGATGCCGCGATGTCGGTCGAACCAGTTCAGTATCAGCCGGCTGTAGCTGATCGGATAGATGCCTATGCCGGCGATCGGCACCAGCACATACAGCAGGTAGAAGTGCCACAACGAGTCGGTCAGCAATCCCATCGAGCAGATTAGCAGCGCGAAGGCGACGATGCTGACCAGCATCGTGCGCCGCACACCGAACCGGTCGATCAGGGCTCCGGCGAAGAAGGCCAGAAAGATGACCATCGTGTTGACGATGGTTGCGCCGGCGGAGATGGCCGTGCGACTCCAGCCGAACTCGGCCTGCAGATGCGTGATGAACAGCCCGAAGACGATGGCCATGAAGCTGCTGAAGCCGACCACCAGCCCCAGCAGTGAGGCACCCACCACAAACCAGCCGAAGAACACTCCCTGCCGGTTGGCGGGATCGCGTAAGTCTGTACTCATGATCTGGAGGCTCCCCCTGAACGCGGCCATACTTTACGTGTGTTCCGGGCAATCGACAAACCGCTCCCTGATCCGATGCCGCCTTGAACGTCATCAAGACAGCCGTCACCACCGCAGGTCAGCACCCGAGGCGCCGGCACGGGACATGGCTGCCCGCGAGTGTCTAGAATGGGCCTTCACCGGTGCAACGTCCCCAACGAAGGCGGCGACCGGAAGCGGTGATCGGAGGCGGCATGACGGACATGGCACGACAGCCTCAGCCTGTTTCCAGCGGGCGGCGCCGGAGAAGGCGCCTGTTCCTCGCGACACTGATCGTGGTTGTCGCGGCGACGGCGGGCTGGGTCGTCTGGTCGGAGCGCTATCCGGAACAGGAGCGTGAGCTGCGTGTGGTCGTTCATGAGCGGCTGGAGCAGTGGTTTCCGGATGAAATGTCCTGGCCGGACGGTGAGATGGGATTCATTGCACGCGCTCAAGGGGCGGAAGACAGCCTCGAGGTGGTCCTGATTCATGGCCTCGACGAGCCCGGCGGGATCTGGGATGACCTGATCCCGGCGCTGGAAACAGTCGGCGTCGCGGTGCGGGAGTTTCGCTATCCCAATGATCAGGCCATCGATCAGAGCACCGATCTGCTGGCCAGGCACTGGAGCGACCTCGACGCTGGCAGGCCGGTTGTCCTGATCGGTCACAGCATGGGGGGGCTTGTGATTCGAGACTTCGTCACCCGCTGGCTGCTTCCGGCGGACGGGGAGGCCGCTGTCGAGGGTCCCGATGTGCCCGGCGTCATTCTGATCGGTACGCCGAACCACGGCTCGGAGTGGGCGAGGTTCCGGATTTTTCTGAGTGTGCGCGAGCTGCTTACGAAGATTCCGCAGCAGGATTTCTCGCTGTTTTCCGCGCTGCGTGAAGGTACGGGAGCGGCCAAGGTCGATCTGCGCCCGGGCAGCCGCTTTCTTGCCGAACTGAATGAGCGCCAGTGGCCCGAAAGTGTGCCGATCAGACTCATCGGTGGACTGATCTCCGAACCCACGCCAGCGATGCGCGACAACCTCGAGGCCGTGGCGTCGCGACTGGGTGCGGCCGAGCTTGTCGATTCGTTCGAGGCATGGTGGTCGGACGTCGGCGTCGGGCTTGGCGACGGCGTGGTGCCACTGTCGTCATTGATGCTGCCGGATGCGCCGGAGCCGGTAGTCGTGTCGGCGTCGCATCGGGGCATGCTCACGAAACTGCCACTGGGTAACCAGGACGAAGAACCGCCGGCCATCGCGGTGGTGATCGAGTTTCTGCAGGAGTGGCGTTAGCCGCCGGGGCGCGAAACCCGTCAACGGTCTGCCGGTTCGATCCGCAATACCGCGCCCGGATTCTCATCGGTCAGTACGTAAAGCAGTCCGTCGGGACCCTGGCGCACATCGCGTATCCGCTGGCGCAGTTCAAACAGAATCGGCTCGCGCTGTATCGGGTTGCCATCGTCGTTGAACGTCAGTCGCTGAATATGGCCGGTGGCACGCGTCCTGCCATACATCATTGCGCCCACGAATGCATTGCCGTGCCACTGCGGAAAGCGGTCGCCGGTGTAGAAACCAAGTCCGGACACGGCGATCGACGGCGTCCAGACCATGAACGGGTCTTCCATGTCCGGATGCGAACTGCCGTCGGCGATGGGTTCGCCTTCGTATGACAGGCCGTGAGTCACCAGCGGCCATCCGTAGTTGCGTCCGGGCAGGATGATATTGAGCTCATCCCCGCCCAGCGGACCATGCTCGTTCTGCCAGATCTGCCCGGACTGCGGATGCAGCGCAAGTCCCTGCGCATTGCGGTGGCCAAGCGAAAAGATTTCCGGCGCAAAGCCTGCCTGACCGGAGAAGGGATTTCCCGACGGGACGCTGCCATCGTCATTCAGACGCAGCACCTTGCCACCGTGGCTCGTCACATCCTGTGCGGTTTGCTCCTCATCGAGCCGGTCACCGACCGTCAGGTAAAGAAAGCCGTCACCGTCGAATGCGATGCGGCCACCGAAATTGAACGGCGACGGACTCCAGTTGTTGGCGATGAAGATGGTCGCGACGTCCGTCAGCGCGCCATCGGCGAAGCGTCCGCGTGCCACCGCAGTCGTTGATGCGCCATCTTCCCGGGCCGTGGCGAAGGTCAGGTAAACCCAGCGGTTGTCCGCGAACCGCGGATGCAGGGCCACGTCAAACAGTCCGCCGAGTATCGTGACATGGACATCCGGCACACCACGCACCGGTTCCGCGTCCAGTATGCCATTGCGAAGTACCCTGAGCCGCCCGGGCCGCTCCGTGACCAGCATGTCGCCATCCGGCAGGAACGCGATGCTCCAGGGATTCTGCAGCTCGGTGGTGAGGGCGGTG
Source organism: Gammaproteobacteria bacterium (assembly GCA_050485645.1). Classification (GTDB taxonomy): domain Bacteria; phylum Pseudomonadota; class Gammaproteobacteria; order Steroidobacterales; family Rariloculaceae; genus JBJHBP01. The sequence continues at coordinate 24,908 of JBJHBT010000001.1, read as the reverse complement.
ACGCGGATCGGGTGGTGCTCGGTGTCGTACAGCTGAGGCAGCTCGGGTAACGACGGCGAACGAATGTTCTGGGCCAGCGCCTGCGACTTGCCGGCAGCCATCGCCACGCCGAGCAGGGCCGCCAGGATGACGGCTGCGCAGGCGGTGCGCGGGGGCATCGGTCTGCTGCTCACCTTGTTGCCGTCATCGATTCCATGAGTTCACGCAGCTCTCCGTCGGCCAGGTCGAGCGGGGTTTCGCCGCCATCGGAGGCCACGGTTGCGGAAGCACCCTGTTGCAGCAGGAACTCCACAACCCGACTGTGACCGCGTTCGACGGCGACATGCAGCGCTGTCCGTCCGGTGGCGGGGTCGCGCTGCTGTATGTCGACGCCCGCTTCGATCAGCGCGCGGGCCATGGCCAGCGCGTCATCCTCGCTGCCGGCACCCCTGCTGCGATCGCGGGAATGGTTCGTGCCGGGACGCGCGCTCAGGCCCACGATCATCGCCGCGGTGTCGTTGAACATGTGGGGATCGGCGCCGTAGCGGATCAGCAGGGCGGCGGCGGCGGGATTGAGCCCGCCCTCGGCCGCACGGTACAGCGGCGTGATACCTGGTCCGGAGCCGTCCGTGTACCCGCGGTCGAATGTCACGTTGCGGTAAGGCTGGCGCTGGCGCAGCGGTACCTCCGGGTTCGCACCGGCCTGGAGCAGGCGTTCGAGGACCTCGATTGGCTGCGTCCGATCGAAGGACGGAATGTCCGGATGTCCGGAGGTGAGTCGTGCATCGAGATCCACGGCGACGTAGACCGGGCTGCGGCCGAAGACGTCCCACTGGGTGGTATCGGCGCCGGCATCGATCAATGCGACCGCGGTATCCCAACGCAGGTTGAGCAGCGCGATTAGCAGGGGCGTGGCGCCGTTGCGATTGCCCAGATCGAGGTCCACGCCCAGCGACGCAAGAACCGAAATGCAGTCCACGCACCCTTCGCGCGCGGCAAACAGCAGCGCGGTCATGCCGCCGGTGTCGTAGTTCTTCGGCCGCGGCTCGGCGGTGGTGCGCCGCTCCCATACGCGGTCGAATGAGCGTGCTTCAGGGTCGGCGCCATACTCGGCGAGCACACGGATCATGTCCGGATGCCGTCGCGCGGCAGCCCACATGATGGCCGTCTGGCCGCCCCACTGCTCGGAAGCATTCGGGTCCGCGCCGGCGTCGAGGAGCAGTCTGGCGGCCTCGACGTTGCCGGTACGGGAGACGGCCATCAGTGCGGTCTGGCCTTCGAAATTCGATGACTCCACATCCACGCCTGCCCGCAGCAGCAGCGCGATGATCGCAGCATGCCCGACGCCCGCCGCCTCCATCAGTGGCGTGGACCCGAACAGGTTGCGCACCGAGGGTTCGGCGCCTGCCGCCAGCAGGGCTTCCACGAGCGGTTCGTCCTGCTGGTAGACCGCCCAGTGCAGGGCTGTCGTCCCGTTGCCACCAGCTTCGGGCGTGTTCACGCCGGCACCTTCGTCGATCAGCCTCAGTGCCTGGTCGCGTGCGCCCACACGCACGTAATCCGCCAGGGTCGGTTCCACACCGACCGGCAGCCGCAACGAAACCCGCCGGTCTGTGTGCACGGCAACAGGTTCAGTGGCCGTGGCAGGGCTGGCTGCCAGCAGGACGGTGGCCAGCAGCCCGACGCCGATCATCGCCCGGCACGTCGTTGACCTTCCCGCCATCCGGGCAGGCGGCCATCGACGAGTGCCCGAAGCGGGCGACAGCCGCTGTCCGGGACGACATGGCAGGCGACCGACATTCATACCTCGACAAGCTCTCCCGTGCTGTTGCCGATACGGTCCAGTTCGGCGCCGTGCCGGTTCAGCAGCGTCAACCACAGGTTGTTCAGCGGCGTGCCGGCCGGATAGATCAGGTGCTGGCCACCACGAGTCGCGCCACCGGCGCGGCCGATGACAACCGTGGGCAGCGGATTGAAATTGTGGACGGCGGCATCGCTCATGTTGCTGCCCCAGACAATCGTCGAATGGTCGAGCAATGTGCCATCGCCCTCCGGCGTGTCGGCAAGGCGTGCAATCAGCTTGCCGGACAGCTGTTCGGTAAACAGTCGAACGATCTGACCGCGTGTGGCGCGGTGTGCGCCCACCTGATGCGACAGCGGATGCCAGGCGTTGGTGATGCCCAGCGACGGGAACACCCGCATGCTGACCTCCTTGCTGGCGAGAAACGTGCACACATTGGTCAGGTTGGCCTGAAAGGCCAGCGTCATCAGCTCGAACATCAGTCCGAGGTGATCTTCGAGCACATTGGGTACGCCGACCGGTGTGGGCGGCAGTTCGAGACTGTCGACTCCGGCCGCTTCCGCCAGATCGATGCGGCGCTCGACCTCACGGACGCCGTCGATGTAGTTGTCCACGGCCACCCTGTCGGGTACACCGAGCTGCCGGGTCAGCGCCGCGATCTCGTCGCCGACCGAATCCAGCAGGCTGCGGTTCTCGGCGCGGATGCGCAGCCGTTCATCGGCGTTCACGCCACGGCCGAACAGCTGAAAGAACACATTACGCGGATTGTAGTTGGGCGCCAGCGGCAGCGAACGTGTGTGCGCCAGCGTCTGACCGAAGCCCCAGCCATAGTTCGGGTCGCTGGGGCCGCCAGGTTCCGTGCCCAGCTCCAGCGAAGGCAGGGGTGTGTCCATGCCGATGAGTCCGACCGCGCGCTGGTCGGCGCTGATCCGGTCCTCATAGTATCGCGCGCCTTTCTCCGGCACGGTGCCGGTCAGCCAGGTGCCGGCATGCACTCCATGGGGTGTCTGTGCGGCCGCCACCGAGTTGTCCAGGTTCGAGATCACCGTCACCTGGTCGCGGTACGGCGCCAGCGACGCGAGGTCGCCTACCAGTTCGAAGTCACCACCCGTGCCGTTCGGTGTCCAGCGGTCGTGCTGTTCATCGGCAGCCACGCGACGTGCGAGGCCCTCCCGCGGAATGGGTGACGTGGAGAGGATGGCGCCATGAGGGATGTAGACGAACGCCAGTCTGCGCGGGATCGCCCGCTCCAGCGCATGGGCGACGCCGGCCGGTATCATCGCACTGAGCAGGGGCAGCCCGATCGTGGCGCCGGCGCCTTTCAGTATCGTGCGACGCGAGAGGTGTTTGCGAGTCAGAAACATGGCGATCTCCGCGTTCAGTTGTCCCGGGCGGGGGGAGGGAATTGAGCCGCGCCGGTTGCATGCGATGCGGCAACGGCCGTATCGAAATCGTGCAGATGGGCCATCGTGTGCCCATCGCGTGGGGGGCTTTCGTCCGCGGGCAGCCGATACTGCTGGAACGGCTCGCTGTTGACGATGGCCATCACCAGTGAGGACAGCCGATAGTCATCGGCGGCCGCTGCCTTCACGATAGAACGTACGACCGGCATGTCGGCGGCATGGTTCAGTGGTCGGCCAAGCGCGTACATGAACAGCTTCTCGGTCATCGTCTGCACGAACTGCTCGGGTCGCTCGAGCAGATACTCGCGCAGTGCGTCGGGCGATGTCACCGGCGTGCCGTCCGGCAGAACACCGGCATCGGTGACCACCGGCTGATCGGTGAATTCTTCCACCTCGCGCCAGACGCCGACCGCGTTGAAATTCTCCAGCGCGAACCCGAGCGGATCCATCAGACCGTGGCAGGCGAAGCAGGTCGGGTCCGTCGAATGCGCCTTGAGGCGCTCGGCCACGGTGAGGAACACCTCGGCGGTGAAGTCGTTCTCCGGCAGCAGCGCCTCCACCTCCGGTGGCGGCGAGGCGGGCGGGGCGCCCACCAGATTCGCCAGGATCCATTCACCTCTGAGCACCGGTGCCGTGCGGTCGGGATACGAAGTCACCATCAGCACGGCCGCCTTGCCAAGCAGTCCCCAGCGCGCCGAGTTGTCCAGTTCAACGCGACGAAAGCGGCTGCCCTTGATGTCGTCGATGCCGTAGTGGATGGCGACGCGTTCATTGAGATAGGTGTCGGAGGCCGACAGCAGTTCGATGACGCTGCGGTCATCGCGAAAGATCATGTCGACGAAGCGCAGCGTTTCCTCGACCAGGTCCTGGCGTGGATCGGCATCGGAGCCGAGCACCAGTCGGTGATTGGCGGCATAGGGAAAGATGTTCGGATCCGGCTCGAGGTCGTCGATCCTGTCCAGATGCAGCCATTGGTGGGCAAAGCTGGACGCGAGCGAGTAGGCGCGCGGATCGGCAAGCATGCGCAGTACCTGTTCGCGCAGCGTGTCCGGCTCCTGCAGACGGCCGCTGGCCGCTACCTGCAGCAGTTCCTCATCCGGAATCGAACTCCACAGAAAGAACGCCAGCCGGGATGCGAACTCGTAGTCGTCGAGCTGGTAGACACCGCTGCCGGCTGTCATTTCACGTTCGGCGGCCGGCTGTACTCCACGATAGAGGAACCGCGGGCTGGCCAGGATGCGCGTAATACCTGCGCGGATGCCTTCCTCGAAGCCGTCCTCGGTCAGGCCGCTTCGGTAGAAGGTCATGATGGTGTCGAGTTCGGCCCCGTCAACGGGACGTCGGAACGCGCGGCTTGCAAGGCGCGTGAGGATGTCTTCGGCGCAGGCGTCCTGCTCGTCCGCCGTCTGCGGATAGCAGCTGAAGATCCGCTCTCGGCTTGGCGTGGAGGCCATGCCACGGGCATCGAAGGGGCCGACGATGCTGAAGCCGGTGACTGCGAGGTGGCGCTCCGTACCGCCCATCGGATTCAGCGCGCTCAGTTCATGTTCGCTTTCCATGAACGATCTGAACAGGTAGGCCACCGACACCAGCCTCGGGCCGGCCTCGGCCTCGAACCGGATGTTCTGCAGACGCCGGTTCATGTCCGTGACGGCCGGACCCTGATCCTGGTCAATCCGGCGCAGGTCGCCGGTTTCCTCGCCACCCAGATTGGCGGTGTAGATCAGCCGGCCATCGACGGTCACGATCAGTGTGTTCAGATACTCGGCGGCATTGAGCCATGCATCGGTCGGGAACAGTTCCTCGAGATTGATTTCGTACACGCCGTCCGACGGGAAGTAGTGCCAGGCCTGAATGCCGCCGCGGGTGCCCAGCGGCGCGCCGGGCGCATGAAAAGGCTGATGGCCTTCCTGGTCCGGCAGGCGCAGATACTCGGCGCTGCCGGCGCCAGGCGGGGCATGCGGCTGCCCCACCGCCTCGACGGCCACCTGACGGGCGGTCGACAGGAACATTTCGAGAAACCCCGGCGTCGTCACGAGCGCGGATGCAATGTTGTCGAAACCTTCATAGGTGGTGTCCGGCGGCAGCATGTCGGCCTGCGCAATCCAGTCCACACCCAGCAGATCGTGGATCGCGTTGGTGTATTCGCGACGATTGAGCCGATGCAGTCCACTCCAGCCCGGGTCCGGTGCGCGTGCGGCCGCAAGATCGAGATTGGCTTCGAGCCAGGCGACCAGGTTCGTGTATTCGGATTCGCTGGGCCGGCGTTCTCCCGGCGGTGGCATCGTGCGGCCACGCAGCTTGCGAACCACCGTCTCCCAGGTGGCGGCGTGTTCGGGGATGGTGTCCGGGCTGAGTCTGTCCAGAGCCAGGTCGGCGACGTAACTGATCGAATCGTGGCAGTCGAAGCATTGCGTTCTGAGTACACGCCAGTGTTCGTCCGCGCTGGCGAGCAGCGTGGCTTCGTCGCCGTGACGAATCTGCGTCCACAGCAGCGTGGCAACGACGCCCGCGGCAAGCAGACCGGCGACCGCCAGCATCGGTCGGGATGCGATCCCCGCCGATCGTGGCGCGACGCGAGTGATGTGTCCGTTGGCGTTTGCGTTCGTCATCGGTGGCGCTTCAGGTGTTGGTGGCCGTTCAGGCATTGGTGGAACTCGTGGGCCATGAACTTTCCACACTGCGATAGACGAATACCGTGGGATCCCCCCATTCGTCGATGAAATCCCGCCGGCGTTCGTTGTCGAAGAACCGCGCGAGCACTTCGTCCCGGCCGTAATGGCCGGCGTGATAGATATTGTCGATGGCGTTCTCGCCCGTGCCCGACATCATCGCTTCAAACATCGCGCGCTGCGTGGCAAGGTCGGCCGGTGTCAGTAGTCCACCCTGCGATGGCACGACGACGGTGTCGGCGCTGCTGCGCTCGATGACTGTCCGCAATGACGGCGCGATCCGGTTGCCGCGGCCGCCGGTCCACCAGTCGATCTCGGGCCAGTTGCCGCGGAAAGGCAGTTGCGACCAGCTGCTGGCCGGTCCGTTGGTGACGCCGCCGATCGCGATCACGTTGGCATCGGGCAGATGAACGTAGATGCTGCTGTCGGTGTGTGCGAACGGCAGCCTGGCGTAGTGAATTCTGATGCCTTCGATCTCCACTCGCAGCTCGGTGTCATCGAGATGCCGGAACGTGTCATTGGGCCTGGCTGCTTCGGGCAGGCGAGCGTGGGGCGTCTGCGGATCCCACGGGTGGATGACGCGTACAGACTGCCAGTCGAGGGTGAGTCGGTGAGCGATGATGCGTGCGCCGGCCGCGCCGAGGGCGCGGTTCGCGCCACGATTTTCCGGTCGCCAGCTGGTATTGAACAGCGTATGGACCGGCCCGCCGCCGGGCAGCTCTGCCACCGCGGCCAGCAGCGCCGGGGCGTGGGTCTCGAGTCCGCCGTCGATCAGCAGGGCTCCGCCACCGGTCGTGACGGCGATAACGTTGCAGCCGGCGCCTGACAGCAGAAAGACATGCTCAGCGATGCGGCGCGCGTCGATTCGGCCACTGGCCGGCGGCAGGGCGGGCGTGGGCCAGTAGCCACGATTGAGCAGGTCACGGCTGGTGAGACCGCCGGGACCGGGCAGATCCAGCGACGGATAGGCAAGGGGCGGCGGTGCGAACGGATTATCGGCCCGCACGGAACAGCAGGCAGTGGCCGCCACGGCGCCCAGTGCCTGCTTCATGAACTGCCGGCGTGTTTTGCCCAGCCCGCTCATGACGGACCCCCCAACTGCTCCATCGAGCGGGCAGTATAGGCGATTCGCAAGGCAGGCGTGGTTTCGCGGCCCGGTTTCGCGGCCACGGCGGCAACCCGCTACTGCAACATCCAGCCACCGTCGACGACGAGATTGACACCGTTGACGCCGCGGTTGTTGAACAAAAATTTCACCGCGTCGACCACATCCTCGGTGGTCGCGAGCCGACCGCCCGGCGTCCGTGCGCTGATCGCGGCCAGCGCCTCGGGTTTGTCTTTCCAGGCAGGTGTGTCGCCGATGATGCCCGGGTGAATCGCATTGAACCGGATCGGCGCCAGCTCCACGGCCATGGTCTTGATCATGCTTTTCACGGCGCCATTGACCATCGTGATGGTCGTTGAGCCCGGGTAGGGGCGCTCGGCCGCCAGGCCGCCGAAGATCACCACCGATGCGTCGCTATTGAAGCGATCCAGCATGCAGTGGACGATTTCCGTGTAGCCGACCAGCTTGACGGTGACACCGCGTACCGCCCTGGCAACATCGTAGTTGCGTACGCTGTTGTGATCGCGTTCAACGGCGACGATCAGCAGGCGATCGATGTTGCCGACGCTCGTCAGCATGTCGGCAATGCGGTGCGGCTCGGCGATGTCCAGCGGGATGCCGCGAACTTCAGGTCCGATCTCGGCCGCCGTGGCCGCCGCCCGGTCCGCATCGCGGCTGGTGATCACCACCCGGCTGCCCAGCGACGCGTAGCGCTCGGCCAGTGCTCGGCCAATGCCGCCGGTGCCCCCGACGATCAGTACGCTGGCGTTGAGTCTGTCAGTCATCAGGCGGTCCTTTTCGAGGCAGCAGGTTGATCGGCGCGTTGATTCCTGAGCTGTTCGGCGAAGTACTCCCAGTCGCGGGCGAAGCGGTAGGAATGTCGCACCGGTGGCTGCGGTGACTGCGTCTCCAGCCAGCGCACGGTGGTATCGCTCCGGTTGTAAAACGCATGGGTACAGCCTACGCCCGCCCACAGGAAGTCGCCGGGCTTCATGACGTACACGCTGTCGTCGGCCCATGCTTCCACTTCACCGTGCATGATGAAGTAGGCCTCCTCCAGTGGATGGTCATGCGGATGGGCATTGCCGTTGGGCTCGTACTCGACCATGAACATGGTGTGCAGTGCCGCGTCCAGTCGCGAGTCCACCAGCATCTTCAGGGAAATGCCGCTGTAGACCAGCAGGGCGGTGGCCATGCTGGCTGAGACCTTGGGTGCATCCTTGCGCAGCCCGGTACGCAGTGCGTCGACCTTGATGTCATCGTCGGCCATGCGGAACAGATGCCGCGACGATGGATCGCGAATATCCAGATCCGCGATCGGTACAGCGGGCGGCGGGCCGAGGAAATAGGTGTCGTCAGCGAAATTGACCCCCCGGGGCACCGGCGTGTTCATGTCAATCCAGCGTGCCGTACCGCTCTGCGGTCCCAGCCATGCCTGTTTCATCCCTACGGGGATGCAGCCGCAGGCGCCGGGAGAGAGCCGGTAGGCGCGGTTGTCGAGCACCAGGACCGGATTACCTTCGAGTACGAAGAAGCTTTTCTCGAAGGATTGCAGGTGCTCGTCAACATGCCCTCCGGCATCCAGTTCGGTCAGCCCCCAGCCGGTGTGCACCGCGCCGCAATCTCGATCTGACAGCGAAAAACGCCTGTAACCGGATGAATTATCTGCAAATGCAGTGGTTGGCCGGATGTCAGCCGCGGGGATGAAGTGGTGCATGATGCTCTCCGGATTTCCGAGTGCGCGCTTTGTCTCACAAATCCGGCGTACATCCAAGTCCTGCGTGACCGTGCATCAGAAGCGTCGTTGCGCGAGACCGGCAGCAAGATGTTCAACAATGTCGCGCGCGTCGTCCTCAGCGCCGTGAATGAAAGTGGATTTGCGCCGACGCAGCACCGGCAGGCCGAGTGCGTACAGGCCGGGTGAGTCGACGACACCGCCATCGTGGCGCAGAGCGCCCTTGCGGTCGAGAACCGGCACGTGCAGCCATCGATAGTCCGGACGGAATCCGGTGGCCCAGACGATGGACCGTATTTCGCCGCGGGTCAGGTCCAGGCTCAGCCGGGGCGAAGCCGGAGCCCGGGTCGGTTCGGGGCGTTCGGGTGGGCCGATGTCTTCGCGACAGGTGTCGGACGCCCATGCGTCGAAGGTATCCAGCAGACGGTTCATCTTCAGATCGGCCAACGAGAACAGGTTCGGCAGGCCGCCGGAGAACAGCGCCTTGCCATCGCGCACCGCGGCCAGTCGTCCGACCAGCTCCACGCCCGCTGCCGTGAGCGTATTGAGATCCAGCGTGATGCGCTGCGCCGACCCAACCAGTTGCGGAGAAGGCAGTCTGCGGGCGCGATCCAGGTCCTCGATTTCGTCGTAACGCTGGTTCCAGATGCCACTGGCCTCCATCCACCACAGGATGTCCCGGCCACGATAGGTGCGTGGCAGGCGAACATGTTCGCCAACCGACAACATCACCGGCCGGCCGGTGCGACGGATCTCGTCGGCCAGCTGCAATCCCGTGGCGGACGCACCGACAACCAGCACACCGCCGGCCGGCAGTCGACCGGGATTGCCGTAATCGAAGGGGGTGAAGCACTTCACGGAGGTCGGTACAGCGGCTGCGATGGCTGGAATGGATGGCCGATTGCATGCACCGCTCGCCATCACGACGCTGCGGCAGCGGATTTCACCATTGCCGGTGAGCAGCCCATAGCCGTCATCCAGGGCGTGCAGCGACGTCACCTCGGTGCCGGTGCGAACCGGGGCGTCGAAGCTGGCGGCGAAATCGCTGATGAACCCGATCACCTCCGGCATCGTCATATAGCCATCGGGATCGGGGCCGGTGTAGCGCCAGCCGGGGAGGCGCGCCTGCTGGTTCGGCGTCAGCAGGCGCAGCGAATCCCAGCGTTCATGACGCCATGAGTTGGCTATCTCACCGCGTTCGAGAACGACATGGTCGATCGAGCGCTCGGTGAGCAGGCGGCTGGTCGCAAGCCCGGCATGGCCGGCGCCTATGACGACCGTCGTGATCCGTTCGATGGTGAGTCTCGCTGATGCGCGACTACGTCTTGTGCACCTGCACCGTGACGTTGGTCGGGTTGGTGATGATGTCGTAGACCGCCGAGCGCTTCTGCGACTGCGCCACCAACGCTTCGATGTCCTGTTGCGAGGCATCGGCATCGATGTTGAAGGTCACATTGATGTCGTCGTAGCCGTTGCGGACGTCACTGTCGATACCAAGTATGCCCTGGATGTCCATGCTGCCCTCGAGCAGGGCTTCGACTGAACGCAGTTGAATACCGCGATTCTGCGCCACCGATGCAACGCCCGCGGTCAGGCAGCTGGCCAGTCCGGCGAGTACGAGTTCCACCGGCGTTGCACCCATGTCTTCGGATGCGAATATCTCCGGATGATCGGCCTCGAAAGTGAACTCCGTGCGGTGTTTCTGCGCGCCGCCCAGGCCGTGAAAATCACGAATGCTGGTTCGGCTGTGGGTGCCCTTCACCCAGCGGCAGGTGGCGCGCCAGGTGAACTTCGCCGCCTCGGGCGCCTGTCTCAGTGCTTCGCGCGCTTCCAGAAGTGCCGCCACGTTTACGCCATTGTCTGCTGCCGTCGCCGTCTGCGTCATGGTCTGTCTCCCTGAGTGAATTGTCATAGGGGTGAATTGTCATAGATAAGGATTGTCGTAGCCGACGGATATATCCGCATCATGACAAGTGGAGGCACAGCGCTGAGCCCCCTCAACGAGCGACGGATGATAGCGCCGCCGCCCTCGGGTTGTCTAAGGGCTCGGTCAGAAATAACTTGGCATTCCGGGGCGTCGAGGCGCCCGTCCGGCAAGGCGCGAGGCGCTTGCATATTGTTGATGTGTAAGCGACGAGCAACGCGGCCGAACGGGATGGATCGGCGGCCAGGAATGCCAAGTTATTTCTGACCGAGCCCTGAGTCTGTGCAGTCCGGGTGGCCGCCGGACTGGCTTATACTGGCGCGATGGCCACGCTGGCAGTCAACTCGGACGCGGGATCCGCGGGCACCGTCGATACGCATCATCTCGAGCTGCCACGGGCGCTGAAGCTGGATGGCGGGCGGATACTGCATCCTGTCGTCATCGCCTACGAAACGTATGGCACCCTGGCGCCGGCACGGGACAACGTCATTCTCATCTGTCATGCGCTGTCCGGCGATGCGCACGCCGCCGGGTTTTCCCGCGCGCCGGCGGCCGGCAGTACCCGCGACGGGTTCGGCGCCGAGGAGCGGGATGCCGACCGCCGGTCCGACCTCGGCTGGTGGGACGGCATGATCGGCCCGGGCAAGGCATTCGACACCGATCGCTACTACGTGGTGAGCACCAACCTGCTCGGCGGCTGTCGCGGCACGACCGGGCCGTCGTCGACCAACCCGGCAACCGGCGCGCCCTACGGCTCGGATTTTCCGGTCATCACCGTGGCCGACATGGTGCGTGCACAGCGCGCCTTCCTGCGTGAACTGGGCATCAGCCGGCTGGCCGCCGTGGCCGGCGGTTCGCTGGGCGGCATGCAGGCGCTGGAATGGGCGGTGCTGTATCCGGATGAGGTCGATGCCATCATCCCGATCGCCAGTACGCACGCGCTGCGCCCGCAGGGCGTGGCCTGGAACGCCATCGCGCGCAGCGCCATCACCGCAGACCCCGACTGGCAGGATGGCCACTATCATGACTCCGGTCGCATGCCGGGCGCCGGCATGGGCATTGCGCGCATGATCGGCCACGTGACCTATCTTTCGGCGCGGGCACTGGCGAACAAATTCAACCGCCGTCTGCAGGCCGGCGATGATATTCGCTTCGTACTCACGGAGCCCGAGTTTGCCGTGGAGAGCTACCTCCAGCATCAGGCACGGTCATTCGTCCGGCGTTTTGATGCCAATACCTACCTCTACCTGTCGCGGGCGCTGACCTACTTCGATCTGGCCAGACAGTATGGCGATGGCAGTCTGGAGCGGGCGTTGAGCGGGGTGCGCGCCCGTACACTGCTGATTGCTTTCAGTTCGGACTGGCTCTATCCGCCGGAATGCTCACAAGAGCTGGCGTCGGCGCTGCGGGGCGGCGGCAGGGAGGTCGAGCTGCATGTCATCGATGCGCCCTATGGCCACGACTGTTTCCTGTTGGAGGAAGCACGCCAGACGCCTATGATTCGCCGGTTCCTTGCGCCGTGAGCGCAGGCAGGGAGAACACCCATGGATGAGTCACGCCGATTCGGCTTCGACACCCGACAGGTTCACGCCGGCCAGCGCCCGGACCCGAATACCGGAGCGCGTGCCGCGCCGATCTATCAGACCACCAGCTACGTTTTCGAGGATCCGGAGTCGGCGGCCGCTTACTTCAATCTTCAGGAGTACGGCAACACCTACTCGCGCATCATGAATCCGACGGTGGCCACGTTCGAGGAACGCATGGCCAGCCTCGAAGGCGGCTGCGGTGCGGTCGCGTTTGCCAGTGGTCTTGCGGCGCAGGCAGCGGCTTTATTCACGCTGCTCACACCGGGCGATCACATCGTGTCGTCGTCGGCCCTGTACGGCGGTACGGTCAATCAGCTCAAGCACGTGTTGCGCAAGATGAACGTGGACCTTACCTGGGTGGATCCGGACGATCCCGATGCCTGGCGGGCAGCCGTGCGCGACAACACCAAGGCATTCTTCGGCGAGACCATCGGCAATCCCGGCGGCAATGTGCTGGATATCGAAACCATTGCCGCCATCGCCCATGAGCACGGCCTGCCGCTGATGGTGGATAACACCTTCGCAACGCCGTACCTGTGCAGACCGCTGGAGTGGGGCGCCGACATCGTGATGCATTCAGCCACCAAGTTCATTGGCGGGCATGGCACCAGTATTGGCGGCGTGGTCATCGATTCCGGCGAGTTCAACTGGTCGAACGGGCGCTTCCCGATCGTTGCGGAACCGTCGCCCGCCTACCACGGGTTGCCGTTTCACGAAACGTTCGGCATGTACGGCTATCTGATGAAACTGCGTGCCGAGACCCTGCGTGATCTGGGCGCCTGTCTGAGTCCGTTCAATGCGTTTCTGTTCCTGCAGGGACTGGAAACCCTGTCGCTGCGCATGCAGCGTCACGTCGCGAACGCCGAGGCCATCGCCCATTGGCTGGAGCGTCACGACATGGCGTCGCATGTCACCTATGCCGGACTGCTGGGAAGTCGCTACCGGGCGCTGAAGAACAAATACCTGCCGCGCGGCGCCAGTGCGGTGTTTTCGTTCGATATACGCGGTGGCCGAGCGGCGGGACAGGCATTCATCCGCTCGCTGCAGCTGTGGTCGCATCTGGCGAATGTTGGCGATGCCAAGAGCCTGGTGATCCATCCGGCGAGTACCACGCATCGGCAGCTCGAGGACGCTGAGCTTGCCGCTGCCGGCGTTCGTCCGGGGACGATTCGCCTGTCCGTGGGTATTGAAGACGCCGACGATCTGATCTGGGATCTTGAACAGGGTTTTCAGCGCGCGCGGGCAGTCGCCGGCGGGGAGACGGAGTAATGCAGGCATTCAATGTCGCCCGCTACCAGGATCCCAGGAGCATCCAGCGCGTGCTTTCCGGCGCAAAGACCATCGCCATCGTCGGCCTGTCGGGTAATCCGCTGCGGGCCAGTCATTTCGTGGGCTTTTATCTGCAGCGCCACGGATACCATGTCATTCCGGTCAATCCACGCGAGAGCGAGGTCCTCGGCGTCAGGAGTTACGCGAGCCTGTCGGAGGTCCCGGAGCCGGTCGACATCGTCAACGTTTTTCGTGCCCCTGCGGCGCTGCCGGGCATTGCGAAAGACGCCGTGGCGATCGGTGCGAAAGCGCTGTGGTGCCAGTTCGGCGTCATCAACGAAGAGGGGGCACGCATCGCCGCAGAAGGTGGTCTGGATGTGGTGATGGATCGCTGCATCAAGGTGGAGCACGCGCGCTACAAGGGCCGTATGCACTGGCTCGGATTCAACACACAGCGCATCACGTCACTGCGCGGCGGGCTCGACTGACGGCGCTGTTCGGGTACGGGTTCCCGGGCGCGATCAGGACCGTGAGCCGCGCTGGTGTTCCCCTATCGCTCCCTGTAGTACATGCGCATCGCGATCGGCGCGAAGATCGCCGTGATCACGGCGGAGGCCACAAGCACCCACAGCACATCGCCTGCCGCCACACCGCCGTGCATCAGACCACGCGATGCCGTCGCCAGGTGAGAAACCGGATTCATCTGCACCACGGTCTGCAGCCAGCCGGGCATGGTCACCGGATCGACAAAGATGTTGCTCACGAACGTGAGAGGAAACAGCAGCAGAAAGCTGGTGGTCATCACGGACTCGGGCGTGCGTACCAGCATGCCGACGATGATCCACAGCCAGGACACCGCCGATGCGAACAGCAGCATGAGCGCCACGGCCAGTACCACACCGACCACGCCGGCTTCCGGCCGGAAGCCCATGATCAGGCCGACGATCAGCACCACCAGCGCGGCGAGTCCGTAGCGCATGAGGTCGCCGAGCAGTGCGCCGACCATCGGCGCCGGCTGCCAGATCGGCAATGATCTGAAACGGTCGAACAATCCCTTGCGTATGTCGGTGTTGAGACCGACGCCGGTGTACACCGTGAGGAACACGATGGTCTGGACGACGATGCCCGGCAGCAGATATTGAAGGTATTCCTGCGTGGATCCGGCCAGCGCGCCGCCGAACAGATAGGTGAACATCACCGTCATCATGATCGGAAACACGGTGACATCGAACAGCTGGAATGGCACATGCTTGATCTTCAGCACCGCACGCCAGCACAGCGTCAGCGATGCGGACAGCGCGCCGGCGCGGGGCGGGCGGTTCTCCGTGGAAAGCGCGCGGTGCAGGGTTGCCTGGGTCATGCCGCAGCCTCCGCCGCCTGTTCTTCCGCCGGCCGACCGGTGAGTGCGAAGAACACGTCATCCAGACTTGGCTGGGTCAACGAAAATTCCTCCAGGTCCACGCCAGCCGACGCCAGGGCCGCCAACGCCCTGGGCACGAATTCGTCCCGGGAGACTCTGGCGGACAGCAGGCCCGGGTCTTCGCCCTGATGCACGTCGGCGCCGAAAATTTCCCTCAGCACCGTGTCGGCGGCCGGTTGGTGTTCGGCATCGCGCACGCGCACATGCAGCGTACTGCCGCCGACCGAGCGCTTCAGCTCGCGGCTGCTGCCCTCGGCGATGAGACGGCCGTGATCGATGACCGCCAGCCGCTGTGCGAGGCGGTCGGCTTCCTCCAGATACTGCGTGGTCAGCAGCACGGTCGTCCCTTCGGCGGCAATGGCGCGGACGATGTCCCAGACCTGG
This sequence comes from Gammaproteobacteria bacterium, assembly GCA_050485645.1. Taxonomy (GTDB): domain Bacteria; phylum Pseudomonadota; class Gammaproteobacteria; order Steroidobacterales; family Rariloculaceae; genus JBJHBP01. The sequence goes on along the minus strand of JBJHBT010000001.1, from coordinate 9,630 downwards.
TTGCGGCTGCGCGGATCCAGGCCCGTGGTCGGTTCATCCAGGAACAGCAGGTCCGCGGTCAGGATCAGGCTGGCGGCGATATCCAGTCGGCGTCGCATACCACCTGAGTAGTTCTGCACCTGCCTGCGCGCCGCCTCGCTCAGATCGAAAGCCTCCAGCAGTTCAGTTGCGCGCACCCGCGCCGCACGCCAGGAAAAGCCCAGCAGGCGCGCGATCAGGACCAGGTTTTCGTGCCCGGTGAGATCTTCATCCACCGACGCGAACTGGCCGGTCAGGCTGACACGGGAGCGGACGAGTTCGGCCTCCGTGACCAGGTCGTGGCCGAGTACGCGGGCGGTGCCTGAGTCCGGCCTGAGCAGGGTCGCGAGCATGCGGATGGTGGTGGTCTTGCCGGCACCGTTCGGCCCCAGCAGTCCGTACACCATGCCGCGGGGCACGCTCAGGTCGATGCCGCTCACGGCACGTGTGGCGCCGAAGGTCTTTACGAGGCCGCTGGTTTCTATCGCCGGATCCATGGCGCGCATCCTACACAAGGCGTTCAGTGGGATACCAGCTCCATCAGCAGCGCTTCTGTCTCCGGATAGGGTATGGGGTCGGGCACGGTCGGTGCGGGAATGTACCGGGCCATGGCCAGGTCGATCGGCGACCTGCCCTGTGCGTCAAGCAGATCGGGCCGTGCGCCATGTTCGGCAAGCACCCTGATGACCTGGTTCCAGCCCCGTCTTGCGGCGCCGTGGATCGCGGACGTGCCGGCAGGCGGCACATCGGCGAAATGAAAATGAAACGGCACCACTTCGATACGCGGATCGCGCAGTCGCTGCACACGCCGCGGTTCCTCGGTGAGCGCATGAACGTCGGCGCCTGCGTCGAGCAGCAGGCGTGTCAGCTCCACGGCGTCACGCTCAGAGCGGAACCGGCCACGATGACTGCGGAACGACAGCCCTGTACCGGCTGCCGCGAGCAGCGGCGTGATGCCGTGGGCATTGGGCAGGTCGACCAGAGCATCGTATTCCAGCAGCAGCCGTGCTGCTTCGAGGTCGCCACCATGGGCGGCGCGCAGCAGCGGGGTGGCGCCGGTGCTGAGCGTGTTGTCGGCGCCACGTTCGTTGATGCGGTCACGAAACGGAGGACGCCAGAGTTTCAGTTGTGCATTCGGATTGGCGCCGGATTCGAGCAGCCTGCGCGCCAGTGTCAGACTTTCGGCCATTTGTCTGCCGCGTCCGGGTACGGATATCGCGCGCATGTCGATGGCCATGTACAGCGGTGTCCGCCCCCACACGTCCCAGCGATTCACATCCGCGCCGGCATCGATCAGGAAGTGTGCGAAGTGGAAATGTCCGTTCATGATGGCGATGATCAGCGGCGTGGTGCCATCGGGGCCTGGCAGGTCGATGTCGGCGCCGCCGGCGATCAGGTGTTCGGCGCACGCGATGCAGTCGCCGCGTGCGGCGTACAGCAGGGGCGTGAAGCCGCCCTGGTGCATGTCCTTCGGGCGGGGCTCGGACGTGATGCGCCGCCCCCATTGATGGACTCGCCCGCGGGCGTTCACATCGGCGCCGTGTTCAATCAGCAGCTGCACCATCTGTGGCTGCAGCTGCGTCACCGCCCACATCAGCGCGGACTGTCCGCCCCATTGTTCGCTGGCATTGATGTGGGCGCCGGCGGAGATCAGCTTCCGTGCGGCATCGGTGTTGCCGGTGCGGGCCACGAGCATCAACGCCGTTTCCCCTTCCTGATTGGCCGCCTCGGGGTCGGCGCCCGCGTTCAGAAGCAGCTCGATGACCCGGGTGGCACCGATCAGCGATGCCTCGCCGAGGGCGCTGGCACCGTAGTCGTTGCGCGTATCAGGTTCCGCACCGGCCTGTAGCAGCGCGGCTGCGACCGCTTCGTCGTCCTGGTAGGCGGCCCAGATCAGCGCGGTCGTACCATCGGGGTCGGATGTGTTGGCATCGACGCCGTCCGCGATCAGCGCAATCGCTGTGGCGCTGTCGCCGTGCCGAATCGCTTCGAGAAGTGCCGCGCCGTTCGCTTCGTTGTCCGACGCCATTGCGGGACCGATACTCGAGCCGTACAGGACCGAAGCGGCCACGACCGTGACGGCGAGCAGCGATGCGCGGGCCGGTTGCACGGCGTTCATACCTCGCCGAGCAGCGCGTTGCTGTCGCCCAGTTGCTCGATCGGAACGTTCGCACGGTCGAGCATGGTCAGCAGCAGATTGGCGAACGGTGTATCCGGGGCATAGGCAATGTGCTGTCCGCCCCGGATGCGGCCACCGGCCCTGCCGAAAATCGCAGCCGGCAGCGGGTTGTTGTTGTGAATGTCGCTGTCGCTCATGTTGCTGCCGTACAGGATCATCGAATGATCGAGTACCGAGCCATCGCCATCGGGCATGGCCGCGAGGCGATCGAGCAGGCGGGCGAACATCTGGGTGTGCCATGTCTGGATGGCCGACAGTTTGTCCAGCGACTCCGCGTCGTTGCCATGATGCGAGAGCGGGTGAAAGGCTTCGGAGATGCCAATGTGCGTGTAGGTACGCATACTGATTTCACCTGCCATGCGCAGTGTGGCGACCCTCGTCAGATCGGTCTGGTAGGCGAGGGCGAGCATGTCGAACATCAGCTCCATATGCGTGCCCATGTCCGCGGGTACGCCCACCGGTGCCGATGGCATGTCCAGTCCGGAGAAGTCCTGCGCCAGCATGTTCTCGACTCGCCGTTCGACCTCACGCACCGAGTCGAGATAGTCATCGAGCACGACGCGGTCCGGCGCGCCCAGCGAAGCACGAAAGCGCGCGGTCTCGGCCTGCACGCGATCCAGCACACCGCTGGTACGGGTCAGAATCTGTGACCGTTCCGCGGGGGAATCACCGGGTCCGAACAGCCTGTAGAACAGCGTGCGCGGGTTGTACTCCATCGGCAGCCGTTGCGTGGGCGTGCGGAACGAGTGGCCGCCGTCGCGTGACTCGGCGGTGAGCTCCAGCGACGGGAACGGGTTGTCCTGGCCCAGGTGTCGCGCGGCGAACTGGTCGGCGGAGACGCCCCAGTCCGGGCCCTGGCTGCCGACGTCGCCCGGTGCGACACAGCTCAGCCAGGTCCGCTCGACGATGCCATGGGGGTCGGAGCTTTCGGCGGGGCGATTGCGCAGGTTGGAGACGATGGTCATGACATCGCGATGACTCGCGGCCGGCGCGAGGATGGGCGGGATGTCGAAATCGCTGCCGGTGCGTGTGGGTGTCCAGCGGTCCATGACCGCGCCGTGAGCGAAATACACGAAGCCCATTCGCAACGGTGGGGTGGTCGTGCTCGCCAGTGCGCGGCCGGCTGGTACCATCGCATCGAGGAACGGCAATGCGATCGTCGCGCCCGCACCTTTCAGAACCGTGCGTCTGGACAGGTGTTTTCCGGTGATGAACATGGTCTTTCCCTCTACGGTGTCGCAGCGCGGAGAGTCGTGCCCGAAGGCCGGTCGCCAGGCGCCTGCTGCATCTGAAATACATCACTCGTGACAATGCCGAGCACAATGTGTGAGAAGCGATAATCGTCGCCGGCAGCGTCACGAACGATGCGTCGTACCGTGCCCATGTCGTAGTATTCCAGTGATCGTCCCAGCGCATAGGTCAGCAGGCGTTCGGTGAAGGCCTGCATGAACTGTTCGGAACGGTTCACGAGCACGTCGCGCAGACCGTTCGGGCCGGCCACCACGATACCGCCGGGCAGCTCGCCTACCGAATCGATAGGGCGTCCGGAGGCACGATCGATGTCACGCCAGCTGCCGTCCACGTCGAAATTCTCCAGCGCGAACCCGAGTGGATCGATAATGCCATGGCATGAATTGCAACTGGGGTCGCTGGCGTGCTGAATGAGTTTTTCGCGTACGGTGAGCGCGCCGGCGCCCCGGCTCTCCGCATCGAGATTGTCTTCCACGTCCGGCGGCGGGGCGGCTGGCGGCGTGCCGATCAGATACGACATCACATAGTCGCCCCGCAGCACCGGTGAGGTGCGGTTCGGATACGATGATGCGAGCAGGACGGCGCCCTTGCCGAGCAGGCCGAAGCGTTCCGGTTGCGGCAGTGTCACGCGACGAAAGCGGTCGCCGCGCACGTGATTGAGTCCATAGTGCACGGCGAGCTGCTCGTTCACAAAGGTGTGATCGGCGGTGAGCAGGTCGACCACGCTGCGGTCTTCTCGGAAGATGCTGTCGACGAACAGCGTGATCTCTTCGCGGAACGCGTCGCGTAGGTCGTTGGGTCCGGAGGACTGCGGAAACTGTGCGCGGTCGGGCTGGATCTCGTTCATTTTGTCCAGATGCAGCCACTGGTACGCGAAGCTGTCCGCCAGTGATTTCGCGCGCGGGTCGGCCAGCATGCGCATCACTTCACGGCGCAGCACCTGCGGCCGTGACAGTTCACCGTTCGCAGCCAGGGTGCGCAGCGTCTCGTCCGGCACGCTGCGCCACAGGAAGAATGAAAGACGTGAGGCAAGCTCGTGGTCGCTGAGCCGGTAGCTTTCCCCGGGCACGGTATCGTCCGGCACCCGTTCGGCGCGATACAGAAAATGCGGGCTGGCGAGAATCCCGACCAGGGCAGCGCGTATGCCTTCCTCGAAGTCACCCTCGGCGCGCGCGGCATGGTAGTACTCAAGTCGCTCGCGCAGGTCGTCTTCGCCAGGCGGCCGGCGGAAAGCGTGCGCGCTGATTCGCGCGATGATTTCCTCGGCACAGCGGGTCTCGTCGGCGGCCCGTTGCGGATAACAGCTGAACAGGCGTTCGCGGCTTGGCGTCGTGCTGATGCCATCGATGCCGAATGGACCGCTGAGCTCGAACGACATCACGCGCAGCAGCCGGTCGTGGCCGATGCCGCGCAGTGAACCCTGTCGCTGGTAGTGCAGCGGGTCGTCGGATTCGGCATGTGAGCGGCGCACGAAGGTGACCGCGACCTGGCGCTGACCGGCCCTGGCGTTGAAGCGTATGTTCTTCAGGCGCGCGTTGATCGCATCCACGGCAGGGTCCTGGCGCTGGTCGATGGCGCGCATGTCGTCTTCGCCGCCGATGGTGGTCTCGTAGACGCGATGACCATCGACGGTGACGACGACGGTGTTTTCGAACTCCATCGAGTACACCCACAGCGACGAGGCCATGTCGGCGATATTGATCTCGTAGGTTCCGTCGGCCGGAAACACGTGTGTCACGACGAAACCGTCGCGTGTGCCGGGCGGCAGGCCATGAACGTGCAGCGCGCGGCTGCCACCGGACGGGCTGGAACCGCTGATCGCGCCCGCGGTGCGTGGGTCGAAATACATCTGACTGCCGGGATTGGCGTGGCGGTTGCCGATGGCGATGTCGGCCACCAGTCTGGCGGCATCCACGTACTGCTCGATGAAGGCGGGGGACACTTGCAGCGCCGCGGCGATATTGTCGAAGCCGTCGACTCTGGGATCCTGCGGCAGAAGGGTGGTCGGGTCGATCTCCACGCCGAGCACGTCCCTCACGGCGTTGGCGTACTCGCCGCGGTTCAGGCGCCGCAAGGTGACGCGGCCAAGCTGCCGCTCCGTGGCGTAGGCAGTATCGAGACTGTCTTCCAGCCATGCCACCAACGCATCGATCCGCTCGAACGCGGGGCGTGGCGAGCCCGGCGGCGGCATCAGGCTGCCACGCAGTTTGCGTACTGTGGTTTCCCAGACCCGGGCATCGGTGTGGATGTCATTGCCGAGCAGCTGATCGAAGGCCAGTTCGCCGGCCCTCTCGGCACGATTGTGGCAGTCCGTACAATAGCGATCGATCAGCGCGAAGTGCTCATCGGCAGAGGGTGTCCGCACCCGCTTGTCGGGGGCGAATGCCGTCCACAGGTAGACACCCGCCGCGATGACGGCGGCGCCCCCGGCGATCGTCGCTGTCCGTGTTGTCCGCAACGGGTGCTCCCGTACCCGTAGAAGCCCGGATGATACCACCGGGCGTCCACGGGTTCAGGCAGACGTGGCCCTTTCGCTGCGATGCCCTGCGTCCGACAGTCTGCTAGACGTCGGGGGTCAGATACAGGCCGATGCTTTCGAATGCCAGACGGATGAAGCGCTCCGCATCGCCCAGGCGCTCCTCGAACTCGGCGGCCGGCCGGGCGGCAACGGCCTCGTTGGCGTCATGAGCCGTCACGAACAGGTCCAGCAGGCGATCGTAGAGGGTCTCGAACATCGCCCGCTGGTCGATCAGGTCGGCACGCGTCAGCAACGGACCCTGGCCGGGTACGATGCGGGTATCGTCGTCCGCCAGATCGATCAGGCGGTCAAGAGCGTCGATCAGTCCGCCGAACCATCCGCCGGTCCACCAGTCGATCAGCGGCCAGCCGTCGCCCGACAGCACGCCGCCGACCGCGATCACGTTGGCGTCGGGAAAGTGAACGTAGATGTCGCCGTCGGTGTGCGCCTGCAGCAGGTAGCCAAGCTGTACAGGGTGATCGCCGACCGTCATGTCGTGGCTGCGGTAGAACGTCACAGCGGGGCGCGCGGATTCGGGCAGCGGCGGGTGCACGCTGCCGTCCCACGGACGGTCGATGCGCGTGCCCAGCCAGAGCCGTGTGTTCTCGTGCGCGATGATGGTGGCGCCGTCCGCGCCCAGACGCTGGTTGAGGCCCGTGGATCGGGGGTGCCAGTGTGTGTTGATCAGCGTTGTGATGTGGTGATCCGGCCATTCGCTGCTGATCACTTCCAGCAGCAGGTCGACGTTTTCCGCCGGGCCGCCGTCGACCAGCAGCAGTCCGTCGTCCGCGATTGCGATGACGATATTGGAGCCTGCGCCGCGGACCACGAACAGCGCATCGTCGAGACGTCTCAGTTCCAGTGATGTTGTGGCGGCCTGTGCCTGTTCCGGAGCCTGCGCATGCGCCTGCGCCAAAATGTTGAAGCCGGCAACGTCCGTCGGGCCGGCGACTCCGGTCAGCACGTATCCGGCAGTCAACGCGGCAGCGCGCAGCGCTGCCGGCATTCGCCACGGCCTGATCTGCGGGTTCCCCATCTACGCTCCTGAGCCCCTTGAACTGCGCCGGCTACGGTACGCCGCGTGGGCGCCAGCGTCCAGTGTCGCGCCGTGCAGATGCATGCCGAAGTCGTTCATGCCAATAGCGTTCGCGCGAGTATTGGCTGAACGTTCAGGAGGCCGATGGGCCGAATTGCATCAAAGTGGCACGGAGGGTTGGCCGGTCTGCCGGGCGCAGTATCTTGCGCGATTGTCGGTATTTTCACTCGCATCAAGCATGATCTCGAACAACAGACGGCATAAATAACAATCGGTTACGCCATTCGCGAAAAAACATCTTGACAGCAGTTTGCGAGCGAGTGCAAAGAGCGGCAAACAGTCCAGTGATCATCCAGGGAGGTTGTGATGCGGGGAGTTTGGCGCGGTTCGGTTGTGTATGGCTTGCGCGACGAGGTGTATCCGCGACTGAAGATCCTCATTTGCATGCTTCCGCCGTTTTGAAGTTACGAAGAGTCACCCACGCGAGTACGCGAAAAGATAACCTGCATGTCGTCTGGGCATGAGAGCTTTGCAGCGCTGTATTACGTCGGTTTGAACATCATGATAACTGCCCGGATGAGTCAGCACATGTATCCTCCGGGCATACTTTGTGACTGGTACCCGGAAGTTTGTGCGTATTCAGAAGTACAGCTGACCTGGGAGTTCGAGGGCGGGCTCATACATCACGTTGACCGGGCAACCTATTGGTGTAACTCGACAATTGTCTGATGACGTCGTCAACGACGCGTAGCATCTGCCTGGAGGCCGACATTCGAGGAGAACTCTCATGAATGGAAGACTGCCCTGGCTCGCGGTGCTGGCGGGCGGCGTGGCTGGCGGGGTTGTGGCGAGCCTTGGCACCCTGGCGTCAATTTCCAGGCCTGCCCTGGAGTTTCCGGTCGAATCACGCGTTGACAGGAGCTTTGGTGACGGGAACTTCCCTCTCGGAAACGCCGACGACATGGAAAGCCGTTTCGAGTGGGCGCTTGATGTGTTGCACGTGCGCATGGATCAGATCGAAACGCAATTTTCGCAGCTTGGTGACGACCTGCTCGGGCTACTGGCCAGCGCGCAGATGGAGTTCCCACTGACTCAGGAGCCTGCTGAACGTGGTTCGATTTTCGAAACCATGAGGGAGATGTATGAGGGCGTGGATGTCAGTTCACCGGATCTGGCCAGAGGCCTGGCGTGGAGAAATGAGATCTCTGTCATGCGGTTGACTAACGGTGGATTTGATCAGGAACGGGCGGAGCAGATCGTTCAACGCGAGAATGAGCTGCGGGTTACGGGCGGTATGATGGAGCTTGAAGCTCGGCATGATGCAATGCGTGCAGGTCGGCCGCTGCCCGGCGCGTCGTTGCTGGAACGACAGATGCGGGCGGAGCTTGGTGAATCGGATTACGAACTTTATCGACGTCTGCTTGGCTATTCGACCGATGTCGGGGTTACAGAGGTGCTGCCTCAGTCGGCGGCCGCGCAGGCAGGTTTGGTATCAGGAGACCGTATCGTTTCCTATGACAGCAGGCGGGTCTATTCGCTCGGTGAGCTTGGCGACATGACTCTGGAAGGCAATGTCGGCGAACCGATAGACATCGAATTCGTTCGGGACGGGATAACGATGTATCTGTCGGTGCCGCGTGGACCGCTCGGGCTTCGCGCAAGCGGCGCTTCGCCCACGGTGCCCTGAACACATCTACAGAAGCCCGGATGATACCACCCGAAGCCTGCCGGTTCAGGCGGGCTGCCCCCTCGCTGGCACCTGCTAGACGTCCGGGGTCAGGTACAGGCCGATGCTTTCGAACGCCTGACGGATGAAGCGCTCCGCATGGCCTCGACGCTCCTCTCAGGCGGGGCGCACCAGGGACTTTGCCGGGCGATGATCATCCGATCAATACGCTGATCATTGCCTGAACGCGTTCAACGATAAAGTACGTCCTTTCGACGATGAAGTACGCTGCAACGATCAGGCACATCATGGCGATGTATTCCCACCCTTTCCACGACACGTTGGATACGCAGCGCGCCATCATGATGAGGGCGGTGATTTGGTGGCCGAGGAAGACAAGTGCCGACAGCGTCGTATAGGAGCGGCCGATCGCGGTATCCGGAAAGCCGGCCAGACCGGTATCGGCGAAAGGAAGCAATGGGAGACTAACCACAAAGCTGACGAATCCAAGCGCAAAGCCACACAGGACGCTGAAGAACCAGAAAGTCCAGGCGAATGACTCCTCACCTCTCCAGGCGCCGCCAAGACGTTCCGCGAATCTCCTGGTCGGAGCCATCGAAATTGATTCCATGGCCGGGCGCCTTCTCCAGATCACACTCGCATCGGCGTCAGTTCAGCACCGCCACGAACAGGCCATCATCGCAGCAGCGGCGAGTCGGGCGGCAGCAGGGGGTGGGTCGCACCAAAGTGGCGCGGAGGGTTGGCCGATCTGCCCGGCGCAGTATCTTGCGCTGTTGTCGGCATTTTCACTTGCAGCAAACATAATCTCAGACCGCAGACGGTATAAATAACAATTGGTTGCGTTGTCTGCAAAAAAATATTTTGACAGCAGTTTGTGCACGAGTGTAAAGAGCGCGAACCAGTCCAGTGATCATCGGGGGAGGTTGTGATGCTGGGAGTTC